>CAZCCV010000027.1:0-34532 GCA_964497515.1 uncultured bacterium | reverse complement strand
ATGGGGACATTATCCCACGGCAGTTATGGGGGACATAGTCGCTCTGCATATACATCCTCGTTCCAAGCCTGGCTCCGATTAACACACCGATTGTAGTGGGGGCAGTGACAACAGGGTCTATTAACCCATTTCGCCAATAGACAAGCGCGCTGGTAGCTGCCGTGACGCCAATCATGAAGTTACTGGTGGCTATAGAAGCCTTGATCGGTACTCGCATTACAAGGTTCATAATGGGAACCTTGATGATGCCACCACCGACACCCAGAAGTCCTGAGAGCAGTCCAGCTCCAAAGCTACCTGCCATTCCTGTAGGAATGTGATGGACATCGTAGCTCACGGTCTTACCCGACGCAGGATCCCGAAAAGCGCCCGATAGGCTGGGGTGCACAGGTCCATTCTCACCCTTGGGAACTGTTGACTGTCTGCCAACGAGCATATGGTAACCTGCATAGATCAAAACCGCAGCGAAGATGAGATACAGGTATTTGGGGCTAATTAGCACCGCAGCGAACGCACCTAAGAAGGCTCCCGCGGTAGTGCCTGTCTCAAGCAGCATGCCGAGCCTTACATTTGTGATGTGCTGCGACACGTATACAGTCGCTGCAGCACTCGAAGTCGCAATTACACTAACAAGACTGGCGGCAACAGCCACTTTGAAGTCTTGGTGGAAGAGGATCGTTAACCCGGGGACAATTATTATCCCGCCGCCGAGGCCAAGTAGTGCTCCTATGAAGCCGGCTACAACGGCAAGCATTGCCATCAAAACGAATGTGAGAATATCCATAGACTCTTTGCGGCCGCATCGACCACTTGGCAATTATATCACTATCACTGTCTACAATACGATTAGTCACAAAGACGACAGGGAATGAGCTTAGTCATCCCCTGATCCAGCTAACAGCTTTGCAACTAATAAGGTGGCGGAGGCGGAGGGATTCGAACCCCCGGTAGCTTGCACTACGACGGTTTTCAAGACCGCTCCTTTCAACCACTCAGGCACGCCTCCGGTTGCTGACACACCATTATAAGGCACCAGATGCTGCTGGTCAATCCTATTACGGCAGAGCAACAATCGCTATCAATACCATAAAATACCAAACGTCACTTCTGCAATAGTCAGTCATATCCACCTATTCAAACTCAATTGCAGCACGCTGAGTGTTTATGTTTTTAATGATTTCTTGCGCAAACTTAGGCTCTCGGTTGTAGGTATAAAGACCGTTTACTTCCTGTTCCACATCATAAAGCTGCGTATAGCAGAACCCAAACATTTTGGGATGAAAGAGTAGTGTTTCAGTCAGCCGTCGATAACGATCGAGAAATTCCGCCTCACTGCTGGGGCGTTTCCCATATCCCCAGCCGTCCTCTTCCGTCGGATTCCACCATATTCCGCCGTACTCACTAACGAAATAAGGCTCCCCTTCATAGCAACACGGTTGCGCACAATTCTCGTACACAGTGTCCTTTGTCTTAAACTCCTCAAACGCTGCTGCAAACTTATCAGTATCCTGTTCGTAATTGTGGGAGTCCCATATATCAGTTTCCACGTGAACATAGCCGCTGGTATCGATTACAGGCCGCGTGGGGTCAACAGACTTCGTAAGGAGATATACAGTTCTTAGTAACTCGTCGTCCTGCTCACGATACGTCTCGTTAAACGGGCACCATCCGACAATTGACGGATGATTGAAATCACGCTCCAACACTTCCAGCCACTCTTGCGTTACACGTGAAAGCACCTGCAGATCAGTGTGATCCAACCCCCAATTGGGATACTCACCCCATACCAGATATCCCAATTTATCCGCCCAGTAAATGAATCTTGGCTCAAAAACCTTTTCGTGCAGTCGGGCTCCGTTAAATCCCATCGCTATTGAGAGCTCGATATCTCGTTTCAAAGCTTCATCTGTGGGAGCTGTATAGATGCCGTCCGGGTAGAATCCTTGGTCGAGCACAAGCCTCTGAAACACAGGCTTGTTGTTGATAAGAACTCTCTTTCCATCAATTCTTATGCTGCGAAGGCCGAAGTAGCTGCTTACAGTATCTAATTCTTCACTATCCTGAAGGAGTGTCAATTCAAGATCGTAGAGAAATGGTTCCTCGACCGACCACTCAAATACATCCGATAGCTTAAGTGTGATGACTGCGGGAGAATGTGCCGCCGCGGTGGCTTCCCCGACGACACTACCTTCTGCCAAAGCAATAGCCTTCAGTTTAACGTTGTCTGTAGATCCGTTAACTTTGGCTACAATAGTCGCTATGCCATCGTCAACACTTGGATAAACGCGAAACGACTCAATATAAGTATTTGGCACGGCCTCCAGCCAGACAGTCTGCCAGATGCCGGTAGTCCTGGTATAGAAACAATCGGCCGAAAGGTACTTAATCGACTGCTTTCCTGTAGCCTGAAGAGGACTCGTTGTGTCGTCAACAGCGCGAACAACAACTGTGTTTTCACCATTTTGCAGTGCACCGGTTATATCAAATGCAAATGGTGAGTATCCGCCTATATGCCGGCCGACTTCTGCACCGTTAACCCAGACTGTTGTCTCGTAGTCACACGCACCAAAATGCAGGATAATCTGTTTACCTCGCCATTCTGAGGGAATAATGAAGCTCCTGCGATACCATACACAGGGCATGAAGTCCTTGTTTCCTATGCCAGAGAGTTCACTTTCCGCACAGAACGGCACTAAAATCGTCTGGGAGTATGGCTCTTTCTGCATAACAAGCCCTCGCGCTTCTCCAGACTTGCCAGAATCCTGCTCAAACTCCCACATTCCGTTAAGGTTTATCCACTCCGCCCGCACCAATTGAGGGCGCGGATATTCAGGTCTAGGTATATTGTTCATTCAGCATCTGACTCCGTAAGTTCCATTGCTTTAGCGCCCACTGTAGAGTGCAGCCGCATCAAAATAATGTTTCACGCCATCGGGAGGAAGGTCGTGAGTGATGTGATTGCTCACGCAGAAGAAGTATCCCGGCAGGTCGCGCCCAAAATCTGCCATCTCTCTAACCATTTTGTAGATGGCATCTTTGTCGCCAGTTTTGATAATACGATTATCTCCATCGCCCATCAGGATTTTATCTGGATGCTTTCTAGCATACTCGCTCCAATTGGTGTAAGGCTCTGATAGAATGCCATCAGCTCCACACGCTATAACATCATCCGCTACTTGATCCACATTACCATCACAGACGAAGAAAACGATCTTACCGGCATCTTTCAGATAGCCCCAGAATTCCTCGTAGTACGGATAGATATGCTTTCTGAGCCACGTGGGAGAGAAAACGGGCCCCGCTTGAAAGCAGATATCGTCGTGACTTGAAAATACCTCCAGATCGGTCTTAGCCCACGCCTTGAAGACTTTCCGAGAGAACTCTGAAAAGTCTTTTAGCAATCGATCTGTGTCCTCAGGATAAGAAATCCCAAGCTCGAGAAACTTTTCCCAACCAAAGGTAAGAAGCGGCCACATAAACATTGTGTTATAGAACCCACCGTGCGCGAGTGCAAGGTCGCCATTGGCCTTTCGGCCTTTGTCCAGTGTTGTCTGAAACTGTGCTGCGAGGTCGTCGACAGATAATCGGATGTCAAGAGCAACCGGCTCCATATCTCTCTGGTCCATATTCTCGAGAGGCTGGTACGCGATAACATCATCCAGAGTATTGAACTTGTGCCCCCAATCCCAGTGCCACGTGCGCTCCATTCCCCAACGCACGGTTGCGCGCCCATCGTCATCAATGTGTGTATCGTCATCCAAGATGCGTGGGATCGGAGTGTCATCGGCAGGGAGTTGCCAAATGTCTATAGCATATTTGCTTATCAATGCTTTTTGAGCCTGTCGCGGCTGCTGCCACGGATCAATTCCGGTTATCAATTGCACAGCATCAGGGTTAGAGATCATCTCTCCGTGGGGAATTCTGTCTGTGGGCTCGCGCCTCAACGCCTTAAGTGCTCGTTCTCTATCCAACAGCATCTCCTGAAGAGGTTAGAATCCGGTTGTATTCCGGAGGAGCCAGCCTCATTCTACAGCCTGCAGCACTAATTGCCAAGCCAAGTTGACAAGTATACACCGTTCAAAATTCTGTTATCTGGGGTAGACTCTTGCATAAGTATTGTTTGAGGGAGGGGTTACCATGGCAACTGAGCGGCAGATTACGATCTACAGCACGCCCACTTGCCCTTACTGCCAGCATGCGAAACGATACCTGTCGGACAAAGGCGTTGTCTACACTGAGAAGGATGTAACTACCGACATTGCCGCAAGAGACGAGTTAGTCAGGAAGTCTGGCCGGCTCCAAGTGCCAGTCATCGAAATCGACGGCAGTATAGTGGTAGGTTTCAACAGACCTAAGCTAGAAGAGCTGCTGAAGTTGTGATGACAGCTTCTGCGCAGGGTGAAGTGAATCATCCTGTAAGCACAAATGGGATGGAACAATGCACGATCTCATAATTATTGGTGCGGGTCCCGCCGGAATGACGGCAGGAGTCTATGCAGCACGCAAGCAACTCGATACACTCCTCATCACAAAAGACATCGGCGGGCAGACAACCTGGAGCTCAGAGGTTGAGAACTATCTTGGTTACACCTATATTACTGGACCAGAGTTGGTTCTGAAGTTTGAAGATCACCTAAGGTACTTCAACTTACGTGTTGAGTACACTGGGGTAACCAAAGTCTCAAAAACCGATAGCGGATTCAGTGTTCAAACAGATGACGGTCGGAAGATCAAGTGTCGGGCGTTGATAATTGCAGCGGGCAAGTCTCCGAGGCTGCTCAATGTGCCAGGCGAATACCAGTTCCGAGGAAAGGGTGTCTCTTACTGCTCCACGTGCGATGCACCACTCTTTGCCGGGATGGAGGTTGCTGTTGTTGGTGGTGGAAACTCCGGTCTCGATGCTGCAATGCAGTTGATGAGGATAACACCCAAAGTCTACCTCATTGACATCAACGACAAGCTGGGCGGTGATGAAATCCTTCAGAAAAAAGTGAAAAACGGACAAAACGTAGAGCTTCTGATGAATAGCACCCCAACTGAAATAATGGGTGATGTGATGGTCACGGGGCTGAATGTGAAGAACCTGAAGACTGGCAAGAAACGTCACATCAAAGTGCGCGCTGTATTTGTCGAAATTGGCCTGGTACCAAATACAGGATTTCTAAATGGTCTGGTCGGTCTGAACCGTCTCGGCGAAATACCGGTCAATTGCGCTTGCGAGACAGGTGTCCCCGGCCTTTTTGCCGCAGGAGACATAACCGATGTGCCCGAGAAGCAGATTATCATTGCTGCTGGGGATGGGGCGAAGGCTGCTCTTGCCGCCTATTCGTATTTGGTGCGGTTGCCAGCCGATCAAATTGAAGAAGGTGAATCAGATTGGGGTACCCAACACTAGAATTGTGATTACACACGCCCACCACACCAGGAGGAATAGATGAAGAGATTCGCAGTATTGCTCTTAGCCGCGCTTTTCGCAATCGGAATTGTTGGATGTGCCAAAAAGCAAGCGGTAGATACCAGTGCCCCAGGACCGAAAGATGTGACGACTTCGAAGTCATCAGCCAAGGACAAGACTTCTGAAGAATCTGGAGATAAGCCCGAATCTGCTAAGGATAATGTAAAACCGACCGATGAGACACAGGGCACGAAAACCAGTGGAGATCTGCCAGCCAACCCGACAGCCAAGGATATTCTGACCAAGGCCGCCGCAACGTATGCTTCTGCCAAGACTCTGCAAATGCAAGGAGTTTTGCGTGTTACACAGAGTATGGGCAAAGAGAAGCAGTCCGACGAGCGTCCAATAGCACTTGATTACAAACGACCGAACAGTATGCGATTGGAGATGGGCAAAGGCAACGAATCGCAGATAAGCTTGATGGACGGAGTCAATGCGTACGTTTATTTTCCCGCAGAGAAGATGTATATGAAGCGGCCAGCTCCAAAAGACGCTTTCGGCAAGCGGGAAAGCATAAAGGATCTTTCTACCCAAGTGCTGCTCGCTGGTAATGACATATCAAGTATCGCTAAAAAGGCCAAACTCATTGGATCAGAAAAGATAAACGGTGTAGACACTTACATCATTGAGCACACTATTGAGTCTCATGGCGGGGGGTCAACAATCAAGCAGAAAGTATGGGTTGGCAAATCGGACTATCTTATACACCAGTTGCAAGTAATCCAGACGGTAACCCCAAAAGACTTGGAGAGCTTCCGCCAGGCACAGATCAAAGCTATGGAACAGAAAGCCAAAGAAAGCGGCCAGAAGATGCCTTCCATCGAGAACCTGCCGAAGATCACAGATTCTGCCGTGATGACTCAAACAACAACGATGAAAAGCATAGTAGCAAACGCTTCCGTGCCAGACAGCAAGTTCAAGTTCACACCGCCACCAGGCGCGAAGGAGTTTGATCCAAACGCTGCTACGCCAAAACCTGGGTCAACACCACGTCCTGGCATTCCCCCTGCACCGAATAATCCGTTGATTCCGGGCGAGTAGGAATGAAGGGGCTGGGTGCGACTCAGCCCCTTATCAGAACAAAGGTCTGATAAGCTTCAGTGTCACTCGGTTCACAGTCTTATCGGCATTAGGATCGCCGAATAGAATGTAGAGGTCTGCGCCTCGCCTTACTGCTTGTCGGAATCCGCAGGACACATTCATCTTGCCATTTCGTTCGATCACGCGAGCCGAGATGGAACGCTCGGCAGACAGATCGTACGTTATCGAAGCGACGGATTGTCGTTGCCTATCCGCATTTGGCCCCGTGAGGCGCAAGTACTCTACTGACAAATCTGAGTGAAATGAACCGCCAAGCTTGATAGCCTGCTTCGCCATTATATGCTGTGAGTTGCCTCCAGCGAGTTTGCCAAAGCCAACGTCTATCCAGCCGCGTCGAAACATATCCGTTTGGTTCCAGCCAAACCCAACCGAGTAATGTCGGTCGTGATATAAGGAAGCCGTGCCGTCACCAGCGACGTGTCTGCGGGAACCACCACTAACGCTGAAGTGCCACATCCATCCCACACCCCAAATGTCTCCATAGACTTCAGCACCTCTAGACAACCTGTCACCATCGTGCAACCGCCACGAGTAGGCTGACGAACCTACAAAATAACCCCTGAGACGGCCTTCGTCATACTGGTCGCCATAACCCAAACCGTAATCCAGCCCTTTTAAGTCGGGGTCTGGAACCAGTCCATCGGCAGCAAAATAATCCGGCTCGATGTCCATGTATCTGGCATTCCACGCAAGCTGTTTCGGACCACCTTCTCCTGACGCATGGATAATGCTCGCAGTGCCGTCGCCGCCCTCGCCAGAAGTAGAGCTTTTCATCAACACATAATTGAGTGTATCAGTTCGCAGATTTGTCCTTTTGCCTAATGTCCCGTAGATTGATACTACATCGTTATCAATATCCGGCAGACGTGTAGAGGCTAGAGCAAATCCGGCACTGTTGATCTTGCCGAAATTCCAATTCGATTTGCAGTACAAATGATTGTCACAACTGCCGCCACTAGTGTAGAGCCCGGAGAAAGCGTGTTTGGCCGACCTTCCAGTCACTTTTACACCCACATCCACATCTGTAATGTTACGGCTGTAGAACATTTGATGTTCACGCGGAAAGGTGAAGTCACCACCTTCCTGGAAGAATGGCCGGCGATCTGTAAGCACCCTCGGAAAATAAGTAAAATCTATGCTTTCAACATCCTGCTCTATACTGGCAAAGTCCGGGTTTACAGTGAGCAGCCCATTGATTTGCCGGGACAACTGGTGTTTGATATCGAGGCCGTTCTTAAAAGCTACTCCACCCAGGCCTACATTAGTATAGTGTAAGCCAACCGTGCGCAACTTGGGGTGAGGAGGTTCGACTTCCTGCCAGTCCGCAGCGTTGTGCTCGTCCATATTCGGACCGAGGTCGGGGTAACTCCACTGCATGTCAAACCGAGCAGAATGCCTCCAGAATACCAGACCAATAGTCTGCTGACCTTTGGGATACTTCAGGATTTCCCAGGGGATCGCCATTTCGGCATACCAACCAGTGTCATCCTGCGTTGCTGCGGCGTACCAATCGCCTCGCCATTCCACTTTACTGCCGCCACCATCTGGAATAGTTTCGGATTGAGTACCACGAGGGGTGCAGTAGAAGTAGTAGAGGCTTCGATGTTCGTGCCAAGGATCGACACCGATGATCACTCTGTCATCGGTCGCGATTGAGCCGCCGCGTTTCACCTGTTGAGCGACGATTTTATCTGGTTTGCTGTCGTAACACCTGAAGGCGACATAGATGTTGTTGGAGTCGTAGCAAATCCAGGCTTCAGTTTCTTCGGCGGCCGGAGTACCGGTTTCGCTGTAGACGAACTCGCTGGCGTCCGGTAAACGTTGCCAGCAAGCGTCATCGAGCTTGCCGTCGATGATCGGTGGATCCACCGCTCGAATAGCCTGTATCTGCAGACCGAAAGATGGTATGGCGAGAATAGAGATAACCAGAGCCAGTAAGAGAAACCTCAAGTCCCACCTCCTAGGGAACAACCACGGCAATTGTAGCTTGTTGGCAAGCAACCGGTCAAGCAAAACTCACCCAAAGCCTCTGGGCTGGTTGACATTGCGACCATTTGGGGGTAGCATTGCTCTGCATGGTCGGAGTCGAGACTCCATGCGAACACGAAATAGGGGAGCATCTGATCATTGACTAAGCCCAACTACGACACTATCCGCGGGCTCGAGCAGCACTATTCCGGATCATTCAAAAAGGTAGGCATTGCTGCGTTTATCGGGCTTGCGTTAACACTATTTGGAAGCGGAACGATTCTACAAGTTGCCGGGATTATCATCCTGGCGATATCCATCATAATAAGTGTAGTGCTAATGGTATGGATGATTCGCCTGCAGAAGGAACCTGTGCGACATCTTTACTGCCCATATTGTGCCAGCAAGAACGACCTGTTCTGCTCCCGTAAAGAGTTCGCTTGCGATATATGCAATCGTCGTGTCATCATATCCCCAACGGGCGAACCAATTCCTGCAGAGCCAGAAGGTGACGAGGACGAAGACTAATATCCTCGTTAAAAACCCCGCATGAGAATAGCTCACCTGGCGGATGTCCATCTGGGATACCGCGCCTACAACAGAATAACCAGTCAAGGTATAAATTGTCGTGAAGCGGATGTCTTCAAAGCATTCAGGCAAGCTCTCGAGAAGATAAAGACTATCCAACCTGACATAGTTGTTATAGCTGGCGACTTGTTTCACGTGGTAAGACCATCCAACCTGATGATACAACACACGTTCTACGAGTTCGCCGAGCTACGTAGGCAGATAAAGGCGCCGATCGTCATCATTGGTGGCAACCACGATTCGCCAAGATCTGTAGATACCGGCTGTATCCTCGATCTTTTCAAACAGATCTCAGATGTGCACGTGGTTCACAGCGATTATCAAGCGCTTCATATTGGGAGTATTGATACAACAGTGTACTGCCTTTGCCACAGAGCTCTTCCGGAGCTAGCTAGCTTGAAGATAGAGCCAAACTCAGAGACCAAATACAACGTTCTGACGGTGCACGGCACTATGGAAGGCATAGCACGCAGCTACTATGATGTTGGTGAGGCAATAAGCCCTTCCAAAATACTGCACGACAAGTGGGACTATGTTGCTCTCGGGCACTACCACATTCACGAGAAAATAGCAGAGAATGCCTACTACTCGGGATCGCTTGAGTATACAAGCACGAACATATGGGAAGAAACGAAAAAGCCCAAAGGGTTCATCGAGTTCGATCTTGACCAGCACAGAATTGTCGATTTTCATCAGACAAAGACACGGGATGTGATTGAACTCAGATCCATCGATGCAGAAGGACTAACCGCAGTTGAAATTGATAAACTGGTTGAGGAGCGCGTTTCCGGAATTAGAGGCGGTCACGACGCAAAAATCGTGCGACTGATTGTCAATAACATTCCACGCGCTACTATCCAAGACCTGAACTACGAGACTATTCGACGACTGCGGATGGAAGCTCTGCATTTTCAATTTGAGCCGCGTCCGAAGAAGGAAGGCCCGACGGTTACGATAGATGGTGAACGCAAGGCACTGCCTTTGGAAGGTGAGTGGCGTGAGTTTGCCAAATACCTCGACATCCCTGCAGGCACTGACAGAGACAGATTGACTGAGCTGGGATTGGAATACCTGGAACAAGTGTCGGAATAACCACAACAATGCGACTAGTATCAGTAAGCATCAAAAACTTCAGACAGCACAAACAGACTCATATAGAGTTCTATCCCGGTGTAACTGGCATCATCGGCAAAAATGGCAGTGGAAAGACTACTATTCTCGAAGCCATGGCTTGGGCGCTATACGGCAAACCAGCAGTAAGAGGCCATAATGATTCGTTGCGCTCCAAAGCCGCTGAAGGAAATGAGTCGGTTGAAGTTACACTGGTCTTCACTCTGGATCCGCACACTTACTCTGTCACCCGCAGACTCGATACTTCAGGTAAAACCCACGCTAGCCTTTCGGTTGATGGTGTTAATACCCAAACAGGTTTTATGACTGTCACCAAAGCTATTGAAAAATCCTTGGGTATGAACTATCAGGCCTTCTTTACAAGCTTTTTCACTGCACAGAAAGAACTGGAGTTTATGCGTGGATTGGATGGCAGAGAACGTGCCACCGCTATAAGCAGAATGCTGGGCTACGAGAGAATTCTCAAGGCACGCGACAAAGCAAACAAGGATCGCCTTGATCTCGACCGTGAAATCTCCGCCATAGAACACACACTTGGCAGTGCCGAAGAAATCAAACAGCGTAAGACCGAAAGCAGCCGCGAAGTCGCCTCCGCAAAAAAGCTCCTTGCTGCTGAGGAACGCAAGGAGAACGAGGCAAAGAAAGACTACGACAGGCTGCATCCACTTCGCGATACTTCAGAAAAGAAAGCGAGGCTGGCTGCCGATTATTCCAAGCGAATTGATTTAGATACTGCAGAGCGCAAACGCTCTTCTGAGCGGATTAAGGAACTCGAAGCCGAAATCGCCGACCTTGCAGCGAAAGATAAAGAGTTGATCTCACTGATGCCTCAAGTGGAAGAATTCCACGCCGCTGAAACTGAATACAAAATGCTCTCGGAGTTGCAGAAGCACGAGTCATTCAGAGCAGAAACAAACGGTCGGTTGCTTATACTAAAGAGCGATATAACGTCTTTACAATCGCAAATAGCTGATTTGGCAGAGTATCCCTCTGAGGCCACTCTCATTGAAGAAGCACTGGATGATCTGGAAAAGCAGATAAATGGAGTCAACGAGAAAATAGAAAAGGAGTCTGATACCCTTAACAAGATTCTCAGCAAGTCTCAGGCAGAGTTGGAGCAGCTTCTGTCTTACAGAGAAGAAACACTTGCAAAGCGCCAGACCATAGCAGACGCCGGCTCAGAAGGAAAATGCCCCACGTGTGAACGTCCGCTCGGTGAAGAGCACGCAAAAGTATTAGCAGGATTCGATAAACAGATAGAATCAATGGATCGCAGAACTGCCGAAATCAAAAATCATTTGGCAAAGCATCAACAGGAACCTTCAACACTGCTTGCACTGCGACAGCTCAAACAGACTCTCGAGAGTAAACGAAATGAGACTATGCAGAAACGCGCAGACATCGCATCGCGCTGTGCAGAACTGCCCAAACGCAAAGAGGAGTATGAAAAGAAACGTTTGGAGTCACAAAAGCTCGAGAAACAGTTGACCAGTTTACCTTCCGGTTTCGATCAAGAGCGTTTCGATGAACTCCGTAAGCTGGGTTACAGACTGAAGCCTGCTAGAGATCGCAGCGTCGAACTGCGGAGTGCGTTAAGTCGCCAAGAAAACGTTGAGAATGATCTCAAGCGAGAAAAGGACAGTTTCGCTCGTGCCGACAACAACATTGCTTCATTGCAGGCTTCCATTGTTGAGCTTCAGTTCTCCCAATTGGAGCACGAGACGCTGATTAGAGAATACGAACTGGCTCAAACGACTCTAGCATCGGCAAGCCTCACGGCTGAACGAGCGCGTGGGGAATTGAAAGTGGCGCAAAATGCTCTCGACAATGCTCTAAAGGACGAGAAAAACTACAAGACCAAAGAAACAGAACTGAACGAAAAACGTCGAACTCGTCTGCATCTTCAGACCCTGGCTGATGCACTGGACAAGTTGAGAGACGACCTGAACAATCGCACTGCCCCGGAGCTCGCTATTACAGCGAGTGATCTGCTAGCAGAAATGACTGATGGCCGATACACAGCGATTCGTGTGTCAGACGTTTATGAAGCTCAGATTATCGATGATGGTGAGCCGAAACCAATTATCTCGGGAGGAGAAGAAGACGTTGTCAACTTGGCTCTTCGTTTAGCAGTCTCCAAGATGATTGCCGAAAGAGCGGGGCATAATCTGTCTCTTCTTGCACTTGACGAGGTGTTCGGTTCCCTCGATGATATCCGCCGCGACAATGTAGTATCACAATTGCAGATGCTAAAAAGTAGGTTCGAGCAGATAGTGCTTATCACGCACATCGAAGCTATCCACGATGCCGTAGATAATTGTGTGTGGGTAGACTACGAAGAATCCACAAAAACCAGCGTGATACGCACAAAGAATGATGAATCTGAAGCAGCTCTGTACAACTGACACCCTAGCAACAGTCACTGCAAGAAGTTTATTCCCGAATTGGTCTGGAGCTATATGCGCTGTGGCAAAAAAATACGAACGGCCCTAGCTCCGCCAGGACCGTTCCTCTAGGAAAGGAGAGAAAGGGAGTGTCTCTGATTAGTATGACTGCAGCGAGTCTTGCATTGTTCCAGAGTTGTGCAGATGTTTTTCAATTGCTTATCGGTAAGTGTTACATAATTGTGAGAAGCAAATGAGTATTCAACTGATATTCCTCGGAACCGGAACATCCCATGGCGTACCGATGATAGGTTGTAAGTGCAAAGTCTGCACTTCAACGGATCCGCACAATCATCGTATGCGAACATCCGCATTAATCAAAACGGGCGGCAAGAATCTGCTGGTCGACACATCTCCCGAGTTGAGGCTGCAATGCTTGGCTAACGATGTTGAGCGCGTCGATGCTGTGTTATACACCCACGCACACGCTGACCACATTTTTGGATTAGATGATATTCGTCGGTTTAACGAGACGCAGAACGCCTCGATTCCGTGCTACGGTTCTCCTGAAACACTTCGAGCGATTCATAGGGCATTTGAATACATTTTTTTGCCCACACAGAAGGGCGGAGGAAAACCCAAGATAGAGTTTGTAGAAATCTCCGGCGAGTTCCAGGCTGCTGGAATCACAGTAATACCAATTCCCGTAATGCACGGTGAAATACCGATTCTGGGCTACCGAATAGGGGATCTGGCGTATATAACAGATTGCAGTCTGATCCCAACAGATTCGATGCGACTATTGGAAAGGCTGGATACACTTGTCCTGGGTGCACTGCGACACCAACCACATAACACACACTTTACATTGGAGCAGGGGATTGCTGTAGCTAAGAGCATCGGTGCACGACAGACGTGGTTTGTGCATATGTCGCACGGGCTGGATCACGAAACCACAAACAGCGAACTGCCAGCGGGGATGAAACTGGCATACGATGGCCTGATAATCAATATTTGATAAAAACGCCATTGACAAACATATGTTCGATTGTCATAATATAGCATGCCGGTGGCGTTTTGTTGCCAGAAAGGCTGTATTATGCGAGCAATAATCCACTTCAAGATCGAATCATTCTTCGCGACGATAGAATCAAAACGTCAGACAGACCTTGTCGGCAAACCGATTGCGGTGGCAAAAGGTTCCGGGTCTGCTGGAGGAGTGATTATTTCGGCCTCCAAAGAAGCTGCCTCAGGCGGTGTTACAAACGGTATGACCATAAGGCACGCGCAGAAGGTGTGTCCAGGAGTAACAATACTGTCTGCAGATTATCCGCTGTACTACTCAGTCCATGCGAATATAATGGATGTTTTATCGCATTATTCTCCGCTACTTGAACCTAATACTCTCGATAGCGCGTGGTTGGATGTTACAGGATGTGGAAAACTCTTTGGCGAACCCAAAAAGATAACTACTGATGTTATGCGCAAAATCAGCGAATTGGGATATAGCGTTAGGGTAGGGATTGCATCTAATAAACTTGTGGCACAGATAGCATCGGATGAAGCAAAGGCTCTATCTTGCAAGTTAATAAACCCTGGGGATGAAAAACAGTTTCTGTCGCCTCTTTTGGTGAGCTTACTGCCCGGCGTGGGAGTTAAAACAGTAAAGCGGCTTGCTGATTTAGGCATCAAGAGCATAGGTCAGCTTGCAATGATTCCCAAACAACTGCTGATCCAACAGTTCGGCGCATTAGGGGAGCGGGTTCATACTATGGCAAACGGAGTAGACCACAGCCTCGTTAAAGCAATGTGGCCTCCAGATACTATTATTATCGAACATATGTTCTCAAGCACTCTTAGTGAGCCGGCTGATATAGAAGCACATCTCGGATTAGTTGCTGAAAGCCTTGCTCTTAAGCTGAGATCATACGGCAGGTTAGCACAGATGGTAACACTCGGACTGTTGGCAGATAATGCACCGCTGCCTGGCTATTGGCGGCTCAAGCATCCTATAAATCAAACTGCTGAGATTCACTTTGCGCTAAATCGGCTTTTATCTATGCAGATGACTAAAAGTATGGAAGTCGGTGGAATTATAGCGACACTTTCGGATCTCACTATGGGGGAGGGACTGCAGCTTGCTCTAATTGGGACATCGGAGCGTAAAAGAAGGCTCGATAACTTGATGGAGACGATACACCACAGGTTTGGAAACAGTGCTTTATGTTACGCCACATCGTACATGGCATCAGGTAGAGAGCGGGTGCTGCATCGAGTATCAGCCGCGTGAGTTAGATATGAGCAGAGAACAGATAAGGTTATTGAAAGTCAGGCTAAATACAAAGAATATGCCCGTTCTGTTTGAATGGAAAGGCCGTATCTATCGAGTTCGGGATGTTCAGGAAATGTGGCGGTTTACGGGAGCCTGGTGGCATAAAGAGAGCGAGTATACCTTCTTTAGAGTCCGAACCGATAAGGGAGGAATATACGAGCTTCGGTTCGACCACGGAAAGAAGCAGTGGAGTCTGAGCGCCATTCGAGATTAGTGTGCAAGAGCAATAACAGCATAGTTAGCAAATTATGATTCATCTACATGTTCATTCCAATTTTTCGTTTTTAGATGGCGGAAGCGATGTGAAGTCACTTATCGACAGGGCAAAGGCTGTCGGCTGCAGTGCACTTGCTCTGACTGACCACAACGGACTCTACGGAGCTATCAGGTTTTACAAATACGCGCAAAAGGCCGGAATAAAGCCAATCATCGGAACCGAGATGGAAATGAAGGACGGCGGGCATATCGTTCTGCTTTCAAAAAATCTATCCGGCTACTCGAACCTGTGCAAAATCGTCACTCGCGCCCAGCTTTCACACGAAAAAGGACAGGCGAAGGCAAGCATTGATACCTTAAACCAGTACCGCGAAAACATCTTTTGCCTGTCAGGGTGTCAAAAGGGCAGGGTGCCATCGCTCGTGGCTGCTGGTAGAGTCGACGATGCACGCAAGATCGCAGAAAAGTTCGTAGATATATTCGGACGTAAAAACTTTCTGATAGAGCTTCAGAACCACCTTCTTCCGGGCACAAATCTATTGAATACCAGATTATCTGAACTTGCCAACGATCTTTCGTTGCGGGTAGTAGCCACAAACAATGTGCACTATGCGCAAAAAGAGGATTTCAAGGTTCAAGATGTGCTTACGTGTGTGCACACTCGATGATGAGCACAACGAGCGCAAACAGAACTCCGAGTATTATCTGAAGTCACCTAGATCTATGGCTTCTCTGTTCACGCGGCACTCCAAAGCGATAGCGGCAACCAATTGGGTAGCTCGACAGTGCAATCTCGACCTTGGGCTTGGGACCTATCGATTCCCAGACTTTCCAGTGCCAGAAGGTGAAACTCCTTATAGCTACTTGTGCAAGTTATGCTTTGAAGGTTTAACAAAATTATATCATCCTATCACTCTCTGCTACAAAACGACTGCAGCACGAACTGACAATAATTCACAATCTTGGTTTTGCAGAGTACTTTCTGGCTGTGTGGGATATTGTACGGCACGCTAAATCACAGGGAATCAGATGCTCCGGTCGTGGTTCAGCGGCGGATTCTATAGTGGCCTACTGCCTTGGAATAACTATAGTCGATCCTTTACAGCATAATCTGCTGTTCGAACGTTTCCTGAACCCTGAACGGCGAGGTATGCCAGATATAGACATCGACTTCGATGCACGAAGATGAGATGAAATCATCAACTATATCTACGAGCGCTACGGCGAAGATAAAGTGGCTATGGTCTGCACTGTCAGCACTCTTTGCGCAAGATCCGCTGTGAGAGATATAGGTAAGGCGATGGATTTTCCTCCGGCTGATATCGATCGACTTGCCGGAGCAATTCCTCATACAAGTGCAGGGAGAATCAGAGAAATGGCTGAGCGGCTTCCAGAAATCAGAGACAGCAGGCTTCCTCTCTGGAAGATGGACTCTCTACTTGATACCTGCTCAAAAATCGATGGTTTTCCCAGGCATTTATCAGTGCACTTGGGCGGATTGGTAATAAGCCGCGGACTCCTTACCGACTTGGTGCCTCTCGAGTGGGCGACAAAAGGGGTGATAGTCAGCCAGTTCGACAAAGACGACATAGAGGAACTCGGTCTCGTTAAGATGGATATACTGGGACTGCGAAACCTGACTGCTATAGAAGATGCTGTTGTGCTCATCAAACAGAATCGAAAGATCGATTTCGACATCGATAATATTCCACTTGATGACGAATTGACCTATGAGCTCCTTCGCTCAACCAAAACAATCGGACTTTTCCAAGTGGAGTCTCCGGGAATGAGGGGGCTTCTAGGCAGATTGCAGCCGGAAGAGTTCGAAGATATAATCGCGCAGATATCGCTGTTTCGCCCAGGACCAATGCAGGCGGATATGATAAACCCATTCATTGCCTGTCGACACGGTGAAGCGCAAGTAACCTATCCGCACCCTTCATTGGAGCCTATTCTGAAGGATACCTACGGGGTTATTCTATATCAAGAGCAGGTGCTGGAAGTGTCGAGTGCACTGGCAGGATTCTCTTTAGGTCAAGCGGATTCACTTCGCCGAGCTATGACCACAGACCGATCGCAGGCTGAAATGGAAAAAATCAAACAGGATTTTCTGGACGGTACCAAACAAAACGGTATCAAAACTGAAGTGGCCGAGGAGGTATTCAGAAGACTTCGCGCATTTGCAGCTTACGGGTTCTGCAAGGCGCACGCGGCCTCATTTGCAAGAGTTTCTTATCAGACAGCCTATCTCAAAACACACTATCCGGCGGAGTTTCTCGCAGGGATACTATCGAACGAACCAATGGGCTTCTATCCGGCTAATGTGATTGTTGAAGACGCCAGAAGACTCGGAATCGATATCCTTGGAGTAGATATTAATAGGAGTGCAAAACAGTTTACCGTCGAATCATTAGGTCCAGAAGACTCAGCTAGCGCCATACGTATTGCGCTTTCGCAAGTAAAGAGTATGAGTGAAGCGGCTGCCGATGAAATCATTCGAGCAAGAGACGAAAAGCCATTTCTTTCGTTCAGTGATTTTTGCAGAAGAACGAGAATTAACAGACCTATCGTAGAAAACCTTATCAATTGTGGAGCTTTCGACAGTTTTGGACACCAGCGAGGAAAACTCCTTTGGATTCTTGGGCAGATGGCAAATAGCAGTAAGAAGAGAATTCCAGCACTTGATACGTCGCCAACTTTGGAATTGCTTCAAACTGATGAGTCGGATTCGGCAATCGCCCAGCTTCCCGAAGTATCAGAGCCAACACTTCATGAACAGCTCAGACTAGACTACGAAATACTCGGGCTGTCTTCGATATGTCATCCGATGGTTTTTTATCGCGAGAATCTTGCGAAAGCACGAGTTGTAAAGAGCAGTGACTTAGAATGCCTTCCGAATAACACTGTTGTGAAAGTAGCAGGAGTAGTCGTAGTCTGTATGCGCCCGCCGACACGGTCGGGTGCTATAGTCGTTTTTATAACACTGGAAGATGAAGACGGTCTGATTGATACAGTCGTATTTCCCAAAGTATATGATAAACATGGAACCGTAATCTTTAACAATCCTGCACTGATTATTGAGGGTAGACTCCAGAAAACTGGAAAGAAGGGGATTGGTTTGATCGCAACCAAAATCTCTCCCCTCGGGCAGCAGTATAGAAACGAATCACCAGAAGAACAACGGCATTTCAAAGAACGAATAAGATGGGCGGGTCATAGGTCCTGGGTCAAAAGTCAAGGAGTATGATACCTGCCTTGTAGGGCAATACTGAGGCTAAAATACCGTCATATAAGGCTGTTACCGCGTTGAGAACGGCTCCTGAAACATGGTAAAATACTACAGTAGCAAGCTGCAGCGGCACAGGTATTGTTAGAAGGAGGCAGAAAGGCGAAATGATAGTCGACAGACGCACAATCGGGCTTGCGTTCGCCTTCGCCTGCCTGCCAATGATCCTACTCTGCCCTAAAGCATCGCAGGCGGCAACCAACATCAACCCAGCCTCGATCGTTGCGACAGACTCAGAGACGATAAACGACATCTTCATCGGCACTGGTGCAAGAGGACCATATGCGCTCAACTGGAGAAACATCGAAACACGCAGCGAATCTGTTCTGGTTTCAGGAAACAAGCTGCAAAGAGATGTCGACTATACAATTGACTATACCTCCGGAACAATAGCTTTTAGCAACCCAATTCCTAACGAAGCTATTACCCGCGTTACTTACAGATGCATTCTCGGTAAGGCATCCCCTTCAAACGGCGTGGTCGGCATACCGCTCAATCTGAGACTGCTCGATGGCAACCGGACTCGCTTGGATGTTCTCGGTCAACTGAGGACCGGCAGCCCAACGAACCCGCAATCGGCGATGAACACATTCGGGATAAACAGTGGAATCAAACTGAGTAATACCACTGCTTTTTCCACCTCGTTGTTCGTCAATCCCGAAGACACAGATCTCTCCGGCCGACGGATTGGGGTCTCGGATCGCTCAGGTATGAAGCTAGGTGCAAACACCTTGCTTGGTGGCCTCTCAATAACAGGATCGTATGTAAGATCTGGCGAGCAGTTCACTCAAGCCAAGGGCTATGGACTCCAGCAGGCAAAACAGTTCGTCGATCTCGGCGCAATCTATGGGAAAATTACCGACCCAGTATTTGCCTCTTTCAGCTATAAGCAACAAGAGGATTTGGGGGGTGCGAAGAAAGGCGCTAGTCGAACGACATCTGAAGAAAAGGTCGTTCTGAACTTTGAAGGCGCTCCAAAGATCACGGCATCTCATATCACCAGTGAGGATACAAACCCAGACGATACCGGAATCCGCACCTCGGTTGACACACTACAGTTGGACAAAACCTTCGACCAGAAGACTACGGCAACTGCAATAGTAAGACGTACTACAACTGATGCCAACGGAGATCAGGAACGTGTAACTACTTCGGGACTTACAGTGCAGTCTTCTGCCATAGACAAAGTGCAGATGAGGGGTGCAATCCACACCAGAGATTCCGACATCAGCGGAAACGAAGTTGGACTTGACCTCGGTTTTCGCGCTGCAGTTAACAAACGAATGTCCATTGACAGCGGTTATTCTCAAATGAACTCCGATGCGAAAGGAATGTCTAGCACAACAGCCCTCGGTTTGGCAGCTAAGCCGCGCGATTGGATGGATTTGACCACCAGAGTGACTTGGCAAGATTCTGAAATGGCTGGCGAACAAACTGGTATAGATGTTGGCTTGAAAGCAGCTCCTAATAAACGCCTGCGGATCGATGCGAGCCACCGTATGGTGGATGCTGAATTGACTGGACAGGAAAGCAATACTCTTGTGAAGGTTGTAACCACACCTGTAGATCGAGTTGATCTTTCCGCCGACGTATCAGTTCGTGACACGGCATCCGGCAGCCATACATCCGAAGCGTTCCGAGTTGTTACGCGCCCAATTGACCAACTGAGAGTTGAGGGCGTCTACTCTGACAGCCTAACCGAATGTGGAGAGGACTTGATTCGGCGCAGCGTTCGAGTAGAGGCTCAGCCAGCGGATTTTGTGAAGGTCGTAGCAGGGGCAGGGGACACCCTTGTCGGATCCGAACTCTCTACTACCCGCGAAGCCACAATTGAACTCGCTGCTTCTGATTCTGCTAAGGCGGTATCCTCATTCAGACAGATAGTTAACGGTCGCTCGACAACGACCATAAAAGACTATTCCGGCACACTGGCTCCATCTCGATATCTGGAGGTCAGCGGCGAATACAGAGATAGGGAAACTACTGCACTAAACGATATCAATAGTAAATCATTTCAGATGGCGGTTGGCCCGAAGCAGACCTTCCGCGTAACCGGACATTACTCTCTTAACCCGGAAGACAAGGACGGAAATATCAACCGCTGTGAAAGCACCGCAGTTGGACTGCAGATGAAGCTTGGGGTTCTTGGCATTAGCAGTGCGTACGCCCAGAAGGAAGACTACATGATCGGGCAGACGAGCATGGAAAGACAGTTGGGACTCAGCCTTCCTATGTTCGGGCACGGCAGATTCGACACCTCTGTGAAGAACGCTCAGGCAGTTGCAGGTGCGATGAATTCCACTACGACATACACAATAGGTTACACGCACATCGTAGGTTCGCGCTTCGATCTGTCTTTGGCAGGCGAGCTTACAAGATATCAGGAAGACCTTGCAATGCCGCAGCAGGAGTACAAAGCGACAGCCAAACTCGGCATAAGGTTTTAGCAGTCAATTGTTCTGTTTTTAGAATAACAAAGAGCGTCTGTTCGGTATGACTGAACAGACGCTCAATTAGTTTGTCTATCTCGATAAGTTACGCTGCAAACGACTTGATGTCGAGGGCACTCGAGATCGGCCAAGCTCCCTAGCCTCTCTTTCGTCGTGCACCACGCGGTTGACCATCTTCTGAAGCTCTTCCACGTGATAACCCGAACCGATGACACAATCCATAACTCGGGTTCCCTTGCCAATAAACGCACGGTTACCGATTATGCTGCGAGTAACAGTTGCAGCTTCATCTACGAGGCAATCGTCGCCGATTACAGCGAAGGCTCTAAGAGCTGCATTTTTGCGAACTTCGCCGCCATTTCCAAGGAACAATGGGCCTACCAGTTCCGCGCTCTGATGGATATCTGAGTCCTCACCAATCCACACACCGTGTTCGACTTCTGTGCCTGTGATATCGAGAGAAGCTTTTCCTGACAGTGTATCGAAGTGTGCGTTACGATACTGGTTCACATTTCCTACGTCACACCAATAGCCTGGCAGACGGCAACCATAAACAGGTTCCATATTCCTGAGCAAGCGAGGGAACAAGTCTCTACCAAAGTCGTAACTGGTGAAGTAAGGTATGCTGCTCAGGGCTTCAGGCTCCATCACATAGATGCCAGTATTGACGGTGCACGAGAACACTTCATTTGACCTCGGCTTTTCGAGGAAACGGCTGATCCTGCCATCCGGTTCATACTGCACTATTCCAAAGTCTGAAGGGTCTTCAGCCTGACTTAACAGCATTGTAGCGATTGCAGACTTCCTTTTGTGAAAGTCGACTGCTTCTGTTAAATCGAAATCGAGTACTGCATCACCAGAGACGATAAGGAAAGTATCATGGAGATACGGCTGTATCAGCTTCACAGCTCCAGCGGTGCCTTTCGGTTCGTCCTCAAATGAGTACCGAATGTTGACTCCCCACCGCGAACCGTCGCCGAAGTATTCTGCGATCTCCTGAGCCTGCGAAGAAAGGGCTACTATGATCTGTTCGACACCATAATGACGCAGCAGATCGATAGTATGCTCCATCACCGGTTTGCTAAATATAGGAAGCATGGGCTTCGGCGTACTCATGGTGAGACCGTGAAGCCTCGTGCCACGTCCACCTGCTAGAATGACTGCTTGCAAGGGTTATGCGCCTCCTTACTATGCCGCTCGGAGACCGTATGCGGCGTGCGAATCGGCTGCTGACCTCATAAATTGAACACTTTTGGCCAAGCCGGCCGGAATCGGCTGTAAGTAATTATCGGCGAGACACCTGTTAATCTTCACAGGTAATCACCGCAGCAGCTTTGTAAGCGATATGCACAAACCTCAATGCCAATCTCTGCACACAAGCCGTGCGCTTCACATACATTACCTTGATGTTTTTTCGCGATTATGGTACGCTTTGCCATAATGCCTCTGTTTGACGAAATGAGAGAAGAACCTGTTGCTGGTGCTCCACTTGCAGCGAGGATGCGTCCGAGGGCTTTGGATGAATTCCTGGGACAAGACCATATTCTCGGGCCAGGTAGTCTGCTGCGCCGTGCCATCGAACGTGACGAACTGGGCTCAGTGATCTTCTACGGTTCACCTGGTTGTGGCAAGAGCACTCTAGCTGGAGTCATCGCCAACACTACTAAATCAGCCTTTGAGAACTTCAGTGCGGTAATATCCGGCATCGCTGATGTCAGAAAAGCGATCGACCGTGCTTCTGAGAGAAAGAAAGCCTATGGCCAGAAAACCATTCTCTTCGTCGACGAGATTCATCGTTTCAACAAAGCCCAACAAGATGCTTTTCTGCCTCACGTTGAAAACGGAACGATCGTGCTCATTGGTGCAACTACGGAGAACCCATATTTTGAAGTCAACTCTCCACTCATCAGCCGACTGCGTATTTTCAAGCTTGAACCGCTGACAGAAGAGCACATCAGAGAGATTGTGCGAAGTGCGTTAAGCGATGCAGAGCGCGGCCTGGGCTCGATGAAAATCGATCTGTTGCCAGAAGCGCTCGAACACATTGTATTTGTGGCTGGGGGCGATGCCAGAAGTGCTCTTAACGCACTTGAAATGGCGGTAATGACTACACCCCCTGACGAAGAAGGCACTCGACGAATCACTGTAGACATCGCAGAAGACGCCCTTCAACAACGAGTATTGAACTACGACAAAGACGGGGATAACCACTTCGATACAATATCGGCGTTCATTAAGTCTATGCGTGGTTCCGACCCTGATGCCGCTTTGTACTGGCTGGCTCGAATGCTTAGAGCTGGAGAAGATCCGCGATTTATTGCGCGCAGGCTGGTGATTCAAGCTGCTGAGGACGTGGGCAACGCCGATCCGATGGCTTTAGTGCTTGCTACTGCAGCAGCCCACGCTGTGGAGTATGTCGGTCTACCCGAAGCACAAATACCGCTTGCCCAGGCCACCATATATCTGGCGTGTGCACCTAAGAGCAATGCGAGCCACCAGGCGATCAATCGCGCTATGAAAGATGCACGCGAACGCAGAGCAGCCGCCGTTCCAATTCACCTGCGGGACGCCAGCTATCCCGGAGCGAAGCAATTCGGCCACGGCAAGGGTTACCTATACCCACACGACCATCCGGGTGGGTATGTTAACCAGGAATACGTTCCCAAAGACGCCAAGAGCTGCACCTACTACGAACCGACGGATAGAGGCCACGAAGCGAGGCTGAAAAGCAGGATGGATGCTATAAAGGCAAAGAAAGCAGACGATTCGTCCGAAGGTGGCGACAAAACTGAATAATGTAGTAGCAATCGCTATGAGCGGCGGCGTGGACAGTTCCGTAGCTGCGGCTATGCTCCTTGAGCAGGGCTTTGAAGTTGTCGGAGTCACAATGCACCTATTTGGTGAAGCGATGGATCGGCTGGAAGGTTCCTGTGGTTCGTTCGAGGCCATAGAAGACGCGCAAAGGGTGGCTCACGAGCTTGGAATTGCGCATTATGCGCTGCCAATGCAGGAGGTTTTTAAGAAGTCCGTTATCGACGACTTCATTGACGAATACAAACAAGGACATACTCCGAATCCGTGCATTAGGTGCAATCGACTAATCAAGTTCGGTGCTTTGCTGGATTGGGCAAAAACAGTTGGAGCCGACAGAATCGCTACTGGACACTACGCGAGAGTTCAGAAGGACAGTGAGACAGGCAGGTGTTTGCTACTCCGCAGCGCAGACCGTTCAAGAGATCAGTCCTATGCGCTCTATTCTCTCAGTCAAGAACAGTTGTCTCGCACACTGTTCCCGCTTGGAGAGATTTGCGACAAAGCGGCCACGAGGGGGTATGCTGAAAAGCTAGGGCTAACGATTGCAGACAAGCCAGATAGTCAGGAAATATGTTTCGTAGCAGACAACGACTATCGAGCATTTCTGAGACTCACTGCTCCAGAACTCGTTGAACGCGGATCAATTGTTGACACCACAGGAAGGGTTCTAGGGCAGCACGATGGAATTGCATTCTTTACTGTTGGTCAGCGCAAGCATTTGGGAATTGCTGTAGGCAAACCTCAGTATGTAATAAAGGTAGACAAGCGAACAAACACTGTTGTTGTAGGTGATGACAGCGAGGTCTACAAAGACAGACTTATTGCAAAGAACATCAAATTGATTTCAGTCGGGGAGATAGATGCTGAGCTTGTAGTCACAGCAAAGATCAGATATAATACCAACGATTCGGCAGCGATAGTTCGCCCGTTGTTCAAAGATGTGGCTGAGGTAGTATTTGAACAACCACAAAGGGCGATCACTCCAGGTCAGGCTGTAGTTTTTTACGATGAAGAGATTTTGATCGGAGGCGGGACTATTGCAGACGCCTATGAGTTCGATGTGACGTGATTCTAGAAGGGAGTAGACGCGGTGGGAGTAGTGATTGCATTAGTTATACTCGATGTTTTGGCATTGGCCGTAGCAGTTGCAGCCGTGTTGGCAGTCATAAAGCTTGGCAGTCTTATCAGTACGGCTGAGGCAACACTTAATGAAATTAGGAAAGAGCTTCCTCCCACAGTTGAGGCAGCGAAAAGCACACTCCGCCAGGTGCAAAGCCTGGCTTCTGAGGCTGAAGCCAAACTGGACAGCGTTGACGCAGTGTTGAAATCTGCTAACCGTCTGATAAGCGGTGAAATGATCACAGATGCCGCAGTATCTGCGATAAAGACATCTAGCGGAACTCTCGGCGCTGTTGTCAGTGGGCTGACACAGGGAATCCGTTTGTGGAAAAGTCGCAAAGACTCTAAAAGGGAGGACGAAGGGAATGTCTGAGACCGAGAACAAGGGAGTAGTAGTAAACTTTCTAGCTGGTGTAGGGATAGGTGCACTTGTTGGTGCTGGCATAGCGCTGCTGTTCGCACCGAAATCAGGCACAGAGACAAGAGAAGACCTGAAGAAAGCTGTTCAGGATCTTTCGAAGTCCACTGAAGAGTTGCGCAAAAAGAGCGCTGAGATTTACGAGTCCACCAAGGGCAAAATCCAGCAGGCATACGAGACTACTAAAGAGTCCGTGCAGAAGAAGCGATCTGGCGAAGATGATGAGGCTGCTCCTGCTAAGCAGTCGTAGTTATCTGCAGCCATCAACTTGGCAAGCTCTTAGATTCATGCCATAAAGGGAACGATCGCGGCTATGCCCCGTATTAGATATGGGGCGACTTCAATGCGCGACGGTTTGGCCATTGCTCAGCGCTCTACTTTTCGTGGATAAATGAGGTGATTTGACTGTGAACTTCAGTATAGACACTTATGTGCTCGACAGTGGAGCGCCTGTTATTAAGCTCGATGGTGAGGTAGATGTTTATACCGCTCCTCAGCTTAAACAACAATTGATCTCGATACTGGAAGCAGGCAAACAACAGGTTGTTGTGGATCTTAGTGGAGTTGATTACTTCGATAGCACTGCATTAGGCGTCCTGATCGGCGGACTGAAGAGAATACGCGAAAGGGACGGCAATCTGACCCTTATCTGCCCGAACGCCAGAATACGACGGGTGTTCGAGATAACGAGTTTAGACAAGATTTTCGAAATCTACAATAGCGTTGACGAGGCTATGGTGGCAATTTCCGCAAAGTAGCAGTCGGGGTTCTATCCGGCGGCTGCAGTGCTTGGGTAACCGGGCAGCAGGGAGCCATTTGAAAGGAGTGAGGCTGGATGGAAGCTCAGAGTGAGCTCGATGTTGTTGAGCTCAAAATACCTTGCAAACCCGAATATGTCGGTGTTGCCAGACTGGCATTACTAGGCGTAGCAAGCAGAATGAAGTTCTCCTACGACGAAGTTGAGGATATACGACTTGCAGTAGGTGAAGCCTGTACAACCTCTGTGGGGTGGGCAGTCAGAAATCAGAAAGAAGAGTCTGATATAGTGGTCAGAAGCTCTATCAGTGATACCCTATTGACTGTTGATGTTATCGACACATCCGGCCAGCGGCAAGAGATGCCTGAAGCACATGACGACCCGAACACACCGGAAGGGGAGGGTATAGGAGCCCTGCTAATCACACTGCTTGTAGACGAGGTGACAGTAACTCCACTTGACGGAGGCACACACGTCAAGATGGTCAAATATGCAGGATAGTGTTATGTCTACCAGAAAGAAGGGCGGAATCGCAGAATGGGCCGAGGACGAGACAGAGTCTCTGTTTCGCCGATATACCGCCACGCGTGATACCCGCATACGCGATCAGCTCGTGATGAACCACCAGAATTTGGTGCGGTTCTTAGCGGGCAAGTTCGCCAATAGGGGCGAGTCGCTCGAAGACTTGATTCAAGTCGGCGTTATCGGCCTCATCAATGCTGTTGACAGGTTCGACCCGGAAAGAGGGACGAAGTTCTCCACCTATGCTACCCCCACAATAGTCGGAGAAATCCGACGCCATTTCAGGGACAAAGCATGGAGCCTGAAGGTGCCCAGGCGGCTGCAGGAGTTGAACCTATCAGCCAATAAAGCAGCAGATAGGCTCAGCCAGAAGCTGGGGCATCCACCTACTATTCAGGAGATTGCTGGCGAAGTTGGTGCCAGTGAAGAAGAAACATTAGAGGCAATAGAGCTCGGAAATGCATATGACACCGTTTCGCTTGATACCAAACTCACACACGACGGTGAGTCGTCACCGCTTACTCTAGCGGAATTTGTCGGCGGTATGGACGGGTCACTGCAGAACATTGATGCTTTTGGCGATCTGAAGCAAGCTATGGAGTATCTTGAGCCTCGTGAGCAATCTATAATCCATTATCGCTTCTTCCAAGATATGTCGCAAACTGAGGTAGCCAAGCGGCTGAGTATCTCGCAGATGCACGTTTCCAGGCTGCAGCAGAAAGCACTGAAACGGTTGAAAGAACTATTAAGCGAGTAGCAACAACTTTTCGGAAGAATACAGGTGGGAAACGGCAGCTTCCTTACTTGCATTTTGGTGACTATCAAAGTTGATTAATAGCAACTGGGTACGTGTCATAGTATGGTCCGCAGGTTTGCTAGCGGTAGCCGCTGCACTCCATATTGTTCAGGTTCTCTATGAGCCTGTTGTGCGCCCTGTGCTCGATGTATTGGCTCCTGTTTCCATAGCTGTAGCTCTTGCACTTTTGTTGGATCCCACGATCGACCGACTGCAAAGAAGGGGATTATCGAGGGGAACGGCCATTGGCCTCGTTTCGATATCTTTTGTTGCAGCCATCGTAGTCCTCACCATTTTTCTTGCCCCAATTCTGGTTAAGCAGGCAAAAGAACTAGCAGAGAACATGCCGGGGCATTACCGCAAAACCGCTGAGGCAGTCAACCAAATGGTGGCGAACAACGCGGGGTTCCTGCATCGAACAAACCTGCCGACAACCTTGGAGGACCTGATCGCCAAATACAGCCCGCAGATAGAGAGCGGGGTCCGCAACGTATTCACAGGCGCTGGGCTATTCTTCGCAGGAATGCTGAGCAAAGTCATCTGGATCGTTATGATTCCTATTATCACTGTCTTTCTTCTGATAGACATTGATAGGCTCAAGCAGAAGGCATTGCTCTTTGCACCAGAGAAGTACAGGGAAGAGACTGCAACACTCGCAAGCTCCATTGGCCGCGTGTTCGGTTCTTATATACGCGGTCTTTTTACTGTAGCCATTATTTACGGTATCGCGTGTGGATTGGCGTTGGCTGCCTGGCGCGTACCATATTCATTGATGCTCGGCGCCGCTGCTGGGGCTCTTTCACTTGTACCTTACATCGGAACCATAAGCACGCTACTTCTGGTTTCGCTGATGGCTTTTGCGAGCAGCCCAGGGCACCCACTTAACGCACTTTGGGTGGCTGCTACTCTTCTTATTCTGAACCAGCTGTTTGACAATGCAGTAAGCCCTAAGCTTGTTGGAAAAGCCGTAGGCATACATCCGGCTTTGGCGATAGTCGCACTGCTCATTGGTGGGCGTATGTTCGGCCTGGGAGGAATGATTCTCTCTGTACCAGTAGCAGCAAGCATCCAAATTATCGTACTGGAGTTCTGCCCGCAATTCCGAGACCTTGAACCCGAAAAGAAACCCTCTGGGTTCGGCCGCTGGATACAGTGGCGCAAGGGTGTGCAAACAAAGCAAGCTGCTGATAACCCAAATGCAAGCGGCGCGTACGAGCCAAGTTCAAACCCATAGTGAATCTGCTCTTATTGTAAAGGGCCTATATTATTCCTCAACTATGCGAATGTGCAATTCCTTGAGTTGAGCGTCATCGACAGGAGACGGGGCAGCGGTCATCGGGTCAACACCTGTAGAAGTCTTCGGAAATGCTATTACTTCGCGGATACTGTCATCATCAGTGAAGATGGTGACGGTTCGGTCTATGCCAGAAGCAAAGCCTCCGTGTGGAGGTGCGCCGTATTCAAAGGCCTCAAGCATATGACCAAAACGCTCCTGAACCTCTTCTTCGGTGTAGTTCATCAGCTTGAAGACTTTCGTCTGCACTTCGCTGTTATGGATTCTGATGCTTCCTGACCCCATTTCATAACCGTTGCACGCCAAATCGTAGCTCCAAGCGCGGACTTTTGCCGGAGCACTATCAAGATACTGAGCATCTTCGTCGTGAGGAGACGTGAATGGGTGATGCATTGCATCCCAACGGCTCTGCTCCTCCGACCATTCCACTAACGGGAAATCGACAATCCAGCAGAAGGCGAGCTCGTCCCTGCTGGCTAGGCCGAGTCGTTTCCCCATATCAGCTCGCATTCTACCCAGGACATTGGCAACGACGTTAGCTTTGTCTGCAACAATCGCCAGCATATCGCCTGGTTTTGCTTGAGCGCGATCAATAATGGCAGACATCTGTTCATCAGTCAGGAACTTCGCTATGGAGGACTTCGCACCATCCTGTGTGACCATAATCGTTACCAACCCTTTTGCACCAAACGACTTGGCAAACTCAGTCAACTCATCAACTGCTCTGCGGCTGTAGTCAGCACATCCGGGCAGTGCAATGCCTTTTACACTACCTCCAGATTCAGCAGCCCCTTTGAATACCTGAAAGTCCGTGCTGGCAGCGATATCAGTCAGGTTGTACAGTTCCATTCCAAATCGAAGGTCCGGTTTGTCCGAGCCGTATTTGTCCATTGCTTCCGCATACGTGAGCTTTGGAAATGGGTTCGGAAACTTGAGTTTCTTTTCAGACAGAGCTTCAGCCATAGAAGCATACAGATCCGTAACCAGCTTCAGAATGTCTTCCTGGGTAACGAAACTCATCTCAAGATCAAGCTGAGTAAACTCCGGTTGTCGGTCTGCACGCGGATCTTCATCCCGGAAACAGCGTGCAATCTGGAAGTATCGTTCGATTCCGGCCACCATTAGAAGCTGTTTGAGCTGCTGTGGCGACTGAGGTAAAGCGTAGAAACTGCCGGGATACAACCGTGCAGGTACCAGGTAGTCTCTTGCGCCCTCTGGGGTACTCTTAATTAAAACAGGAGTCTCCACTTCTGCAAAACCGTTATTATCCATAAAGTCACGCATGAATTTGACAATGCGGTGCCTGAGAAATATGCGTTTTTGCATTGCCGGTCGGCGCAAATCGAGATAACGGTACTTGAGACGGATCTGTTCATCGACATCTATTTGGTCTGAAATAGGAAACGGAGGTGGCTTTGCAGCGTTTAGAACGTCAATGTTCACGACCTGAACCTCTACATCACCAGTTGACATATTCGGGTTCTCGGTGCCTTCCGGTCTTCGGCGGACTACACCGGAAATCTCGAGCACGAACTCACTTCTAATGCTTTCGGCTGTCCTGAACACATCAGCGGTTTCAGCAGGATCAATAACGGTTTGAACTAATCCCGTTCTATCACGCAAATCTATAAATATGAGGCCACCGTGATCACGTATTCGCTGAACCCAACCGTTCAGACGAACTTCCTTGCCAATGTGATCGCCAGTTACCTCTCCACACCATACAGTTCTTTTGAGCATAGCTCCTCCGATATTAATCAGTGGCTTAAGATGGGGTATCCCCGCCACCCAAAAGCTGAGTCACCGCATCCACAGTATCATCTATTGAAACTGAGCGCTGTTCTTTGGTCTGCATATCCCGCAGTGTCACTTCACGGCGGCTTAATTCATCCTCACCGATGATCATTACGCACTTCGCGTTGAGCTTATCGGCAAGCTTCATCTGAGCTTTGAGGCTTTTGCCCGTATACTCTGTTTCAGCGGAGATTCCGTGCCGCCGCAACTCTGATAGAACGCGTACAGCTATATCCAAAGCCTCATCTCCGTGAGGAGCAACAAATGCATCGAGAGCCGCAGACTGTCCAATTTCCGCACCTTGTTTCTCCAAGGACAGCAACAGCCGCTCCAGCCCCATTCCAAATCCAAGAGCAGGGGTAGGGGATCCATCCATCTGTTCGATCATATTGTCATAGCGACCGCCCCCGCAGATCGTATTCTGAGCGCCGAGCAAAGGCGTCTGAAACTCAAAAACGGTGCCTGTGTAGTAGTCCAGTCCACGAACCAGTCTCGGATCAAGAACAAAACTCACTCCAAGCATCCTTAAGAAACGCTGCAATATCTCGAAATGGGTTCTGCAATCCTGACAGAGAAAATCAACCGGGCCGGGCGCAGCCTGTAATAGCCTCTGACAGTCTGGATTCTTACAGTCGAGCATCCTGAGAGGATTCTTCTCGTAACGCTCCTGGCAAGTGGGGCAGAGGTCGCCTACAATAGGCTCGGCAAAGGATCGAAGCGCTTCACGATACGCTACTCGATCATCTGGGCAGCCTATAGAGTTTAGCCGGAGCTCAACGTCTGCTATTCCAAGCGAATTGAGAATCTGCCACGCGAGTGAAATGACTTCGACATCCGCAATCGGGTCGGAAGACCCGAACATTTCCACTCCAAACTGATTGTGCTCCCTGTAACGCCCTGCTTGTGGACGCTCAGCACGAAAATTTCTGGCAATGTAGTACAGTTTTGTAACAGGACGACTGGCGCCCAGATTGTGTTCTATGTAAGCTCTTGCAGTTGGAGGCGTTCCTTCGGGTCTGAGAGTCAGGCTGCGCCCACCTCTGTCGGTGAACGTATACATCTCCTTCGTGACAATATCGGTGGTCTCACCGGTCTGCTTTACGAACAAATCCGTTTCTTCAAAAGTGGGTGTACGTATCTCTCCGAAACCAAACAAACGGCAAGTCGATCTTATTCTCTCTTCAACGAACTGCCAGTGCGGCGTGGCTGATGGAAGTATATCTTGTGTGCCTCTTGGTGCACTGAATTTGGCCATTATGCTGTTATTCTCCTCCGCATCATAGTAGCCAAAGAGCCATACCATTGTCAAACAAGTTGATATTGCACGAGAGCACCCAACAGGGTGCACACTTCCAGGAGAATGAAGGTCAATTGAACTCCTGTAGGGAATACTCTATGAGCCACAGCACAACCGCTCTTCTCATTAGCGAACTGGCGGTATATAAATATAGCTGATAATTGTGTGGTAGTAGGCTTGTTACTGCTGATATCGCCAGCAGATTATTGGCTAACGAAAGTGAGATTATGAGAGTCGACAGATTTGCCGAAAACCCACTTATAGCTCCTGCAGACGTTACTCCGAGCAGAGACGATTTTGAAGTCGTATGTGTATTCAATCCTGGAGTAGTGCGAATGGGGAACGAGACGTTGCTGCTTATGCGCGTCGCTGAACGACCAAAGAAGAGTGACGATCCGCGTGTGGTGCGCGTTCCTGTCCTGTCACACGAATCAGAGACTGCCACAATAGAGATTCTTGACTTTTGTGCGGATGATCCGAGTGTAGATATAAGTGACCCTCGCTTGGTCTCCACACCAAACGGAACATACCTTACCACCATTTCTCATCTACGTATTGCGCGGGGAGATGGCCGACGTTTCGTAGTCGATGAAACGCCAGCCATTGCTCCTGATTGCGCACCCGAGGGCTACGGGATAGAAGACCCGAGAATCACAAATATTGATGGGCGTTACTACATTGTTTATAAGAGCGTGGCATCCACTGGAATAACTCAAAGTATGGCCACGACAACAGACTTCGTCACTTACGAAAAACACGGCATAATACTGCCTCCCGAGAACATGGATGCGATGGTTTTTCCTGAAAGAGTGAATGGAAAATACGTTGCACTGCACAGACCCTTTCCTCATATGATCGGTGACGCCAATATGTGGATAGCCTACTCGGACGACATTCTTCATTGGGGTGAACACAGATTCCTAGCAGGAGTGACCGCGGGAGGTTGGGAAGCGGGTCGGATCGGTGGTGGTGCGGTGCCGTTTATGACCGAACGCGGCTGGCTGGAAATCTATCACGGCGCTACTTCTGATGACCACTATTCTCTAGGAGCATTGCTACTTCAGGCAGACAAGCCCGAGAGAGTTCTTGCCCGCAGTTTGACTCCTATTATGCAGCCAGAGGCGCCATATGAAACCACGGGTCTGGTGAACAACGTAGTCTTCACCTGCGGTGTGTTGGTGGATGGGGACGTAATGACAATTTATTACGGGGCAGCAGACACAGTAATCGCCGCTGCTGAAATGTCTGTGAGCGAGGTGTTGAACAGTCTCACTTATTCTGAGCCCCCGTAGCGTTAGTTTGACTTTATTTGGTCTGAAAGGTATAGTTTCATTATACAGCCAATATTTGTAACGCCGCCGCGCGCTTGCGTGGCAGAATCCAGGAGGGTTCAGTGGAAAGAGTCAAGCTGCAGGTCCAACTCCGCGAAGACCTGAGCAAGAGTCATTTAAAAGCGATGCGTCGTCGTGGGGCAGTGCCTGCTAGTCTTTACGGTAAGGCCAAGACGACCGTTCCGTTGGAGGTCGAGCTTAAGGGCCTTGCTAATGCTCTGAAATCTGATGCGGGTATTCGCACGATAATGGATCTTCAGATTGAGGGTGGTAAGAAGAGCGATGGCGGAACGGCATATATAAAAGCTATTCAAAGAGATCCTATTTCCCGCAAGGTGCTTCACATAGACTTTGAGCGGGTGTCTGCGTCGGACCTCATTGTCATCCAGGTTCCGGTGATAGCCGAGGGAACAGCCGTTGGCGCAAAAGAGGGCGGTATATTCGAACAGTTGCTGGACGAATTGGAAATCCGAACGCGCGCCGACAGCATGCTACCGCAACTGGAAGTAGATATAACTAACATGGGCATTGGAGAGTTTATCTACGCTACCGATGTCACACTTCCAGAGGGTGCTGAATTGGTCACAAGGCCAGACGATATCGTCATAGCCATACGGCCGCCACAGATCGTCAAGGAAGAAGAGGAAGAAGTTCCTGCTGAAGAGGAAGCAGCACCTGAAAGCCCGGCCACCGAAGAGACAGAGGATTAACGGCATTAGTGATCTATTGCTAGCGGGGCCAGCTTCTGAAGCTGGCCCTTGTGGCTTTTCTTGCTAAGTGGTGTGGTCAATTGTTGGGATCGAGGACAAAGCTCGATTACTTGACCTTTTCATAAGAGATGCCGACGCAAACCACTGCTGACTTGCTTGTGAACCCCATAACAGGAACGGTAACGTCGTATAAGCTTTGAGAATCCACTTCAGTGACAGTCAGGTTTTCAGCCTTGAGAGCCTTCTTGGCAGAGTCGTCGTTAAGCACTTTTCCACGATATTTCGCATTGGTGTGTACAGCAGCCTCACCGTCGAGCTTCATCACAATGAGATACTGGATATCCACACTTGGCTGTCGAACAATATCAGAGAAGTATTCTTGAAGCTTGTCGTAGTTTTCTGCTCTGATATCGTCACGTGCAGTCACGGCTATGGTCTCAGCAATCGCAACACCTTTTGAAAGTATCTCTTCTTTAAGTGCTGCACGCGCATCACCATTCAACCTGCGAACCTCCAGCGTGTGTGTCGCCTGCAAATATAGTCCCAAAACAATCAGCAATCCGACAAAGTATATTGGCCATCTAAGCCTGATAGAGCGATCCAAAAACCTCCGCCTCTGTGCAACCGGCTGTTCCATAGCAGTATCCTCCAAGATTCAGTCTGTGCACATGGTAGAGGCAACCTGATGCGCTGTCAACGGATGATGAAATTAAATGTATATGCAGAGCGATAATGTCCCCCATAACTGCCGTGGGATAATGTCCCCATG
>CAZCCV010000026.1:0-35011 GCA_964497515.1 uncultured bacterium | reverse complement strand
GTATTCCAATCTTTTTTCAGCCTCCCCTTTTTCCGTAACTTTGACACGCACCCAGGCCAGAAATACAGAGCAAGAGGAGGGTTTGGCGGGGGATTCCTCCCCCGCCCCATTTGCTAGCAGTTAATTCGCATACATCGCGACTTTGGCTTTTTCGAAGGTTGCTCCGGGCGGTGGAAGCTTCTTCATCGCCTCGTCGTAGTTCACGATATACTCCCACCAGTTGTTGTAGAAGCCATTGGTGATTCCCGGGTTGTGGGGAATGCGGGTCATCCACCAAATGTGGTGATTGATGATGCCATCCCATCCACCTGATTTGGCGTTCAGGAGCTTCTTAACTCGTGGAAGATTCGGATATGTCAGCCAATCGTCGGCGTATGTGTAGACTTCCTTCTCGTTGTTCCAGTCGTAATCGCTGTTTGAGTTTGGTGCACAGTGAACACTGCCGACCTCGGATTCGCCTGGGAAGTCCCGGTCGATTTTGGTAAACTTCACCCAATCGTTGTCAGGGTTTTTCTTGAAATCCCAAACACCCTTGCCCACGGTAAGCGAGAGCACGCTCTCGATTCTGTGACAATAGCTCTCCAGCATTTCGCCTTCACCGCGCTCGTAGTTCCACCCCATTATCCAAATGGTTTTGCCTACATCCGGAATGTCGTACGGTCTATAGAACCATGGGTTGTCGGTCTGATAGGGAATCTTGTCGCCGGGTGTCTTCCAGTGCAGTTCGTCCCAGGACATATATGGAGCGCCCCACAACCAGATTTCGGTTGCGTCGTGCTTTTTGATCTTGTTGGGAAGATCGAACTTCTCATAGATCCACTTGAAGCTCGTAGCTCCATCGTTGGCTTTGCTGCGGTCTTTTTCCCACATCTCCAGGAAAGACTCTTCCGTGTAGGTGAATCCATTGCGGAAAGTGGTAAAACCATCGTAATTGATCTTTTCTACGATTTTGTAGTTTACATAACCTTGGCTGGCTTTGTGAGCATCTTCGACCATTTTGTCGGTCAACACCCAAGGGTCTGACCATTTCATATAGACGTGCAGCGGTTGATTGTCCCGCGTCTTCAAGATTGGGTCGAAATTGATGACAATAACATTAATTGTCTTCTTGCCGATTCCGTTCGGCTCGGGTGCACCCGTGCAGCAGACGGCAGCCAGAAGAATAGCCGTGCAGACACACGCGCACAGAACGATTCTGCGCATTAGAGGTTCCTCCGTTTTAGTTTTGCGGAGCCATCGATGTTTTAGTAGATGGGCATACCTACGGCATTTGGCGTCGGTCGCTCACTAATTGCTAGACGTGCTTGAGCAGCAAAGATTACGCTAAAACACAATCTGCAATGCGATTCTGAAGATAGCAAACCATACAACCCAGAGAAGTAACTGTGAGTAACGGATGTTCTTCAGCCAAGAACGTTGCTTTGTGTTCTTGATCGCACAATGTCGAGAATCTCACTCACAGCCTTACCGACGGAGTCGTTGATCTCGTTGGCACGTGCAGTTGCACTCAATCGAAACGCTGAGTCATTCAAATGCAACACGTTTGTTTCAATATTGAGGCAGGCGCCCTCACAGGCCGCTCGAGCCATCAGTGCTGCAACCCCGATATCTGACGCTGCGTTCACATTGCCTTCTGACGCAATTTGTTTGAGACTGGTTACCAGAACCTCAATATCGAGCATCATATCAAGCGGCACTTCTGCTGCTTTTTTGTAAGCGCTCTGCAGTGCGGCTCTCTTAGCTGCAGCCGCATCGGGGGTCTCCGCCTTGGTGCGGATAGTCTGTATCACCTTGCTATAGGTATTAGCATCGATTTTTATAGTCTCGGTGAGTCTTCGTCTAAGACGCTCTGTTTTTCTCAAGGCAGAGCTCAATTCTTCGGAGACAGCTTCATAATCTTTGCGACCAACCGTGAGCCGGCAGACCATCGAACCTAGAGCAGCAGCAAGAGCTCCGACTAGTGCTGCGACACTTCCGCCGCCAGGCGTTGGTGTCTTTGCAGCAACACTATCGAGGAAGCTATTCGGCGCAGAATCTATCGGTTCACCTTTCCAAAGCCTGTTTTCCAGCACTTGATCTCTGCTCAGATTTTGTAAGTGCAGATAGTGTTTGGAAGTGTCCAGCAGAGCTTCTAGAGGCACTAATCCTACAAGCTCGCTATCCAGAACATTCACACCACAGCGTTCGGCTTCACATTTGATGAATTCAAAGACGTGGTGCATCCCGCTCACCCTGTAGTTCGTTAGGTTCATCGATACTTGAACGCACCCTCGCTCTTTAGTTTCAAAGCCATTTGCCTTGACAAAGGGGAATCCCCCTCCTTTTTGCCGAACTGTCGATGCTATCTCACGAGCGATATCGAGGCGATCAGTGTCGAGGTGCACGTTGTATGCAATCAAGAAATCCCGTACACCAACGGCTGTAGCTCCAGCGGTAGAGTGGATTCTTGGTTCACCATAATCCGGGACGCGGTTAGGGTCTTGCTCTATCGCCTGCTTCAATCCTTCAAACTGCCTCTTACGAACATCTGCAAGGTTCTGCCTGTCTGGTCTGGCGGCAGCTTTCTCGTACAAATAGACAGGAATACCCAATCTGTCTGCTATCAGCCTACCAAGTTCTTGCGCAATTGCTATACACTCTTCTACGGTTACATCGGATATGGGAATCAGTGGGATGACGTCTGTCGCGCCGATTCGGGGGTGCACTCCAGTGTGTGAAGTGAGGTCTATCAGCTCGCTAGCCTTAGCGCAACCAGCAAATGCTGCAGCTTTCACCGCTTCTGGCTCGCCAACAAAGGTGACCACCGCGCGGTTGTGATCTCTATCCATTTCCTGACCTATTACCCTGATGTCCTCGATACTGGCAATGGCCGCCACAATAGCAGCAAGCACCTCAGGCCGTCGGCCTTCGGAGAAGTTTGGAACACATTCTATCAGTCTGGACATTTACTCCTCCACAATAACCATACAGTGACCTCGTATAGATCTTACGACAGATTGGCAGGCAAGTGCTAGTAGCAGGGCATATCTCGCTTCAGCAAATGCCTTTGGAGGCTGACTTCTCGAATGCGGGATGGTAATAAACTGCGAGCGCTGCTGTTTGACCGTCGGGCTGATTCGTGGTAGCATTTTGCCTGTAACCAATTGGGTAATGGAGGACAGATGGACAAACCCATAGTCGCCATTGTGGGCAGACCTAACGTCGGTAAGTCCACCTTGTTCAACCGAATAGTCGGACAGAGACTGGCAATCGTCGAAGATGTGCCCGGTATAACCAGAGACAGGCTGTACGCTGAAGCCGAATGGAGCGGACGACAGTTTGTAGTCACTGACACCGGCGGTATTCTCTTTAACGAATCCGACCCGCTTACCGTTCAAGTCTCGCAGCAAGCACAGCTGGCAATGGATGAAGCGGATGTTGTCGTCTTTGTGCTAGATGCTACAGAAGGCATTACAAGCACAGACGAAATGCTGGCCGAAGAGCTTCGCAGAACCAGTGTTCCTGTATTATTGATCGCCAATAAGGTAGATAATGAGAAGCTGGAGTTAGAGGCAGCCGAGTTTTACAATCTCGGTCTCGGAGAGGTTCGTCCGGTATCATCGATTCACGGCCGTGGACTTGCAGACGCACTCGACGATATTATCGCTGCAATGCCTTCTGCTACAGACGAAGATGCGCTTCCATCTGAAGCAATCCGCCTCTCTATAGTCGGCCGGCCTAATGTTGGCAAATCCTCCCTTGTGAATGCAATCCTCGGAGAAGAGCGGGTGATTGTCTCTAATATACCTGGCACAACACGCGATGCAATCGATACTCTCTTCGAGCATGACGATCAGGAGATTGTGCTTGTAGATACTGCAGGCATCCGCCGCGCCGGTAAGATTCAGGGCTCCATTGAGTACTATACATTCCTACGCGCGATTCGTGCACTGGAAAGAAGTGATGTCTCTATGCTGCTAATCGATGCAGGTGACGGTATCACCGAAGGCGATAAGCGTGTGGGAGGTTTCATTCACGAGTCTGGCCGTGGTTGTGTAATCGTAGTAAACAAGTGGGATCTACAAAAGGGCAAGATGGGTTACCGAGGTTTCACAGCCGAAATCCGAAAAGAGATGGCATTCCTCGAATATGCGCCTGTTGTATTTACTTCAGCTATCAATAGTTGGGGGATATCTCCGGCAGTGGAGACAGCAATTGAAGTCAACCAGAATCACGCACAGCGCATACCTACAGGCGAGCTCAATAGAATCGTTCAAGACGCACTGGACGCGCATCCAATTGCTCATAAGGGCAGACCGCTGAAAATCAGATACGCTACGATGCCTTCTGTTAAACCGCCAACAGTGATCATATTTGTGAACGATCCTGAACTGGTGCATTTCTCCTATGCAAGATATTTGGAGAACCAGATACGCAAGGCGTACAGTTACGAGGGAACGCGCATACGTATAATCCCAAGGAAAGCACAGAGGGAGAAGGAATAGATGTGTCTGAGTTGCACTCTTGCGTTTTCTTACTTGCTCGGCTCGGTGCCGATAGGGCTGATTGTCGGCAAAATGCGAGGTATCGATATACGAACACTCGGCAGCGGCAACATTGGAGCGACAAATGTGCTGAGAACTCTCGGCCCTGGGCCAGCAGCCGTTGTATTCATCGGAGATACACTGAAAGGTTTTATTCCGGTGCTGCTTGCAAACAGCAATCTATCGGGACCTAATCAGCCTTATTACGTAATTGCTGCTGGATTGCTTTCGATACTTGGCCACAGCGCCTCACCATTCCTTGGATTTAAAGGTGGAAAAGGAGTCGCAACGAGCCTGGGCGTGATAATCGGGCTGAACCCACCAATTGCGCTCACGGCGTTTGGAATCTGGTTACTGCTTGTGGCTTTGTTCAGATATGTCTCGCTGGCATCGATAGTTGCGAGCGCATCTGTGCCTGTAATGATGTATTTCGGAGTGTATGGGGGCCCAATTCCACAGCCATACACCATTCTTGCGCTTGTTGCTGCTTGCCTGATTCTACTGAGACATAAGTCGAATATTCAGCGGCTTCTGAACCATACTGAACCTAAGTATGGACAGAAAGCTCTGACTGAAGGAGACTCAGAAGACAATGACTGATATGAGCCCGCACGTGAAGCTTGCCTTGGAGGCAATAGAAGCCTACATATGCCGCAAAGAGACTATCGAGCCGCCCGCCAGCGTTGAACAGGAGCTATCGGGACAAGCGGGAGTCTTCGTCTCTCTCAAGAAATTCGGAGAGCTTCGAGGATGCATCGGCACACTCGAGCCTACTCAACCCTCGATTGCGCACGAAATCATTCAGAACGCAATCAGTTCTGCAACCAGAGACCCTCGGTTTCTGCCCGTGACACCAGACGAGATCAGCGACTTGACCTGCTCTGTGGATGTTCTAGATGCTCCGGAAGTCATCGGTGACAGAAGCGTGCTTGACCCAAATCGCTATGGAGTCATCGTCGAATGTGGCAACCGCCGGGGAGTTCTTCTTCCAAATCTCGAAGGCGTAGACAGCGTCGAAGAACAGATAGATATTGCGCGTCAGAAGGCTAACATCAACCGAAACGAGCAGATGACTCTTAGCCGTTTCGAAGTGAAACGGTTCCGGTAAATCCGGATTCACCAAGATAAGAAATCTCGATTGATTTCCGTTTCGCACTCCACTCTGCTGGGCATACTAGTATCACCAACATACTCTTTAGTGCGACACTACTGGGGTGTGAGAAATGGTTGCTTTGATACTGGGAGCCGCGGGTTCCCTGACATTTTTGGCGATAATCGTTGTATATGGCGCGTTTGTTCTAGCTCGAAGAACAAACAGAATTGTCTCCACAACCGGAGATGAGAGCAGCACGGGAGGAATACAGGCGCTCGGACACGTATAGCACTGCTTCGGCCGACGAAAGTCGGCCGATTCGACGGGGCGTTCGTGTGATCCCTACCCCACCTAGCATGAGCGCCCCTTCACGCAAGATTGGACCAAAACTGCTCGCAGCAAACAGATGAGTCCTACCAGCACTGAGACCCAAACAAACCAATCACCCCAAAGTGCGTAGAGGGTCTTGTCGTGCAGCATTGCAAGCTTGCCTTCCACTAGAGCCTCCTCATCAAGATCGGCACGCACTTGAACCTCGCCTGTAGGAGTCACAAGACAGGATATGCCAGTAGTTGCAGCTCGCGCGACATAGCGCCGCATCTCGATTGCCCTTAAAACAGAGAAATCTGCGTGCTGAGCGGCTGCCGCGGTCTGTTTGAACCAGGAATCATTGGTTATGACAACGAGCAGTTCGGCTCCCTCGTTTACATAAGTGCGGCCGATGTAAGGGAACGTAGACTCAAAGCAGATCATAACACCTAAATCGCCAAAAGGTGTGCGAATCGGTATGTACCCTGCTCCGGGGTAGCGGTCGAAATCGTTGACCCGGTAATGGTCGAGGAATGGCAGCCAGCCTCTTCCCGGAACGAACTCGCCAAAGGGCACCAGTCGCACTTTGCTGTGCTCACTCACAAATTGTCCGTCCGGACTCATCATATAAGCTGAGTTATACTCTCGAAAACCTCCCGGAGCATTGTCGTCTATAATTCGGCTTAACCCCCCAGCGAGCAGATACGATTGAGCATATTCGGCAAGTGAAAGCATCTCGTTCTGCAGAATGGCAGAAGCTTTGAAATCGCCCGCAATTGCCGACTCCGGCCATACTATAAGATCGAAGCAACTATTACTGCCGAGTGATTTCGTCATTCTTGAATACGCTTCGTGAGACTCCAAAACTCTCTCATCGTCAGCCCACGTGAGCTCGATACCACTTTGGACTAACGCTACTGACATGTCAGGCTGCTGACCATCTTTGTTGATGCGGCTAATCGCCATTTGGCCACCAATAGCAGTGATGAGAACCAGAAGTGCTGTTGCAGCAACATACAGCCTTGCAGCGAACGACCGGGTATAGATTAGTTCGGCAGCGGCCACATTCCAAAGCACGATCAGAAATGAGATACCCCAAGAGCCTGTCAGTGCGGCCAATTGAACAAACGGCAGCCACTTGACCTGAGAGTAAGCCAAATCGCCCCACGTGAATCCAAAGATTCCCAGCGTTCGCACATATTCAAGAGCCGTCCACACCGCCGGAAGCGCAATTATCGCAAGATTGCAGCGGGAGAGAATAACGTTAGCGACAATTGCGAATACGGCAATCGCCAAACCTTCCTTAAGCGCGAGCATCAGCCAGGGTAACACTCCGAAAAGCCCTATCCAGTAAAGCAATCCTGCAAAGAATACAAAGCCGGTTAACCAGCCGAGAAAGAAGCTGCCAAGTGGAGTCGTACGACGAACAGCCATAAGCAGCGGAACCAGCCCTACCCACGCCAGAGGATAGAATGCTAACTTGGGGAATGCCAGTGTCAACACAACCCCGCTCACTACTGCGAGCAGCACGTTCTTCAGAGTCTGTTTGTGATATAATCTGCTTAGCATTTCTTTAGACATAACGCGTTACAGCACTCAACCCAGGCAGTTCTGTCTGCAAGGTCGAAACAGGAGATCGAATGAGTCCACACAGGCTTAGCATAACAGTGTTCGCCATTGCGCTTCTGTGTATATTAGTCACAGGGTGCGCCAGATTTCCGGAAAACGTGACTCCAGAATCCGGAACCAGACTCATAATATCAATGACTGTCGATGGAGACATCGACCCCACTATGTACTATTACGTCGCTTTCGATACTTCTGGAAGCACTACCCCTGGGCCGATTCCTATCGCCGGCATCCCTTGGGGAAACGGCTGGGGCACGGGCAATATAACGAGTTATGTGTTGTTTGATCAGTTTCAGCCCCAGGGTTACGGAGTCTACCGATTCCAGCCGGGGAGCCTGACCGATACCGTGTTTGTGGGTACCCCTATAACTTATTCCACGCCACCGCACGGAGCGAACAGACTGCAGTTCGCCGTGTCGCTCGAGCAGATCATCCCACCCGGGATTGATGCGAACACCATCGACACTATCAATATCAACTTCATAACAACAAACCTGCGCCCGCTGGATCCGAATACCCCTGTCTCCAACCGATACTACGACGCTCTCGGGTCGAGAGGGAATGACTTCATCACCATATCAGTGCGAAACAGCCAAACCTATTCGAACTCCCGAACACTGATCGAGGACGCTGGAGACGTAAGAGTTCCCAATCTCGATATCGTAGACTGGTCGGTTGAAGTTCAGAAGCGATAACTCCACCAGATACGTCGTCAGTATATCAGAGATGATTCACTCCGCCAATTCGCGCTGTCTTATAGGCAGAATCGGAATCTGTCTATCTGCCTCAGATACAGCGAGTTTTCTGCCTGCCGGAGTCAGCACGAGAAGCGGACGCAGCGGACTTCCATCTCGCTCAAGATAACCCCAGTCCCTCAAATCATCCAGCAAACCTTCGACGCCATTCCTGCTGTAACTCGAAAGGGCACCCAAATGCGGCCATTCGTGGGGTTGGATAGGACACGATCTGCATCCTGTAAAAGCCTTTGCTAAACCACTTCTGCCTAGCCGAATGGGCAGGCTACATATACCTCTTAGAATCAGCAGATGGGTATCTGAAAAGGTGGATGGAGTGTGTCGTTTGCAGCAGTTATCGCACGTGGAGCATTTTTGGATCGGTTCCTCGCCGAAATGCTGCAAAATATAATCGTGCCTGCAGTCGTTCGTTCTTACGTATTCCAGAAGCTTCGATGCCTTTGTCTTCGCCGAAACAGCCTGTGCTTGCAGTAGATCCTCGAGCAACTGTTTTGCGTTTGAAGGTGGTTTGTTGCGCTCGAGATGCATTGTTCGCCCAGACGTGCGGAAAAATATCCATCCCCGATCGCGCCATTCAAGAAGTGTCCACTCTAGTCTGGATAGCGGTATTCCCGAGCGAGCTGCTAGCTCGGTTGCGTCCAGCGCTACTCTCTGCCCGACTCGGAGGTGCGCTGCCTTAACGAAGAGTGTCAACTCTGGTGCGAGATCAGCGGAATGCCGAACCTTCAGACTTACGTTAATTGGCACATCCAGCCTCCTGGTCAGCAAACCTGCCTTCTCGAGCAAGCTGACAGCAACTCGCACCGATACTTCGTAGAGTCTGGTGTCGCGCTGAATATCATCTATGTGGATTAGGCCAGAGCCGTGTGGTATCAATTTTTTAATGCAATCATAGACATACTTTAACTGTTCTATGGTCAACTGAGGCGCATTTGCTCGTTTGGTGAGTGTTCCCGCATCCGATGGTGAGCAGAATAGCAGGCACGTAGACACCAATCCATCGCGCCCAGCCCTGCCAGCTTCTTGATAGTAATTCTCTACCGACTTTGGCGGCGAGAAATGAATCACGAAACGAACATCTGGTTTGTCGACTCCCATTCCGAAGGCTACGGTGGCCACAATGATGCGTGAGTTGCCAGACATAAAAATATCCTGAACCGCAACGCGCTCTTCAGGCGTCATACCTGCGTGATAGTGCTCGGCTTCCACCCCTGCTGTTCGCAGAAATGATGCAATCTCTTCGGTTCCTTTGCGAGTGTCAGCATAGATGATGCCTGATCCCGGTTCCGAAAGACAGAACTTCGATATGGCGCGCAGCTTTTCGAGCTTGGTTGAAACGCGCTTCACTTGTAGAAACAAGTTTGCACGGTACGTTCCTGCACTTACCGTGATGAGATTGCGGCCGGTGTGTGAAGCGATCTCTTCCCGAATTGCTGAAGGAGCCGTGGCTGTCATCCCACAAAACGTTGGACGCCCCAACAGTTCCAGTGCAGGCGCGATGAACAAGTAATCCGGCCTGAAATCGTGTCCCCAGATACTCAGACAGTGAACTTCGTCGACGACAAACAGATTGATACCCGCACGCTTCAGTGCATAAAGAAATGGGGCTTGTCGGAGCCGTTCCGGCGCTGCGTATATCAGGTCGTAACAACCTTCAGCTATCTTCGCGATTTCTTTCTCCATATCATCGCTTTCGAGATCACTGTTGATAACTACAGAACGGTTAGAGAGTGAAGCAGGAAGACCATCTAATTGATCTTTCATGAGCGCCTTCAACGGTGTTATTACTACAACACGGAGCCCGAGCACGGCTGGAAGCTGATAGCATAGTGATTTTCCGCCACCGGTTGGCATTACAACAAGCAAATCTTGACCAGCCATAATACTAGATATAGCTTCCTCTTGCCCCTGCCCGAAGCTCGCATGCCCGAACACCTCTGTCAAAGCTGTTTTTGCGTCTGCGTGGAGTTTGGCAACTGGTGGTTCATCAACAATTGGCGGCTGATTCTGAGGTTGCCGAGGATTATACGAAGCCCTCGGGGTGATCTCATCCAGTAGCTGCAACTCTTCTTTGCGCTCGTCTCTCAACAGCTGCATTTCGATCTCTTCGGCCAGCTTATTATCGCTTGAGCGCCTGTGAATATCCGCGAGAATCCGCATTACATTAGGATAAGGACACGGCGGCGAACCTGGTTTTGCAGAAGCTCTGCTCGCACAAATCTGGATCACTTGCTGGCAGCACCTGTGGGCTTTGTCAATCTGACCGGCACTGTAGTAGACCTGTGCCATACCGCGCCAAGCATTTGTGCTGTCTGTGTTCAGTTCCAGCATCTGAAGGTACAACTTGAGAGACTCTGGAAGGTTTCCAAGAGCCATTTGCAGGCAGGCTGATGCTTCGAGGGTCATAGGCCGACCACGGTGTCTGTCTTCAAGGTCGGCGACCACCTCCGATGCTTCATCGACCTCACCTAATGCAATCAGAGTCTGTGCTAGAAGCGCGGGATACAGGATGCCATCAGGAGCTTCCTCTGCTAGAACACGAGCTATCGGCAGTGCGGAATCGTAACGCCCCCAACGGATTAAAAAGCGCAGCAATCGCTGTTTCGCCCTTGGGGAAAGCGACAATAGCATCTCTTTAGAGACTTTCAAGTAGCCTTCTGGATGCACGTTTTACTCCCTACGGTTGCTCGTAGTCGACTTTGGCAGAGTAATCTGGAATCGTATGCACGCCTGCAACGAGCGGCGGGTGTTTACCTTCGTAAGACTCGATAAGACCGAGCACTTGCCTATATGAACCGTTGAGCTGTGCTATCAGTCCATTCCGACGAAACACCCTCATAACAATCTTCCCTGGCTCTCAGAAAGGATCGTGCCATCCTGAAGAATGTGTCGCACCTCGTGACCTTGTTCACGAAGTGCCCAGCCAATCATTCTGTCTCTATGGCAAACCTGAGGATCGGCCTCAGAGCACATTAGCGCAAGCGTTGTGGTTTCGGCAATGGTCACCACTTCGGAAAGAGCATTCTTAAACAACTGGGTTGCGGCAATCTTCTCATAATTTGGCGTGCCGTTTGGAGTGAAAAACCCTGGGCTTCTTGGCTTCCCGCCAAGCCTGTCGCCATAGTAGATATAATCGAAGCCTTTCGATCTAAGCTCCGTCTCTATCGCTTGCTTGTTAAACTGTGGAGCGTATTTGCTGTGAGGGTCGCTTCTGATGTCGACAACGAGCGAGATGCTGTGCATCGACAGAAGCTCGATCAGCCTATCTGTAGGAACGTTGCTGTGTCCGACGGTGAATAAAATTGCCATATTGCACCTTCACAACGTGTCATAAAACTGATGAAGTATACCACGGTTGAGAACGTGAGACAAGCACGAGCTACATAGGTTGACGTGCATTGTGCTCAATGCTACTATTCTATATATGGCTTTCAAACAGTGACCTAATATTCGACACGGGTCGCAACCAATCAATTGAAGTGTCTGGGCAGAACCGAACTGGCCAACACTACTGCACAGACAGCACATCAACCCGCACTTTCGCGGCATAGGAATGTTGGAATTGCTGGGTCTGAGGTCAACAATAGGTGGCGCCTGTAACATTAGGCTATCCGTGATTGGCAGTTCGAGAGATTGGGGTTCATGACGCCGCGTGAAGCTCAGGAGCACTGCGAAAACTAGCGCTTACAACCATTAGCGGCATAATGTAAAGCGGTGTCCAGAAAACCTGGTGCGGTACAATTTTCGAAACACGGAACGGGGAGGAGAATTATGAATTGCAGAAGGTCTCTATGGTCGTCAGTTATCTCACTCTTTGCTCGGCTGATATTTCGGCACAGTCGTCTGCACGAAGCGGCGAAAAAAGGGGACTTGGCTGCGGTACGGTCTCTCATTGAGCAGGGCACCAATGTTAATAAAAAAGACACTGAAGGGATTACGGCACTCTTTTGGGCAGCCGTATATGGGCAGAGCGTGGTAGTGGAAGTGTTGCTGCAGCACAATGCAGACCCAAATATCGCAGACAAAGACGGGGTGACGCCACTGATCATAGCAGCCGGATATGGGCACAGAGAGGTCGTGGAAGTGTTACTAGAGCACAATGCAGACCCAAACAATGTGGACAAATACGGGGCGACACCACTATTCATGGCTGCCCAAGAGGGGCACAGAGAAGTAGTGGAAGTGTTGCTTCGGCATAATGCCGATCCAAACAGTGCACGTAACGATGGTGCTACGCCTCTGCACATGGCAGCCCAACAAGGGCATAGAGATGTCGTGGTAGTGTTGCTACAGCACAATGCAGGCCCTAATATTGCACAAAAAAATGGGGCGACTCCTCTGATCATAGCTGCTGAAAATGGATATACGGGCGTTGTCGAAGTGTTGCTGCAGCACAATGCAGACCCTAATATTGCGGCACACGACGGGACGACTCCACTATTTATGGCTGCCCAAAAGGGGCATACAGACGTGTTGGAAGTGTTGTTAAAAAACAAAGCCAACCCAAATATTCCGGTACACGACGGTACGACGCCACTGTACATGGCATCCCGAGAGGGGCATAGAGACGTCGTGCAATTGTTGCTACAGCACAATGCAGACCCGAATATTGCAGCGGAACACGGGGTGACGCCACTTTTCATAGCAGCCCTAGAGAGGCGCATAGACGTCGTGGAAGTCTTGCTGCAGCACAATGCAGACCCTAATATTGCGGCAGACAAGGGGGTGACGCCACTAATCATGGCTGCCCAAAATGGACATAGAGACGTCGTGGAAGTGTTGCTACAGCACTATGCAAATCCGAATAGTGCAGCGGAACACGGGATGACACCACTGATCATAGCAGCCATAGAGGGGCACATAGACGTCGTGGAAGTGTTGTTAAAAAACAAAGCCAACCCAAATATTCCGGTACACGACGGTACGACGCCACTGTACATGGCAGCCGGCTTGGGGTATAGAGACGTCGTGGAAGTGTTGCTACAACACAATGCAGACCCGAATATTGCAGCGGAACACGGGGTGACGCCGCTTTTCATAGCAGCCCAACAGGGGCATAGAGACGTCGTGGAAGTGTTGCTACAGCACAATGCAGACCCAAATGTTGCAGCGAAACACGGGGCGACGCCTCTGCACGCGGCAGCCCTAGAGGGGCACAGAGACGTCGTGGAAGTCTTGCTACAGCACAATGCAGACCCAAGTATCGCAGAAAGACACGGGTGGACGCCTCTGCACGCGGCAGCCCAACAAGGGCACAAAGAAATAGTAAAGCTCCTCGAAAAGGCTATGGCAGATAAACGATTCTAAGGAACACCAACCGGGAATTTCGTATCTTAAGGCAAGGCAGGCTTATGCCTTGCAGCCTCGGACTCGGGTGCGCTGAACGTGGTCACGGAATCGCCACGACTATGGTAGGTTAACCACATCGATGATCTCTCTAACTCAGTAGTTGATGTTTCCTTGCCGCCCCACCCTCTCACTGGTATAATCTATTAACAATGGAAGCGCATACACTCAGGGTGCTTGAGTTTGATAAAATTGTGAATCTCTTGGCCGAACAAGCTGCTTGCTCGCTGGGGCGAGAGAGGGCGCTCGAGCTTGTTCCGCAAAGAGATGTCAACTGGATCAGCCGAATGCTCGCCGAGACCACAGAGGCGCGCGCAATTATCGAGGGACATTCCACAGTGCCACTCGGTGGCATTACGGACATTCGACCACTCCTAAGCAAATCTCAGATCGGCTCTATGCTGACTCCGGTGGAACTGCTCGCTGTTGCCCATACACTCGGCACTTCACGTAGATTGCGCTCCTTCCTCGTGAAGTTCAAAGAGGAATACCCGCTGATGTCGGAAATCGGCGGGCGGATTGTAGTTTTCGAGAAGCTGGAGACATCGGTTGCACAAAGCATAAATGGGTCTGGTGAAATCGTCGACTCGGCAACCCCCACCCTGGCGAAAATCCGATCCGAACAAAGAACGAAACACTCACGGATTATGGAACGACTGAATTCGTTGATACAGTCGTCCAAATATCGTACCGCTATCCAGGAACCCGTGATTACCCAACGTTCGGATCGTTACTGCATTCCCGTCAAAATCGAGTATCGATCCCAGATAAAAGGGATAGTCCACGACTCAAGCTCTTCTGGTGCGACTGTCTTCGTTGAACCAGAGCAGATTGTTGACCTGGGGAACGATCTCAAGCAACTGGAAGCTCGAGAGCGCGAGGAAGTGGAAGCAATACTTCGCGAACTCACCCTACAGGTCGCTGCCATCGCACCTGATGCGTTGAATACTATGGAGGTTGTTGCTCATATCGATTTTGTTACGGCAAAAGCTCGACTATCTTCGGATATGGGCGGGGTGGAACCGGTTCTCAATACCAAAGGATGCCTGAGGCTCGTATCTGCAAGACACCCACTGCTAGCTGGAGATGTGGTTCCGATTGATGTCGAACTAGGTCAACGGTTCAGAGTGCTCCTGATAACAGGCCCCAATACCGGTGGAAAGACCGTAACCCTCAAAACTATTGGCCTGCTGACTCTGATGGCACAATCCGGGCTGCATATTTCTGCTGGAGTTGGTTCTGAGATAGCGGTGTTCGATCAGGTGTTTGCGGACATTGGAGACGAACAGAGTATAGAACAATCGCTCTCGACATTTTCATCACACGTGCGCAACATCGTCCACGTTATGAATTCGGTCGGAGCTAATTCACTGGTGCTGTTCGATGAACTCGGAGCCGGCACGGACCCTGCCGAAGGCGCGGCACTGGCCAAGTCCATTTTGGAAGCACTGCTTGAAAAAGGGGCTAGAACAGTTGCTACTACCCACTACGGCGAGTTGAAGGAGTTTGCATTTCTCCACGATGCCGTGCAGAACGCAAGCGTGGAGTTCGACCCAGTGACGCTCAGACCCACCTACCGCTTAATGGTCGGTGTTCCCGGAAGCAGCAACGCATTCTATATTGCAGCCAGATTGGGAATGCCAGAGCGGATCATCGCTCGTGCTCAGGAGGAGTTCGCCGGACGGGAGGACGATTCAGAGGAGATTATACGTCGGATTGAAGAGAGTCATCGAGCGGCTCTTGAAGACCAGCGCGAAGCAAGGAAGTCTGCAACTGAGGCAGAAATCCTGCGACGCAGATACGAAGAGCAATTGCGGAAGCTCGAAGTTGCAAGGTCGAAGGTTGAAGAAGAGGTCAGAAACCGAGGCAAGCAAGTCATTGAACGCTATTCCAAGCGACTGGAACGCGATCTGGAGCAACTTGAAAAGACGACTCGCGAGGGCAAGCGTTCGGAACGACTGAAACAGGAAATCAAAAACTCTCTCGAGCATGTGCGAGAAGAACTCATCGTAGAACCTGAACCAGAACCTGATCTGCCAACAGAAGGCGTGGAGTTCAAAAAGGGCGATATTATAAGAATCGCCAATATGAACCAGGAAGGTTTTCTGGCTGAAGACCCTCAAGATGGCGAGGCAATAGTGGTTATTGGGACGATGCGAGTCAAGATGCCTGTCAGTTCCATTCGACCGTCTTCAAAGAAATCTGTCGAACAAGCTCCGCAGGCGTCAACGCCACTCATCTCACTAACGAAAACGACCGAAATATCACCGGAATTGAAACTGATTGCCCAGCGCGCCGAAGAAGCAGCGTATCTGCTGGACAGATATATAGATGGTGCACACGCTGCAGGGCTGGAGCAAGTGAGGATTATCCACGGCAAAGGAACCGGTGTACTCAGAAGCGTTGTTTGGGAATTCTTGAAGGACAATCCGGCTGTAGAAAGCTTCAGACTGGGCGAACAGGAAGAGGGCGGCAGCGGGGCGACTGTAGTTATTCTTAAGCATTGAGGGAAGGAATAATGGCTTGAACAAACTAGAGCAAGCGGAACTGGCTATGGCTGAGATGATGCGTGCAGCAGCAAACGCCAGAGAGAACGCGTATTCTCCGTACTCTCACTTTAGGGTCGGAGCTGCGGTGCTGGCAACGAGTGGACGCATATATACCGGCTGCAATGTGGAAAACGCATCTTTCGGGCTCACAATATGTGCAGAACGGGTGGCTGTGACTACAGCAGTAGCTGCAGGAGAACGAGAGATTGTAGCAATCACAATTATGTCGGATGGTCAGGTGGACCCTTGTGGCGCGTGCCTGCAAGTTATTCAGGAGTTTGCCGGTAAAGAGCCTCCGATAGTTGTTACCGCTTCAATGGATGGCAACTATGTGATGCGCTCCCTTGCGGAGTGCTTGCCTTATGCGTTTAAGGAGTTCAAAGGAGAGGAGCAGGAGGTTAGTTCGTGAAGAAAGCAGTGCAGTTCGGCGCAGGGAATATAGGTCGAGGGTTTATCGGCCAGCTTTTCCATGAGACCGGATACGAGGTAGTATTTGTGGATGTTGTCCCGGATGTGGTGAGGCTTCTGAATGAAAGGCGCTGCTACACAATACGAATTGCTTCCGAAACACCTGAAGACATTCCTATCTCCAACGTTCGGTGCGTAGACGGCCGCGATATCGAACAAGTGGCCGAAGAACTGGCAACTGCTGACCTCGCGTGTACGGCAGTTGGTGTTAACGTTCTTACTGCTATAGCTCCTGCCGTTGCGAGAGGTATAGAGAAGCGGGCGGAGAACCAAAACGCTGAACCTCTTAATATCATAATCTGCGAGAACTTGGCTCACGCCGATGCGTTTTTGCGAGACAAAGTGCGCGAGTATCTGCCTGAACAGCATCACCAGTATCTAGCCGAACAGACAGGGTTTGTGATGTCGGTAGTAGCTAGAATGGTGCCGTTTATGACTGAAGAACAGCACCGCGAAGACCCGTTGCTAATTGTCGTAGAGCCTTATAAGCGACTGCCGGTTGATGAGCAGGGTTTCGTTGGTGAAATTCCGAGCATAGTTGGAATGGAACCGAGATGGAATTTCCAGGCGTATGTAGACGACAAGCTGTTTACACACAACTGTGGGCACGCTGTGGCTGCGTATCTCGGTTATCTCCGCGGGCATGACTCCATGCACCAGGCTATGTGTGATGACAAAGTCCGCTCGGCGACATTGGCCGCGCTTGCTGAGACTGGAGAGGCGTTGACCAAAATGTATGGAGTGGATCCAGTAGAGCATCAGGCGCACATTGATGACTTGATCGAACGTATCGGGAATATCGCACTGGGAGATCAGGTATCGCGCGTCGGCCGTGACCCGGTTCGAAAGCTCGGCCCGGAGGACAGACTGGTAGGTGCTGCAAAGTTCACTCTAGACCAAGGAGTGTTCCCAGAAAACGTCTGCCGCGGTATTGCGGCCGGGCTTCTGTTCAACCCGCCAGACGACCCGACCGCCCCGAGAGTGCAGGACATAATATCATCTAGTGGCTTTGAGGGCGCACTCTTCGAAGTGTGCGGGCTAAATGACACACACGTACTTACCAAGAAGATACTCGAACTGATTCCGGAGGTCCGGAGGGAGTATGCAGTAGATGGAAGTTAGGAGCATCCGCCCCGAAGAAACCGAAGTCTATCTGGACACTTTGGCAGAAGCATTTCCGAAAGCGCCGCGCGAACTGTTCCGCCGTTACATCGGCGGAGACCCGTGGTTCAAACCGGAACACTCGCGCATTGTAGAGGACAATGGAAAAGTCGTAAGCATTGTGCAGATATGTCGTCGAGAAGTGCGATTCGGCGCATCGACACTGGTTATGGGCGGTATTGCAAATGTCGGCACACCGCGCGAGTTCCAGCACAAAGGGTACTCTTCCAAAGCAATGTGCGACGCCGTCCGTGTAATGATCGAAGAGGAAATGGACTTTTCGATGCTGCTTACCGGCATCAACGAGTACTATGAGCGCTTCAGGTATGCAACTGTCGACATAGCAAACGAGATTTATAGAATTGACAGGCTGACTCCGCCTTATTCAAGTTATACTGTTCGGCCATACACCGCAGATGATGCTGCTGCGGTTATAGATATGTATAACCAAACCTACTCGGATGTGACGCTATCCGCCATCCGTACCAAAGAGTATTGGATGGACTTCGTAATGAAGTCGTACAGCACACGGCACAGTGTTTGGATTGCTGAAAAAACCGATGGAAACATAGCTGCATACCTAGCGGGAATCAACCATGGCTCTGCTTACAGCATCGCTGAAATGGGATGCACAGATGGAAATGAGACAGCATTTCCTTCACTTATGAATGCAGCTGTAGCAGAAGCAAAAGAGCTGGAATTGGAGTCAATTGCGGTTGTCCCTACTAATAAGCAGGAGGTTCTCACTGCGGTGAGAGAGATCGGCACCCACGTAGAGACGCAACTGGGCACGCACTCAATGTTTAGAGTGCTGAATCTGAACCAGATGGTGACCAAAATGCTGCCTGAGATGTCGCGCCGCGCCGCAAAATTGGGGGCACAAGGCTCTGTTACGCTCTCAACACCACACGGTGAGCTCAATCTATCTGCAGGAACCGGTGGTGTCACACTGCAAGACCAGCCCGGCTCGAGCCGACTTGAACTTAACGAAAAGCAACTGTGCGAGCTGCTACTGGGCTACTCGCCGGCTTCGGAAATGTTCCCTGAGCATCCTGCTCGGAGTCTGCTTTCTGCGCTCTTCCCGAAAGTGTATCCAGCTTTTTCGATGATGGACGGGTTCTAAATACAGGCAGACGATTCAGGCGAGGGCTATGTTGGCTTCGGCGAAAACGTTGCGGACACGGCGACGGATGTCCATTTGGATATCTTGCTGTGAGCTTGGGTCTACTCTACCAATTAGCCTCAGTGTGACTTTTATGCCATCCATCGCAGCAACGCCATCACAAGAAAACGGCGCCATTACGTCTCTGCGTTCCTCTGCTACATCTCTGCCAATCTGACGAAGGATCTCCACAACTCGGTCGAGATCAGCAGTGGAAGGCACTGAGATATCAACACTAGTCAAGAACGATCCTCTGGAGTGGTTCGTCACTTGAGCTATCTCCCCGTTTGAGATAATAGTCAGCCGCCCAATATCGTCTCGAATTCGGGTGGTTCGCATGCCGACTTCTTCCACCACTCCGCTCACCAAGCCAATAGTGACGTATTCCCCCACAACATACTGGTTTTCCAGCAAGATGAAGAAACCTGAAATGACATCTCGAACGAGTTTTTGTGAACCGAAACCGACTGAGAGCCCCACAACACCAGCAGTCGTGAGAAGAGGCAGAGCGTCTACACCAAGGGCTCGGAGAATCATAAGTCCCGCGATGAAAGTCAGTATGTATGCCGTAACACTCCGGAGCAGACTGGCAAGGGTGCGAGTGCGGGATTGCCTGTCTTGTCGCTCGCTGCCCTTCTGCTTGCCTATTATCACCCCCATTGTGCGATCGATCACTCTGAACAGAATGATGCGTGCAGCAATGAGGAGCGCTACGGTGAGCACAATCTGCAACACTGCGCAGAAAACACGCTCTCCGTACGATTGGAAAAGACTAGTCCAGAACTCTGTAGAAAAGAAGTGTTTCATAGATCCAAATACCGACTATATATCAGTGGCCACCAGGATGTCTTCGTCAGATAGATGGAACGCCAGAACCGCGAGTTCCTGAACAAAGTCTACATTGCGGATCACAATATCTCGTGGAGCCTTAAGAATGGTAGGAGAGAAGTTCAGGATTGCTTTTACACCCGCTTCAACGAGCTGGTTTGCAGCCATCTGACCTGCAGAGGCTGGAACAGCGATAATGCCCAATCTGGCGCCGATTTCGCGGTTTACGGCAGTCATATCTGCAGAGTCGCAGATCTCCAAACCCCAAAGCCGTCGCCCAACTTTGATAGGGTTATTGTCGAAAACTGATACAATATGCAGGTTTTGAGCATTAAGACCGGGATAACCAATCAGAGCACTCCCGAGATTGCCAGCACCAACAAGGAGCACCGGTTGGGGACGAGAGACCTTCAATAGAGTCGCAAGTCGAGACTTAAGATCGTTGATTTCATACCCTACCCCGGGTCTGCCGAACTCGCCAAAGTATGACAAATCCTTGCGGAACTGCGCAGCGTTAATGCCAGTGAGCCGTTCAATGTCGCGCGAAGAAATGGTGTCGACGCTCCCATCGTCCAAGCCCGTAAGTGCAGTCAAATACGTTGCTATGCGTTCGAGAGTAGGCATCGGGACTCTGCCGTGGTTGCTTTTGACCATAAACAATCCCCCATGGGACTCTGTGCATTTGTTCACAAGAACGCCTGAAGTATACCACGGCCACAAATCCGAGGCAAGAGCACTGCTCAATAACTGAGGAAATCAGGCCATTTTACCGATTTACTTTATGAGGTGCGAAGGAAAGCTGCACCCGAAGACAGGAGTTGATTAGGTTGCGTAATCTGAGAGCCGAACTCAGGGACTGGGACTCTGCAAGTCCTATAGAATGGAAACCGGCAGTGGGGGATATACTGGTCGGATTTCTCGAACGTCCGTATTCCTTTGAAGCAGATGAGCAGATCGAGAGCGTAGTCTTGAAAGAGGAACGATCTGGAACAATGATTTCGGTGAGCTTGACATCGCCTCAGCTCTCCGCACTCTTTGAGCTTCATAACCCACGCAAACAGGAGAGAATCGGCATTAAGTGCGTAGGCAAAGATCCAGATGGAACCAATCGTTTCATTATGATTATCGACCGCGAACCTGTAAACACTGATACTCCCCAGGAATCAGTGACCGCAGAACAGACTCTCTACGCCGATGGCGAAGAGGAACCGTCGAGCGACTGCCCGGCCGCGGAAGGCCCGAGGATTATGGGGGTTCTCCAGCAGCAGGAAGATGAACTCAAGAAACAGGAAAGCGCGCTAAAACGGCTGGAAGCAGTAGTGACCACTGCCACCGCTAAGACACCTGCAGAGGAAATGGAATTGACCTTCTGGCAGGAACCGCGTGATACGTGCGGCATACTGGGCACGCCTCCAAAAGGCCGAAACAGGCGGGTTCGGGCTGCACTCATTGCTCTTGCACTCGCAGCAAGCATAGCTGGTGGAGCTATTCTGGCACTTGTCTACCAGCCGTCGCTCTGGCTGCGCTAACCTGTATTGACTACTACAAATTACCGGTGGTATTATGGCTCGACATTAGTTTAGGGGGCTAATATGATTGAGCTACCGGAAGCTATCACTCTTTCGCGCCAGATTACTGAACATCTGAAAGGGAAAACAATCAAGGCTGCGATACGAGGCAACTCACCCCACAAGTTTGCCTTCTACTCCCGCACACCGGAAGAGTATGCGACAATTCTCCCCACGAAGCGTATTGGTAACGCCAGAGAGTGCGGTTGGGCGATAATTGTCGATATTGAACCCAATTATCTGCTTGTGCTCGGCATCGGTGGTGAGCGGATTATTCTGCACCAAGGGCCAGAAACCCTTCCCAAAAAGTATCACCTGCTGCTTGAGTTTACCGACAACACATTTCTAACAGTCAGCGTGCAAGGCTGGGGAGCAGCAATGATTCTGACAGAACCTGAAGCACGAGATCACCCCTATATCGGGTTTCAGAGGATGTCACCCATATGTGACCAGTTCACCTACGACTATTTCGATAGTCTGCTCACTGCGATGGAGCCGAATGACTCCCGGAGTATCAAGTTCTTCATCGTAAGCGAACCCGGAATACACGGAATTGGCAACGGCTATCTGCAGGACATTCTCTTTAGAGCAAGCATTCACCCCAAGAGAAAAGCTGTAGAGCTCACAGAAACTGAGAAACGTTCCCTGTATGATGCGATTCAGGTAACACTTAGAAAGGCTGTAGATGAAGGAGGAAGGAACTCGGAGGTCGATCTTTTCGGCCGTGCCGGCAATTACTCCCGATTGCTGGATGCAAAATCAGTTGGAAAGCCCTGCTCTGAATGCGGCGAACTGATACAGAAGATTCAATTCCTGGGAGGAGCGTGCTATTTCTGCCCTGAGTGCCAGAAGCTGCCGTCATAATTTCACTACGACAAACATTGGAACAAATGAAATGCTGTTGAAGTCCAATTGATTGACAGCGCCTGCTCGTCCAGCGTGGTTACCATTGTTGGTATCGCCTTACATACCACGATATGCGATGCTGTGACGGGCGACCGTGCAGGCAGGTCGCCCACTTGCATTCCTTGTCATTCTGACAAATCCTACTACTGCAGAATAATCATCTGGGCAGCGTCATTTGCACCAACTGCCCAGATGAAAATCCACCTAACCAACTATTACTGAGGCTATGCCGTAAGCAGGAATGTTTACGAATAGCGTATCGCCTTCCATCTTTGCTGATGATGGGGTTATCGGCTGCTCCATCAGATCCACTTCCTTAGCAACAGCACCAGGTTTTGCAATGTCTCTCAGTCGGATCTGTGCCTCTACTGCCCTGCCATCCACTTCATAGAGCCGCAGAACTATCGCGTTGGAATCTTCAGCCTTCTTGAGCCCTGCAAGCATGACGCTCGAAGAGAGAACCTCCACAAACCCCTTGGAAGCTGGAAGGCTGCCTTTGTGGATGTCGGTACTTGCAACATTCATTGGCAGGTTGAAAGCTGCGCCAGCGCGAACTGCATCGGAAATACTGCAGCAGCCATCGTGTGGAAGGATGGCAAATCGCATAGTGTGCCTCCCCATCTCTGGGAGCGGATCCGGACCGAAGCTGGATCTCAGCAGCGTGAGCCGAAGTGTGTTTCCATCGGCACTGTGACCATATTTGCAGTCGTTGACAAGGGTTATCCCAAATGCACCATCGGCAGAAGCTCGCTTGCCCGACAAATCAGCCCACTTGAGCGCAGGAACTTCGTTGCCATTGGCTGGTCGAGAGATACTTCCAAAGGGGATCTCATAGGTTGCTTTTGTCTCTGTTATGTCTACAGGGAAAGCTATCCGGAGCATTGGAACCCCGGTCTCTTCAGTGCCTCTTTCCAACCAGTCCGCTGTAACAGTGAAGTCCACCATAGCACTATCTGCAGAAAGACCAACTTCAACTGTGATTGTAGAGTCGTTCACCTTTCTGGTGGTGGCGACTGCCGCACGATGAGGTCCGCGGTGAACAATCTGGAGTTTACCATCGCTTATAAGGGGTGCGACTCTTGCTATCTGTCCGATTTCCCACGCTGACATTCCACGAGGCGCTTCCTGCACCAGTTCAAGAACACCCAGAAGCTGACCCTCTGGCACCATCTCCCAACCGGTGGACTTGTCTATCAGGCTCTTGATAGCACCGCTCGCCAGATCCATCTCCACTCGAACAAACTCGTTTTCCATAACAACGGGTGGAGTGATCTCCAACCATTGAGGAGCGAACGGCCAGGAATGCAGAGAAGGAGTGAGCTTGACACCCTCAGGCTCCGAAGCATCAGCAGAACGCATAGCCGTGTATACTCGGTAGCCCGTTGCAGGCACGTCTTTTACAGGGAAAAGGAATTCGGTGAACTGGTGCCCCCAGTAGTCACCCTTTTTGATGACCTGTGCTTTGATTTCATGGCCTTCATCATCGCGCACAACGATCTTATCATCCGGTATGACTTTGTTCCATATCTTAGCATTCAGAACGCCCGAACGCGGGAATGGAAGTTGGTTGAATACCACAAACGGCTCGGCATCTACCGCACCCACGTTGTATGCAGAGATGCCGCCAGGGATTGTGGGGTCCCCAGCCCCGGCACCAATTCCATCGCCTATTGATGCACCGAGGCCACCTGTTGCAGGCTCCACACCTGATGCAGAAGAAGTATCAATCTTAGCAGCGAGCGAGCGAAGTGCCCGCGTGCGAATCGCCCCCGTAATCGCTTGAATCTCCTGGAAAAGTCCTTGAGCGTGCTCGTAAGTTGCGTGAATCCCGGAACCGGGGAGAATATCGTGGAACTGATTGAACATCGCAAGCTGCCACCCCTTCAATAGGTGCTCCGATGGATACGGGAAGCCGACCGTAGCCCCAGCAACAAGCGACAACGCTTCTACTTCCGGCAGAACGTTCTCGCTCACCCTGTTGGCAAGCTTGACACCGCTTTGCGATGTGTAGCAGCCTTCGAAAACGAAGTTCAGCTCGTCATCGACAGTTGGAATATGCTCGACCTGTTGTTCAATAATGGAGAAATACTCATCTGTGGAAGAAAGCCGAACGTTGGGGAATATCGGCCACGACTGATACTCTTCGGCACGGATAAGATCGCGTCTGGTCGGGCCGCCACCGTGGTCGCCGACACCGTAGACAAATAGAAAGTCCTTCAAAGAAGTGTCCTTCACATAGTCTACAAGGTGCTTAATCATTGACTCATCCAGAGGCCCATTATAGGTTGCTTTGTCGTAAAACGAAAGAACCTTGGATCCATCAGGCGATTTCCACCAAATGAGCCAGTGTTCAGGTCGCGTTCGGTGCCGGTAATGGCGAGTAATTCCGCCTCGGTTCAGAATTGCAGGAAGAGTATACGGATGGCCGAATGTATCGCACTCCCAGTCGATCTTTACAGTGTCGTACGGCAGTCCAAACTTCTCTTTGAGATATCGCCTGGAGTAGAGTACGTTACGGCAGATGATCTCGCCGGACGCCAGGTTTTTGTCGCCCTCAACCCACATAGCGGCCAGTGGCTCCCACCTACCCTCGCCGATGCGCACTTTGATCCTCTCGAAGACTTCCGGACAGTACTCTTCCATAGCGTGATAGACTGATATTTGGCTTTGGGAGAAACGAAAAGCCGGGAATTCTTCCATCAGACGATCTACAGTGAGAAAGGTGTCGTGGGTTGCGCTCACAGTGTCTTGCCACGGCCAAAGCCAGTTCATATCGATATGCGCGTGGCCACAGCAATGAACTGTATATTCTTTGGCAGTTGCTCCGATTGGAGAAAGGATGCCTTCGGCATCTCTTACTACACTATCAAAATCGATTGCCCCTCCTGTAAACAGAGCACACTGAACAGATTGGGCAGCACGAAGAATAAGCGGCTGCCACTGTGATTTATTCTCCGGATACAGCTCAGTTAGTTGCACTGCGAAGTTGATTTCGGTGAGTATTCGCTTAACCTGCGCGACTGCTGCCAGATCAGATGACTCGATAACTCGTTGGATAGCATCGAGTGATTTTTCGAAGTTCATTTGTCCTCCTGTATCCATCCTCATTTGCGTTGAACCCTATGGTCACCGAAGCAATGAGAGCGATTGCGCTTAGGCGCGGGTGATTCGAGGATAGCAGGAGCCGATGTATCCCCCTAATACTGAGCCTGCCCCAAATGGGGCAGGCATTTCAATCTGTAAGATTTGGAACTACTACTCTTAACTCAGGTGTTTGAATTGCGGCAGCCATTCTCTGTTTGCTTGGAACATTTCGTCGACCATCCGCTTGATCTCCGCCAAGCTCAGCACCGCTGATGTCAGTGGATCGTAAGCGACGGCGTGGAAAGCCATTGTTGGATCTCCCTGAATTGCAGCCTCAACCGCCATCTCCTCGCACTGAGCGTTGATGCTGTTCAGCAGTGCAAGCTGAGGTGGAAGCGGTCCGACGTGAATCGGATCCAGCCCTCGCTTCGACGCCATAACGGGAACCTCAACACAGCAGCCTTCTGGCAGGTTGTCGATCAGCCCGAAGTTGCGAACGTTGCCGTTAAACTCGTAAATGTCACCATCCCCAATAGTGGCATTGAATATATTGGATGCGTATTCAATACCTCTTTCCAGTTTCACAGGCTTCGCAATTCTCTCTTTGATATCATCGCGCCAGGTTATCTGCCTGTCGATGTACTCATCACGAATCATACCGTGAACACCCGGGTTCCAACCGGTGCCGTGGGTGCAGTACTTCTCAATCAGTTCTGGTCTTTTTCTGAACCAGGCGTTGTACTCCGAGTTGTGCCCGCTGGACTCTGTAACATAGTAACCCAGATGCAAATACATTTCGTTTCTAACGATCTCTTCGTTGTAGATCTCTGGTTTGTCGACCGCCTCACGAATCAGTGGGTAGGCATCTTTGCCATTCCATTTGAAGTTGAGATACCACGCTTGGTGATTGATACCTGCACAGAGATAGGTTGTCTCTTCGGGCGGGGCTCCGATCCATTTGGCAAGCATAATAGCAGTGCCCTGAACACTGTGGCAAAGGCCGGAGACTTTTACCTTGCTCTCACCCTGCATAGCCCGGCAAAGCATAGCCATTGGGTTGGTATAGTTCAGGAATATAGCTTCCGGACAGTACCGCTCGATGTCGGCACAGATATCCAGCATCACAGGGATTGTGCGAAGCGCCCTGAAAATCCCCGACGGTCCCCTTGTGTCTCCAATGTTGATATCGATGCCGTATTTTAATGGAATATCGATATCAGTAGTGAATACATCCACACCACCCTGGAGAATCGTACTGACTACTCCGTCGGCGTCTTTTAGAGCTTCGACTCTGTCGGTGGTTGCGATAACCTTTGCAGGATAACCGCCGGCTTCAACTATGCGGTCTACTGCTGTCTTGATGAATGATAGGCGTTCCTCATCGATATCCATGAGGGCTATGGTACTGTCTGCTAGAGTCGGAAAAGTGAGAATATCCCTCACTAAGGCTCTGGTAAATCCAAAACTTCCAGCTCCAATAAACGCGATCTTCGGCATTGACTTAAACTACCTTTCTTGCTGATGGATTTCCCGCATGAACCCCTTGGCTCTTAACTGATGGTTTTCCTGCAGAGTTTCGCAATAATCGCGCATTTGAAGAACGGTTTGAAAAAAAGCACAATGAAATGCATCATTGGAATGGAGAAACCGTGTGGACGCGCACGAGAGGCTGGAGCTGCAAGGCTGCAGCTCTAAAGAGACAGATTAGCACTGTGGTTGCCGTCTATTCGACTCGCTGCGGTCGGTATCCGGCACTGTCGAGACGTTCTACGATACGTCTCAGGTGCTCGACACCCTCTGTCTCCAAATCCAAATCTACGACAGCTTCTCCGAGTGCCGCGTTTATAAATGTGCGGTGATGGGTGATTTCCAGCACGTTCGCCCTGGTTTCAGCGAGAGCAGTAGACAACTCCGAGAGAGTTCCCGGCCTATCGTGCAAGAGCACTCGCAATCGCACTAAACGGCCGTCGCGCACTAATCCCCTCTGGATAATCGCAGCGAGCGCGTTGACGTCGATGTTTCCACCGGAGATCACCATCACAACCTTCTTTCCCTCTAAACCGAGCTGGCGGTTCAAGACAGCGGCAAGAGGAATTGCTCCGGCTCCTTCACAGACGGTCTTTTCAATTTCGAGCATAAGAAGAATTGCGCTTGCGATTTCGTCGTCGTCTGCAGTAACAATCCTATCCACATATTTCTGGATAATGGGGAAAGTAAGATGGCCCGGAATACTTACAGCTATACCGTCGGCAATTGTTCTACCCTGCGGATGAACACACGTTAGCTCGTGCTCTTCAAACGAAGTCTTCATAGAAGGCACGCACCGCGACTGAACACCTATGACCTTAACATCGGGACGAGCCTCCTTGATAGCGACGGCGACGCCTGCAATCAGACCACCACCGCCGACAGGAACAATTACTGCATCCACGTCGGGAACCTGCTCCAGAATCTCAAGTCCTATGGTCCCCTGCCCTGCCATCACGTCGAAGTCATTGAATGGATGTATAAAAACGCAGCCATTCTCCTTCTGCAATTCCAAAGCGTGCTCACATGCATGGTCGTAGTTGCTGCCGAACACAACCACGTTGGCGCCTGAGCGTCGGGTATTGGCAACCTTGATAAGCGGTGTATACTCCGGCATCACGATTGTGCACCGAATACCCATCCGCGATGCGTGGTATGCCACTCCCTGTGCGTGGTTTCCCGCACTCGCCGCGATGACTCCACGAGCCTTTTCGTCGTCGGTAAGTGTTGACAATCTGGCGATTGCTCCACGCTCTTTGAAGGAGCCTGTCATCTGCAGGTTCTCCAGTTTGGTGAAGATGCTGCAACCAGATAATCGCGACAGGGTTTCAGAAGGCGGACACGGTGTGTGATACACTGCATCGCCGATCCGCTGTTGAGCCGATAGGATTTGGTCGATCGTAAGCAAAACTGGTTTGGATATCTGCGCCATAATTCTTTATATCTAATGCGATAGAAGGCCGAGCCAGTCAATAAACCCGGCCTTCAATATCGAAGGTGTTCTGCCGCGCACTGCAGCAGATTTGCCATTTCAATGCAGCCAAAGGCTTCAGCCGTCCAGCCCATTAAGTAAAGACTATTCTGAGCTTGCCTCCGGCATCGGTGTCTTAGGCGGTCGTTGCCTCAGCAGCAAGTAAAGCACAATTATGATCAGTACCGCCACACCTATTATTGCCCACGCTATTGCGGACGTGTGCGGCATAGCATACTTGATCCACTCGTCGATAAGGTACTGAAGCCTCTCGAGGAACACCGCCATACGCGTCATAACTGTGTTTCCAAAGAAGGCACCAAAGCTGATCATCAGAAGCCATCTACCTGTTTTCGCAGTACTGCTAATCGCTTTCCGATCGTGCGAAAACGAGAAGAAGAAATACACCATTACACAGACTATTGTACCCACAAAGAGGATATTATTCATCGTCTGCATCAGGCTGAATTCACCGATACCGCTCAGAATGGGCGTTCCGTTTGACCATAGTGCAGTGGGACTCCCGGAAATCAGCGGGCGGAATGAGTCTGTAATCTGCGGAGCGTTAGTAAGGAATGAAGCCTTGAAAACAACCCCAGCACCAGACCCCACAGCCATACCAATAACAATGCGCGACAGCCAGAAATACTTGCGGCTCAACTGGAAATACCACAGCACTCCAAGAAGTCCAACGATAATCCAAAGTGCGCTTGCTCCACCTGGCTGTCCTTTTATTAGAGCTATGAATCCGGCATTCATCGGATCCCACCACTTGGGACCGACAGTCTGCTTCCACATAATTATGAAGTTGTAGCCTACACCGAGTCCTATACTGATGTTCAGAAGAATCCGGTAAAGCTTGTTGTCGCTATAGAGGTAGGAATAGACACCCAGCGTAATCAACGCAGCCAACCATATCTGCCATAACTGGTCGTGAGCAACAGTCATCTGTTATGGCCTCCTTTTCTTGGCAGCGAAGTAGCCAATATTTCCCAAAACAATAGCTGCAATTATAACAAGGTGCCCGAAAGCCAGCGGGACAATCAACTCTGTTCCTTTGTTTGTCCTGTCGGTTGCATTGTCGTGAAGCAGCACATCATACTCCGCAGCTCCGCGGACTGAAACAAGCAGCCCAATCAACTGCTTGGACGTGATGAAACGGTACTTCGTTGTCGATTCGATCCCGGCACACCCAAAAGCAACCGGGGTACCGTAGACACCGTGGATGAAGGCGATCCAGTTTTCGTCCGGCGAGTATGTCACGCAGAATATCATCGCAATATCGTCTATGTTGTTGACGTGCTCCATAATTGGCAATTTCTCATAATCAGAAGTACTCGTGCCTCGATAGTCAACTTTGAACTGCTTTTTGGTGTCCTTCGCAATTTGCTGCATAATCTGCCAACTATTTGGTGGAGCAAAACCGAGGATAACGTAATCTTTTCCGTAGACCCGCCCTGGATACTTCGCATTAGGGCCTTCAGTCAACTTTTTAAGCACGCTTTCCGCGAAGGGAGGTGCGAGAGCATTGCCAATGCTGACAACAACAAATGGAATCCGTTTGGAGAGCAGGTGTTCCATAACTGCTTCCGCCTGCCCCATGTTCTCACCTAAGCTGCCGGCATCCCAGGTCGTATCAATGAGTACCACTTTGCCCGAACCGTATGGGTAGTTGTTTTCTATCCAGTCGTATACGCCCATAGTCTCTTGTGTAGGTCGGACATTTAGCGGGATTTGAACAAAAAACGGTATGGCACACGCCAAGGCAACTCCCAAGTACACCCAGCGTCGATCGATTGTCTGTAGCTTAATAAGTAGGTCACGCATGTTACAGCTCCCTATCGAAGAAGGCACCGCGCTCGAGTGAGAGCCACATTCTAAGTCCTATGGCAATGGCTCCGAGCATCATACCAAACCACATCCCGCGAACAGCAGCGCTATTGATGATATACAGAATCCACGTGCTTGCAGAGGTGACGTATACACTGAGAGATATCTGGCCAAGCATTACTATGAGCGCGGACGCCATCATAAGAACAGCTTCCGGACTCTTGGCTTTGAACGATCGATATGCAGCGGATGCAAGGAAGAAAGTCAGCAGCGAGAAGATCGTTGAACCCATCGGCCGCAGAATTTGCCAGTACACGACCTTCTGCGTCTCCAGCGCAAAACCTCTCCAGCCAGCTGAGCCTTCCGACACACCGAAGCCTATTCCCGCACAGATTCCTGCAGCAACAGCCGCGAAGAAGATAACACTGGTATACCACTCAGGGCGCCTTTTGCGTATGTTGGCGGAGTGCACAAGCCACAGACTGAGGAGCCCCATCCCCCACGCCATTGATGCCAGAACAATAAACACGTCGTTTACGCTGGTCAGAAGCGAAGTGAGATATGTGGTAGGTCCAACGGATACCCAGTCTGCAGAACGATCGTAAACATTGCCCATCGTGTGCAGAGCTTTGGGGCCAACTTCGTCCGCCGAGCCTCCCATACGGAAACGACGAATCGAAGTGTTCTTCTGTATCTCAATTGTCTGAATGCTGCCTGGTTCTACTCTGCCGACTCTGATCTTATGAAGTGATGTTCCAGGCATTACTATGCCCGAGATCGTTCCACCATTCAACGTCGTAACGGTGACCAGGTCACCGGACTTGAGACTATCCGGCGGCATTCTCTCGGGTTCTCCACCATTTAGTGGAACTTTGGTGATTTCAGTTTTCTCTGTTATGAAAGTCGAACCAGTCTCTTTGACTCGCGCCACTTCGATTTCATTGTCTGTTGCACTAATTACAACTCCACTTACAGTCTTGAAAGGCACTGTTGCTGGAACTGCAAATTCCAAGAAGTAGTAGAGTCCGGCGAGAAAGGTTACAACTATAATGAGGCGTTTTTTCCACATAGTCTACTTGTATGGCCCCCCAATGAACCGCTCGAACGCGTCGGCTGCTCCTGGCCCAATCGTGACAGCTAATGTGCCGATTAATATAATAATAAGCACCACAATCTTTGCGTAGTCTTGTCCGATGAGGCTTCCGAGCATTGTGGGTTCGCGTGTAAGGTATGCGCTTGCCGCATACAACTCTTCACCTATTACCGTGTAGTCGCAGCTTGCAATGAAAAACGGTATCTGGTGGTACGAATCTGTCCCAGCAATCTGAATAGCTCCAGTATGCTGGCCAGGCTCGGTCAGAAGGAGAGCCGTGTAGTCGTAGTAGCCGAAGAAGAAGTGAGAAGCCGTCTTTTCTTTGTGCATCAAGTCGACCGAAGCCAAAGCCAACTGATCGCTCGATGCAGCCGGAAAACGAACGTCCTCCGAGTTGAACAACTCCGGAGTTCCCTCAGCAGCAAATGCCTGACGGATAATATCCTCAGCCACAGGAACCAGAACAGGAATTGAAGTGACAAAAAGCAACCTGTTCCCCATCTTGGCGCCCATTTTTGCCACGTGGCCAAGCACACCAAGTGCAGCGAGTGTTCCGATCTGGGTGAAGTCCATCATTCCCGGATGGAACAACATAGGTCGACCCATTTCTGTAGCTCGACCAACTGCTTCATCGATCTCATTCAAGCCCGGGATTCGTCGAATGTATATCTTCTTTCCGGCTCGTGCAGAGTAGATCTTGTAGAGGATCAGGAAGGTCACTGCGAAAGTGGCGATCAGAATCTGAATATTTGCATGATCCATAACTAGCTCGTCTGTAGCCTCCCCTTTGAGATTAGCATAGCAGAAAGTTTAATGTCAATCAACAGCAGAGCCGAAAAGACTCATCTGAAAAATGTTTCCACCACGTTGCCAACTAAGACTCGGAACATCGCGCTGCGCTACGGATATTTTCAACGAGTTACCCGGATAATTCGCAAGTGCGCGTTGTGCAGTGGTCAATGCGTGAGCAGGGGTATTGTTCTCATTGCTCAAATGCGCAAGCCAAACCGATTTCGGTTTACCCTGAGCAGCAAGATAGCTGATGAGTTTCGCAGCAGCATCGTTAGACAGGTGCCCTCTCTCGCCAAGTATTCTTCGCTTCAGAAATGCGGGATAATGTCCGTGCACAACCATCTCCACATCGTGGTTTGATTCGAGAATCAACAGGTCAGCAGCTACGGCCTCAGTGCATATCTGCTGTGTTAAACGGCCTGTATCGGTTGCATAGCAGACTACGCCATTTCGGTTTCTAATGCTGTATCCAACGGGGCATGCGGCGTCGTGGCATACACGAAACGACCGAACAGAAAGGCTGCCAAACACAGCTTCTTCCCCGACTTCGAGCTCTCTTACAGGAACGTTTCCAGAGCCTTTAATCTGCTTCAGTGTGGGAGCATTGGCGACAAGAGGAATGCGAAAACGGTTAGCCATTCGCACTGCACTTATAATGTGATCACCGTGTTCGTGGGTTATGAGAATTGCCGATATACCAGCGGGATCAACCTCAATATTTTGAAGAGCAGCAATCAGCCTTTTGATGCCGATTCCAGCATCTATCAATACCGAAGTTCGACCACAACGGACAAGCATTGAATTGCCGGAACTGCCACTTGCCAGTGAATAAGCCGCAAGAGTCATCCTATCCACTTCCACCAGTAATGAGCGATTCTTTCGATATACGGAATCAGTGTATCAAACTTGAGAATAATAGCTACAATAGCAGCCCAGAGCAGTATGTCGAGTTGAAGCGGTCTATCTTCGAGTAGCACCTGCTCGGGATGCCCACCGGCATTTTTGGTATGCACGAGATACAGATACCGGAATATGCCGTAGATGACAAATGGAATGGTGATCATCATCGACGGGTGCGCTTTTGCTGTCTCAGAAAACGCGGAAAACGTATACAGCGAGTATGCCATCAAGGCGGTCGCTGATGCGATGTTGATCATCTGGTCTAAGAATTCAACAGAATAGTGGTCTAGTATTTCGCGATGTGCTATCGCACCTGTATCGAGTGTGAGCACCTCGCTGCGGCGCTTGGCAAGCCCAAGAAAGAGTGCGAGGAGCGTGGTGCAAAGCAGGAGCCAGGGTGAAATCTGCACGTGGATAACAACCGCTCCTGCAACAGCTCGGATGACGAACCCACCAGCGAGCACAAGAAGATCCACAATCACGACGTGTTTCAGCTTCATCGTGTAAAGTGAAGTCAAAACAAGATACCCCGCCAGGACAAGACCAAAACCGTTGTCCATTCTAAACGACAGATAGACAACGGAGACCATGACTACAAGCGCAAAAATGACAGCAACGCTAACGGGAACGGTTCCGGAGGCTATCGGTCGCTTCTGTTTGATGGGATGGTGTTTGTCTCGTGCTTTATCTGCAGCATCGTTTAGAAGGTATACGGCACCCGATGCCAAACAGAAAAGAGCAAAAGCGGCAAGCACACGAAGAAAATCGTCTACCTGATGCTTCTGCTCTATCGTAAACAGTATTCCGGCGAAGACCAGCAGGTTCTTCGTCCACTGCTTTGGGCGCATAGAGCGCAACAGTCCGAGTATCACTTGCTGGTCCTCGAATGATTAGTCGTTTACAGCAACCTTTATCGTCTGAACCACAGGTTCTTTAATGCCCCAAACGTCGGACACAGTCAACTTAACGGTGAAGTCGCCGCCTTTGGCATATCGGTGGGTCACGATTTCGCCAGATGCATCTTCACCAGCGGGACCACGGTCGCCAAAGTTCCAGGAGTACTTAAGCATGCTTACCCCACCCTCAGCCTCAGCGCGGAAGGTGACCATATCGTGTATGGCCACAACCTGATCATCGCCAATGTCGGCCGTAATCGGAGTGTCATCTACCGTAGTTCCTATTTGTCCGAGGAACATAGTATCTGGCACGTCGCCAAAGATCATAATTCTGGATACACTGAACTGATCGTCCGCTTTGATTCCGAGAGCTTTGAACGGAATTGCGATTCTGTACCAGCCATCTACAGAGTTCACAGGAACACTCGCGGTAGCTTCGATACTCTTGCCCTCGACAGACTCCACAACAATGCGCAGCCGAGTAACCTTCGGCTTCATCGGGATTTCGATTTCCTGACTGCCAGAATAGTAGGCTGCAGAAGAACCTCCAGACAGTCCGAAGCCTGATCTCAAGACCGTATTGAAAGCTACAATAAACTCGAGATATTTGTTGTTGAGGTCGGTCTGCTGTGAGAGCAGAACAATCGGAGACTTGAAGCTCAGAGCCGCTCCCTGATGCAAACCCTGAGTGCTGATTTTAATGGAGCGACTGCCAGTATACACTCGATCCGTCGCTTCCACAGCGGTGCCGCTTCCCCATCCTCCTACAGTAATTCCCGAATCCCGGATGGGATCTCCCTTGAAGAGCATAACGTCGGCGTTTGCATCCATAATGTAGGCATTTGCCGCAACGCTGATAAGGCATACAGCAACAACCAAACTTAATGCACATAACTTCCGCATGGTAAGCCTTTGACCTCCTGGCGGACCCGGCTCACAGAATACGGCCGGCGTGCCGCACCCGCACAGTCAGTTTTCAACTCTACCCATTTTTGAGGCTGACTCGCAGGTTGATACCTCGATTCTACCTGCAGCATTGCAGCAGTGTCAAGGGTAGTGTCAATAAGTGTATATGCAGAGCGACTATGTCCCCCATAACTGCCGTGGGATAATGTCCCCAT
>CAZCCV010000025.1:0-37134 GCA_964497515.1 uncultured bacterium | reverse complement strand
ATGGGGACATTATCCCACGGCAGTTATGGGGGACATAGTCGCTCTGCATATACAGAAACGAGTGGCTGCATTTCGTAAATGGTCGTTTTACTGTATAATGGATGAGGATGTTTGTCGATTTGGCATCCCTGAATGCAAAGGAGCAGAATCAGCAGCAAAATGATCGAGACCACTCTTCACATTGTCACCAGGCTATTAGAGCCAACAATGGCGCTCATTATTGTTCTCGACCCGTTTGGTCTGCTGCCTTTGGTGGTGGCTCTGACAGGGAAGACCAGCATCCGACAGCGTCAGCGAATGCTAACCAGATCAGTTCTGGTGGCTTTCGTTCTTCTTATGATCTTCGTATTCGGCGGGCTGCTAATCCTCAAGCTCTTCCGGATAACGCTGGAGGATCTTAGCGTTGCCGGTGGTTTGCTTCTGTTGATTATCGCTTTGAATGTGGTTATACACGGACACGTCTCTCCTTCGACTGCGCCGAAGGACAATCAGATTGGAATTGTGCCAATTGCATCTCCGCTTCTCGTTGGCCCCGGGTCGATTGCCACTGTTGTGCTCATTGTAGGTAGAGACGGCCTGCTTATAGCTACGCTCGCGGTTACGTGCGCCTTTTTCATAACTTGGCTGGTACTTCGTGGAACTTCGCTGATCTACAAAGTGCTCGGCGTGCACGGATCAGATGCTATCGCCCGGATTATGGGGGTTCTACTAGCAGCCTACGCTACCGGGCTAATTAGAGAGGGTGTCACCCACATTGTTAGAGGTGCCTGCGGACAGTGAAGTCTTTGAACTCACCTGTAGCAGGAAGCGAGACCGATACGACATCCCGAACGAATGCTCCCATCGGCCCACGTTGAAGCATCGATAAGAAGTCCCGCAGCTTGCTTTCTTCCCCTTCGGCCACAACTTCTACATCGCCGTTTGGAACGTTTCTCACCCAGCCCACGAGCCCGAGCGTTTCCGCCCTTGTAACGGTGAAGTAACGATAGCCGACACCCTGCACAGTGCCGCGAACTACAGCCCGCAGTCTTCTGGTTGCCATTATAGCCCCTATAAGCGAACCGCCTGTTCGATGGCTTTTGCGCTCGCGAGTATCTCGCGCAGATCAGCCAACTTGAGCATAGACGCGGCATCCGAAAGCGCCCTTTCTGGTTCAGGGTGTACTTCCAGAAACAGAGCATCGACTCCCACAGCCACTGCACCGCGGACAAGATGAGGGATGAACTCTCTGGCGCCACCTGAGGCATTTCCCTGACCACCGGGACGCTGCACACTATGCGTTGCATCGAACACAACTGGGTAGCCAAGCCCCTGCATAATCGGAAGTGAGCACATATCGACGACCAAGGTGTTATAACCGAACGAGCATCCACGCTCTGTGATCATCAGGTTCTGATTTCCTGTGCTCTCGACCTTCTCGACCACATTTTTCATATCCCACGGCGCTAGGAACTGACCCTTCTTCACATTCACAGCCTTGCCCGTCTCTGCTGCAGCTACCAGAAGATCGGTCTGCCGGCAGAGGAAGGCGGGAATCTGGAGTATATCAACAACCTCGGCTGCTTTGGCAATCTGTGAAACTTCGTGGACATCAGTCAGAACTGGTATTTGAAGCTTCGTCCGAATATCCGCGAGCATCTCGAGTCCTCTTTCCATTCCGTGACCGCGGTACGATTTCACAGAAGTCCGGTTAGCCTTGTCGAATGACGCCTTGAATATGTAGGGAATGCCCAGACTCTCTGCAGTTTTCTTTGCCTCAGTCGCAATCTCCAGGCAGATTTCTGCAGACTCAATCACGCACGGGCCGGCGATAAGCGCAAACGGCGCCCCGCCACCAATTTTGATACCATTGACGTTCACTTGCTTTGTCACGCGCCACTCTCCATCAAAAGCATTCTAACGATCCGCAGATCTTCTTCCGTATCTACGCCAATCGGGCTAAAGCCGGTTTCTATCATCTGTATTCGCCAGCCGTTTTCAAGTGCCCGAAGCTGTTCCAGCGACTCCGTGCGCTCAAGAAGCGCAGGTTCGAGCTGACTGAATTTCCTGAGATACTCCACTGTGTATCCATAGACCCCTATATGACCGTAAAACTTGAGATCGGGCTGTTCGTCTCTTATACAGGGGATAGGGGTGCGAGAAAAATAGAGCGCCATCCCTATGCGGTCGACTACCACTTTCACCAGATTCGGGTTTTGCGCTTCCTTTGGAGTGATTCGCCGCATTAGGCTCGCCATCTCCGGTGCTCCCCGTGCGACAAGCGGCGTAATAAGGTCGTCGATTGCATCCGGGGGCATCAGTGGCTCGTCGCCTTGAACGTTTATGATTATGTCGTCGGCAGCAAATCCCTCAGCAGCTTCAGCCAGTCGATCTGTACCAGACCGATGAGTGTCTGAGGTCATTATCACTTGGCCACCAAACGCAGTCACCACGTCTGCAATTTCCTTATCAGGGGTGGCCACATACACTTCGATCACACGTGCCGCGCGTTTGGCTCTATCGTAAACCCGCTCTATCATCGGCTTCCCGCAGATGTCAATCAGCGGTTTGCCTGGCAACCTGGTAGATGCCATCCTGGCTGGAATCATAACCACTATTCGCGGCAGAGTTCTTCTTCTCATTTGTCTTGGTCATCCTTGCTATCTAACTTACGGTCGTTCTGCGCCACTTTGCCATTGAATCCTTCGCCCGTATCGGAATCCATTATCGTAACACCGTTCCTATAATGCGCTCTATATCTTCTACGGGGAGCGCGCCTTCACGCAATAATCTTGCTGGAGATGATGTGACATCGATTACAGTAGATGCCACTCCAAGACGCACCGGCCCCGCGTCGAGCACTATCTCCACAGAGTCACCAATCTGCGCCACCGCATCTGCAGCGGTTCGAGGCTCAACACCCCCTGAGATGTTCGCGCTGCTTGCGATGATCGGTCCGCCAAACTCCCAGATCATTTCCAGAGCGACCTTGTGATCCGGCATTCTAACGGCGATGTTCTGCTGGTCAGCCGACACAATGCCTGGTACATTTGCGTTCTTTTTCAAAATCAGAGTAAGTGGCCCAGGGAAGAATTCTTCAATCAGCCTCTTTCCTGCTTCGGACACTTCGCTCGCCACACTATCTACAGCGGACTTCTCACCTATCTGAACTGGAAGAGCTTCTGTAAGTGGCCGCTGTTTTGCTTCAAATACGGAGCCGACAGCGTCTCTATCGAACGCATCCGCCGCGAGTCCGTAGACCGTCTCGGTCGGGAAGATTATGAGTCTCTTCTGCCTGAGTGCAGATGCTGCGCGCTTAATCGCCTCCTGGTTGGTTCTTACGGGGTCAACCCGGTAGATCATCACTTCTGCTACCGACCCTCAGGCTTTCTCGCGCTCACTACACGCACAATTCCAGCCAAATCCTCTGCACTGCTGATATCCGTATATTGCATTTCGCTCGCACCGGTCATCACATCATCTTCCTGCCCAATACCGATTTCCAGATGAACCGTTCCTCCTGGCCTCAGCCATTTCTGTCCGGCATCGAGAATCAATCGATGGAACTTCATCCCATCCTCTCCACCGCCAAGAGCTGGGCTCGGTTCGAACCTCACTATTTCAGGCTGGAGATTCTGAACATCCCCTTGAGGGACGTAAGGCGGGTTCGATAGTATCGCATCCAGCCTGCCGCATACTTCCGCTGGTAGCGGTGAGAACATATCGCCCTCGAGCACTTGCACCTGATCCTGCACGTTATGCTTTTTCGCATTACGCCCTGCAACTTCGGCTGCGGCATGCGATATCTCTGTGGCATATACTACGGCATCAGGAAGCTCAATAGCAAGTGTGACGGCAATAGCGCCGCTCCCTGTTCCTATATCGACTGCAAGAGGACGTTCGGTTTTTCTGAGTTCCGAAAGGGCGATATCCACTAGGGTCTCTGTCTCCGGCCGTGGAATCAATACGGCAGAAGTCACCTCGAAATCCAGACCCCAGAATTCGCGGTAACCCAGGATGTATGCCAGCGGTTCTCTAGCCAGTCTGCGCGCCACCATTGCGCGAAACCTATCCATCTCGCCTATGGTGAGTCTCTGTTTGGGATGAGAAATAACCTTAACACGAGGCAGCCCCAAAGCTTGCGACATCAGCACTTCGGCATCGAGTTGCGGGCTGTCAATTCCAGCGTCAGCAAACGCCGCCATAGCTCTATTGAGTTCTTCGGCTATTGTAACCACGCTTATTCCAGTACTTTAATCTTGCTGATACTCACTGCGGAGCCAGTGGTATCGTCGACATCAATCAGAACTCCGCCGAGAACTACCGGGCCGCCTGCCACTTCCGCTCTCATCTTAGTGCCACGAATGAACTTTTCGAGTATCACATCAACCTTCATGCCGAGTATGGAGTCTCGAGGTCCGACCATACCAATGTCGGTTATAAAAGCGGTACCTCTTGGCAGAATCCGCTCATCGCAAGTGGCTACGTGGGTGTGCGTTCCAAGCACAGCGCTAACCCGTCCATCCAAATACCACGCGAGAGCCGCTTTCTCAGAAGTCGCCTCAGCGTGAATATCTACAACGATGGTTCTTGTCTGATCCCGAATCTCTGCCACTGCCGCGTCAGCCGCCCGGAACGGATCGTCCATAGGTTCCATAAACGTCCTTCCGAGCAGGTTCACTACGCCAATCTTGTTGCCGTTTTTGGTGTCGAAGACGAAAAACCCTCTGCCGGGCATCCCAGGAGGGAGGTTAGCCGGACGCACCACCCTGAGTTCGCTTTCAATGAACTCCTCAGAGCCCCGCTGAGCCCAAACGTGGTTTCCGAGCGTGATAGCGTCCACGCCGGCGGCAAAAAGCGGAAGGGCAGTATCCTTGGATATACCCAGCCCTCCCGCCGCATTTTCGGCATTAGCCAGCACAATATCTGGTTGATGTTCTTCAACGAGCTTTGGAAGATAATGCCCAACAGCCTGCCGTCCAGGTCTGCCGACTATATCTCCTAGCATTAGAATCCTCAAAATTCGCTCCCATCCGGTTTCGGATATGGAAAGAAGGAGTCGAGCCAGCAGACAAACCCTGCCGTCCCGACTCCCTGCGTTCTAAACTACGGTTGTGAAGGGAAGAGCCCTTTCATTTTCACTATATCTACTTAGCGTGCTCGACGGCGCGGACTTCACGGATTACCGTTACTCTAATCTGTCCCGGATATTCCATTTCGTCCTCAATCTTCTTCGCCACATCACGCGCGAGCTTGGCCGCACCGTCATCGTTTATCGATTCCGGCTTCACCATAACCCGAATCTCTCTACCAGCCTGAACAGCGAAAGCTTTGTCTACACCGTTGAAGGAGTCCGCGATAGTCTCGAGCTTCTGCAGCCGTTTCACATAGGTCTCGAGTGTCTCTCGACGTGCTCCCGGCCTGGATGCTGATATTGCGTCTGCTGCGAGAACCAGAACGGCTTCAATAGAATGTGGCTCGATGTCGTTGTGGTGTGCGCCCACAGCGTGGACTACCTCCGCCGGCTCTCTGAACTTCCGCAGAATATCCATTGATATTATCGCGTGGGGACCTTCGACTTCGAAGTCGACGGCTTTGCCCAGGTCGTGCAGCAGTCCAGCGCGCTTTGCGAGTGGTACGTTCACATCCAGTTCAGCAGCCATTGCGCCAGCCAGATGCGATACTTCAATCGAGTGATCCAGCACATTCTGACCGTAACTGGTTCGGTATCTGAGTCGCCCGAGCAGTCTGGCCACTTCTGGATCGAGTCCGGTAACGCCTGTCTCAAAGACAGCACGTTCCGCAGCTTCCTTCATATTGGCCTCTACTTCCTCACGGGCTTTTTCGATAGTCTCTTCGATCCGGCCAGGGTGTATCCTGCCATCTACAATCAGATTTGAAAGCGCCAATCGCGCAATCTCTCTTCTGACGGGATCGAATCCCGAGACAACTACAGCCTCAGGAGTGTCGTCGATGATTAAATCGACACCAGTAAGCGTTTCGAAAGCTCGAATATTCCGACCTTCCCGGCCAATGATCCGACCCTTCATGTCGTCGCCAGGCAGCGGAACCACAGAAACCGTAGTTTCGGCAGCCTGATCGACTGCGCATCGCTGAATAGCCAGGGTGACAATGTCTCTGGCACGCCTGTCGGCTTCGTCACGCGCCTGTTCTTCTGATTCTCTTATCATACGCGACGCCACGCGTTCGCAATCGTGCTCAACCTGCCGTAGAAGCATATCTTTGGCTTCATCCGCCGACATTCTTGCTACCCGCTGCAGTTCTTCGCGTTTTTGGCTTACGAGCTGGTCAGCTTCCGCCAGCTTGGCGCTCGATTCCTGTTCTTTTTGGGCTATCGCCCGTTCTTTTCTCTCCTGATTGTCGAGTCTCCGGTCTAGGGTTTCTTCCTTCTGAGACAGTCTTCGCTCCAACCTCTGAATTTCAGTTCGCTTTTCGCGATTCTCCTTCTCAATCTCCGCCCTCATATTGAGAGCTTCTTCCTTGGCTTGGAGTTCCGCGAGTATTCTCTTCGATTCTATGTCTTTCTCTAACTGTGCTTTTTGCCCGTCAACCTCAGCAAGCATTGCCTTGGCACGTAGCTGGTTGGGCCTTACATATGCGGCTACCACTGCGGCTCCAGCGACCAACGCTGCCGCAATTCCACAGACTATACCTATTACTAATGGTGTCAACCTGCCCTCACCTCCCGTTCTTTGGGATCAGTGAGGTCGAGCGAAAGATGCTTATTAACCGGACTAACACTTGTATGGATTCCGTTTGGTCTCCCCCGATCCTCCTGTTCCTCGAGGAGTGTCACGTCACTCCTCGGGTACAAACCTGTTAAGCGCCCTGGAGACTACATCCCAGCCAAACCCTCTACGCTGAAGAAACCCAGCGATTTTTCGCCTGGTCTCCTGGTCGCTAACGCTCTTCCCGCCGAGTTTCTTCTCGACGAGGCTCAGAGCCATTTCGTACTCTTTTTCTTCGTCGATCTGCTCCAGAGCCTCCTCCACTTGTTCAGGTGCAACGCCTTTTCGCCTAAGCTCCCAGGTCATTCGTGTGCGACCCATAGGCCGGCCCGCAACACGACTTGCTACCCAGCTTGTGGCATACCTCTCATCGTTAACCAGATCGATTCTTTCCAGTTGCGTTATCACTTGGGTTACTGCTTCTTCGCTGTAGCCCTTTTGGAGCAGTCTACGCTCCAATTCCTTAGTTGTTCGTTCTTTGTAGTCGAGCAGATAGAAAGCAGCTTCTTTAGCGCGTCGGATCTCCTCTGCGCTCAGCATTTCGGCCAGCCTTTCGGCGTCGACCTGTTGGCCGACCTTCAAGCCGAGCTCAAACACTACCTCTTCACCGACGCCTGCTACGAACTCGCCGTTTACGAATATCGATCGACGGTTCCCGCGCCGCTTCTGCGTTTCTATCCCCGTAATAGTGTCCATACAGATAAATCTCGGAGCAAACTTCGCCTATACTATTACGCTTTGCTCTCTACTGGTTCTTCGGATTCTTCAGCTTCGTTTGTACCTCGAATCAACGCTTCGAGCTGATCCATCAGTTCGGAGTGGTCTTCCAGAAATTGCTTGGCGTTCTCCCGACCCTGGCCGAGTCTGGTATCGCCGTAGGTGAACCATGTGCCAGCCTTGGTAATCAGCCCCATTTCTGTTGCAATATCGAGGATCCCACCACTCTTTGATATACCCCTGTTGAACATTATGTCGAACTCCGCTTGCTTGAACGGAGGTGCAACCTTGTTCTTCTGAACCTTGACTCTAACCCTGGTTCCAACCGCTTCACTGCCGGATTTCAGAGTTTCTATTCTGCGTACTTCAAGGCGAACCGACGACCAGAATTTGAGAGCCCTGCCTCCCGGAGTAGTCTCCGGGTTGCCAAACATCACACCGATCTTCTCTCTGATCTGGTTGATGAATATTGCTGCCGAATTAGTCTTGGAGATCGAGCCTCCGATCTTTCTAAGCGCCTGGCTCATCAGTCTGGCCTGCATCCCCACGTGGGCATCACCCATCTCGCCTTCAATTTCCGCTTTCGGCACAAGAGCTGCCACGGAGTCGAGGACTACTATATCTATGGCACCGCTTCGAATCAGCGCATCTACAATCTCCAGCGCTTCTTCGCCTGTGCCCGGCTGCGAGACGAGCAGGCTGTCGATATCTACGCCCAAGCTCTGTGCATACGCCGGATCTACTGCGTGTTCCGCATCCACAAAAGCCGCCGTGCCGCCGCGCTTCTGTGCTTCGGCCACAACGTGATATGCGAGCGTCGTCTTTCCCGAGGACTCCTGCCCATAGATTTCGGTAATCCGTCCTCTAGGGATACCACCAACACCAAGCGCTATATCCAGTGCAATGGCTCCAGTCGAGATAACGTCGGTTTCGACCCTTGGTTTCTCACCAAGTCTGACTATTGCCCCGCGTCCAAACTGCTTCTCAATCTGAGCAAGTGCGAGATCGAGTGCCTTCTGTTTATCCATCAGTGTCCTGCTCCCCCTCCGTCTTTTAGCGGAATCCTGCGGATTACCGAATAGATAGGACCATCTCTTCTAAGATCGCTCTGCATCAACGCGATTGAATCGACATTAACAGTTCCCATCACTCCAACTTCGGATTCTCTCAGTGCCGAACCGATCGCTCCGCCGCCGCGATTATCTTTAACCCGACCTATAGTAATATGCGCCCTGAAGGGTTTCTCTTCTTCAGGGAGCCCAATTTTTCCTAACTCTTTGTCGACGTTTTCCGCGAGCTCAGCAAGCAGAGCATTCGCTGTTGTCACTCCCACCCATACAATTCGCGGGCGGTCGACCTTTGGAAAAGCCCCCGCAGTTCCAATTTCAATCTGGAACGGCTCGATATTCTGAGCTCCACGAGCTATTGCATCGGCAACGGCATCGACTCTTAGCCGATCTATATCGCCCAAGAACTTCACCGAAATATGAAAGTTCTCTTCAGCTACCCACCTGATTTCCGGCGCTACGCTGCGGAATTGGTTTTGCGCACGACCAATTGCGCGCCTAACATCCTCCGGAATCAACACAGCTACAAATGTTCGGATCAGATCGGCCACTATTCTTTCTTTTCTGTGGGGATACTAGAGCAGGCTTTGCCTCAACATGGTAAGCGCAGCCTGGGCGCTGCGCATCTTAACATTCCCCCGACTTCCGACAAAACGGTTCTCGGTGGAGGATGTTTGATCCTCAGAGCTGAGAGCAATGTAAACAAGCCCGACCGGTTTGGCAACTGTGCCTCCGCCCGGTCCGGCGATCCCTGTAATCCCCATTCCAATATCGGCTCCGGTGACCTTCCTGGCTCCCTCAGCCATAGCTCTGGCAACTTCGTGGCTCACAGCGCCGTGTGCATCGATAATATCTTTCGGTAATCCCAAAAGATCCGTTTTCGCTTTGTTGCTGTAAGCTACTATGCCAGCCAAAAGTGCGTCAGAACTGCCGGGGACGTTGGTTATCCGATGCGCAAGTAGTCCGCCTGTGCACGATTCTGCCAGTGCAAGCCTAAGCTTTTGTGCAGTCAGCATCTCGACGACTACTTGCTCTAGCGTTTCATCATCAACGCCAAAAACCAAAGTTCCGAGCCGTTCTCTTAATTTGTTTTCGACCTCGCTGATCATGGTCGAGGCAGATTCTTCATTATCCGCCTTCGCCGTGATTCTCAACCGAACCTCTCCGAGCCCCGCCAATGGGGCCACTGTTGGGTTCGTAGTATACAACAGGTCCTGTACCCGTTCTTCGACAGCGGACTCGCCTAATCCTGCTATTTTGAGCACTCTGGACTTGATAATCCCTCCAGTTGCGCCGAATCGGTCGGTAAGGAACGGTACAACGCCTCTTTCGACCATCTGAACAAACTCACTTGGTGGCCCAGGAAGCGTAATGACGATCTTGCCATCGTGCTCGAAAACAACACCAGGAGCAGTACCATTTTCGTTGGGCAGTGCGCAACCTTCCTTAGGAATGAGCGCTTGTTTGAGGTTCCTTTGCACGAACGGAATCCCGCGGGTGCTGAAGAATCTGCGGATACTTTCGGCAGAAGGTTCATCCAGAACCAGTTCAACGCCCATAGCTTCAGCTACGGCCTCTTTTGTGAGGTCATCTTCAGTAGGGCCAAGTCCACCGATGGTAAATACAATGTCGGAGCGCGAAAGTGCCAGGACGACAGCCTCCACTACTCGCGCAAAATTATCGCCGACTGTGCTCCTGTAGTAAAGGTCTATTCCCAAATCAGCCAGGAGTCTGGACAAATGCGCGGCATCGGTATCGACGATCTGGCCAAGCAACAATTCGGTTCCGATCGAGATAATCTCCGCGCGCAATTTTCCTGTTCCCCCCACTTATCAGCCACCTAAGTGACAGGATATTATAACCTATATGGCAGTGGAAGAGCAAGAAACGAAGCGAGATGCAGCATATCAAATGCACGTGGCAACGGAAGCAGGTTTAAGGGGTAGGAAGCGACGTGTTCGCATTTCAATCCGGTGGTCTTATTGGTCAGAAGAGGCAATTCGCTCCACAGCAAGCAGCAATTCATCGAGATTAGCGACACTTGTCGCCCGTGGCATAAGCGACTCAATGATGTCGAGAGCGTCTCCACCTGTAAAATCCCGTTCCCTGGTGGTTTCTGGTCTTAGCAGCACAACCGGTTTGCCATCGTCGGCTGCCATAGCAGCGGCGGCGAGATTCGGCAGATTCCACGCTCCATAGGGCATATCGGAGACTATAACCACATCCGATTCACTCATATATAGAAGATTTTCTTCTTTGGACGCCTCCGGGATCGATGTAAACGGAGGAACGGAGACGCAGTGAATGCCAAGGGCATCTGCAGCTTCCTGGTCGGTGTCTCCGATGTTTAGGACGCCAGCCGTCACCTCGCAGCCGATTCTAAGCAGTCTCGCAAATATTGGAGCGCCTGTGCCACCACCTGAGACCACATGCACTCTTGGACTTCGGTCGAAAGAACTGTCTGCGGTTGCGGCCGCCAAGCGATCGACTCCGGATATTATGTAAGGTCTTCCGGACGTGGGATGCCGCCGCACCCAGACATCCACGCCGTACACTGTCTTCACGTTTTCAGTGGTCAGCACTTCGGTCGGTTTTCCAACAGCATGAATTGCACCATCTGCCAGCATAGTCAGCCGTCCACAGAACTGAGCTGCAAGGTTCAAATCGTGCAAGACCGCCAAAACAGTGATACCTCTCTCAGCGTTCAATCGTCGAATCAGATTCAGTATCTCGAATTGGTAGTTGATATCCAGGTGCGAAGTGGGCTCATCCAGGAGGATGACTCTAGGCTCCTGTGCCAGCGCGCGGGCGATGACTACTCGCTGCCTCTCCCCGCCAGAAAGAGCTGCAAATCTGCGGTCGGCAAACTGAAGTGTTCCTGTCTGCTGCATCGCTTGCTCGGCAATAGCATGATCCTTGGCAGATTCACTCTGCAAACGGCCGAGATGAGGGGATCTGCCCATTAGCACGATCTCACGCGCTGTGAAATCGAAGGCCGGCACAGTGTCCTGCGGCACCACACCGACTATGCGAGCGAGTTCACGGGCAGGAGTCGAAAATACTTCGCGTTCGTCTATCAGCACGGCACCAGAGGCAGGCCGAAGCGCTCTTGCGACCGAACGCAGGAGTGTTGTCTTACCGGAACCGTTCGGTCCGACTATTCCAACAAACTCCCCTCCTGCAATCTCAACCGATACGCCAGAGAGAACCGGGTTGGCTCCGTACCCAACGGTAAGCCCCGAAATGCTGATTGAAACCCTGTGGCTCATACACTCTCCACTACTTCCGCCACCCTTCGGATTCCTCTATATTTTACGTTCTGTAGTAGGCGTATGAGGCTTGCAGGCGGCTGGTTTGTATGGTATTCTCACTACAATACAAACCGCTAGGGGTGCTGGTTTAGCAAGCTGAGAGAAGCGGCGTCACCGCTTCGTCCCTTGGAACCTGATCCGGATAATACCGGCGTAGGAAACGCGGAAATGCAGAGTGCAAAGCAATGGTTTCTGTTCACTCTGCTCGTATTCCCTCGCACCAGCCAGATGCCCCAGCGAGATTTTGGGGTGATTTGGATGATTGGAAAGATCTCAGACACACAGGTAACGCGCCTCATTGCGCGCGACTACTTCAACACCTTGGAAAGTGCTATTGAGTCGGATGTAATAATCGTTGGCGGTGGCCCGAGTGGGCTAGTCGCCGGTTACACACTCGCAGAGGCTGGCAAACACGTCGTCATAATGGAGAAGCGAATGTCTCCGGGTGGCGGAATCTGGGGAGGAGGCAAAGGGTACAATAGGATCATCCTGGAACAAGGGGTGCGACCCATTTTGGAAGAGATCGGTATCGATGCCTGCGAAACCGATGGCTATCTCGTTGTGCCTTCTGTGCTTTTTGCCGCTGCCTTAATTAAGAAAGCCGTAGAAAGCGGAGTTACGCTGCTCAATCTGTTTGCGGTAGAAGACGTCTACTTCAACAGCAATCGGGAACTAGCGGGTGTCGTGGCAAACGATGCCGCCTACATGCTCGCTAACCTTCACGTAGACCCACTCACTTTCACAAGCAAGGTGGTGCTCGACAGCACAGGTCACGAGGCAATTGTGCTGAACTGCCTGGCCAAAAGAAATATTCTCACAATAAGTGGCGAAGCCCCTATGAATGCGCAACTTGGTGAGCAGGGTGTAGTAGATGGGACTGAGGAGGTCTACCCAGGGCTGATACTGACGGGAATGGCGGCTGCTCAGTATGCCGGAACGCCTCGAATGGGTCCGATTTTTGGAGGGATGCTGATCTCCGGAAAGCGTGCTGCAGAACTCGCCCTTGCAAAACTCACTGCAAGCAGCTAGCTTCACACAGCACCATAATGAGCTCTCTGCATATTCGTTTTAACCAGTTTGGCTATAGGGTAATCTGAGTGCGTGCGGTGGTCGGTACGCTGCAAACATCTGATCACGTAAGGCGTGCCGACCATTATTGAACACGTTGGTATCATTATTTAGACTTGATATTGCGTCTGTGTTAAGCTATAATTTACAAAGGGTGCTGGTATTAGCTCCAGCCTCCCACGGGAACTTTTCTATAACATATAGGCGTAGTGTAAATAAGTGGAGGCCACGTGAGTGGGGTTGATTGAGACAACAGCCAGTGTGGCAGCAGAAGAGAGACAGGCGTTTGACCAGCTAGTGGAGAGATACCACAAGCAGGCGTATAACGTCGCCTTCCGAATGGCTGGTAATCACGCAGATGCGGAAGACGTCACGCAGGAAGCGTTTATAAGGGCGTTTCGCTTCTTTTCACAGTACAAGCGGGAACTCCCTTTTGATAGTTGGCTGTATAAGATCATGTCCAACGTATACATAGATATGCTGAGGAAGCGGCCAAAAGCACAGATGAGGTCGCTGGATCAGCCGATTGCAACAGAAGATGGAGAAACGCTGATGGAGATTCCGGATACAGCCGATGGTCCGGAAGGTCAGCTAATGTCCAGAGAGATGGACTCGCGAATCCAGAGTGCGTTAGGCTCCATACCAGAGGATTTTCGTCTGGCAGTTATCTATGCTGATATAGAAGGTCTGTCGTACGAAGAGATTGCAGATGCTATGAGTTGTTCGATAGGTACGGTGAGGTCGCGGATACACCGTGGCAGGAAGCTGCTTAGAGATAGGCTTAAGACATACACAGCACAACTCGAATAGCGCGTGTTGGCTTGACCCTTAACGAGGTTTCGGTCGAGCTGTAAGGTAGGTGGTAAAAATGAATTGCCGTCGCATTTCAAGCCTCATATCTGCTTATATTGATGGTGAATTAACCGGAGAGGAGATGCTGGAAATACGCAGGCACCTGCACGACTGCGGTTCGTGCCAGGAGCAGTATGAATCGCTGCGGGACACAAAACAAGCCATAGCCCATCTTGCGTATGCAGAGCCGCGTTCCGGCTTGGCAGAGCGAATAAGCGCCCTGTTGGGCGAGGTTCAAATACCAGGCTACCAGCGAGTGCTAAACGGGATTCGAGTGTATACCAAATCCAGACTCACTCCCGTTGCAGCAGGCTGTGCTGCATTTGGAGTAGCTATAATGCTGCTGGTGTTCCACGCTCCATCCGAAGAGTACAGTGTCGCCGACTATTCTGTTGATTATCCACCTGCAGTTGCAGCTCAGACAGAGTACGCATCTCCGTATCCGCTAATGTCGGTACCTTTGAACCGTGGCACAGTTCATAGTATTGTGCCGGAACCCACGCATTCTGAGTGGCAGAGTTCTCAAATGATGACATTTGCAAGTTTCGAACAGCATTAACAGAGCGGCTCTCGCCGACGTCTTAAAATATGTAGCGGGGGCCTGTTCAACAGCGGTGCACTGCCTCTTAGACAGTCGCTTTTCTGCCCCCACGTTTGTTGTGTCAGCCAATGAGCTCCAGCCAGTATAAGCTGTTGGTTGACGTACGTTAGCAGGAGGAACAACTGGGTATGACAACCACGACAAAACGCAATGTAGTTTTGCTCGCTTCTGTGCTGGCACTCGTACTGGGATTAGCACTGTTTGCGGTACATTCGCTTCAACCGGGGTACGCCATCGACACTGAAACGGCTGCAAAAGCAGACCGCAGCACTTTGTTAGGCATTCAAAATGCTTTTACTTCAATCGCCGATGAACTCAAGCCGGCTGTAGTCTTCATTATGGCAGAGAAGACTGTCACATCGCCGAGTATGCCAGATTTCGACGATCTATTCCAAGGATTTCCGTTCGGTCCAGGGCAGGTAATACCAAGGGGAGGGCAGAAACGGCAGGCCACTTCTACCGGCTCTGGGGTAATAGTCAGAAACGATGGCTATATCCTCACTAACGACCATGTAGTTGGTGGAGCAGATAGAGTCACTGTCCGGCTGGACGACGGAAGAGAATTTGTTGGCAAAGTGATGAGAGACCCGCGGCACGACCTGGCAGTCGTTAAGATAGAAGCTGCGGGGCTCCCCACCGCGAAGATTGGGGATTCGGACAGTGTTAAAGTGGGACAATGGGCAATTGCTATTGGTAGTCCGTTCGGCCTCACAAACAGCCTCACTGTCGGCGTCGTAAGTGCTGTCGCGAGACAGGCCAGTGTGCCGGATCGCGGAATGCCAGAAGGCAGACGCGACTACTCAGAGATGATTCAAACCGACGCTTCAATCAACCCCGGTAACTCGGGTGGCCCGCTTGTAGACATTGATGGAAGAATAATTGGAATCAACACCATGATCGAGTCTCCAACCGGTACCAACGCAGGAATTGGCTTTGCCGTTCCATCTAATACCGCGAAATATGTAATGGATCAGCTTATTGCTCACGGCAAAGTGTCGTGGGGGCGAATAGGAGTCGAGATAAGGGACATTACACCGGCCGCGGCAAAGACACTTGGCACATCAAAGGGCGCACTGGTCAATTCCATTGAAGACGAAAGCCCTGCCGCCAAAGGCGGGTTGCAGCCGATGGATGTTATAACCCAGGTTGACGGAAAAGACACGGCGGATGTATCGGCCCTCCGTAGAATTATCGAGCGAACCAAGCCGGGCACTGTTGTCCCCATCACCGTTCTACGCGATGGCAAAAAGGTGACTCTGAAGGTTACAGTTGCCGATGCTTCCGATCAGTCTGTAGCCTCGGCAGAAGATGTAAAAGCTACAAAGACCGGAATTACTGTAACCGAACTTACTCCGGAGGTCATCAACCGTCTCAGGTTGAGTTCCGATGTGAAAGGCGTTATGGTAAGGAGTGTTGATACGGGCAGCCCTGCCAGCCGCTCCCGCCCGCCAATTGAACCGGGCGATGTAATTACAAAGATCAACGACAGCACAATCAGCAATGTGGCTCAGTTCAACAAAGCTGTCTCCGATATGAAAGCAGGAGATACCGCATTACTGCTGATAATCCGAAGAGACCGTACAACCATTTCGGAAATGACGCTTGACTAGCAATTCCAACTGAAGCCGGGCGGCAGCTCGCCGCCCGGTTACTCCAATTTTTCCCACGTATCTAGCTTTTCAGTCTCCAAATACCAATTATCTCTGATGAGAGTCTCCTCACAGGAGATGAATAGCCTCCATTTCCTTCTCGTCGAAACGAAGGATAGGCTTAAGTTGACAGGTGGACCATTAGGGGTTAAAGTGCAATTAAGACAGGTGCCATCTACCTCATAGAGTGCCTGCAGTACAAAGGAGAAGAAGCGATGCCTGTTCGTGCAGTCGTGGCCTGCACGGTTGTGTTGATCGTTCTGTTGGCGGTCGCCGCCGTGGCTGGTGTTGTTGTCGTCCCATTTACTAGTGTAGAAGCCATAGTTCAGGCAGATAGTAATGGGTTGACTCATTTATCTATCCCCGATTTTTCCGCCTATGCATCCCCTGGTGATCCTGCGCTTCCTTACGTTGTGAAGCACATTCTTGTGCCTTCGAATGTCGATCCGAGCAGGGTTACCATAGAGATCAGAAATGCAATTCAAGAGGAGTTGCCGGACGAATACGATATCGCCCCAGTTCCTCCAATTGTTACAAGAATCGATGGTCAGACGATAGAGGATTGGAAAGGAAAGGCAATCCAGAATGGCCGCAATATGGCGGTCTATGGTGCGGACAGGTTCTTTCCAATCAACTTTGTTATGATGGACGGAGCCGGTGAGCTTGGTCCATATCGACTCATTAGCGTTGTCTTTTGGCCCTATAGATACAATCCCGTAAGCGGGCAACTGATTCATTTGGTATCAGGCGATGTCGCTCTCAATTACGACGATGTTGCGAGCATCCCTGGCATCACTAACAAAGCTGCTGCGCCGGCATTCCTGGCGGGTAGACTCTCACAGATCGCGGAGAACCCGTGGGATGCGAGCCAATGGTATGCAGCTCCCGCTCCGGCGCCACTGGCAGCCGGCATACCGCTCACAATCATCACTACCGACTATATCGTTGCAAACAGCACCAAGTTTGCGAACTTCGTAGCTCATAAGACGAATATGGGTTTCACGGTTACTGTAGCCACGGAAACCGATTGGGGTGGTGGTGTAGGTGATGCTGCGTCTGAAGCGATTCGCGCGTGGCTGCAGGAAAACTACGCCACGAAGGCTGAATACTGCATTCTTATAGGTAATCCTCATCCGGACAGCGGCAATGTTCCGATGAAAATGCTCTGGCCTCGCAACGGCACTGGCGCCTACGAAGATGGGCCGTCGGACTACTACTATGCAGACCTTACAGGCAACTGGGATCTGGATGGCGATGGACGCTACGGTGAGGCTCCGAACGAGCACGGACAGCAGGACTTTGGTCCTGGAGGTGTAGATAGGATTCCTGAGGTCATCATCGGTCGAATACCTTACTATGGTTCGATTACCGACCTCGATAAAATACTTCAGAAGACAATTAACTACGAGACAAACCCCAGTATTGGAAACTGGGCACAGCGGATGCTTACTCCATTGGAACCGCTCGATCCAAATACTCCTCTCTGGCACCTCGGTGAGGCGTTGAGAACCGACGTTGCGAAACCCGGACAGCTCGTCCATTTCCGCATATATGAAGAGGATTACGGTATAATTCCTCCGCCAGAAATGACGCCCTGTAATGAGAACAACGTTCTCAATGAATGGAAAAAGGGCTATGGGTTTGTTTTCTGGGGAACGCACGGATGGACACAAGGTGCGTCAGATATTTTCTCAACTCCCAAGTGTCCTTTACTTGATGACACCAAACCAGCATTCGTATTTCAAGGGTCTTGCGAGAATGGTCATCCAGAAGATCCGAACAACCTCGGGTACTCGCTGCTTAGAAACGGTGCAATAGGGACGATTTCGGCGAGCCGTGTGTCCTGGTACTATCCAGGGCAGACATCCTTTGCTAATACGGATAGCGATCCGGGGATGACTTACAAATATGCAAAATGTATAGCCATAGACCGCTTATCCAGTGGAGACGCCTGGTGGACTACGAACGTCACACTGCCGAATAATATATGGGCGAACCACGTAGTCTTCAACCTTTATGGCGACCCGACTGTCAAGCCGGCTTGGCCAACAACAATGTCCATTGAAACGAATTCCGTCGCAGTCGCGAAGGTTGGTCAGGCTTACCTCTGGGACCTCAAAGCTGCTGGTGGACGACTCCCTTACAGATGGAGTCTGGCCGATGGTTCACTTCCAGATGGACTCACCGTACGTCAGGATGGTGCAATAACTGGAACTCCAAGATCATCTGGACAATACGAGTTCACCCTTCAGTGCCAGGATGCAGACTTCACGACAAGCACGAAGAGCCTCTCTATGGAAGTGAAGCTGAGTATCCAACTCGAGAAGCTCGATACCAATCCAAACTGGACGTGTGAAGGACTGTGGGAGTATGGAATTCCTACTGGTGGAGGTTCGTACAATCAGGATCCTACCTCCGGCCACACCGGTAATAACGTGTACGGTTACAACCTGAACGGCAATTATCCGAACAGTATGAAGAGCACTGAATACCTGACAAGCACCGCATTCGACTGTTCGATAATGGACGAAACAACACTCGTCTTCTGGCGCTGGCTCGGGGTTCACAAACCCTCCAACGACCGCGCCACGGTAGAAGTCTCTACAAACGGAACAGTCTGGAACACCGTGTGGGTCAATCCCGATATCGTTAGCGATTCCAAATGGGTGCGACAGTCGATAGACATTTCTTCTCTTGCAGATGGTCAGCCGACGGTATATGTGCGCTGGGGAATGGGCCCAACAAATGCTTCTATAGCGTATCCGGGCTGGAACATTGACGACATTGAGTTAGAGGGAATTCAGACCAAACCGTTAATCCGGCACACTCCGCTTAGAGACACCGATATCACGACACTGCCGTTTATGGTTTCAGCAGAAATAGTCTCGCCTGCTGGCGGACTTTCGGGAAAACCTGTGCTGAGCTGGAAGACTACCGGCGGGTACAATCAGGTTGAGATGAGCAAAGCCAGCGGCAATACGTATATATGTTACATTCCCGCTCAGCCGGCAGGAACAACTGTCAGTTACTATATAGTCGCGAACAGTACCGGTGGCCATGCGACAGCACCTGCCGGAGCGCCTGCTGCTTATTATCAGTTCGACGTTATAGTCGATAGTATTCCTCCAACCGTCGTCTACGAACCTTTGCCTAACACACAGGCAAGAGGTCCTTATCAGATATATGCAACGATTACCGACAACCTCGGTATCAATTCGGCAGTTCTGTATTGGTCGAAGAATGGCGGCTTGCAGAGCACAGTCATAATGACGCGAACGAACAATCCAAACAATCCGAATGAGTTTACAGGAAGTATACCGGGGCCGGGTAACGCGGGAGACTGGTTCAACTACAGAGTTGTTGCAACTGATTCGTCGCAACAGCAACATCAGACTCAGAATCCTGTTTGGGGAACCCGAATGTTCAGCATTCTGTCTGGGTCTTCGAGGGTCTACTTCTTCCCGTTCGACTCAGATCCGGGATGGTTGCGCGAAGGTATGTGGGCGTTTGGACGTCCGTCTGGCGGCGGTGGAGCCAACGGTTATGATCCTTCGTACGGAACCGATGGCCCATACATCTTTGGATACAATCTGAACGGATACTATCCGGATGAACTCAGTACGACGCATTATCTCACTACCGAACCTCTTGATTGCGCCAATATATCTGGTGCGCAGCTTGCGTTTTACAGATGGCTCGGAGTCGAGGGTAATGGCTACGATGAAGCCTCTATACAGATATCTTCAAACGGCGTGGTCTGGAACGATATCTGGACGAACCCTGCTACTCCGATTATAGACACCGTCTGGCAGCGGTATACTTACGATATTTCCCAGTATGCAGACGGAAGCCCGATGGTATTTATCAGATGGGGTATAGGTCCCACGAGTTCGAGTTCTAGTTATGCTGGATGGAATATCGACAATGTGGAGATATGGGGACGTTACTATGCGCCAGTGGAGACGATCTCAGATATGAAGACCTCTGCCGATGGCAGTACAGTGTTTAAGCAAGGCTGTGTTGTGAGCGCATGCTTGTCGGACGGCAGCTTCTACATACAGGAACAGGGCACTCTGCACGGTATACGTGTGGCTTGGCCAGGAAGTGTTGAAGAGGGAAAACTGGTTACAGTTAAAGGTGTGATCCGAACCAGGAATGGCGAGCGAGAAATCGTCGCTGAGAGCGTTATTCTCGATGACGATGCAGATGCTGTCAAGCCTGTTGCAATGGGGTTAAGAGCTCTCGGAGGAGTTGGCTACGGTACACCACCAACCGGACAGAGCGGCGTTGACGTGCCCCGCGGACCGAACAACATCGGTACTCTCGTCAAAGTGGCAGGGCGTATCACGCAGACTTCCGCGAACTATTTCTATATCGATGACGGAAGCGGACTCAAGGATGGCACATCCACCGATTCGGTTCCAAACGTGGGAGTCAGAATAGAATGGCCAAGTGCAGGGTTCACTAGCGGGCAGTTTGTAACTGTCACTGGTGTCAGCTCCTGCTTCAAGGTTAACCAAACGAAACTCGGACGCCGAGTGCTTCCTAGGAGAGGTACGGACTTCGGTCAATAGCCTACAGAAACAGTCAGCAAGAAACCAGAAAGCCGGCAGGCGAAGTGCTTGCCGGCTTCTCTTTTGCAGCGTACATAGGACGAGGGCGCCTCGGCCTGGCTCCTTAAGCCGTAAGCGCCCTCGCGATGCAGAGACTAGTCTTACGACAGCCCCTGGTTCGGATTACTACCGAATTGTCCAACTGCTTAGGACAATCGTATTATTACACACGCAGGAAAAAGCTAACATCCGTAAGACTACGTAATATACTTTATTGTCCGTACTAACACTGATACGCGCGCAAAAATGGATTACGCAGGCCGCAGTCAGTCTTTGATAAGCTTGACGCATGGTGCCATTTGTCTGGTTTTCATCAACCTAGCGAACCAGCAATCCGAGTTCGCCTTCCACATCAGACAGATTCGCCATCCTGGCGCCGGCTCTAATCATTGCCTCAACCGCCTTTTTGGAATCCAGCGGGTTCAAATTGACGCCTCTTACGGCATCCATCAACAACGTGGCTCTAAAACCGCGTTGCAGTGCCTCCAGAAGAGTCGATTTAACGCAATAGTCAGTAGCGAGCCCACCCATATACAGATGGAGAACTCCGCGATCCCTCAACGATTCTTCCAGCAGCAGACCTTCTGAGTTCGTGCCTTCAAATCCCGAGTAGCCCTCCGATTCCGGGTCGGTGCCTTTGGAGATAATCTCTACATCCTTCGGCATCTCGAGGTTATCGGCAAACGCTGCACCGGGTGTGTTTTCTACACAGTGCTCAGGCCAATTGCCGCCTTGAGCCTTAAAATGCTTCGTTACTTTGGGGTGCCAGTCGCGAGTCGCATAGATGGGCATTCCCAGACGGCTGAAGATCTGAATGTATTTGTTGAGTACCGGGATAATCTGATCACCGTCTGGAACTGAAAGCGATCCGCTAGGAAGAAAGCATTTCTGAACATCCACAATTATCAACGCGTTTTCAGCCATATCGTCTCACCTCCAGAGTGCTGAAGAGATCGTAGCATTTGTCAAAATGCCAGTAGATTATACCCGGTAGGAGTTGAGCCGAACCAAGCAAGCAGGCTCGCTGTACAATGGAAAAGACAAAAGATGCCGACGCAAGTCAGTACGTGCAGAATGTACAGAAGTAAACGATACTTAGAAAGAGAGATCAGAGGGTTTATTCAGGCTGGAGAGATCCCCAGCCCGATTGATACACCTTTTGGGTTAGAGCGCTGAGAGCCGTTCGCGTGCTTCGGCGTTATCGGGGTCGAGTTCGAGTACTCGACGATAGCATTTGGCAGCCTCTTCATCGCAATCGAGTTGACTAAACGCCTCGCCAGCGTTTAACCTAGCGGTGATATAATTCGGGTTAATCTCAAGCGCCCTGCTGAATTCCACAACAGCTTTCGAGGGTTCGTTAGCAGCAAGGTATGCCATTCCAAGCCAGTTGCGGATGTCGGCATATCTAGGCTGGATCGACAATGCCTTATCGAAGTCCTCTATGGCAGATCGGTATTCTCCTCTGCGGTAATGATCCTTACCCAGGCGGAAGTGGTACGAAAGGTCGTCGATATCCGTAGCTGCGATCTCCTCCAACAGTGAGAGCGCCTTGCGATAGTGACCCATCTTGTGGGCAGAAACCGCATCGCGGTAAATTGTGTTCGAATAGCTAGGCTCCGCATCAGCGGCGCGTGCAATCATCTCAATTCCGGACTCTCTCTCGCCGGAACGGTATTGCAGCATTCCAAGTTCAAAGAGGGCTTTTGCGTAACGCGGATTGAGTTCCAGAGCAGTGCGGAGAGCTTTGGTCGCACGGTCGGTGTTACCCATACGTACTTGCACCCGTGCCAGATGGTAATACAGATCTGGATACTTCGGGTTGATGCTAATTGCTTTTTCGAGTTCTTCGGAGGCTCTGTCGAGTGCACCTCTGCCGGCGCGGTCGAGACCGAGCGCGGCGTGTGCTTCGCCAAGATAGAATTTGGCCAGCCTGCCTATCGGATCATTCGGGCTACAGACTTTTAGAATAGTCTCAAACTGTTCTATGGCCTCTCTGTAAAGCCCTTGGTCGTAAAACGCAATGCCTTTGCTGTAGCTATCGTTCTTATCACGTACGGACGACACTATATTCTGCTCCAGTTCCCCTCGGTAATATCGGCAGGTTGCACTTTTGCGCGGTGCTAACAGATACACCTACCATCGATTATTATTGGTCATTTCACCCGTTCCTTCAGTCCTACAAAGCGCAGAACACGGAATTACTTGCAATCTATTGTTCTTTGCAGTCTTTCGGATAATTTCTGTTGACACAAGCAGCACTTGGAATTAATATGTAACCAGGTTACATATTGCGCGCGGCCGGGTATATTGAAGCGGGCAAGCGGGCAGTCAATTATGGACAGAGCACGATATGTAGAGAAAGTGGCCATACTGTTTGGCAGAATACTTGCTAATCTGCAACTCGACTGTGAAGCCGAGGGCAAAGGACTGACGGAATCACAGCGCGAAGGGATGTCGTACCTCTACCGTCACGGTAGGCTCTCTGTCGGAGAGATTGCCAAGGGGCTCGGAACAACGCACCCCGCTGCTGTGCGTCTGATCGGAAGACTCAAAAAGAAAGGGTTGGTTCATCAGACGCAGAGTGATGCCGACAGAAGGGTGTCGATTGTAGAGTTGACTGATGCAGGCAGAGAGCTCATCGAAAGGCTTATCGCCAGGCGGACGGAAATACTTGCGGAGTCGCTGTCCAACATTCAGCCAGAGGAGTTGGAGAATGTAATGCGTGGGTTGGAGGCGCTTCTCGCAGGGGTGCTTGCCAACTCGCAAGCTGCAAAATCAGTGTGCCTCAAGTGCGGAGAGGATCACATAGGCTGTTGCATTGTCAACCGGGCGCATTTCGAGCTTACGGGATCGCTACTAGAGAACAATTAGGGGGCTAATAATAATGTACAGAGTGATATATCTAGATCACGCAGCCACTACTCCTGTAGATACAGAAGTAGTTCAGGCTATGCTGCCATATTTCACAGACAGGTTCGGAAGCGCGTCCACTTTGTATTCAATCGGAAAAGACGGCAAGAACGCAGTAGAAGAAGCCAGAGAACAGGTTGCGCGGCTGATCAATGCCCGCCCTGAGGAGATATACTTTACTAGTGGTGGCACGGAGTCGGACAACTGGGCCATTACCGGTGCAGCATTTGCCAACGAGAGCAAGGGAAATCACATTATCACTAGTCAGATCGAGCATCACGCCGTCCTGGAGACCTGTCAGTTCCTCGAAAAGCACGGCTTCGAAGTGACATATCTTCCGGTGGATGCCGACGGACTGATAGACCCGGACGACGTCAAGCAAGCAATTACAGATAAGACGATTCTTATATCGATAATGCACGCAAACAACGAAATCGGCACTATCGAACCAGTAGAAGAGATTGGTCGGATTGCGAGAGAACGGAAGATCATCTTCCACACCGATGCCGTTCAGAGCACGGGTAGCATTCCGATAGATGTGGATACAATCGGATGTAACGCCCTTTCGATGTCTGGACACAAGCTCTACGGTCCAAAAGGCGTTGGGGCGATGTATTTGCGCAAAGGGACAAAGATCAATCGGTTTATGCACGGAGGCGCGCAGGAGAACAATCGACGCGCTGGCACTCACAATGTTCCTGGCATAGTCGGCCTTGGAAAAGCGGCAGAGATTGCTCTGGCTACAATGGCAGACACCAGCAAGGAGTTAACCAAGTTCCGAGACACGCTGATAGAAGGAATACTCCAGAAGATACCGGACGTCAAACTGAACGGACATCGCACAAAGCGACTTCCGAACAACGTCAATGCGTCAATCGATGGAATTGAGGGAGAATCCATCATACTGCTCCTCGATATGCACGGTATATGCGCCTCATCGGGTAGCGCGTGCACATCGGGATCTCTCGATCCTTCGCACGTGCTTCTCGCACTCGGAATGAAGCACGAACAGGCTCACGGCAGTCTGCGACTCACACTCGGCAGGGAAAACCGAGACTGGGATGTCAAAAACGTGCTTGAGGCACTCCCTGTGATAGTCGATCGGCTGCGGATGATGTCTCCACTCTATTCGGCCAAACGTGTGGAGAGCGGAGCAGCGAGTATCTAGCTGCAACATTCGGAAAGCATCAGGGGATGGGAGCATCTTGGGTTCCCATCCCCTTATTCGTTTATCATCCCCATGCCAAAGGTGCTACAGCCTGTCTAATGCGCGCAAATGCTTAGAGAAATGCCAACGTCAATTGGTTGCACAGCGCACAATCATAGGATAAATTGAAGGAAGCAAGCGTTAAACCTTGAACATACAAGCATCATTCGAATCCAAGGTTACGCATAAGAGGTTTGCTAGATGAGAACACTCAGACTACTGGCCGCTCTAGTGATCTTATGCCTACCGATCTCTGTAGCAGCATCTATGTATGTTCCTATTTCAATAAGTATCAAAGCCGACAGGGAGCCCGTTTTTGGTGAGCGTTGCGCTGTAACGGCTACAGCGAAGGCAGACGTGGATCTTCCTGATGTCACAGTTGAGATATCAGTTCCAAGAGGCGGTCGGATTATCGGAAACCCGACCAAGACAGTGTCCCAAATCAAAAAGGACGAACCTGTACAATTCCGGGCTCAGGTATTCTTTACATCACCAGGAATACTATCGGTTGAAGCCTCTGCTCGGTCGGTGGTGAGTTCAAAACTGGTCTGGAGTAGTGCAGACCACATACTCTTTGATATTGGAGCGCAGAAAAGCGAGATAGTTCGCAGTACTGCTAACATTTATCCGGCACCACAGGCTTCAGGAAAGATTGATGCAGTTAGACTTCGCCGCCTGACGGCAGAAGAAGCGAAGATTCCAGCAATCACACAGTCAGAGATATAGGATGAGTCTCCCAAGATTGAGCCTTCATCATCACCTGAACCGGCGGAGAGCCTGGTAATCAAGGGTAAATGGATGTATGTCGACTGCGAAGGTAATACAAAACCGATCAGACACGCAACTGTGCATCTTAGAACTACTGGCAAGTCGCCTGTGACGTTGAGGTCAACATATACTGATAACGATGGCAACTTCACTTTTCCTTCTATAACGAATCCGAACGAGCCTATGGTGGTTCGAGTAGCCTTTACAAATTCGAGGATACCGGAAATATTTTCGACCCAGACACCAGTACCTGGTATTTCTCAGACTCCGACCCAATGACAATTGTGGGTGGTGGCACAAGGTCAATAGGTACTTGGACCATCACAAGAGAAGATGCTTTTTCAGGCGCGTGGATAATCTTTGACTACATCTGCGAAGCTCTCGACAAAGCGCCAACCTCGGTAGGTGTGCATTGGGTTATATGGTCACCGATTTCATTGCCCGGCATTTCACCGGATGGTGGGGCGTTCTACCCAGTTACTGACACTATTCTTCTCGGTTCACTCGCCTATACGGTGCCTACTATTGCACTTCACGAGATGGGGCATTCAGTTCAATACAGACTGTGCGGCAACTATTTACCATCTAAGGGTGGATCTCATTGGATGACAATAGCCTGCGACCCGGATTTGGCCTGGGTAGAAGGTTGGGCCTCATTTTGGGCCATTTGGGTACAGCAAGATCCACGATTTTTCTATGTAGGTGGTGGGTATTTCGAATACGAGCCGTGTTCCGTGATTTTTCACTGCAGTCGCCCCTGGGTATCAGGGGCGGCTTTTCCTCGTTTTTCTATCAAAGGCAACTACAACCCCGAAGCGCAGGAAATTTTCCCACAATCTCTACATTATCGCACGCGTGTTACCAATAATCGATTATGAGGCGGGTTAAGTATTAATACGTCACGATTTGCCTCGACAATTCACTGGAGGAACGATGCGACAGGGCTCCCGAAAGCATATTCCACTATCAACAAGACTATTTCTTACTTTTGCTCTACTGGCTTTTGCCGCGTCTGCGACCGCGGGAGTCATTCTATATTTTCACTCAACCAGAGCACTGCGCAACGAAGTGCAGCAGCATCTAATGTCTATAGCTTCTACCACTGCGGCGCAGATTGATGCCGACGTCCACAAAACAATTCGCACCCGAGTCGACGAGGATACTCCAGAGTACCGCCAGATAGAGTCGACTCTTGCATCCGCAAAACGTGCAAACCCGAAAGTGCGGTTTATCTATACTCTTAGGAAGTCAAAGCGGGCATATGTGTTGCGGTTTGTCGTAGAGGCAGAGGACGACCCGAAGAACAAAAGCCACGTGGGCGATGTGTACGATCCTCAGCAATCGGAAGATATGCTTCAGGCCTTTTCGGGGCCGATTGCCGACAGACAACTGACAACCGACGACTGGGGTACGTGGCTCTCTGGCTATGCTCCAATAGAGGGTAGCGATGGGCAGGCCGATGCAATTGTTGGGGTAGATATGTCGGTAGATGAACTCCGCAACAGAGAGTCTGCACTCCGTATCGCTGCAGTGCTAAACTGTGCGCTTGCTTTAGCTCTGGCGCTGTTGCTGGGTTTGATTGCCGCCCGTACGATAAGTGGTCCTATTGATGTCCTAGTACGTTCAGCTCAAAGAGTGAGAAACGGCGATCTGGATTTTCACATCGTTGTGCCGAGCAATAGCGAGGCTTCTGAGCTGGCATCTGCGTTCAACGATATGATCGACGGCCTTAAAGAGAACCGTGAACGGTTAATTGAAGGTTCCTCCAAAGACTTCCTCACCGGACTGTACAATCATATGTATTTCCATCAGGCGATTGAGTCTGAGATTCAGCGTGCTGCGAGATACGGACATAAGCTTTGTGTTTTGATGATGGATCTCGACAGGTTCAAGTCTGTAAACGATACACTGGGTCATCCTATTGGTGACAGTATCATTCGCCAGCTTGCGACGATACTCCGCCAAGCACTGCGGGAGGTCGATGTTGCCGTGAGGTATGGTGGAGATGAGTTCGCAGTAATACTCCCCGAGACAGAAAAGGACGAAGGTCTATATGTCGCGGAGCGCATCCGAAGTGCAGTAGAAGATTACGTGTTTCAGGCGGTTCCTCTAAGCGATTTGGCTATGAAGAAGGGAGCGCAAGATAAGGACAAGAGTATCCATCTTACTGTAACGGTAGGAGTTGCGTGCTTCCCCGATGATGATATGACCAAAGACGGGCTGATAATGGCCGCCGACTCTGCGCTTTGCCGTGCAAAGAGTGTGCGTCGTAACAGTGTTGAAGCATTCGATGAATCGACAGTAGATGCTGGTATTTCTCCAAATGAGTTGTACCAGGTTATGGCTGATCCAGATAGCAACAATACAGTTTCACTCACTGTAGCCGACGATTCTACCGACAGGCGCCTGTTTGGGCACTCGGAACGTGTTGCAGAGTATGCAAAAGAGATAGCCCAGGCAATCTCCGCAGATGAGCAAACCATCAACGCCTTAGTTATAGCAGGACTTTTGCACGATCTCGGCAAAATCGGGGGGCCTGAGAGCGTTCTAAACAAAGCCGGAAGTCTAACGCAGGGTGAACGCGAACAAATAAACGAACACCCGTCAGTTGGCGGTGAAATCCTGAAACATGCTTCGACTTTTGATCAGATAATACCAGCAGTCATATGCCACCACGAGCGCTGGGACGGATCGGGCTACCCGGATGGTCTGGCCGGCGAACAGATACCACTACTGGCGAGAATCATAGGTATCGCTGATGCATTTGATGCTATGACTTCGAATCGACCATATCGCAAGGCAATGACTGTACAGCAAGCGCTCCTTGAGCTTCGCGCTGGTGCGGGCAAGCAGTTTGATCCCAGTCTGGTTGAAGTATTTATAGCCAGAATCTCCAGCCAATCCAGAGATGCAGCGTAGCCACCTCTCCCAATATTGAAAACGCTTCGCTCCAGAGACTCGTGCCGTTTCACTGCGCAACAACGAGTTGTGTGGTAGAATCTCCTTGTGATACCGAACTACGGCTAAGGAGGAGTAAAAAATGGCTCTTGTCACTGGTACGGAGTTGTTGGAGAAGGCAGAACGCGGCAACTACGCTGTTGGAGCCTTCAACGCCATCAATATGGAGACGGCGCAGGCTATCATCGGTGCGGCTGAAGACGAAAGAAGCCCGCTGATTCTACAAATCACCCAGACCACTATGAACTACACAGATCTCGAGGAACTGGTAGCTCTGGTCTTTGAACTCGTCAAAAAAGCGACCATCCCGGTTGCAGTTCATCTCGATCACGGCAGATCGTTCGATGTCGCAATGCGGTTTCTGAGGTATGGATTCTCCTCAATTATGATCGATGGCTCGCTTCAGCCTGATGGCAAATCACCGAGAAGCTACGAAGAGAACATAGCGGTAACCAAACAAGTTGTCGAAGCAGCACACGCACTTGGAGTCACCGTTGAAGGTGAAATAGGCAGGCTGGGGCAGATTGGAACCGAAATATCTGCCGATCAGGAAGATGATACGCTTACCGATCCCGCCGAGGCAAAGGCTTTCGTCAATGCCACGGGAGTCGATTATCTGGCTGTTTCAATTGGCACAACCCACGGGTTATACAAAGGTACTCCCAAGATTGTCCACGACAGGTTAGAGCAGATAGACAAAGCCGTGTCTGTGCCGCTGGTAATGCACGGTGGCACAGGTGTTCCAGATGATGCAGTGATCCGAGCTGTGCAACTCGGAATCCGGAAAGTCAACATCGATACTCAGATGCGAGTCGCATGGTTTGATGCCACGAGAGAAATACTGGCAAAAATTGAAAGAGAGCACAAACAGGCGGATGAAGCGGGTGAAGTCAGGAAATACGACATCCGAAAGCTGCTCGCACCGGCACGGGATGCAGTTCGGCAGACTGTCCGGGAGAGGATGAGAGTCTTTGGGTGTTCCGGCAAGGTCTAGTATTCGCACCTACGATGACGCTCTCGACTACCTGTCGGGACTACTGAAATTCGGAATCAAGTTCGGCTTAGACCGCTTCAGAGAGCTCTGTCGCCGTGTGGGCGATCCACAGAAGGCGCTGAAAGTAGTGCACGTGACCGGCACTAACGGCAAAGGCTCTACCTGTGTTTTTGTGTCCTCGATATTGAGATCGGCCGGATATACCGTCGGCACGTACCTTTCGCCATATGTCTACGACGTTCGAGAGAGGATACAGATAAACGGCGAGATGATCTCAAAAGAAGAGTTCACCGAGCTTATGAGCGAGTTAGCGCCGCACTTGGAGGCAGTTGCTCCAACAGACTTCGGACAAGGTACAGAGTTTGAAGCGAAGACTCTTATGGCATTTCTGCACTTTGCTCGCAAGAACGTCGACTATGCCGTAATCGAAGTCGGTATGGGCGGACGGTACGATGCGACTAATCTGGTGCATCCGTTGGTGTCGGTTATAACTAATGTATCTCTCGATCACACCGAACGGCTGGGCGACAGCATTTCGAAGATCGCGTGGGATAAGGCCGGCATAGCAAAGCCAGGGACGCCGCTTGTTACAGCCGCCGATTCGCAAGAAGCTTGGCAGAGCATCTATAGTACTGCTCGTGAACAGGGTGTGGAGTCGATATGGCGTGTACTGCCGAAAGACTTCACACCACTTCCGGCTTCACCCTCTGCAGATACCGTTGTGAGATATGGTGTGAGCGAAAACAAAGTCACCATTGAATTGCCGGAAGGAACAATCGGCCCGATTCAGCCGGGTCTTTACGGAGATTTCCAACGGACGAATGCTGCAACAGCCGCCGCCGCGGTAGCGGCTTTGCGTACAACAGGGCACGCATCAGAAGCTACAGACCACGTAATCTCGGCCGGTATTGAGCAAGCCTATCTTCCCGCCAGATTGGAAGTGTTGAGGATCAAGCCAACAGTCATCATCGACGCCGCTCACAATCCCGGGGCAGCAAAGAGTCTTGCGGAATCAATCCGGCAGATTCCACACAAACGGCTTATTCTGGTTGTCGGAATGCTATCCACGCACTCAATCGAGGGTTTTCTTGCACCATTAGCGCCCCTCGCGGATGAAATAATCGCCACCAGCTTCGATTGGATGACTGCTCGACCCGCATCAGAGATCGCTCACGCAGCATACGGTTTTGTCCCAAACATTCGAATAGCTGAGACTGTCCGTGCGGCTGCGTCCACCGCACTTGAATCTGCTGCAGAGGATGACCTGGTAATTATTACAGGTTCGTTCCATACTATAGGAGAGGTTGATCGTGAGGCGTTAGCCAATTGGAATCCAGTCTCGCCGCTCTGACTCTGCATTATCGCCAGATGAACCGATAATCTGTCTGATACTCACGTTCAGCGTGGGCAACTAGATAATGCAAAGGCACCACAAGTGCCTCAGAAAGATCAACTATTCTAAAGGAGCGTACTCTGTGGCAAGGTTTGTGGTTACTGGCGGAGCCGGATTCATCGGAAGTCACTTAGTGGAGCTTCTCGTTCAAAACGGGCACCAGGTTGTTGTCTACGACGACCTTTCTACCGGAATGGAAAGCAACCTGAGTGGTATCCACGGCCAGATTGGTTTTGTGCGTGGAGATATTCGCGACCATTCTGCGCTGAAATCGGCGATGGTTGGTGCCGAGTATGTTCTCCACCACGCAGCAGAGATATCCGCAATTCGTTCGGTAGAAGAGCCCGAGTTCGTCCACGATGTAAACGTCACCGGCACGCTGAATGTGCTGAAATGCGCGAAAGAGTGTGGTGTAAAACGGTTGGCATTTGCCTCATCTAGTGCTGTCTACGGAGACACTGGCAGCGCTCCTCAGAGTGAATCACTGCTTCCGCAGCCGCTTTCTCCTTACGGTGCGAGCAAGATCTGTGCAGAACACTACTGCAGCGTCTTTCACAAACTGTACGGTCTTGAGACGGTTCGGCTCAGATACTTCAACGTGTTCGGCCCTCGACAGAATCCCAAATCGCAGTATGCGGCTGTGATTCCCAAGTTCCTGCATCGGGTTATTGCTGGTCAGGAGTTGCACATCTACGGAGATGGAGGCCAGACGCGAGATTTTGTCTTTGTGAAAGATATTGCGAGAGTCAATTACGCCGCCTGCTTCCACGAATCCGCAGCCGGGAGAGCCTTTAACATCGCCGCCGGTAGAAGCATCAGTATAAACGAATTGTGCGAGCTGATAATGAAAGTGACTGGCAAACGTGTTGACATCATTTACGATGATGCTGTTCCCGGCGAGATTAGATACTCCTCCAGCGGTGGAAATGCCGCACGCGAAATACTTGGTTTTGAGCCACTCACAAGTCTCGAATCAGGGTTACAAGAGGTTTATCAGCATTTGCTTTCGTTGTAGTCGTTTTAGAGTTGCGAAAAAGCCCCCTTTGGAAATCCATCGGGGGCTTTTTGGTTGCCTGGTAGGACTCTCAAGCTACGGACTTGTCGTAGCTGGTTCGGCTGGTTCAGGTTCTTCAGCCTTGGTAAAAAAGACTCTTCCGTCTTCGAGCATAGCCCGAATCGTATCTCCCGCACTGAACCGGCCGAGGAGTATCTCTTCCGACAGAGGATCCTCAATCATCCTCTGAACTGCGCGTCTTAAAGGACGTGCTCCATAGTGGGGATCGAAACCTTCTGCAGCCAGCAGGTTCTTTACTTCTGCGCTGACGTCTAAGCTCATCCCCTGTACCTTCAGTTGAGTCCGAACCGAAGAGATCATCAGATCAACAATCTGGAGAATCTGCTCCTGCGTAAGCGCGTGGAATACGATGACTTCATCCACTCTGTTCAGGAACTCGGGTCTGAACACGCGCTTCATCTCTTCGGTAATTCGGTTTTTCATGCTCTCGTAGGCGCGCTCGTTCTCATCCGCCTTTGCAGCCGGGCGGAAACCGATGCTTTCGCCGCTCGTGATCGAGCCAGCGCCTATGTTACTCGTCATTATGATAAGCGTGTTTTTGAAGTCGACAATCCTGCCCTGAGCGTCGGTCAAGCGCCCATCTTCAGTAACCTGCAGCAAGATATTAAATACTTCCGGGTGCGCTTTTTCGATCTCATCGAGCAGTACCACAGAGTACGGTTGACGCCGCACAGCTTCGGTCAACTGTCCGCCCTCATCGTAGCCAACGTATCCAGGGGGCGCACCAACCAGCCGAGAGACAGCGAACCGCTCCATGTACTCGGACATATCGATTCTTATCAGGTTGTCTTCACTCTCGAACAAGAACGCCGCGAGTGCTCTGGCGAGCTCCGTCTTACCCACGCCGGTGGGGCCGAGGAAAATAAACGTTCCCATAGGCCGCTTGGGGTCTTTCAGTCCGGACCTGGCGCGGCGGACCGCCTTCGACACAGCAACCACAGCCTCGTGCTGGCCGATTATTCTCCCGTGCAGCGCTTCTTCCATCTTGAGGAGCTTTGCTGTTTCGCCCTCAACCAGTCTTGCAACAGGGATGCCCGTCCAACTGTAGACTATGCTCGCGATCTCCTCTTCGGTCACGACGTTTGGCAGGTCAGATTTGCTCTTCTGCCATTCACGATCGAGCTCTTCTATCTTCGATTTGAGCTCCTTCTGTTTGTCGGCCAATTCCAGCCCCTTATCATACTGTTCGTTAGTTGGAACAGCATTCAGCTCTTTGGTTATCTTGGCCAATTCCTGTTTCGCCGTCCGCAGTTCGCGCGGAGGCAGTGTCAACTGCAGTCTCACTCTTGAGGCTGCTTCATCAATCAGGTCAATCGCTTTATCCGGAAGCGACCTGTCGGTTATGTATCTGTCAGCGAGTCTTACCGCTGCAATTACTGCCTCATCTTTGATTTCTACACCGTGGTGCGCTTCGTACCGATCCCGCAGTCCTTTCAGTATCTCGATTGCCTCATCTGTAGAAGGCTCTCTCACCTGAACCGGCTGGAATCTGCGTTCCAGAGCAGCATCGCGTTCGATATACTTGCGGAACTCGTCCATTGTAGTAGCGCCAATACACTGAAGCTCGCCTCTGGCGAGAGCCGGCTTCATAATATTCGATGCGTCTATTGCACCTTCTGCCGCACCAGCGCCAACCAGTGTATGAAGCTCGTCGATGAACAGTATAACTTCACCCGCGGCTTTTCTGACTTCTTCCATCACTCGCTTCATTCGCTCTTCGAACTCGCCGCGGTATTTGGTTCCCGCCACCAGCCCAGCAAGGTCTAGGGCGACGATGCGTTTGTCTTTGAGCGTCTCGGGCGTGTCTCCTGCGATGATGCGCTGAGCAAGTCCTTCGGCAATCGCAGTCTTTCCAACGCCGGGTTCGCCGATGAGAGCCGGGTTGTTCTTTGTTCGTCGTGACAGGATTTGGATCACACGCTCGATCTCAGTGTTTCTTCCGATACACGGGTCGAGTTTTTCCTGGCGAGCCAGCTCTGTAAGGTCGCGTCCGAACTCATCCAAGGTAGGGGTTCGCGAACGCGTCCGACTGCCTGCCTGCGGCGCAATCGCAGTATCGCCATCTTGGAGGCTCATAACCTCCCGGCGTGTACGTTCCAGGTCTACACCGAGTTTGGCAAGGACTCTGCCTGCCAGACCTTCTCCTTCGCGAATGAGGCCAAGGAGCAGGTGCTCGGTTCCAATATAGTTGTTATTTAGTTGTCTCGCTTCGTCATAGGCGAGATCAATCACTCGTTTCGCGCGCGGCGTAAGCTGCATGTCCTGGCCGAGTCTGCCATCTCCTCTAGAGACCTGGCGTTCGATCTCGGCTTTGACACGGCTCAGTGATACGCCCATGCGGTCAAGGATTCGTGCGGCAACGCTGTCGTTTTCCCTAACCAGGCCAAGCAGCAGATGCTCGGTAGAAACATAGTTCTCGCCAAGCCTACCAGCTTCTTCCTGGGCTAAGAACACAACTCTTCGTGCTCGCTCAGTGAACCTCTGCCACATCTGTCATCTCCCTCCTTTGCTTGGGGACTGCCGGAGACTTACCTTCCGGAACAATAATAGTAACGGGCATCCCTCAGCCCGTTCGATACCATCGTAATACTACTACACCTATTATACTAGACTTTCGATTTCTCCGCCCGGTTATACCTACAGGCAAAGATAATCACCCATCTATATTTCAATTCCACGTAGTCGCCTGCGTACGAGAACGGCGCGTCTTCTATCATCCATTCTAGACGCATAATCGTCGGGTGTCTGAACTCTCATAACCCTCATTGCGACCATAAGTTCGTTAAGCAGGCGTGTAGTGATGCTCTCTACAAGCCCAAGTGCGCTTGCAAGTCGGATCGGTGAGAGCAGCTTCATCGCTTCCCCAGCAGAGACAGTCTCCGCTGCTCGGAGTCGTGCCATACTGCCTCGCGCAGCCATTAGAAGCTGCATCCGATTCTTGCACATCACTTCTTCTCGCGCATTGCGTTCTTCGCCGAGGATATGCTCGGATACAGCCCGCACACGCTCTACGTATTCGCGCTCTGTGGCTCCCAGAGTCACCTCATTAGAGACCTGGTACAGGTCGCCCAGTCCCTGCGACCCTTCTCCAAATATACCTCGAACCGAGACACCCAGATCAATAGCTGCTCTCAGCGTCTGCCCGAGTCTTCTGACTGCTGCAAGCCCGGCAAGGTGCATCATCGCCGACATTCTAAGTCCGGTACCAACGTTCGACAGGCTCGCAGTGAGATAACCCAGTCTACCGGAACACGCAAAAGTCAGTGCTCCTGCCAACTCGTCATCTATCTCGTCTGCAAGTTGCCAAGAGGCAATCGGCGCAAGTCCAGGGAGGATTGTCTGAATGCGGAGATGGTCCTCCTCATTTACCATTATGGCAATCCTGCCTCCTGGCTCAAGAAAAACAAACCCGCTTTTTCTGGGTAAGACCTGTTGCGGGCTGGCAAGGTGAGCATCGATCAGAAACGACCTGTTCTCTTCGCTCAGCCCGGCAATTTCGACAATCTGCAAATCCGGCCAACGGATCTCGAGTCCGGATCCTGCCCGCAGCACTCGTTTTGCCGCTTTTTCGAGATCCTCCGCCGATGCTCTGCCCGGAAATGGAATGCCCGACAGGTTTCTCGCAAGCCTAGCTCTGGTTGAGATTACAATATCCGACTCAGGACCGTCAGCTCTGGTCCACGCCGGCGGAATGTCTTTCCACATTACTATTCTTACCCATTTGGCAGCTTGCCAACATGCGCATCCCAGCCCTGAATTGTCTGGATAGCATGAATTATCTCGTAGACGAACTCCTGGTAGCAGAGTTCACATCCGGTGGTGGCGTTAGTTAGAATATCGACAAGTGATGTCCCGCAGCCGGAGCAGTCAGTAGCCGGATCGATGCCTGCGGCTTTGGCTCTGTCTGCCGTAGCGCCCATAATCAACCTTGCAACCCTTTCGGAGCCGCCATAGTGCAGTTTTTCGAACGACGCCGCGCAATCATTGCACACAAACGTTCGCTCCAAATAGCGACCCGACCGCCAGCTACTGAAGCTGACGGTCGCCTTTTTCGTCTGACACATCTGACAGATTGGCAGTTCCATTAGAAGTATCTAAACTGGCACACCTTCCTTGTTAACAAATGCTTTGTAAAGCTGCATCAGTCGCTTTGTGGTCGACCCCACTTTGCCATCGCCGATGATTCTGCCATCTAGGCGTGTGACAGGTATCACTTCAGCAGCAGTCCCTGTAAGGAAACACTCATCCGCGCTATAGATATCGTACTGAGTCATCCATTCTTCGGTGACTTCGATTCCTTCCTCGCGTGCAAGGTCAATGACTGTATTGCGGGTGATTCCTTCAAGAATCCCGGCAGCAGGCGGTGGTGTAATGAGTCTGCCATCCTTGATGATAAAAATATTGTCTCCGGTGCACTCAGCCACGTAGCCCTGTGCGTTTAGCATCAGTCCTTCACCGGCGCCAACTCTGTTAGCCTCCATTTTGGCAACTATGTTGCAAATGTACTTACCGGTAATCTTGATCCGAGGGTCAATCGAGTGCGGAGGTGGCACTCTGGTAGAACAAGTGATTACTGCAAGGCCGTTTTCGTACATCTCTTTCGGGTAAAGCGATAACTGGCTGGTCATTATAAGAATTACTGGCTTCTTACAGACTACGGGATCTAATCCCAATCCGATTCCACGCGAAGCGTTTACTCGAATATAGCCATTAGCCATATCGTTAGCTCGAACGACATCGAGCACATTTTGCACGAAAGTCTCCTGGGGGATGGTGAGTTCCATTCCAATTGCCCTGGCTCCCATATACAGTCGTGCAATATGCTCCCTCAGTTTGAAAACTTTTCGGTTGTATACCCGAATACCTTCGAAGACTCCATCACCATACAGAAACCCGTGGTCACAAACCGATATGTGGGCTTCCGATTCGGGGATTAGTCTTCCATTGAGATGTATCATCGATCCCATTGGCAAGCTCTCCTACCAGAATATTCGAAGCATATCACTACCGGCAGGTTCTGAGAACGCGTGCACGACTAACCTTGCCAGATCCTGAAACGGTTCACATTTGCTGCGAGTGACACGCTTTTCAACTCACAGGATACCAGCAAAACGGGTAACTGCGCAAGGAGCCAAGCCAGAAAAGCACGCAGGCTGCCTCGTGAGGCGTGGGTTACCTCTTCTAAAGTGTGTAAAATTGGTTTTGCATATCTCTTGGCAAGAA
>CAZCCV010000024.1:0-37364 GCA_964497515.1 uncultured bacterium | reverse complement strand
CTTATCGAATAGGAAACAGGGAACCTGTTAGATCAATCTTAATGGTTGGCCGGGAGAACCTCGGCCAACCCAGATGACATCTTGCAGTGTCCCTAAGGAGTCGTTATGGCAGGGACTGATGTCAGGATAGTGGTTACGCTGGCTTGCCAAGATTGCAAGCGCAGAAACTATACCACGACAAAAAATAAGAGAAACAATCCGGATCGCCTGGAACTGAAAAAGTACTGCAGGTGGTGTAACAAGCATACAGTGCATCGAGAGGCTAAGTAGTCTCGCCAGTGTGCTGGTCGACCTTCGATTGATGTATTGATAGTCGTTGGCAGATGGTATGCTATTATGCTATACTATCGTTGGCGAAACTACCGATAATCGAAGAAGTAACATTCGCAGGCCCATAGCTCAGTTTGGTAGAGCGCTGGTCTCCAAAACCAGATGTCGTCGGTTCGAGTCCGGCTGGGCCTGCCAGTTTTAGTATAGGGGACAGTGAAGCGCTATGCCCGAGGGAATAGCAACAAAGGGCGCGAGCAAGGGCAAGCCCGAAAAGGCAAAAGTGGATCGGAAAACAGAATCAATTTTTCTGAGACTGTCAAGGTTCATCCGTGAGTCATACGTGGAAGTCGTCAAGAAGGCTGTGTGGCCAACGTGGCCTGAACTGAAAAAATTCACCACGATAGTCATTATTGCAGTCCTGATTGTTGGTGTTTGGATCGGTGGCCTGGACTTCATTCTAACGCAGATTAGCCGTCGAATCGGGCTTGGGCCTAGGTAAGCGCGAGCATTAATCCAAATGGCAGAGAAAAACTGGTACGCGGTACACACGTACTCCGGCCACGAGAACAAAGTCAAAACAAACATCGAGCGACGTGCCGATTCGATGGGGCTAAAAGATAAGGTCGGTCGGATACTGGTTCCGACCGAACAAGAGTTTCGAACCCGAGCTGGTAAGAAGCAGGAAGTCGCTCGCAAGGTCTTCCCTGGTTACGTGCTGGTTGAGCTAGATCTCGACGACAGCACTTGGCATCTCGTCAAAAGCACAACCGGGGTGACAGGCTTTGTGTCATCTGGCAATAGGCCGGTCGCTCTTCAGGATCAGGAAGTTAGAGACATCCTGGAGAGAATTGAAGCACCGGACAGACGCCCGAGAGTGGTTTGGCAGAAGGACGAAACTGTACGTGTTACATCGGGTCCGTTTACAGATTTTAATGGCACAATAGAGGAAGTCAACGCACAGAAAGAGACGTTGAAGGTCCTTATATCCATATTCGGCCGGGATACTCCTGTTGAGTTGGAGTTTAATCAGGTCGAAAGAACGTAGCGAGCTGAGTGTGAAGTGTAAAGTGTGGAGCCCTTCGCACGTGGAGACTCGGCGCATTTTGCGAAGAGTCAGCGAGCGAAGGATAAGGCGTTTTTATATGCCGTGCTTTTCGCTTTGCTCTTTACACTTTGACTTGTCTGGAGGCATAGTTAGATGGCGAAGAAGGTGCTTGGGGTCGTGAAGTTGCAGATCGCGGCCGGAAAAGCCACTCCCGCTCCGCCTGTTGGTCCGGCACTTGGACAGTACCAGATCAACATGATGGAGTTCATCAAGTCATACAATGAGAAGACTGCTTCTCAGATGGGCACTGTCGTTCCGGTAGAGATTACCGTATTCGAAGACAGATCCTTTACGTATGTGCTTAAGACCCCGCCGGCGGTAGAACTCCTGAAGAAGGCTGCTGGAATCCCCAAGGCTTCTGGCACACCGAACAAGGAGAAAGTCGGCAAGGTCACGCGCGAGCAGGTGCGTGAGATCGCAAAGATCAAGATGCCCGACTCGAATGCAACCTGCATCGAGACAGGCATGAGGTCCATCGAGGGTTCCGCGCGCAGCGCTGGAATCGAGGTTGTGGACTAGTTATCTATCGGCAGGCGGCAGGCGCAAGCCACTATCTCACACGGGACCTGCTGAAGCAAGACAGTTTTTGGAGGAGCATTATGGCTACAAGAGGTAAAAGGTATCTCGAGGCCGCCAAGACCGTTGGCGATGGCAAGATAGCTCGAGAACCTGAAGAAGCGTTCGAACTCATTAAGAAGGCCGTGAACACCAAGTTCGACGAGACCGTCGACGTTGCGATTCGCCTGGGTGTAGACCCACGACACGGCGACCAGATGGTGCGCGGTTCGACAACTCTCCCGTTCGGAACGGGTAAGAGCAAGAAGGTCGCGGTAATAGCAAAGGGCGACAGGGCCGCTGAGGCCGAGGAAGCCGGAGCAGATGTGGTTGGAGCTGAGGACGTTGTCGCGCAGATCCAGCAGGGATGGGCCGACTTCGACGTTCTACTGGCTACCCCGGATGTTATGGGGTTGGTCGGCAAGCTGGGCCCAATTCTCCGAGCCAGAATGCCCAGCCCGAAGGCGGGAACAGTCACAATGGATATCGGCAAAGCTGTGCGCGAGATTAAGTCTGCTTCGAGAGTAGACTATCGCGTTGAGAAAGCTGGTATTGTCCACGCGCCTCTCGGTAAGGCATCGTATACTACTGAGCAGCTTATGGCCAACTTCCAGGCGCTTATCACTGCAATCGTTCGGGCTAGACCGGCTGCGGCAAAAGGTCGGTACTTGAAAAGAATTACGGTTTCGACTACAATGGGTCCTGGAGTTGCCATAGACACCCAGAGTGCCCAGGCAATGGCCGAAAAGATATAGTCATATAGAATTTAAATATGGATCGCCACAGACAGTTGGCGCCCTGAAGGGCTTAATGTTCGGAGTCTTTCGAACACCTACCGAGGCAAATTGTACGGCGGGAAACTGCTGCGATCAATTGGATATCATCTGCAGCTTATCTCTTCCGCAAGTTTCTTCGGGCTTGTCATCTGTCGGTGGCAGGCCTTTTTGGTGTGAATGGATTGGGGGTGAACAGATGCGAGTCAAAGAGAAAGGCCCAAGGCCGGACAAGGTAGAGCAGGTAAACGAACTGAAGGAGATCCTTGAGAGCTCCTCAGCAGCAGTGCTTGCCGATTATCGCGGTCTGAACGTCAAGAATCTATCGACCCTCAGGAAACGCTTGCGGGAGAATGAAGCCGGCATCAGAATTGTTAAGAACACACTTTTGAAGCTTGCTGCAGATGGTCTGCCGGCCGCTGAATTGGTCGAAGGTCTGGAAGGGCCGACGGCGCTTGCGTATACCGCTAGCGATCCTGTGAATATAGCAAAGACTCTGACGGGGTTTGCTAAGGAATTCCGTCAGTTGGTGCTTAAGGGAGGCGTCACAGATGGCCACGTTTTGGGGCCGGAGCAGATATCTGCCTTAGCCGCAGTGCCACCGCGTCAGGTTCTTATCGGGCAGTTGGTTGGACAGCTCCAGTCGCCTGTATCTTCGTTTGTATCGACGATGCAGCAGCTGTATGGTGGGCTGGTATATACGCTTCAAGGCGTAGCAGACAAAAAGCAGTAGTTGAGGATTGACGCGGTTCGTTCCGCGTTGATACCAGTATTCCGAAGTCAATTAAAGCTGAAATGGGGAGGTGACATTCGAAAGATGGCACAGATAGAGGATGTCGTAAAATCTGTTCTTGATCTTACTTCCGAGGAGCGCATAGAGGCTCTCTCGCAGGTAGTTGAGGGAATGTCGGTTTTGGATCTTAATCAGTTGGTTAAGTCCATGCAGGATCGCTTTGGTGTTTCTGCCGCGCCGATGGCCGCAATGGCTATGCCGGTAGGCGGAGCAGCCGCAGCAGATGCTGGTGCTGCCGAGGAGGAGAAGACGTCGTTCGACGTTATTCTTAAGGCTATTGGAGATCAGAAGATCAACGTTATCAAGGCCGTTCGCGAGATAACAAGCCTTGGCCTCAAGGAGGCAAAGGACCTGGTAGAGGGTGCTCCGCAGCCTCTGAAGCAAGGAGTTGGCAAGGATGAAGCTGATGAGCTTAAGGCCAAACTCGAAGCAGCAGGCGCGACAATCGAGATACAATAGTCGCTATTTGCGTATTAATGAAGTTGGGGGTACGATGTAGTATCGTTCCTCCAGCTTCTACCTTCCGTATATCGGGGGAGAGACCGACGAAGCAGGTGTGATTTATCGGAGGTTACAGCGCAAGGGCCAGAGCTTGGGATGCTCTGTCCCTTTTTGGTGTGTACCCACCTGAGAGACTTTTTGGATGTTTGTTCCGTTGTAGGGTTAGAGTTATTGACCGACCCTCCCGCATCTGCTATAATTACATTTTGCGTGTTTCACTCGCTAGGAGGACCAAATGAAGGAAATTCAGCACAAAGCCAAGCGTGTACCTGTGGTACAGGACATACCGAACTTGGTCGAGATCCAGCTTGATTCCTACAAGTGGTTTCTAAAGGAAGGGCTCAGAGGGCTCTTCCAAAGTTTTTCCCCCATCTACGATTTTACCGGCAATTTGTCGCTGGAGTTGGTGGATTATACCCTCGGAGACCCAAAATACTCGGTCGAAGAATGCCGAAACCGGGACATGACCTACGAAGCCCCTATCAAGGTAAAAGTGAGGCTTCAAGCCAAAGAAGGCGAAGTCATCGAGTCGGAAGTCTATCTCGGCGATCTTCCACTGATGACTGAGAGAGGGACCTTCGTTATCAACGGTGCCGAGCGCGTTGTCGTAAGCCAGCTTGCTCGCTCGTCGGGTGTCTACTTCAAAGACTCTCTCGACTTCTCGGGCCGCGTTCTTTACTTTGCGACCATCATACCGAACGATGGTTCGTGGCTCGAGATCGAGACCGATGCCAACGATGTAATCAACGTGCGCGTCGCACAAACACGCAAGTTCCCTTTGACAACCCTTCTTCGAGCTTTGAGTGCGTTTGAGCAGGCCAGCCCGACTATAGAGATACTGCCTACGCAAGATTCCCTGGGCCGCAAACTCGCCGAACCGCTAGTTGACGAAGAGACCGGAGAGGTGCTCGTAGAGGCTTGGACTCTTGTCACGAAGGACGTGCTTAAGAAGATCGAGGGGCACAGCGTTCAGGCAAAAGTTGCTGTAGAAATGGATTCCACTCCAGCAGATACCACTGGGGATATTCTGGAACTCTTCTCCACCAAGGAAAAGATTGCCAGTCCGGTTAGGGATCAGCTCAGGGGTCGAAGGCTGTCGCACGAGATTATCGACCCGAAGACCCAGAAGGTAGTGGTCAAAGCGTATGCCAAGATCACTGAAGAAGCTGCCAAAAAGATTGAGAATCTCAAGCTCGATGAGGTTGAAGCGCTTAATATCAACCAATATGTCGAGGCGACAATCGATCAGGATACCACTCATAACAAAGAAGAAGCGCTGATCGATATATACCACAAGGTGAGGCCTGGCGACCCGGCAACACGCGATAGTGCTAAGAACCTGCTGAATAGTATGTTCTTTGATACCCGCCGCTACAATCTTGCTCGGGTAGGGCGCTATAAGCTCAACAAGAAGCTTGGTCTGAATCTACCTGAGGAGATTCGCGCGATTACTAAAGAGGACCTTATCAAGGCCATCGAGTATATCATTGGGCTTTCCGAGTCCGGTTCGCTGGTAACGCATTTTACACCGTCCAGGCTTCATAAGAGGCTGCCCGAGATTAAGAAGGCGGTTACCAAAGCAGTAAAGAGTGCAACTGAAGAAGAGAAAGCTCCCGGTGGCAAGGTCGAGCGGATACAGGCAAGCTTCGAGACTCTGCAGAAGGTCAAACTCGGCACTATGCTGACTGAGCAGACTATCAGAAACCTGAAAGAGGTGTTAGGCCTTGTTGAGGGTGGTCGCAGCCTGATAGCCGAAAGCCCGGCGGATCTTGTTGCCGGTGAGACAGCTATTCGACTCTCGCCCTGTACAACAGACGACATTGACCACCTCGAAAACAAGCGAGTCAGATCGGTTGGCGAGCTTCTCCAGAGCCAGCTCAGGATGGGATTCCTGAGAATGGAGAAAGTGGCCAAAGAGCGAATGACATCTCTCGATGCGGAGAGCGTCATCCCGCAGGTTATTCTCTCTGTTAAGCCGGTGTCAGCCAGCATTAAGAGTTTCTTTGGTTCGAGCCAGTTGTCTCAGTTTATGGATCAGACCAACCCGCTTGCGGAACTTACTCACAAGAGAAGGCTTTCTGCGCTTGGGCCTGGTGGATTGTCGCGCCAGAGTGCAAAACTGGAGGTTCGCGACGTTCACCACAGCCACTACGGCCGAATCTGCCCTATTGAGACTCCCGAAGGGCCGAATATTGGTCTCATCGGGTCTATGGCTGTTCACGCCAAGATCGATCAGTACGGATTCCTCAGAACTCCTTATCGCAAGGTTGTTCTCGATAAGCACAACAAGGCAGTAGTCAGCGATGAGCTGGAATACCTGTCCGCGGACGAAGAGGACGAAGAGTACGTGGCTCCGGCCAACACACCGATTAGTGAAAAGACCGGAAGGTTCCTCGAAGATACGGTGGTTGTAAGGCACAAGAGTTTCTATCCTACCGTTCCTTCGGACAAAGTGACCTATGTGGACATCGCACCGATGCAGATTATGTCTGTAGCAACAGCGATGATTCCATTCCTGGAAAACGACGACGCGAACCGCGCCCTTATGGGTTCAAACATGCAGCGTCAGGCAGTTCCGCTTCTGCGTGCTGAAGCACCCATCTGCGGAACGGGTGTAGAATCACGCGCCGCACGTGACTCGAAGGCGGTAGTCGTTGCTAAAAACAGCGGTGTCGTTAGAAGCGTTACGTCGGAGAGGATTCTTATAGAGACCGAAGAGGGGCTGATCGATGAATACCAGCTTCTCAACCTGTTGAGATCAAACCAGGCCACCTGCATAACGCAGAGGCCCATTGTAAAGGCAAGAAAAAGAGTCCGTAAAGGAGACATCATTGCCGATGGCCCATCTACCGACCACGGTAAGCTGGCACTGGGTCAGAATGTGCTCGTTGCATTTATGCCGTGGCACGGCTTCAACTATGAGGACGCGATTCTGCTTTCCGAAAGATTGGTAAAAGATGACGTCTTCACTTCAATTCATATTGAGAAGTATGAGACGGAAGCCAGAGATACTAAACTCGGTCCGGAAGAGATCACCAGGGATATTCCGAACATCGGAGAGGATATGCTAAAGGATCTCGACGAGAACGGTATTATCCGCATTGGCGCCGAAGTCAGGCCTGAAGACATTCTGGTTGGCAAAGTGGCTCCAAAGGGTCAGGGTGAACTAACCGCCGAGGAACGACTGATTATTGCCATATTCGGCAAAAAGGCAGAGGAGACTAGAGACGTTTCGCTGCGTGTTCCGCACGGAGAGACTGGCAAAGTCGTTGACGTCAAGGTCTTCTCGAGGTTCAAGTATAAGTGCACACGGTGTGCGACAGTCTACAACTTCTCCAAGAAGCCGGAGCGCACAGTGTGCGAGCGCTGCGAAGGCGACGCTGAGCTCTCGCGAGAGCCGGGCGATGAGCTTTCGGCCGGCGTCAACCAGCTTGTTCGCGTCTACATAGCCCAGAAGAGAAAGGTTATGGAAGGCGACAAGATGGCTGGCCGCCACGGAAACAAGGGTGTAATCTCTAAGATCCTGCCGGTTGAGGATATGCCATATATGCCGGATGGAACGCCTATGGACATCGTTTTGAACCCACTCGGTGTTCCTAGCCGAATGAATATTGGGCAGATTCTCGAAAGCCATCTCGGGTTAGTCGGGAAGAATCTCGGAGTTACGTTTAACAACCCGATCTTCCAGGGAGCGATACAGCGGGAGATTCTCGCAGACCTCGACATTCTTATGTGGAAGCTGAGGCTCAGCGCTCTCGAGAAGTATGTCAAGTCTGAGCTGATCTCAGGGCTCGAGTTCCCCGAGATGAAGAAGCTAAAATCCACTGTGGATCACGCGCTAAAACGTGTGCAGGAAGTGTTCTCCGACGAAGAGTTAGAAGACGCAATAAAGCCGCTTCAGGATCTGTGGCAGACCTGTCTCGACAGGCTTCGGGAGGCGATCGGCACGCTAGATGCGAGGTCGCTGGAAATTCTGAGCAGAACAGTTGCTGCTCCACCGGCGGTAGACGATCCGACTTCGGTGTTCCTGTCGCTTCCAGCCAAGAAGGTTGGCAAGCCCGAGGAATCCGAAGAGGAGACAGAAGAAGACATTGGTCCGAAACCATACGAAGGCGATCCGGCTCCGAAGAATTACAACGTAGATGAAATCGTTGAGCGCATCGCTACAAACGCGAACAACCGCGTTGGTATGGAAGAGATCGAAGAGGTTCAGAAAGACGGGACGAAGAAACGTCATCTGAGCGGAAAAATGCAGCTCTACGATGGACTTACTGGAGTGCCGTTCAACCAGCCTGCAACTGTAGGTTACATTTATATACTTAAGTTGGCTCACCTTGTTGAAGACAAGATCCACGCACGCTCAACCGGCCCTTACTCGCTGGTAACACAGCAGCCATTGGGTGGCAAGGCTCAGTTTGGTGGGCAGCGATTTGGAGAGATGGAGGTTTGGGCGCTCGAAGCCTACGGTGCTGCCTATACGCTCCAGGAAATACTCACGATAAAATCCGACGATGTTCTCGGTCGTGTCCGTACCTACGAGTCCATCGTCAAGGGCGACAGCATGCTCGAACCGGGTGTGCCAGAGTCCTTCAAGATTCTCGTTAATGAGCTTCAAAGCCTTGGTTTAAAGGTGACTGTCGAGGATGATCGTGAGAGAGCGATCGACCTCAAGGACAAGGACGATGAGTATGGCGATAGCGACGATGGAAGCAGACTTGCTGCTCGCCAGAAGAGACAGGCTTTTGAGCTCAGAGGGGATTTGTAATGGCTGACGCACGAACATTCGACAAAATACGAATAGGGATAGCATCCCCCGATGAAATACGTGGATGGTCTTCCGGTGAGGTGAAGAAGCCGGAGACTATCAACTATCGTTCGTTCAAACCCGAACGCGATGGGCTTTTCTGCGAGAGGATCTTCGGCCCGACCAAAGACTGGGAATGCCATTGTGGTCGCTACAAGAAGGTCAAGTTCAAAGGCGTCATCTGCGACCGTTGCGGAGTAGAGGTCACCAGGGCAAAGGTAAGGCGCGAGAGGATGGGGCACATCGAACTCGCGGCTCCGGTATCGCACATCTGGTATCTGAAGGGTGTGCCGAGCCCTATGAGTTTGCTGCTCGACATCAGCCCGCGGCCATTGGAGCGCGTGCTGTATTTTGCGTCGTACATTGTCACGCATATCGACCGCACGCTTATCAACGACCACTTGGAAGACATTCGCAGTGCCGTTGCCGCTGAGGCCGAACAGATCGAAACCGACAAAGACGAGACCATCGCAAATCTCCGCAAGGAGCAGGCCAAAGAGAAGAAAGAGCACGAAGAAGACTGGACTGAAGAAGAGGTCGAAGCAAGCAAGAAGCGTCTTGCAGACCGAATCAAACAGATAGAGAAGGAGACTCCAGAGCGTGTAGATGAGGTTCACAACACTCTGAAACTGCTCGAAACCGTTCAGCGCAGAGAACTCATCAACGAGGATCAGTATCGAGCACTCGAACGAATGCTGGATATGCTGACGAAGCGGCTCGAAGTAGACTTCTCGTCTGCTCTTAATGCCGGAATGGGTGGAGCAGCAATTAAGGGTCTTCTTGCTGAAGTTGATCTCGACAAACTGTCACGAGAACTCAGAAAAGAAATCCAGCAGACCACAACTGCCAAGCGTGCACGCGCAATCAAGCGGCTGGAAGTAGTTGAGGCTTTCATCAATTCCAAGAGCAGACCTGAATGGATGATTCTTGATACTATTCCGGTTATATCGCCGGAGCTTCGTCCGATGGTGCAGCTCGACGGAGGGCGGTTCGCCACAAGCGACCTGAACGACCTCTACAGAAGGATTATCAATAGAAACAACAGACTGAAGAAGATCACGGATATCCGCGCTCCCGAGTCTATTATCAACCACGAGAAGCGACTCCTGCAGGAGGCCGTCGATGCTTTGATCGATAATGGTCGCCGAACGAGACCCGTAGTCGGTTCTAACAACAGACCGCTCAAATCGCTCTCCGATATGTTGAAGGGCAAAGAAGGTAGATTCCGAAAGAACCTGCTCGGAAAGCGTGTAGACTACTCAGGTCGTTCGGTTATCGTAGTAGGTCCGGATCTTAAGCTTCATCAGTGTGGGCTGCCCAAAGAGATGGCGCTCGAGCTCTTCAAGCCGTTTGTAATGAAGACTCTTGTCGAAAAGCAGTTTACGTCGAACATCAAGACGGCGAAGCGTATGATCGACAAAATGAGGCCAGAAGTGTGGGACGCTCTGGAGGAGGTCATCAAGGATCACCCGGTTATGCTGAACCGAGCTCCTACGCTTCACAGATTGGGCATTCAGGCATTCGAGCCGAAGCTAGTAGATGGTAAGGCGATTCAGGTTCATCCACTCGTATGTCACGCATTCAACGCAGACTTCGATGGAGACCAGATGGCGGTTCACGTGCCGCTTTCGGCAACTGCTCAGGCTGAAGCGAGAGTTTTGATGCTTTCCACGAACAACCTGTTCAGTCCCGCCGACGGCAGACCTATCGTCGCGCCGATCCAGGACATTGTTTTGGGTTGCTACTATATGACTCAGAAGCGTGAACTTACTGAAGGCGAAGTTGTACCGAAATTCGCCAACCCGCAGGAAGCTCAGTTGGCTTACAACAACGGGGAACTGAAGATTCACGACCCAATTATCGTGCGCCTGGAAGTCGACGGCAAGAAAGAGATGCGCGAAACCACCGTCGGAAGGTTGATATTCAACCAGGTGCTTCCGGAGGGTATGCCGTATTGGGATGCCGATATAGATAAGAAGGCGATGTCCACAATCGTCTCCGAGTGCCACTCACGGTTTGGCTCGGGAATGACCATCAAGCTGCTCGATGACCTGAAGAACATTGGGTTCAGGTATTCTACATTTGGCGGAATCAGTATATCCATGACCGATATGGATATCCCAGGCAAGCGCGATGAGGTTGTAACTGCTACAGAAGACAAAGTTACAAAGCTCAATCGTTACTACCACAAGGGGCAGATCACGCAGGGTGAGCGCAAACAGCAGGTGCTGGAGCTTTGGACATCTGCATCCGAGCAGGTTGCCGAAGGTATTCTGGAAGAAATCGACAACTTCAACCCGATTTTTATGATGACCAACTCTGGAGCCAGAGGTTCCAAGAGGCAGATAACTCAGCTATCGGGTATGAGAGGTCTTATGAGCGACCCGTTCGGTAACCTCATTGAGGACCTGCCGATCAAGTCGAACTTCCACGAAGGATTGAGTGTACTCGAGTACTTCATCTCGACTCACGGTGCGAGGAAGGGTCTGGCTGATACCGCTCTTAGAACCGCCGACGCCGGTTATCTTACAAGAAGACTGGTCGACGTGGCTCAGGATGTCATCGTCCGTGGTGATGATTGCGGTACGACACAGGGTATTTTCGTCCGCCGCATCGAAGAAGGCGGCGATGTAGTTGAGGATCTCTGGGAGAGAATCAAAGGCCGCTTTGCTGTGGAGGACATTTATCTTCCGGGTCAGAAGGAGCCTATTATTCGAGCGAATGAGGAGATTACCGACTCAGCTGCCAGGGATATCGACGAATCCGGCATCAAGAGAGTTGGCATAAGAACTCCGCTGTTCTGTGAGCTCAGACAAGGCATATGTGCGAAATGCTACGGTAGAGATATGGCCGTCGGCAAACTGGTCGAGACCGGAACTGCCGTCGGTATCATTGCCGCACAGTCGATTGGTGAGCCTGGAACACAGCTTACAATGAGAACCTTCCACACGGGAGGCGTTGCCGGCAAGTATCTGACTGGTGTTGCTGAAGTCAAGAAGAAGAAACAGGAGTCACTGAGAGAGCTCCACGAGGACATTCGCAGAGGACTTGTTTCTTTCGAAGAAGAAGGGGCGCCGAGTGCCGAGCGCGAACGTGTGCGCGCTGTTCAAGCAGTTCTCAAGGTTCTTGAGGATCAGGTTCGTGGTCTGCTTCGTGTTGTCGAGCTCTTTGAAGCAAGAAAACCGAAGGGGCAGGCAATCATCACGGAAGTAGCCGGAACAGTTGTCGACATCGACACTCGCGGTCTGAAGAGAGTTGTTATCCACTCGAAGGCAAATCTCACTGAAGACAAAAAGATTGCCGGAGAGGTTGCGGCAGAGGACATCATCGACCCGCAGACTGGTGAAGTAATGTTTGCCGCTGGAACCGACCTAACCGATCGACTCGGCCGAAAGATGGTTGATGCTGGTATCGAAGAGATTGTGCTTAGAAAAACGCACCTTGTTCCTCACAGAGGTAAGCTGAACGTTGAAGTCAACGACGAAGTGACTCCGGGAACGAGACTTACAGAAGGTCCACTCGACCCTCAGAAGGTGCTGGAACTCCAAGGCGTTCAGGGTGTGATGGAGTATCTAGTCGCTGAGATTCAGAGCGTATATAAGAGCCAGGGCGTCGACATCAACGATAAGCACGTTGAAATCATCGTTCGCCAGATGCTTAAGCGACGCAAGATAATTGAGGCCGGAGACACGACGTTCCTGCCAGGACAGGTTGCCGACAAGTTCGAGTTCGAAGACGAGAATACTCGTGTAAGGGAGCAGGGCGGAACAGAGGCGACAGCCGAGTGGGTTCTTCTCGGAATAACCGAAGCCTCACTCGCGACTGATAGCTTCCTATCGGCTGCGTCCTTCCAGAAGACAACGCGAGTACTCACCGATGCCGCAGTTAAGGGCAAGAGAGACAATCTCCTCGGACTAAAGGAGAACGTCATTATCGGTCGCCTGATCCCTGCTGGAACCGGGCTGCCTCGATTCCGAGCACTCCAAGTGCTGGGCGAGGAAGGCGAACCGCTGTTTAGTCCGCAGGATCTGCTTGAAGTGCATGTCGATTACGAACCTCTGGGGAATGAAGATATTCTCGCAATCCCTGTGGCTGAGGAAAAGCCCGCAGCCAAAGTCGAAGAAGAACCTTCAAAGGAGATCTAGCATACTGCAGAAAGGCGGCGCGAAAGCGCCGCCTTTCTTTATTGTTAATACTCTCCGGCGAGTATAGTGGCTTGTTGCTGCAGTCTACTTTGGCTGGACTTTGCCGTGGATTGCACTAAGAACAATCCCCGCTATTGCGACTATGGCGATAGCTGTTGTAGCGTCCTGCATAGCGTAGGTTATAGCAACAGACTCTGATGAGCTCTGTTTCAATGCGTTAAGTCTGGGTGAGTATATCGCTACCGCTATTGCGGTTCCCAGAACGAAACCGATATTTCGTGCGGCTGCGAGAATCGCTCCGGCCACGCCTTGGCGGTTATTGGGCGCAGAACCCATTATTGCGCTGTTGTTCGGAGAAGTGAAGAACCCTACACCAACGCCTATCAACACCAATCGCCAAGTTATTGAAAACCAATCGCTTGTTGGTTCTATTGTGCGGAGTGAAAGCACAGCGATTACAACAATGGTCAGCCCAATAGTAGCCGGGATGCGTTGGCCAATCTTATCAGAGAGAGTACCGCTCAAGCCTGTAAGCAGCGCCATGGCAACCGGGGTAGAGGCCAATATGTAGCCGGCAGTATCCACCCGAAATCCTCTCGCTATCTCGAGATAAAACGGCATCAGCAGACTCACAGACGATGTGGCCATGTAACTGAGTAGCGATGCAATTGTAGATGCAGTGAAAACAAAACTGGTAAACAGCCGAAAATCTATAAGTGGGTTCGCAACTCTGCGTTCTATTATCACGAAGGATGTAAGAGCAGCTACTCCGGTGATGAGTGTGACCGTTACTGCAAGATGATCCCAACCCATCCGTCCGCCTTCGTTTATGCCGAAGAGCAAGCATGTGAGCCCAACTGCAAGTGTGAATGCCCCTGCCACATCGAACTTCTTTGCACGATCCAACCCGTCATTTTTGAGAGTATACAGCGCCCAGGGAACGGCCAAAGCTCCAATGGGAACGTTCATAAAGAATATCCATCGCCAGCCAAGGTGTTGTGTGATAATTCCTCCGATAGTGGGTCCTGTTGCGAGCCCCAGATAGGTGGCTGTTGCCTGCATTCCAAGAGCGCGGCCGCGTTCGTTGCCAGGAAATGCGCCGGTTAGAATAGCGGGAGCAAGCGCGAAGAGAGCTGCAGCGCCGAGTGCTTGAAGTGCGCGAAATGCAATTAGCCAGTGGATTTCGGGTGAGAGGCCACATAAGAGTGAGCCTACAACGAAGGTGGCCATCCCGCCGATGTAAAACACTTTGCGGCCGTACATGTCCCCCAGTCGGCCAAATACCAAGAGGGAGGCGCTAACAACCAGCAAGTAGACCAGCACAACCCACGCAGTCGTAGTCATTGGCGCGTGAGTCTCTTGTTGGATTACTGGTAGTGCAGTGTTTACCACGCTACCATCCAGCGCGGACATAAAAGTCCCTATTGCAACAATGCCTAGCGACGCCCATTTGTTGCTTGGGTGTCGGGGTGGGTACTGATTCGAAAAGTGTTTAGCCATAAATGTGATCCAGGCCCGAGTTCATCGCCTCGTTTGGAAGACGGACGGGTAACCTTCTCTGTGTGACAGACTGCGTTAGCTGATGCTCAGGTTGTACCAGACTAGCTTGCACCGACAGCCAACTCTCATTCTTCAATAGAAGCCATCACACCCTGGCCTGGAGATAGTATCTTCTTCTACCATCGAGTGCAATGGGCTAAACGCGAGGACTCGTCAAGCAGCCTCTATTTCTGTTCGATGTTTCGCGTTTTGAAGATCGAGTTCAAATGTTCTTCTTCCGCTTTTTCGATCTCTTCGGCTGTTTTGCGTTCCGGTGCCGCTTCAGCTTTTGTCTTCGGTGGCGAGGATGCAGCAGATTTCTTCTTCGAGGTGGCCTTCGACTTGCTGCTCGGTTCCAAGTCGGATTCACTAACCAAGACGTTATATGCAAGCGTCAGTCTCTTGTTTGCTTCGGATAATTTGTCGCGTTGTTCCTGACTTATAGACTCCAACCATCGTTTGGTTGTGGATTCCTGAACCTCCAAATGTCTGGTTCTAATATCTTCAGGAAGACTATCGAGTTCGATGTTAACGCAGACAGTCTTATCATCGTAAATGTACTGCACTTTTCCAGTCAGATTGCGAAAATAGTCGTAGTAAAGGCCAGACTTCGTATCGGCCAGAGTCATATCGCGGTCCACAATCTTGACTCTTTCTCCGGCTTTTATCTGGGACATAGAAACCTCCATACAGCAAATTGGCAAGGTACTGTTCTACAGCCAGCTTCCAGTTACCTTCATTAGGGTGCGGGCAGATCAGATCAGTTTGTATCGGGATTCAAGAACCTCGCCAGCCCTCGTGCACCTCTAGCAAACTCTCCTGCGTTCATACGTTTACGATTCTGAGGCTGCACTTCGTATAACCGGACATAATCGCTGCCAGCGGCGACTATCACTTCATCGCCTGCTATCGCAACTATATGACCCGGAGCGAAAGCATCTTGCTCTCTATCGTTTAGCTTCGGCTCGGCAGCAGCCTTCCACACTTTGAGCTCAGCATCGTCAGTTCGAGTATAGGCGCCGGGTCTCGGACTCATTGCTCTAATGAGGTTGACGATCTCCTCCGCAGACTTTCTCCAGTCGATCTCTCCTTGTTCCCTCTTCAAGGATTTTGCTACTGTTGCCTGAGAGTCATCCTGTGGTTCCGGAGTGATCTCTCCACGATCCACAAGTTCCAGCGTCTCCACTATAAGCTCCGCTCCCGCCTCGGCAAGGTGAACTTCAAGCTCACCGGTAGTCTCTGCGGGTCGGATTGATACAGTGCGCTTCTGAAGCGTATCGCCAGTATCGAGTCCCGCATCCATAAGCATTGTCGTAACGCCGGTCACCTTCTCTCCCGCCATAATGGCGTGATGAATCGGTGCTGCACCGCGGTATTTTGGAAGCAGCGAGGCGTGGACATTGATACTGCCAAGCCTTGGAATATCCAGAACCACCTGTGGGACAATCTGTCCGAACGCCGCAACGACAATTGCATCAATCGGTTCGTAGTTTCTAATCTGCTGAACTGCATCCTCTGCACGAATCTTTTCGGGTTGGAAGACCGGCAGTCCCAAAGCAACTGCTTCTTCTTTGATCGGCGACACGTGCACCCCGCGACCTCTGCCGCTCGGCCTGTCTGGCTGGGTGACGACAGCGACTATTTCGTGCCCTGCATTTGCAGTTGCGCGAAGAATCGGCACAGCGAAACGGCTCGTTCCCATCAGGAGAATACGCATATCAGATTATGCTTTCACTACTCCTCGTCGTCTTCCTCATAGTCGTCTTGACTAGGCATTACCCACTCCAGCGTCTTAGCGTCGGCTCGGTCGATGAAGAGAACCCCGTCGAGGTGGTCGGTTTCGTGTTGAAAGACTCGCGCCAGCAGACCTTCGCCTGTCAGTTTAATCTTTTCACCGTTTTCGTCCAACCCCTCGATAACGCAGATGTTCGATCTCTCAACTTCGCCCTGAAGACCCGGAATACTCAAACACCCTTCAACACCCCGCTGACTACCGGAGCACTTCAGTATCTTTGGGTTAATTACTGCGTGCGGGCCTTCTCCTATGTCATAAACGAAGAGTCTAAGTGGCAGACCAATCTGGTTTGCCGACAGACCAGCGCCATTTGCCTCCTCCATAACCTGATACATATGCTCGATGAGCACTTTGATTTCGCCGGTAACCTCAGGGACCTCCCGGGTCGGCTCGGTGAGCTCCTTGCTACCGTATCTGACTATCTCTTCTGCTCCCATATATGCCTTTCCGGCGACTGGGTTTGGCGATTAAGTGCCAGCCCCTGGCCCCCTGCCTATTACAGCATTGATACTGGATCCACATCTACCACAACACCTCTGCGTACAGCAGGCAGTGTATCCAATACATCCTTTATTGCATTAGCTAGTCTATCTCTATCAGGCGAACGAAGCATCACGTGCCAGCGGAACTTTCCACGGATCCGCGCAACAGGTGCCGGTACCGGACCGAGCAGGTCTATCACCCCTGACGAGTCCTGCTTCTTTGCCAGCTCGCCAACGAAGTCGTGCAGTCTTTGCCTGGCTTCAGCTTCCACTGTGTCGGATGCTACAACGTTTGCGACCCACGAAAACGGTGGGAATCCACTCTCTTGCCTGCTTTCAATTTCCTGTTCGTAAAAGCTCTCGTAATCGTGTGCTGCGGCCGCGACCACAGCATAATGATCCGGATTGAACGTCTGTATTACCACTTCGCCAGCATCGTCTCCACGTCCTGCTCTCCCTGCCACTTGCGACAGAAGCTGGAATGTGCGTTCGCCCGCCCGAAAATCAGGCAGATTGAGCGAAGTGTCGGCACTGATAACTCCTACAAGGGTAACTCCAGGAAAATCCAGGCCCTTCGCTATCATCTGAGTGCCTACCAGTATGTCTGCCTCTCTATGACGAAACGCATCGAGGATGGCACCGTGTGAACCCTTGCGCGACGTCGTGTCGCGATCCATTCTTAACACTCTTGCATCCGGAAATGCCGCTTTCGTCTCCTGTTCTATCCGCTCTGTCCCGATACCAAATTTCCCAATTTTCCTTCCGCCACACTTGGGGCAGAGCGTCGGCGCCGGCGTCTCAAAGTCGCAGTGATGACACTTCAGCTTATATTCAGCCTGGTGCAGTTTCAGCGCAACCGCACAGTTCGGACACTCTGCAGTATAGCCGCATTCTCGACACAGTAGAAATGTAGCGTAAGCTCGTCGGTTCTGAAACAGCATAACCTGCTGTTTTTTCGCCAGTCGTTCTCGAATTCCTTCGGTCAGCCTCGACGAGAAAATCGTGGCAATCCCCTTCTGATACTCTTGTCTGAGGTCTGCTACTTCCACTCTCGGAAGTGGTCGATTCTCCACTCGTTCCGACATAACAACCAAACGGTAATTACCCGCTTTTGCTCTGTAGTAGCTCTCTACAGATGGCGTGGCACTTCCTAACACCGCAAGCGCGCCGGCCTGTTCTGCACGTCTGATTGCCACGTCGCGCCCGTGATATCTCGGATCGGAGTCCTGCTTGTAACTCGGTTCGTGTTCTTCATCGACGACAACCATCCCTATCGAATCGATAGGCGCAAAGACTGCCGACCGTGCTCCGAGCACAACATCAACTTCGCCATTCTGAACTCTAATCCATTCGTCAAACCGCTCTCCAGCGGAGAGCATGCTGTGAAGAGTGGCTACCCTATCTCCGAATCTGCTTCGGAATATATTGCGCACCTGCGTTGTAAGAGCTATTTCCGGTAAGAGAACCAATGTTCTGAGTCCAAGTGTCGAAGCGTGCTCAATAGCCCGCAGATAGACTTCCGTCTTTCCGCTCGCGGTAACACCGTGAAGCAGAGTAACGCTGTGCTTTCTGCTGTCGATGCCTTCGCACAGTGAATCAAGTGCCCCCTGCTGCTCTGGCATTAAGGAAAGATGCGAAGTTGTGGCTACTGCGCTGTGCGCAAGAACCCTCCGCTGCACAACCGAAGTCCGTTTGACCACTCCTTTTTCGAGAAGACCATCGATAACCGATTGACTTACCTTCAGCTCTTTTGCTATTTGAGAGTTCGGAGCAGTCCCGTGCTTCACAAGATAACGAAGCACATCAGCTTGCCTTGGCGCTTTCAGCTCAATTCTTCTAGCTTCCGACCCAGCCCATTCAGCCGAGACGGCCAAAGCAACTGCGGCCACACGTTTCTCCTTGCCTTGTGGTGAGATCAACTCGTAACGCCTTACAACAGCGGCAGCCGACTCCAGTTTTTTCAGCTCTCGCATCAAGTCAGGTCGTTTCGACTTCAATGCATCGAGCGGCAAAGAGCCTCCGGCGTTCTGGATGGCTGTCACGAGCTTCGACTCTTTGTAACGGCTGACATCGTTACCCAGTTCTACATGCCCTGCCACTTTGCACTGTGTAACTCCTGGGAGAATGGAATGAGCTGTACGTGAAAACCCACACACATAATGGTTCGATAACCATTTGGCGAGATCAACTAGTTCCTCCGAAAGAGTAACCGGTGTATCGAGAAAAGCGAGGATGTTCTTAATCTTCGGCACCGAAGGCGTCTCTTCGATTCCGACGATGCAACCTACGGTCTGGGTTGTTCCAAAAGGTACGAGCACACACGAACCTATCTTGACGTGTTCACTCAGCTCCTTAGGAACCTGATACGTAAACGCATCTAGATAAGACGCTCCTTCTGTATCAACCACGACCTTGACATACAATTAGCAGCTTTCCAATCTTGGTAGTAGACGAGCCGAGATCGTTCCCGGCTCGTCGATAGTAACTACACTTACGCGTTCTTCTTAAGGGTCTCGGCTATATCAGTCTTTTCCCACGGAACATCCAGATCAGTGCGGCCAAAATGGCCATAGGCCGCAGTCTGTTTGTAGATAGGTCTTCTCAGTTCGAGATGATCGATAATTCCACAAGGTGTCAGATCAAAACTCTTTCTAATCAGTTCTATGAGTGCAGCCTCAGCGACCGCGCCAGTGCCGAAGGTATCAACCATAACACTCACTGGTTCCTTTTCGCCGATAGCGTACGCTACCTGCAGTTCGCAGCGCTCTGCTAGTCCCGCGGCAACGACATTCTTGGCTACATAGCGCATCATATAAGACGCAGACCGGTCGACCTTGGTCGGATCCTTCCCAGAGAAGCAACCACCGCCGTGCTTCGCCATTCCGCCGTAGGTGTCGACGATTATTTTTCTTCCAGTCAGGCCAGTATCACCTTGCGGCCCGCCTACTACAAATTGCCCTGTTGGGTTCACAAGGACATCCTTCTCGTTCCACGGCATATTTGTAAGCACTGGCTTGATGACGTGCTCTTTAACATCCTCCAGGATCTTCGTCTGAGGAATATCAGGCTGGTGCTGTGCAGCGATTACGACCTTGTCAATTCTTACTGGTTTCCAGTCCTCGTATTCCACCGACACCTGGCTTTTGCCATCTGGCCTCAGGTAAGGAATGGTGCCATTCTTGCGGACATTCGCAAGCTGTCTGGAGAGCTTGTGCGCTAACATAATGGGCATAGGCATAAGCTCAGGGGTCTCGTTACAGGCGTATCCAAACATCATTCCCTGGTCGCCAGCGCCGCCAGTATCGACACCCATCGCAATATCCGGCGACTGAGACTGTATTGCAGCCAGAACTCCACAGGTTTGAAAGTCGAATCCGTATTTTGCTCTGGTGTACCCAATCTCTTCGAGCGTTTGTCGCACAATCTCAGGTATTTCGACATAAGCATTTGTTGTGATTTCACCAGCGACAATGACCATACCCGTTGTGAGAAGCGATTCGCAGGCTACACGACCCTTCGGATGCTGCTCGAGAATTGCGTCCAGAACAGCATCAGATATCTGATCAGCTAGCTTATCCGGATGTCCTTCGGTAACGGACTCCGATGTAAAAGTAAAGTTTCTCGCGTTCAAGCAGATTCCTCCCGTAATTCGGTCATTATGTAGTTAAATATTCTATTGGCGATCTCCTGTTTCAAAGATTTCGGCCAGCGCAGTGTGTGGCCAGTTCGACTAATCAGAGTCACCGTATTGCTGTCACTTCCAAAGACTCCCGCCGAATCAGAAACATCGTTCGCCACTATCAAATCGAGATTCTTTTCGCTCAGTTTCTTTCGTGCATTGTCTTCAATGTTTTCAGTCTCTGCTGCAAATCCCACAACGATTCTCTTGCCTTTGTCGGCGGCGATGCGACTCAGAATATCTTCGGTCTTCTCAAGATCAAGTTGCATCCGTTCTTCGTGCTTCTTGATTTTCTGTTCGGCCTTGCTTGCAGGGCGATAATCGGCTACAGCCGCCGCTGCAATCACGATATCCGCATCGGAAAGAGCCTTCATCGTCGCGTTCAGCATCTCTTCAGCCGTTTGGACTCGAACGGAATTTACTCCAGCAGGTGCAGCCAGATCGGTTGGTCCGGTGATGAGGGTTACCGTTGCTTTGCGACTTGCAGCAGCTTCGGCTATCGCATGACCCATTTTACCCGATGACTGGTTTGAAATGTAGCGAACCGGGTCGATAGGCTCTCTTGTCGGGCCAGCCGTCACCAGCACTCGGATTCCAGCCATATCACATTTTGTCGATTGCAACGTGCTTACAGTTCTTGCGACTATAGTCTGAGGATCAGCTAGCCTTCCAATACCTTCATCACCACAGGCCATTCTGCCTATATCAGGTTCTATGAATTGCCAGCCCAGCTCTTTCAGTCGGGATATATTATCTTCAACCACTCTGTTACAGTACATCCGCGGATTCATAGCAGGAGCAATCAAGAGTGGGCAGCGAGCTACAAGCGCGGCAGTAGTCAGCATATCATCTGCAATACCGTGGGCGAGTTTGCCGATTATGTTAGCCGTAGCTGGTGCAATCAGCAACAAATCGGCGCGTTCCGGAAGCTGAACATGCACGATTTCTTCAGATTTAGGTTCATCCCACACGCTTACGGTTACAGGGTTTCGGGTGAGTGCGCGAAACGTTGCGGGTGCTACCAGGTTTGTGGCCGAAGCGGTCATTATAACGTGCACATCCGCGCCAAGCTGGGTGAGAGAGCTTGCTATCTCCGCAGCCTTATACGCGGCAATGCTGCCAGTCACTCCGAGGATTACTGTTTTTCCGTCAAGACTATTACGAACCGCTGATTCTGCTTCGCTCTGCAACAACTATCGACCTCAACCCCGCGACTGCATTCTCTACTGTATCGTTTTCGATCAAGTAGTGGTATTCGCCTATATACCCGAGTTCAGTCTGCGCATTCTGGAGCCGTCGAACAATATCTTCTACCGAGTCTGTGCGTCTGTTTCTCAGTCGCCTTTCGAGTTCTGCCAGCGATGGGGGAACCAGAAAGACCATAACAGCGTCGGAGATCACCCGTTTCACCGATAACGCGCCCTGGACGTCAATCTTCAGGATGGTATCGAGTCCGGTCTGCATCCGCTCAGTCACATACGGCAAGGGGCTCCCATAGAAGTTGCCGTGCACTTCGGCGTACTCGAGGAATTCGCCAGCTTCAATCATCCGTTGAAACTCTGCGACCGACACAAAATAATAGTCCACCCCCGGCTCTTCGCCAGTGCGTGGAGCACGCGTTGTGACTGTAACACAGCGCACGACCTCGGGGCACACCTTGAGGAACTCCGCCAGCACACAGTCTTTGCCAACGCCGGATGGTCCGGAGAGCACTATAACAAGACCGGACTTGCGCCGGCAACTATCCCAATTCTGCATTGTTTCAACGACTCGGAGCCTTCGCCAACACAGCTCCGTCAGGCAGAATTATACCACCAATTGCGCTTTGCGGTCAACGCAGAGGGGTTCCACAAAACGAACAAGGGAAGGACTTTGCAGCCCTCCCCTTTACGATTAGAAGTCTTGTGGATACTATGCAGCTCCGGCAAGTGTTTTCGCCAGATCCACCGCGCTAGCGGCATCAGGCGAGTAGCCGTCTGCTCCGATTTCGTCAGCAAAATTCTGCGTTACCGGTGCTCCACCAATCATAATCTTCACTTTGTCGCGGAGTCCCGCCGAATCGACTGCCGCAATAGTCTCTTTCATTGCAGGCATCGTTGTTGTAAGAAGTGCAGAGAGCGCCAGAACCGATGCTGTATCGCTCTGAATTACTTCTACAAACTTCTCAGGTTTTACATCAACACCGAGGTCGACTATTTCAAAGCCTGCACCTTCGAGCATCATAGCCACAAGGTTCTTGCCGATGTCGTGCAGGTCGCCTTTGACTGTTCCTATAACGATCTTTGCTACAGGCTGTGCGCCTGTCTCTGCAAGGGCAGGGCGTAGCAGTTCCATCGCTGCTTGCATCGCTCTAGCTGCGATCAGCACCTCCGGTACATAAAACTCATTGGCTTTAAACTTCCGGCCAACAACGTTCATTCCGGCCACCAGCCCGTTGTTCAGAACATCCTCAGGGGCAGCACCCTGTTCGAGAGCCTGTCTGGTCAGTGTCTCTGCGTCAGCCTTTTTGCCTCCGAGGATGGCCGCTGCCAATCCTTCAAAATCCGCCACTTATGATCCTCCTAGTATTTATTCTGTTGTCCTGGCTTTGCCCATAGGCGATGGAAAGAGCATTCGCTCCGTGAACTCGTTCTGATAATCCGGATGGCTTGCCAGTTCAATATGCTCGGTGCGTTTGACCATACGGTTAGCGCGTGCGCGTTCCCGTTCAGAGAGCAGTGCTAGCCTGGCTCCTGCTCCTGCCGCGTTTCCAACCGGCACAATCTGATCTACAGCAATCTGTGGCAGTAGACCAATCCGAAGAGCGCTTTCGATACGTATGTAGTTGCCGAACGCCCCTGCAAGAGAGATTTCTCTAATCTCTCCCGCGGTCGCTCCGGCAGCTTTCAACAGTGTCTCGATAGCAGCTCTTATGGAGCCCTTCGCAAGCTGCAACTGACGAATATCTTTTTGTGTAAGTGTAATAGGGTCTCTGGTTCCGGACTCTTGGTCGGTAGCGAGCACAAACTCCGCGCCGCCATCCACTTCGATCAGTCTTTCTCTAACAGCCGGTGGAAGATGAGCGCCTTCCTCATAAGAGTGCATTCGTCCAGTCTCTTCAATGACGCCGACCTGCAGCATTTCCGCTACAGCATCAACCAGTCCAGACCCACACAAACCCAGCGGACGCTTAGAATCAATTGTCGTGATCTCAACCCTATCAGTGATTCTAACGCTGTCGATAGCGCCCGACCCGCCGCGCATTCCACAGCTAATCCTGGCGCCTTCAAATGCCGGGCCAGCCGCTGCCGAACACGCATACAGAGATCCATCATGCAAGAGTGCCATTTCTCCGTTGGTGCCTACATCCACAACCAGTCTTGTTCGGTCTTCATCCTCGCGCAGCGTTGCCAGCACGACTGCTACGAGGTCACTTCCCACAAATCCGGCAATGTTGGGCAGCACCCTGACGCGTGCACCGGGGCTGATATCGAGCCCAGCACTATCCGCACGCACAGTCATTGCCTGACAGACTATAGGCACGTACGGAGCCACACCAAGCGTTGACACTCCTAACCCAAGGAACAGGTGCGACATACAAGTATTACCAACAACAATTGCTTCGTAAATAGATGTCGGATCAATGCCCTGCATTTCAGCAAGCTGATGGATGATCTTGTTCAATACATCGACCGCCGCCCGCCGCAGCATTTCCAGCCCGCCCGGTTCTGTAACAGCAAAATTGATTCGTGAAACAAGGTCGTCGCCGTAAGCGATCTGCGGATTCATTGCAGATGCCACAGCAACCTCGTACCCAGTGTTAAGATCGAGTAGATAGCCGGCTACAGTGGTAGTCCCCAGATCGAAGGATACTCCATAGTTCTTTCTAACCGTATCTCCCGGTTCGACAGCAATCAGTTCGTCATCGGCGATAACTGCAGTCACTCGGAAATCCCCGTCTCGCAACCGGGCAGGAAGTTCCCGAGCCATTTCGATTCCGATGTGGGCTTTGATCTCGTACATATCGAGTTCAGCAGAGAGTCTTTCGAAGTCTGCCCGCTCATCGGCAAGGGACGGAGTCGGGATATCCACAAAAACCTTCATAGTGGAGGGTGAAACGTGGACATCGTACATTACGCCGTCACTCAGGATTTTTTGTACGAGCGAACGGCTGGCTGTCGGAATAACGACCGTAGTATCTCCTTCGATCGTGGCTCGACACGCCAGCCTTATTCCTTTTTCACGTTCTTCGGTTGAAACGAGTCGCAGCTCGCTTTGGTCCGGTTCACTCAAGCTGCCATGCGCCTCAACTCTGCACTTTCCACAAGTGCCCATGCCCCCGCAAGTTGTCTCTATGGCGCATCCCGCAGCAAGTGCGGCTCTGGTAATCTTCGTTCCAACCGGCACGCTGATTTCAATTCCGTCCGGCTCGAACGTCACTTTTACCAGTTCGGGCCCGGTATTCGTTTCCTGGCCGTTCAAAACTTCTGCCTCACATCCCCTAGAAATAAACCATGTTACGTCTGGCTATGTCGTTGTTTGGATCAACCGACAACACCGCCTCGAACTCGACTTTTGCTTCGTCGATCATCCCAAGCATCGAGTAGGTGAGTGCCAGATCGTTACGTAGAGCAAGATTTGACGGGTCGAGTTCGACCGCCTTCTGTAGTTCCAGCAGCGATTCGTCGAACATTCCAATAAACCCGTACACCAAACCCAACTGTCTGCGAGCTTCCGGGTGGTTCGGGTTATCTTGGAGAATCGCGCTGAACTCAGCAAGTGCCTCATCATATTTGCCCTCAGTTTTTAGGGCTACACCGAGTTCCAATCGATCTTCTGCTATTCCCATGGCACACATCTCCCATAACCTCCGGCTCTCTGGCTCTCTAAGGCTGCTCTGGTAAGGATAAATGATAGCATCATTTGAGAATACTCGATCGCCGTTCGTGTGCCTCGGCAAGCAAAAATCATCTTACTCAACACTCAATTGCAGTATATCAACAATACCAGTACAAATCAATAGCAGCAGATATCGACAAAAGATACCCCCTAGGGTATAATGTATCGGATAATTATCGGACAGGCCAGTGTTCTTGTTCTGTTCTGCCACGAGCTAAAAGCCGCAAGGAGGATGACGCAATTGGTGAACGTTAAGGTTTCGCACGTAGATAAGATGAGATTCCAGGGTGAAAACACCGATGGTCTGCGGGTGACATTGGATGCATCCACGGAATTCGGCGGAGAGAATTCCGGGTTGAAGCCGATGGAGATGCTTCTGGTATCGCTTGCAACCTGTTCGGCTATGGATGTCGTCTCCATAATGCAGAAGAAGAAACAGAATTTTACATACTATGATATCAACGTCTCCGGCGAACGAAGCGATGAGCACCCGAAGGTATTCACACGGATTTCCGTTGAGCACGTATTCACCGGGGCGAACTTGGATCCCAAAGCTGTAGAGCGAGCAATTGAGCTTTCAAGCGACAAGTACTGCTCAGTAATGGCTATGCTTAGGAAGGCAGTGCCTGTTACAACAACCTATCGAATCGTCAATACCGAGGGGTAGTCAAAGGACTACCCCTCGGTAGCTTCACCCTAAAAAACTCAGGAACTCTGGCCTTGCGTAGCAAACAGCAGCTCAATCCGTCGTTCTGCTTCATCAACAATGCGTTTTGTTCTTGCTATTGCGAGTGGGTTTTTCTCAAGCTTGGCTTTTGCCAGGTGTTTGTAGCCGGGTACCAGGGATCGTCGATATGCCATGAGTGCTGATGCTGGCTTTCGCTGGATTTCGTAAATGCGGCCGAGGTAAAGCAGTAGTTCAGCATTTTCGGGCGCTTTCTTTTGAGTGTGGCGGATCTCTTTCAGAATGCTATCATACTCTCGAGGAAAGTCTCCATTTGAGAGTTGATACACACCCTGTTTGTAGGAGTAAATGTCGATCCACTTAGGCACGGGCCATATGGGCAGCCCATATCCGATTCGGCGACTCGAGATAACACTATATTTTCCGTTACCATCAATGTCTCTGAAAAGGATTTCGTATTCGCTGTTGACTCCAAGTATCTTTTTGAGAACTCCTTCACGCCACGAAAATACGTCAGCGTGAACCCTATCCTTGCCATATTTACCCATTTCAGACTCGATCACCAAAACCTCCGGGTTGCCATCGTTAGTGAGATCCATGAGCTCAAGTTGAACCTCGCGATACAGAAAATCGGACGCCGGATTACCGAGAACCTTTGATTGCCACGTAAGCTCAGGGCAGTCTGCACGGCCTCTGAAGATTGACACGCGAATGTTGCTGATTTCGGTGAAACAAGTCACCATACGTAAACTGGGGATGGGCCTCCTATATTTAGCTTCTCCGGTGGTAGAGAGCACTGCCCACGCCGGAGTATCCTTTGATGGCAAGCGGAGCACCCTCACTATGATATTGGCGTCAGGAATCCTTTTGATTGCTGCGTCTGAGACGGCGGCGTATTCCAAAGTTTCAGATAGATAATTCTGTATGTTCCTATCAACTGGGTCGAGCTTGAGAGCTAGACGGAGAGAATCGGCGGCATCTTTACATTTGCCAAGCCTCGACTGGGCTATTCCGAGTCCTTTGTACGCTCTTGCGCTTGGCTCATATTCACGTAGTATTTTTTGAACTCATTCAACGAGCGCGACGGGCTACTCCTGGGGTAATACTTCCCAATGTACCCAATTTCTCGCCGCGATGGTTCACTCTCGGCCAGAATCCGTTCAGCCGAGAGATACAAAGACTCTGGTGTTTTCTCGGCCAAGGCGATGGTGCAGGCGGTTATCAACAGAAGAGCGCACGATAGAATTCCTTTCATCATTTTCTCCAAGTTTCGCCCACATCATACAATGATGGTGCATTTGGTAGCAGTGCTTTATGGCTTTGTTTGTACGCACACTTATCATTATAGCAAGGTATTGTACGATCAATGGCCATCGAGTGGGTACTCAGTAAGACAGGCTCGGCCGGAATCTCTCCGGCCGAACCTGCGTTGTCAGTTATAAAATCCGCAGTTACGGGGCGAGGAGTATCACTCTACCGTGGTCGTAACTCGCAATTCCGTTGATTGTAACAAAATCACCCGGTTTAGGCTTTGTACCTACAGTGGTATCTGTCATAACCTTCGTCTCCACCAAGCCTGCCAGCCTCTGCTCCAGGCGGCAACATAGCATGGACCGCCGGATGAAACAGGGATTTCGAAGTAGCCGGAACCATCGGTAGTGAAGTAGCCATTCGGGCTATCTGGAAGGGGGCGAATAGATGTTGAGTATGCCACGGTGGCGCCCGGAATCAGAACTCCCGACAGGCTCTTGACATACCCGCTTATCTTGGCTGAAGCTGCCAATCCTGTCAGCAGCACCAAGAGAACGCCGATCAGGATAATGTAACCTGATCGTTTCATATCGGATTCCTCCTCTCCTGAATTAGACTTCCGAACAACGTTGCCGCGGGTCACCCGAGCAAGTAAGACACTTCCGATTGTTGCTCTGCAGCTGTGCCTCCAAGTTCCCGCAAAGTCCGCCTAGTTGGAAGGTTCTATTCCCTTCTTCGGCGCAAGACAATACCGTTGTCCTCGATCATCCGATCCCTTCGCTGTCACAAGCGCAGAGTTCAGCCACTACACGCACGAGATACAACACCAATCTGGGGTGTTGTCAATGTGGCAATTGTTGAATATTTCGTTATCGGTGAGTGTTAATATAATGCCAAATATATGTAATGACATTTAGCTGAAGGGGTAAACGGCAGTGTAGAGCCAACCGCCGTATGTTGTAGGAGTCAATACCACTATTTTGATCTGTTCTCTTTCCAGCTTTCAGCGCCAGTCAGGGTGACAAGCGTTTTCTATGATCTTCTGCCGGTTTGTTCCGTCTGCCTTAATCAACCAGATGCTGCTGTGTGAAGAGAGATCATCGAACTGTTCTGGCAGTTCGTTAGCGGGGTATTTCCCGTCGGGAATCTGGCAGATTATCGACTCACCATCTGGAGACCAACCAATTCCGCTTCGTGAAGGCACAATTCTCTCCTTAAGCACTGTAGGCACATTGCCGTCAGAGCCAAAAATCCATATAGCTCCTCCATTTAAACTCGAGACTTCAACGTGCCAAACTCCGGTAGCGAGAAACCTGTCTTCTGATGGATGCCATTTAAGGCAGGTAATAAGACCGTTGCTATCGATCTGTCTTAGGTTAGTGCCATCTTCGTCGATTCGATACAACCCTCGTGACCCTGCTTTAGTCTCTCCCAAAAGTATCACTTCATCAAACGAAGGAGAGAAAGCTACGGTCTTAACGAAGGCACGCCAGTTTTCCCACTGGCGAGACGCCGCTTCATTCCATCGGATGACAGGGTTGTCGGATTCAGGTTTTCCGCTTAGGTAGATTACTTCAAGCCCAACTTCGCTATAACCTTTGCCGAGAGCTACTCTGTCGCAAATGATGCCTGTCATATCGGGAAGCCAGGCCACCGGATACAAAGCCGCACCATCGGCGGTTACTATCCGCTTGGATTTCTTGTCGGTGGGGGAGACTATCCAGAGGCTGCTCCCATTAGGAGACTCATTCTTCAAGCAGGCGATTTGGCGACCGTCCGGCGACCAGATCGGAAACGCTCTACCGCCGTCATCCGTCAGGCGCATTATGTCTTGGCCATCTGTTGTGGAGATACAGATGTCGCCATCTCTTACAAATGCTATTTCGTACCTGGAGATGTCGGGCGCTTTTGATGTGCGGCTTTTGGTCAGCCCCGGAATCCATACCACAGCAATGTAGCCGATAGCAAATCCAGCGACCAACAACGCCAATCCGCGCAGAATACCCTTAAGTATCATTTATCCGCTCCTATACGCTGATGTCGGACACTTGCTGTGCAGTTTAGAATGCGTAGCTCGCACCGATTTGGATCCGAGATTCACTCTCCGGCAATCGAAGATGATCATATCGAAATGTAAGGCTTGTGCGCGGAGCCAGATCGCGAGCCACAAGCAGACTGATCCGGTGGGTGTCGCCAATGTCGGTTGCAACCTCGTTTGTTGGCCAGCGCATTAGTGCTTCTAAGGCGCCAGTCCAGTGATCTGGGAAGCGTTTATCAAGCCGCACAAATACGGCTCTACTGTTCGGTCCGACAGGACTGCCCATCAGCAGTCCGCCTTGAGTATAATCGAGTTCCGGGTAATCCTCTCGCGACGCCGTGTACGTCACTTTGGATACAGATATAAATTCTGTTCTCAGTCGCGTGGTGTCATCCCCAGTAAGATCCCGCCAATGGAGTCCAGCCAGAACAGCTATTGCCGTGGGCCGATGCATATTCGGGCCGTGCCTTAGCCAACTTGGCGCGTTCATTTCATCTATCAGAAGGTCGCCGTAGATTTCGAACTTGGGTGAAAACTTGTAGGTGATATCGCCTGATATAAAGGCGTTATACTCTTTGTCGATATCATCCAGAAAAATGTGCTCGTACAGATAAAGCGAAGGCAGAACAAGGGCAAGAGGGTTCGGCGTCTTTGTCATTTTGCCTGTCTCGTTAATTCCAAGATGCAACCGCTCGGAGAACCTTTTTTCCCATCGCCTGCCGAGAAGCCAGGCGGTTTTGCTTCTATCGTGGAACCGACCTACGAACTGAGTCATCTTTACGTGCCCAATGCGTTTACCGAGGGACAGGTCTTTGCTCATCAGTACCATCGGAAATGACGGGCTGTTGTCTGAGAGAATGAGTCCTCCACTGTATCCAGGTCCCCACCAAAGGTAGTCTTTTCCGATTTCCCACTCAACGCTCTTGGTCTTACCTCTAATGAACGCTTTGTCCAGATAAGAGAATGAATCGGAACCGAAAAGCCTTCTGCGGTTCGATATGCTGATTCCAGCAGTAGTATGCTTGCCAGTAGTCGCCAGTCCGGTAATATTGTATGCTCCGGTCAGTTCGAAGTCGCCATCGTCGTGCACTACTCTGGGTTCCAGCCATATTGCTGTTGCCACCGTAAGCCGCGATGCAAAAGGTTCGATTTCAGCCAGTCTGTCCTCCGCACCAATCATTAGGAGTTCTGCTCTAAACTCTGCAGCTAATCGAGCGAGAAGTGCATCCTCCGCCTCGCCGATAGTCGCCGGACGGCTTTCCAAAACGGATGCAACGATCCCAGCCATCTCCTCGCGTGTGAACAGCCAATCGCCCTGGAAACGTTGTGCGGCCATATCAGGCACGAGGCCTTCGGCGGCCAAATGCATCAGAGCATCATACGACCAGTTTTCCCGCGGGACTATATCGGTAGAGGCCGTAGGCGGGTCGGCAACGGCCGCCATTGTCGCGCAGACGAGCGAAAGACAAACAAGAAATCGTAATACTGGTTTCATAGGAACTGACCTTCTGAAGTAGTAATGCTATTAGCGCAAAAGACGACTGAGGGTATAGACTCTGATAGAACGCGGATGATCAACAGTGGAGAAAGGAAGATAGTGTCAATCGCCAAGACGAAAGCGTCTATAAAACGCTTGGTAGTCCGCACTTCAGCGGGTGGCACAGATACGTGTCTTCGCAACAGCACTCTCTCCTCTCACTGAACGCACATCCCGTTACGGCGGCCTTCAATGCAGCCGAGCTTTCAGGATGCTAAGCTACAGTATACACCAAACCCAACACACCTTCCAGCCTTTCAAGGTGCTTCAGCATCATCTTCTAAACAGAGTGATGACGGAGTAGATGAAGAGCGCCGTATGGTCAAAACACTGGAAGTCTGAGCTGTTTGATAGTAGAATTGACAGGTATGGGCTGAGGGTTTCCAAAACTACATCACCTCTCCCTGAAGGAGTAGCTGTGAGAATAATCAGGCGAGGCGAGATCAAAGGTCTGCTGGTGATTTCAGCAATTGTAGCAGTTCTGGTGTTTTTTATGTTTGTGATTTCCGGGACAATTGCTATTCGCACACCTTGGTCGAAACGGATCTCTAATTCAATAGTGTTTATTTCAGACAGATCGGGCCATCCGAACGTATGGCAGATGAATCCCGACGGTTCTCAAGCGAAAGCATTGACTGATGGGGATTTCGAGGATTCCAGTCCCGTGGTCTCCCCGGATGGCAGCCTGATAGCATTTTTATCCAGGCGCGACACCACTCAGAATCAAGTCTATCTGATGGATGCTGACGGTTCGCATCAGCACAGGATCACCATAATAACCGGAACCAAATCCGACCTTCAGTTCACTCCAGATGGCAAACACCTCGTATTCGTATGTGCAGGGGAAATCTGGCAGGTTGCCATTAGAGGTAACCACGTCGAACGCCTGCTGCCCACAAACAAAGAGATTGCGACAAGTCGCGCCAATGGGCGTGCAAAGCCCGCATATTTATCTGTATCGGTCTCTCTAACAGGCAACTTGGTAGCTGCAGTGCAATCCATAGATGAGGGGGAGGGTCAACTGGCCGTCTGGCTGAAGCCCGGAGAAGATATGCCTGTGCCTGTTGTAGGGCTTACCGAAGCAGGAGGTGCTCCGCTCGCAGGTGAGTCTGTCCGCCTTGCCTGGATGCCGAATGAGTGCGAACTGGTCATCACACTTACGACTCAGGAAGGCATCGGAATGCTTCTTATGGTCGATCCAGAATCAGGCAATGTGCGGCCGCTGATTCCAAACGCCTCTCTTGGGGCTCCCATTTGGTCACCAGACGGGTCGCGTATCGCGGTGACGGTCACAGAGAGAGTGGGGCCGGGTGAGTACACTCCTATGGGTTTGCTGATTCTCGAAGAATCAAGTCAGAATCACGTGGCGGTGGAAGATGCCGCGAAGGACGTTAGATGGTCGTCAGACGGCACCAGGCTGGCTTTCACCAAAGACAAGGACATTTGTGTGGTGGAAGCGGAATCCGGTGAAGTTCTGAATATCACAAAGGGCAAAGGCAAGAACTCCCAACCGTTTTGGGCACCAACCGTCAAGTGATCGATGCTGACAGATCAGTTTCTTACAGACCAGTTGATTCCGTACATTGGCAACAAGCGCCGGTTGCTCGCTATGCTAAGGGCTGCCATTGAAAGCACTGGAAAGAGAAACGGCGTCTTCTGCGATCTTTTTGCAGGCAGTGGTGTCGTCTCCAGGCTCGCGAAGCGAATGGGTTTCGAAGTAGTCTCTAACGACTGGGAACCATACTCATTCACCATAAACCAAGCGTACATCCAGACAAATCGCCCCCCCGCATTTGAACGTCTTGGGGGAATGGATGAAGCATTTGCCACGCTCAACTCACTCGAACCGATCAAAGGCTATATCGCTCGCCATTTCTGCCCAGAAGACGACGAAAACCCCGATGTAGAACGTGAGAGAATGTTCTACACGCAGACCAACGGTCAGCGGATAGATGCCATTCGAGAGCAGATAGAAGAGTGGTCGCTGTCTGGCAAGATAAACGAACAAGAAGAAGCTGTGCTTCTTTCGCCACTCATATACCAGGGAGCGTACTGCAGCAACACGTCGGGTGTTTTCAAAGGATTTCACAGAGGGTGGGGAGGCAGCACATCCACTGCTCTGTACAGAATACGCAGTCAGCTTTCTCTGACATCACCGATATTTTATGATAATGGATGCAAAAACCAGGCTGTGTGTGGCGACGCTTTGGAGCTTGCGGCCGGTATTCGGTGCGATACCGCATATATCGACCCACCCTACAATCAGCACCAGTACGGCTCCAATTATCACCTGCTGAACTCCATCGCACTTTGGGACAAACCAAAAGTCAGTCGGTATATCGGGATAGGTCCTGAACCGTGTGGAAAGTCGGCGATTCGCACCGATTGGCGCACGAAACGGCGAAGTCCGTTCTGTTACAAATCGACGGCGGAGTCTGCTTTTTCGGAACTCATGGCTAGAATACGAGCGAGTTACGTCTTGATAAGCTATAGCACGGACGGTATCATACCGGCCAGTGCGCTTTTAAACGCAGCGGCAAAACGCGGGCGCGTTAACATTGTTATACGACACTACAAACGATACAGAGTAAGCAGCCAGCGCCCTTCACCGCGATCACACACGGTAGAGTACGTTGCTGTAGTTGACACTTCAGTTGGATCCGACGCTGCTAGCGGTAGGCGAGCAGTTGACACCGTGGAAAGGGCGTTGGTTTCTGACAGCAGAAATGGAGAGGAGATGAAATGAAAAGATTCACTTTCTTTGCGGTTTTGATTATCGCAGTGCTTGTGGCAGGGCCGGTCCTTGCCGACAGAATCATTCTTGCCCCAACAGGCAACATTCTTGGTTCTGGCCAGGTGAAAGCTGAAGCGGCCATAAGCCCTTCGAACGATAACGCCAAGGTTTACTGGCTGGGTATCGGAATGCAGAAGGTTGAGGTCAACATAACACGTTTCGACATCAAAGCATCAGACGGTAGCGGTGATGGTGGCGACGGTGGCGACGGTGGTGCCAGCGGGTATGGTCTGAAGTCCAACAAAATGGCAGGTGCACTGGTTGGTGATGTCCTGGCTGGCGGTGAGAGCTTGAACTTGGTCAACGCCGCAATGAGTGTCCTTCCTGAGACAACACTTACTCCCGGCATCGGGATTGGCGTCTGGGATTTGGCAGACGATAGCCCGAGTGGCCGAGGCTACTACTTGGCTATCTCCAAGGGCATACCGCTCACGAGCAGCCTTCCGTCACCGATAAGTGATGTCAAAGTGCACGCTGGCTATGGTACGCATGGAATGAAAGGCTTGTTTGCAGGAGCAGAAGCCTCGCTTCCGATGGGGTTCCGTCTTGCTACCGAGTATTTCCAGAAGAAACTCAATTTTTCTGCAAGCTGGGGAATGATTCCTACGCTGAATCTGAAGGTTATATATATGGATAGCGAGCCGTTCTACGGAATTCAGTTCAACTCACCGTTCTAAATTAGTTTGAGGTCGCTAGCCAGAGTCATTTTTGCTTTTGGCTGGGAGCTCGACTGTGGGATTGACATAATAGGCTGCGGTCGGACGGAAAACTGTCGAGCCGCAGCCTTAAACACGTACAATCCATCCGCTATGTTGCCGCAAGAGAACGGCGCAATGACGGTAGATCAGACACTTGCTGAAGCTGTGGGTGTTTCTATGTGGGAATACTGGGTCGAAACCGGCGTTTCAACCCAGATTAACATTCTAGTATCGATAGTCCCAGCGCACTGGGCTATCCGTCGGCATCGGCCATTTAATGAGATACTTGCCATCAACTGAGACCGAGTGCCCATCACAGCACAGAACGTTGATCCTGCAGCCGCCCCCGTGTCGCTCCCTGGCTTTCCCTATACGGCCTTCTGTTCCAGGCCAACCTCCATACAGGTCAACCCATCGGGCATCGCAGAGATAGATGACTCTGGAAGGTTGCACAATCATAGACTCTGTTGGCACAATCTTGCCCCAATCTAAGATCTGCACATCAAACCCTGAGACTGCAATATTGTTGCCGTAATTCGATCTTTGGCGGGTGCCTTCGTCCCAAATCCAGCCGATATCTTCAGCGTTTGGATCTTCACAGTCACTGGGATACCAATGGCTCCACTTTTTCGGTGCTGTAGGGCATATGAATACTTGCTCATTCTTCACATAATTGCGGAGTACCAGAACAAAGGTGCGCATCTCCCAGTTGTACGGGTAACCAGCGGCCGGCATATGGCGGCCATGCCAGTCTGAGCTGTAGTTCTTAAACGCCGTTCCTATCTGTCTGAGGTTGGACATGCACTTGACGTCCATAGCTTTCTTCTTTGAGGCCGTGAAGACGGGAAAGAGGATTGCCGCCAGAATAGCGATAATGGCGATAACGACCAGCAACTCGATGAGTGTGAATCCCTTCTTACGCGACAGGTAATGCACGTTACTCTCTCCTTTTGAGTGCAATATTATTGAGGGTGGATGTATCCAATCTGAAATTATCATGATAGGCTACCAATGTCAACTAGGCAAACAGTTTTCGTTCATTTGTACACAAGCAGTTTGACACCACCAACAATATTGAGTGTAAGAACAGCATGTGTAGATTAGAAGAGGAATTATCTTAATATGGCATAATGAGAAAAATGAAACGGGATAGTAGCGCGCGAAAGAGAGAATTAAGATTCTGCTTTTGCAGCCCTCGAAGATGATAGACCTAGGTGAGTGATTGAAAGGCACTGTAGAACTTCTGATAGTGCTTTCATTGCCAGACAGTACGTGTGCACCGTGACATAATAAACGGGGGTCAACAATTGTATAGATATCAATTCACCAGTACAGTCGAGGATCTACTGGACACCGAAGAGGCTGATATGATTGAGAAAACTGGCATGAGGCGATCCCTGCGCTGGTTCGTATCATTTTTTGGTCTGTTCATGGTTGTTTGTGGTCTCATTGGTTTTGCACGGACCTTAGGATGGAAGTATTTATTGGTGGTGCTGTCTGGTAGTATACTACTGTATTCCTACTTCATAGAGAGTTTTGTAACAAGACGACGGATTCGTGAGACAAATGATTCAAGCCAAGAGCTAACGCTGGAATTTAATGATGATTATTTGCTGACAGAAGCAATTGGAAAGGGAACTTCTAAGCGGAATAAGCGGGAATGGAGTGAATTGGCCGATATAAAAACAGCCAAGCGCGGAGTCCTATTATATTTCTATGATGGTGATCTCAACTGGCTTCCTAACCGCGTTTTTATGGGTACAGCGGAGAAGGCTGCATTTGCGCAGTACATCAAAAGCCGTGTAGACCAAGTAGCACAGGAGAACTTCGGTTAGCTTCGATTTCGCGGCTTAGAAGAACCGTTTCGCCAGTTTCAGGATGCCCTGGCTCCACGGCACACGATGCGATATTCCGCTGGTATTGGCAAAGCTCTGCAGGTTATCCAGATACCATTGATAGTTGCGGATTAGAGCATCTTTGTTAGAGTATTTGGGAGCAAAACCCAGTAACTTCTGTGCCTTCTCAATCGAGACAAACGAGTCCGTCGAAGCAGTGTCGTAAACCCATTTGTAGAGTGGGGAGAGCTTCAGTTTTTCGAGAATCTTCAGAATAGCCACTGCCGGGCCAGCCGGGAAGCACTTTATCTTTTTGCCGAAACCGGCATAGTCGAGCACTGCCTGGAAATCTTCTTTCATAGTACCGAACGCAGCGGCGCCAACATTGAATGCATCGTTAACCTGTTCACAGGGTTCGGTGAGGCACGCCCAAATGGCGTCGCAGAGGTCGTCCACGTCAAGGAGTTGGTATCTGTTTTTGCCGTTCCCAAGCAGTGGGAACCCTCTTCCATCTTTTGCCCAGTCATATAGAAGAGCAAATACCCCCAGCCGCTCAGGGCCAATAAACGATTTTGGACGAATAACGGGCACGCACATACCGTTCTCTCGGTATGTGCTGCAGACACCTTCGGCATCTATCTTTGCTTGACCATAGTCGCCCACACCTACAAGTTTGTCGGTTTCGTAGATAGGATGGTGGTCCGGCACTCCGTAAACGGCGGTAGAAGATATTTGCACAACCCGCTCCAGGTTGAGCCTTTTGGCAGCTTCCAGCACGTTTCGGGTGCCATCAATATCGGTCGAGTAAATGTCGTCTTTGCTGTAGAGCGGAAGGGCTGCAGCGCAGTGCACAGCGTGTGTGCAACCGCGCATCGTGTCTTCTACCGCAGAAATCTCTCTGATGTCGCTAACAACCCACTTAATCTGGTCGGCTTCCGGATAATCGAACGGAGCGATATCGTAAGATACTATCTCAGCGCCCGCTCTCAGTAGGTGTCTGATCAGATTAATGCCCAGAAAGCCTGAGCCGCCAGTGACAAATACCTTCATTCTCACCACTGCCTACCCTGTCACAAAGAATCATTTCAATAATCGTAGCACGATTAAATCTGCAAAGCTACATAATGATAACACAGAGAGCCATTAAGAGCCGGTAGCGTATTCTTTTTGTGTGTAAAATCAGTTGTGGATAGCGGTGCAGTAATGG
>CAZCCV010000023.1:0-38957 GCA_964497515.1 uncultured bacterium | reverse complement strand
TGGGGACATTATCCCACGGCAGTTATGGGGGACATTATCGCTCTGCATATACACTTACCAAAAGCGACCTTGACATAACGTCGGAGGTGTGATATACTCCCACAGGATGGTTATAGGCAGTTTGCTTACCCAAATTAGAGGGTATTGTCGTCAGTCACTTTGCAGCGGTTCGGACGACGCGGCCGTTGCTTCTGCAAACAGGAGTATTGCCAATGATGACCCGTGTGCTGTACGCAAATGCACTTCTCGCCTTGCTGTTCTTGCCAATTGCACCCACGTGTGCGACGTCATACGAGGCCGTTGTGCTGGATATGCTGCCCGGCTCCACCTATGCCCGGGCGCTTGGTATCAATGATAGTGGTCAGGTAGTTGGTTACTGCCAGGTCGGTTACCAAGAGAGAGCTGTGCTCTGGGACGCATCGGGAGCGGCTCATGACCTGGGTATGGTCGCGGGAACGTATCAGAGCCGCGCCACATCCATCAACAACCGCGGGGAGACAGTCGTAGTCAGACATGTCAGCGTGTACAGGAGCGAGACTATCGTGGTAAAGGACGAAGCGGTTTTGCGCGTGTGGCCTGACTCAGGCGTCTCGAATCGTATGTTTTCGATCAATGAGTCCGGGCAGATGGTAGGTTTTGTCTATGACGGATACAGAAACTACGCCGCCTGGTGGGGCTCCGAGGGCGTAGCAGAACTTCTGCCGGGGGATGTAACCGGCGTTGATTCCACCGTAGCCAGAGACCTGAACAACGGCGGCTGGGCGGTTGGCTGCTATAACGACTACGCACACTATGCCCACAACCGAGCGTGCCTTTGGCGGTCTCCAACGGAGATGGAGTATCTGCTGACAGAATCTGTGGTTGATTCGGAGGCAAGGGCTGTCAATGACGTCGGGCAGATTGCGGGCTCGGCTTACACGGCTGCCGGTACAAACGAGGCATTCCTCTGGCAGAATGGAGAGTTTCATTACCTCGCCAAACCTGATGGCATCACTTGGGCCAACGCCAACGACATCAACAACCTCGGACAGATCGTCGGAGATTTCGGCGTATTGATAGAGGGTGACTTCGACCCCATATACAGCTGTGATGCGTACATTTGGGAGAATGGTCAGTTTCAACTGCTTCCCTCAGCCTATAGATACTCAGAGGCCACAGCAGTCAACAACAATGGATGGGTTATAGGGTGGGCCGGCTATGTGACAGACGATGGCGACCAGATCACGCGCCCAATGCTTTGGACGCCGGTGCCCGAACCATCGGGGTTGCTGGCACTCGCTGCTTGTATCGTTGGACTGGCTGCGATGCGCAGATCCTGGCGTCCATAGGTTCCGCGTCAACTTGTGCGGGCTGCCGCCGGAGACTGCACACCATCTGCTCGAATAGCCTGAGTCCCAGCTACCACACAATGTCGAAAAGTCGCGCTTTATTGTTTTGAAGTCAGTAATTCGCGCGCCAGCCAATGTCATAGAACAGGTATTCTACGAAGACTGTCCCGATATCTCGCGCCGATTCAAAGCATTGCTTGCCTATCGCTCTCAATCTGCTGAATAGAGAGTTTGATGTCGATGTTCCCAATAAGGGGTGGGTTAGCGATATAACTCACATCCGGACGGTTGAGGGTTGGCTATATCTGGCTGTGTTTATCGATCTGTTTCATCGCAAAGTGGTGGGATGGTCTATGGACACTCGGATAGCCAGAAAGCTTTTTCGGTAGTTTGAAAACTGAGTTGATCCACTATAAAGAATATAAGACAATTCCTAAAGCAAGTAGGGACATTTTTGATTATATTGTAGTATTCTATAACAGAGAACGGCTTCATTCTTCTTTGGGTTATATGAGTCCACAGGAGTTTGAAAGAAATTACAAATCACAACTTGCGGCATGACATGTAACGTGTACATTTTTTGCTGCGCAGGTCATCTTCTATGGGATTGGTTGAAATAGAGGTGATGTATGGACGACACGAAATCGACAGTAGCAAGTGCAAGACAACAAACTGCGGCTATACTCTACAGCGTAATCGACGGACAATGTTCTGCCAATAACACCATAGACGATATACGTCGATTAACCAGTGAGCCAACAATCAATGATGACTCGATTGCTCGTGCTTCTCATGCTTTGGTGCACTACAGCACTGACGATGATATTAGACAAAATGACCAATCGTATGCTGATTTGCAGATAAAAGCTATGAGAGCTATGGCAGATCAGCTCGCACAGGGCCTGCCACTGACCAAAGAGCAGGGCTATTGGTGATGCACACAGAATCAGACTACCTATGAAGAAGAAACAAACCGATGCGAAAGAGACTGCTACTTGATACTTGCCTTCTTATCGCAGCGTCGATGGGGGGTGCGGTCTCTGCGGCTGTGATAGGATCGTATACCGTCATCAAAGGGTTCAGGGTATTGGCTGGAGGGGGTGAAGATATTACTAACCTATCCATCGCAGAAGGTGTGAATTCGCCTCGGACACTCTTATTCAATGGACCGGACGATGGCGTTCTACTAGCCAGGAGTGCCATTGATATCTTCAGCAATATCGGGCGGACAGTTTGGGTTCGCTCGCTGGAGCTTCTTAAGACACACCGGGGAGAAACTCGTTGAGACAGATCATGGCGTTCTCCGCAAGACCGAACTGGAAGACGACGAGAACTTCTGGAAATGCGGCGTCTGGGAGATACCGTAGCCACTCTCCTGAACAACCGTAAGAAGACAGTCGCGGCGTAAACCGATCGCAGATGCCCCTAGTTTCCAATTGCCACATCACCTGCAGGCTGCCTTATTGTTCTCCGCGTCAGTAGTTTGTCCAAAAATCACACTCGTCCGTATCATTCTGTCTTTACTTAGCCTTGATATCGTGACTTGTGTCGACAATTGAGTTGACAATTGCTAGCTAATCAGCAATAATTCGATTGGTGATATAGCTTGGTCAGCAATCACCAATTCTTCCCATCACTAGCGCAGTAGTGCCGATCATATGCGACTGTTACACATATTGACATCACTGTAGAATCGACTGCATCGAGACTTAACCAGCTCTGAGAGCTGATGGTGGGGGCTTTATGTTCCACACATAAATAATCGATAGTGAATGTAATGGATGTCCCACACCACATACCTGCCAAATCACAGCATCAAAGCAAGTTACGCTAATACTAAGCTTACGGAGGAAATGAGATGAGTCCGAGACCGGGCGGCGAGTTGGCATCTAGGCCACTGCATTTTATCTGGATTACTGATTGTTCAGGCTCAATGGGGATTGACGGGAAGATCCAATCCCTGAACAACGCGATTAGAGAAGCTCTCCCTAGCATGAAACAGGTTGCGGATGAGAACCCGAACGCAGAAGTGTTCGTTAGAGCTCTTTGCTTCTCAAGTGGCGCACAATGGCACGTCCCGCAACCAACCAGCATTGCGGATTTTACATAGACAGACCTCACAGCAAATGGTGTGACCGATTTGGGCAAAGCGCTGTCGATGGTTGCCGAACAGCTAGACGTCTCCAAAATGGGTGAGCGTTCACTTCCGCCGGTGCTGGTACTCATATCAGATGGCCAGCCAACTGACGACTACTCAAGCGCCCTAGACCAGCTTCTTGCCCTGCCATGGGGGAAAAAAGCGGTTCGGATTGCAATAGCTATAGGGCAGGATGCAGACCTCGATGTTTTGCAGCGATTCATTGCTCACCCTGAAATCAAACCACTGCAAGCGAACAACTCCGAACAATTGGTGAAATACATAAAATGGGCATCGACTACAGTGCTAAAATCAGCTTCTGCTCCAGCTAGCCAGACAGATGATACTGCAAAACCTGGAGTCAACGTTCCTATCCCACAACCGATAGACGACGATCAGACAGACACGGACGACGTCTGGTAAATGATATGAACAATAGCTATCAATGGCACGTTTTCGGTTCCACAGTACGTGGTGCCGCACACGTGCGTGCAGACAGACCTAATCAAGATTTCATTAGGTGGTCGAAGCCATCAGAGGCTGGACAACCGCTTACACTTGCTGTTGCGGATGGACACGGGAGTGCCATTTGTTTCCGCAGCAATGAGGGATCAAGATTAGCAGTGGAAACAGCCAATCGACTGCTGCAGGAGCTCAAAGGGGACATTAGTGCCAGCGCAATTAACCACTTTGCACAAGAACACTTTCCGCAGCGCTTGATTAGAGATTGGATTAAGTCCGTTGATGAGCATTTAGACGCGAATCCCTGCTCTGAGGAAGAGACTCAGCACTTGCAGGAGCCAGTAGACTGTTCCGGAGACAATAAATACCTTGTTTATGGAGCAACACTGCTCGGCGTTGCTGTGACCGACTCTTGCATCTTATATGTCCAGTTAGGAGATGGAGATATTGTCGTTGTCGATGAAGAAGGCGAAGCTCAAAGAGCAATCCCAAAAGATGACAAACTCATAGGCAATGAGACGACCTCTTTATGTGGGCCAGATGCCTGGCACGAGGTTCGCGTTGTTGTTCAACGTATTGAGGAACATCCTCCGGCTATGATCCTAGTATCTACCGATGGCTACGCGAACTCCTTTAGAGATGATGAAGGGTTCCTGAAAGTCGGTCCGGATCTTCTGGAAATGGTTCGCGAAAACGGGCTGGACTATGTAAAACAGGAACTTGATAATTGGTTGACTGAGGCTTCACATTCAGGAAGTGGCGACGATGTCACCTTGGGAATCATCCATCGGCTAACTACCTGATTGCTTGAGAAAGGGGTGGTACAATGAATCAAATGCTAAAATCTGGTCAGGTTGTAACGACTGAGACTTCAAATACGCCGTGTCGTGTAGAGCAGTTTATTGGAGCAGGGGGACAAGGCGAAGTCTATAGAGCAGTCCTGGCTAAGGAACCTATGGCTCTTAAATGGTACTTTCCCAGTCAAGCCACAAAAGAGCAGAGAGAAGCTCTCGAGACCTTGGTGCGCAAAGAATCACCGAACGATCGCTTTTTGTGGCCTCTGGAATTGGTCTCTGATGATCGGGTTCGTGGATACGGATACATTATGCCTCTCAGACCACCGGGCTACAAAAACATAGTGGATCTGATGAAACGCAGGGTCGAACCCACATTCCGTGCCCTCGCGACCATAGGGTTTGAATTGGCGGATAGCTTCAAGCAGTTGCACGCCAAAGGGTTATGCTATCGCGATATCAACTTCCAAAACGTGTTCTTCGAACCCAATTCTGGAAGGGTGTTGATTTGTGACAACGACAATGTGAGCGTAGATGGAACTGCGTGCTGTGGCGTGCTGGGCACCCCTAGATTCATGGCTCCTGAAATTGTGCGAGGTGAAACAAAACCTAACAGCCATACTGACCTCTTTTCTTTGGCTGTACTACTGTTCTATCTACTTATGATCCACCACCCCTTGGAGGGAAAGAAAGAAGCATCAATCAAGGCATTTGATCTGCACGCTATGAACCTGATATACGGAAGGGAGCCCGTATTCATCTTTGACCCTGAGAACGACTCCAACCGCCCAGTTAAAGGATATCAGGATAACGCAATTCTGCACTGGCCTATCTATCCTGAGTTTGTGCGCGAACTGTTCACTCGTTCTTTTACAGAAGGAATACGTGATCCTGTTAATGGGCGTGTTAGAGAGAGTGAATGGCGCGATGCTATGATCCAACTGAGGGACTCGATAATATACTGTCCGAAGTGCGCATCAGAGAACTTCTACGACTACGGGGCAAGCGAAGATCAGTTGAAGCCTTGTTGGAACTGCAAAACCAATCTGACAGCACCGTTAGTCCTCAAAACTGCGCGTAACGTAGTAATGCTGAACTACGATACCGTGCTCTATCCGCACCACATTGACGATAACTGCAAGTATGAATTCTCGCAGACTGTGGGCAAAGTGGTTCAGCATCCCAAAAACCCGAATGTTTGGGGGCTCCAAAATACATCCGACAAAGAATGGGATTGCTTTAGCAGTGATGGTTCTATAACCAAGGTATCCCCTGGTCGTAATGTGACGTTGAAAGCCGGCATCCGTATAGGATTCGGTAATACTGAAGGTGAGATTCAAACAGGAATTGAGGGCAAGGGCTAATGCAAGATCCAACCAGAACAAAACTAGCTGAACTAGTAGAGGAATACGGTGAATCACTGTATGTTGATGCGCAGAGGTGCAGATCACTACTTCTAGACACTATCGGAAACTCACGCTTTGCAAATGTGCTGTCAACTGTGGTGGGTACTGGAATTATAAACGAGTTGTTGAAACAGGACTCCAGCTTACCGTTTGTTGCTCAAGCACGTGCACTTGCTAGAAGACTTTACGATGAATCAGGTATGTCGGAAGACTTAGCTCTTTGGTCGATAGAAAGCTGGGCATTCGCTTTAGGGATAATTGAAAGCAAGGATCTGATGACTGACATTAGTCAAACAAATGGCTATGGAAGCGGCGCAAAGGCTTCAAATCTGAAATCTGTTGCCAAGCAGGCATTCGATCGATCACAAAGTCTCGTGGATCAAGACATGATCTTAGAGGCGGAACAGTTTGCGAGACAAGCAGTCGAGATTGAACCTGACAACGCTGAATACTTAGATTATCTCGCTCGAGTGCTAGGCATCGGTTTGAACAGATGGGAAGAGGCGGAGCAATTCGCGAGACGAGCAGTCAAAATTGAACCTGGCTACGCTGAATACCAGCATCATCTTGCACGAGTGCTGGGCAGTTTAGACAAATTTGAAGAGGCGGAGCGATTCGCGAGACAAGCAGTCGAGATTGAACCTGACAACGATGAATACTTAGATTATCTCGCTCGAGTGCTAGGCATCGGTTTGAACAGATGGGAAGAGGCTGAGCAGTTCGCGAGACGAGCAGTCGAAATCAAACCTGACAACGATGAATACTTAGATTATCTTGCCCGAGTGCTGACCGATTTGGGCAGATTGGTTGAGGCTGAGCCGTTCGTAAGACGAGCAGTCGAAGTCGAACCTGACAACGCTAAATACTTAGATTATCTTGCCTGGCTGTTAGGCAATTTAGGCAGATGGGCTGAGGCTGAGCAGTTCGCCAGACGTGCTGTCGAAATCGAACCCGACAACGAACGCTACATTGCCAATCTTGATTTGGTGCGAGTTAAAATGAACAGCAGCACGGTTGCAACAGGTGGCGATTGCTTCGTGGCTACAGCTTGTTTTGGCAACTCAGAAGCTCCAGAAGTCAGGCTGCTGCGTGCGTTTCGTGATTCGGTGTTGCTGCGAAGTTGGATAGGAAGAGCTTTCGTCCGATGGTACTACGTGTTTGGGCCTGCTCTTGCAGATAGAATCATATACAGACCAACCATAAAACTAATCGTTAAGAACCTGATCATTAAACCCTTTGCCTTTGTAGCTGGAATCATCTTGAAGAACCAGTAGATGGAGTCACAAGCCAGTGTGCCGGGTGCAACAGCAATCATAAACACTGCACCCTACGCGCTTGTTGTACAAGCAGACCAATCGCTACTTGAAATGCGAGCCTCCTATCTGCAGACACTACCACGCATCAGAGATTTGTTACCTCACCACCACCGCAAAGTCACTTCCCACAGAATGTAATAGCCTTGCCTATGGCATTACGCAGTGCTGCGGCGTAACAGTACAGTCTCTAAAGTTTTAGCAGATAATTTGCGGACAATGAAGGTACGTCTGATATAGCTGTCGAAGTAGACAGTATGAGTGGTTTGGAAGGCATGACAAGAGAAGAGCTAAAAGCTCTGGTATTGAGTTTGCACGAGACTATCGTCAAGCAGCAAGAGACAATAAAGGTTCTTGAGGCGAAGATGAGCTTTGAGAGAGAACTCATGGCAACAGCACTTCCCTTTCTCGGGAAGAAGAAGCCTCAGAGTGTGATTGCAAGGAAGATAAGTGGGGGCACATGCTCCAGCAGAGGCTCCAAAGCCAAGATGATTCTGATGAGCCTTTTCGACACTTGGAAACTGCGAGGCTTAGATGCATTTTCAGAGTGTATAAAACTCCTCGCTGCTTACCAGCCAATTCAGTCGATATAAGACTGAACTCTTACGCCCTGCGGTTGACACATCAAGGGCTAGCAGTATAATGGTAACGTTGAGGGAGAGTCGCAGCGAGTAAAGGAGCGAACAATATTGGATCAGGACAAGCTGATTCGCAACCTGAGAATGCAGCTTCGTGTGGAGCGTGCGATTATCGTACTGGTTGCGATCTTTCTCCTGGCGCGCTGGGGTCACGACTTGTTACAGGAGCGGCCTTACGCAATTCTTGTTGACGACAAGCCTGTAGCGTGCCTGACGAATGAGCAAATCGCCAATCGCGTGTTAACAGATATCAAAGGCGCGGTAGACGGTGTCGAACCCTCCGAGGTTTCCTTCAAAGAGCGTGTTGTGGTGCGAAGAGCTCCGCGGGGCACAAACCCTCAAACGGAGTCAGAGGCCACCAAAGCTGTTCTCGAAACCATTTCGCTTAGAGTAGACAAGTACTCTATCCTTGTCGAAGGCGTTCCTGCAGTCGCACTCGATTCGCCAGAAGATGCCAACTCTGTCCTCGAATCCGCCAAAGAAATGTTTGGAAGTCGGGTAGCCAACCTGATGGAAGAACCATCCTTCAAAGAGCAAGTCGATGTGCAGAGTATGACAGTTGATCTCAGCCTATATCGAAAATATCGAGAAGCCGCTCTCGATTGCTTGTTGCGCGGGGGAGCCGTCAGTCAATCCGGCACATATATGGTTAAAGAAGGCGATGTCGCAGGCGCAATAGCGACCAAGTTTCGGATGAAGCTCTCCGAACTTGAGGCCCTGAATCCGAATCGCAACCTAAATAAGCTGCGGATAGGGGACGAACTGAAGGTTGGCGAACAGAAGCCTGCCGCAGGGAGTGCCCCTAAGCTCACGGTAGTAGTTCGAAATCAGTCGAAGCGCACCGAAGTGATACCATTTCAGACCGAAACCGTATCGAGTGTGCGGATGGTGAGCGGCAAGCAGGTTGAACTCTCTCCCGGCAGAAACGGTCTTCGCACCGTAACGGTAGCCGACACTTTCGAAAACGGTGTTAAGAAGGGTTCGGAGGTTCTAGAAGAGATTATAACGCGTGAACCTGTGCCAAGGCGTGTAGCCATTGGAATAGGAATCCGCTAAGCAACGGATCTTTCCTTAACACTCTGCCGTGCCGGTTGGTCTAGTAATAGTAGTTACAGTCGGCATCGGCAAATGAGCCTATCGAGTTGAACTGAATATCGAGAAATCTAATACGTATTACAATAGGGTAACACTTCAGGTGTTTGTTTCGCCGTCTGCGAGCCGGATAGAAAGCACCGGCACTCCGCCTCGCTATCTCGTACGTACGGCGTCCACACAGGGCCGAAACAGGCTTATCTGCGCGCACTGGAGCGCTATTAGGAGAAATTGCACCCATGATCAGAACTAAAGCAAACTTGCTTCTGCTGGCAATCGCGGCAGTGCTTCTGTTTTCTGGGATAGCTGAGGCTAATCCTGGAGTCTTCGCTGAGGATATGAAGCACATCATGCCGCTTTCACAGGTTCGCGCCGGCATGAAGGGTTACGGGCTGACAGTATTCAAGGGAACCAAGATAGAGCAGTTCGATGTTGAAGTTCTCGGGATACTTCACAAAACCAATAATGGCAAGGATCTCATACTTGTAAGGTTAAGTGGTGGTCCGATTACCGCCCGCGGGGCGAACATCATCCAAGGGATGAGTGGAAGTCCTGTCTACATAAATGGAAAGATGATCGGAGCAGTAGCATACGGCCCACGCAACTTTGCAAAAGAGCCGCTTGGGATGCTTACTCCTATCGAAGATATGCTCGATTCGCTCGATCCCGCGCTGCCTTCACGGCCGTCAGGATTATCCAGTGAAGTAGCCGCGCTGGAGAGCCCCATTCAGACCGCAGATGGTACTATTTCAAGCGTGGAAATCCGCTCTCCAAGTGCAGCGTGCGATGCTCCAAAGGGCAGGCTTATAATGTCGCCGCTTATGACCCCTGTTATGGTCAGCGGGTTTAGCAGCCGAGGCATTTCGAAGCTGGCGGAAATCCTGGAACCATTTGGTTTGACACCAATGGCCGGACTCGGGGCTAAGGCCGACAGCGTGCCTGTGGAGCTCGTTCCTGGCGCTGCAGTGGGTGTATCTCTTGTTACCGGTGATATAGATGCTACTGGAACCGGTACGGTCACCTACCGCAGAGGAAACAAGCTGGTGGCTTTTGGTCACCCGATGATGGGTATTGGGCCAATTGATGCGCCGATGACAACGGCGTACGTTTTCGATGTATTCCCGGACTACGACACATCGTTTAAGATGTCGTCTCCGATGAGCATTGTGGGGCGAGTTTTTCAGGACAGGCCTTTTTCCATTGGCGGAGAAGTCGGCGCTTTTCCCACGATGATTCCTGTGACTGTTGATGTGGATGATTCAACACTCGGAAGAAAGCGCACCTTCAGATGCGAGGTAATCAACCATCCTCTGCTTGCACCGAGACTTCTTCCTCAGATTGTTGCTGAGGCGCTCACTCAGGTTCACGGCATCCCGGGCGATGCAATGGCTGTTGTGGATGTAAGCGTAGATGCCGATAAGCTCGGAAGAGTGGAGCGGCAGAACACATATTTCGCGGCCTCAGGAATCGAAACCGAAGCACTGCGCGACTATCTGACTATGCTCAACATACTCTCGCGCAACAGATTCGGTCCGCTCGACGTCAAATCCGTCAAGATGAACGTTAAGATCACACCGGGTCGAAAGACTGCAGATATTCAGCGAGTGTTCGTAGACAAAACGAAGTATGAGCCTGGTGAGACTGTTGCTCTAGGCGTTGAACTGAAGACATACCAGGGCGAGGCGTTTGTAAAAACAGTCGACATTAAGATTCCGGAGAATGCATCTAACGGTCGACTGACTATTCGCGTGGCAGGCGGTGGAGTCGCAACGGCAGATGCCCCGGTTGTGATATCCCCTGGTGAGGACGGCAGTGCCAAAGCAGCGCCTCTTACAGTAGGTACTGCCGTGAGTGTTCGCCAGATGTTCGATCAGTTCCTCGATCGGGAAAAGAACAACGAGTTGGTGGCACGTGTGCTGTTTTCGACAGCCTCGATCAATATCAACGGCGAAAAGCTCGAAAACCTGCCCGAGACGTTCGCAAACGTGATTAAATCTCCCAAGACGACCAACGTCAAAATGGAGAGAGATGAAATCAAGTTTGTCGTACCTACCGATTACATTTTAAACGGCAGCCAAATGATGTCGATAGTAGTGCAGAAGCAGCAGACACCGAGTGTTAAATCTACTGCTAAGCCTGCTCCTGCAAAGCCCGCAAGTGGTTCTACTACATCCACGTCTTCCACTCTTCCCTCGCCTGCTCCATTGTTGGCAGCTAGCGAGGGCGACTTCAATATGCTGAATGCGGCCTCGCTTCTGCCCGACTGGGGCTCATCCGATTCGTTTGTATTCTATGCTGATACAAACAACGCCAAGGTTGCTGCGCCGAAAGCCGAAACCGCAAATGCAGCAAAGCCGGAAGGCGGTGCAGAAGCAAAAGCCGAGCAGAAACCAGATGCCAAGTCGGATCAGAAGCCGTCAGATCAGAAGCCAGGTGAAAAGCCGGTTGGCAGACAGTTAGGTGTCTGGACACAGAAGAGTCAGAGCGATTTTGAACCGGGGTTGTTCGGTGCGACCGCTGCTTCCGATAACAACGAAGTTCGCCTTGTTCACGAAGTAAGTAAACTGGCTGGGCTGCCTGCAGCTTATGTTTGGCAGGTCATTCCAGACGACAAAGGCGGTGCTTACGCAGCAACCGGCAGCGAAGGCATAATCTATCACGTCTCGAAAGATGGCGACGTAAACCCGTTCTTCAGAACTGATGAACTCCAAGCGCTCAGTATTGTCCGAGACCTATTGGGCACTATATACGTCGGAACCGGCCCACACGGCAAAGTATTCAAAGTTGACGCAAATGGCGATGGTGATGTTATCTTCACTGCCCCCGAAAAGTATGTGGTTGCACTGGTAACCGACAGCAAAGGTGGCCTCTACGCTGCTATGGGTGATGGTGACACCATTTACCGGATTGATCCAGATGGCGAATCAGTGCCCTTTGCAGTTCTTGCACAGCCCTCTGTTCTCTCTCTTGCAATAGACAAATCAGATAACGTCTATGCTGGCACAGGCAAAGGTGGTATCGTTTACCGAATCACCCCCGAAGGTACAGCAACTCCGCTATATAACGCTGCTGAAGATGCTGTCTCGAGCCTTGTGGTCGACCACAAGGGAAACGCCTACGCTGGAATCGGTGCCGGTAAAGGGATGATATACAAAATCCCAGCCGAAGGCACTCCGGGGCCGGTGTTCGACAAGGCACCGAGAGCCCTCGGGTTGACCGTGGATTCGCAGAATAACGTCTATGCTGTAAGCGACGACAAAGTGTACAAGATTGCTCCTGATGATACTGTCAGCGCACTCGACACAGGGCGCAATGCAGTGCAGTTTATCGCTCTTTCGATCGATGTCGACGGTACGATTTTCCTAGGAGCAGCAAACAGCGCTGCAGTATTCAAGGCGGTTCCTGTGAAAGAGGGTACCTTCGAGTCGACAATTTTCGATGCTGGTCTTAAGGCGAATTGGAGCAAGGTGAGTTGGATAGCTGAAACGCCAAAGGGTGCTTCAGTGAGCCTACAAACCCGAACCGGAAATGTCGCGACCCCAGATGATTCCTGGAGTCCGTGGTCAACTGTGTGCACTAAGAGTGCGGGCGAAGCTATAACCAGCCCGGCAGCTAGGTTCATCCAGTATCGAACGTCGCTCGCCGGCACTCTGGATGCAGCACCTGCCCTGCAACAGGTGTCTATATCTTATCTCACAGAAAACCGCGAGCCGAAGGTCACTATCACCGAACCTCAGCCTGGAGCCATAGTCTCCAAAACTGCTGAGATCAAATGGAAGGCCACTGATCCAGATAACGACGCACTGAGATACGATCTCTACTACTCTGCAGACAGTGGCGAAAACTGGCAGCCGCTCGGCAGCGGATTGAAACCGGCAGCCAAGCCGGAGACTCCTGCCGAACCGGCGCAGAAGGCTGAGGAGCCGGCAGAGGCGCAGCCTAGCCTTGGTCTGCAGATCAAGATCACAGGTTCAGGCAAGCCGGATCCTGAGGAAATACTTGCTCAACTGAAGGCAGAGCTAGACAGGCATCCTGAAATCCCTCAAGAAGTGAAAGAAAAAATGCTCGCCGAGGCGCCGGCAGCTATTGCTAAAGGCATTGCTGCTGTAACCCAGGGTGGGCAGCCCCAGGAAGCTCCGAAGCCTGCGGAGAAGTCAGTTGACCCCAGCGAACAAGTGACTACCAAGGACACATCGCACAAATGGGATACTACCAAAGTGCCCAACGGCAGCTATATGATCAAAGTGGTCGCGAGCGATCGAATCAGCAACGCGATAGGTGCGCTCACAGGCGAGCAGGTATTGGGCCCAATCATCGTCGAGAACAGGCCGCCTACGGTGCACGCTTTCAAAAAGGAAGTGGCAGTCGGTGAAGATGCAGTTGTGACAGTGAAAGGTTACGCTTTCCACGAAGCCATCGCTATCACTGGAGTACAATTCAAGGTGGATGACAATGGCGAGTGGATGTCTGCAGCTCCATCAGACGGCATGTTCGATTCGATCTCTGAGCCGTTCGTTATAACGACGCTGCCCCTTGCAAAGGGAAAGCACACGGTGTTCGTGAAGGCTATCGACGCTGCGGGCAACTCCGCAGAGACCAAATTGGAGGTCGAAGTCCCATAGGCAACGCTACCCCGGCAGTCATCGGGGTATTATGAATTGGCTGCCGGGGTAGCAATAGATAAAGTGAAAACTATAGAACACTCCACTTCTTCCTATGATTCTCGATTGCTGTTCTATCATTTGACTGTGTAAGCTGAGAGTCATCCGAAAAGGTGGAGTGTTTTCTTTGCTGTAATCAGTGCAATTCTAAGTCCGACAGAACCGGCACCTGATGCTTTCGGTCTCGAGCCACTTCAATGTAAGGCTGACCTTTGTCCGTCTTTTGCACTACTCCGGTCACTGTAATCTCTTTTCCATAGTCTTCAGTCGGCACAAGTCCTGATGGTCCCGTTACGAAAATGGAGCCGGTGTCATCGGATACAACCCAGTCAGACCGCGTGACAGGCACACCAGGCGCGCAGGCCGGTGAATCAGGGTCCCCACGCCATCCGCGGTAGATTCCCTTGATGGTTACGATCGATCCAGCCAAACTGTCGACATTTTTTACTATGTCTGCAACCTTCACTTGTCGATTTGTAAGTGGTGCAGGCGTTACAGTGAAGCTAATCTTCACCGGTTCACGTCTGGTAGGAATAGTAGTGAGTTGTGCGTGAAGCTCATATACTCCAGGAACAACAGGTTTGCCTTCGTTATTCGTCTGATTCCACGATACTTTAAAGACCTTCTGTTCACCCGGCATAAGAGTCGTCGATTTCAGTGCCTGAGTGAACACCTTGTCGCGTGACCAGCGCCAGACCTCGCGCTTGTTCTGAGTAATCCACATATCGTACTGCTGACCACTCGAAAATCTCAGAATCATATTCTGTTTCGACTCATTTTGCACAGTGAACGATATCTGCACCTGCGAACCAGCGCTGTATTTCTTCTTGTTAACCACAACCTTCGTAGTAGGTTGAGCCGTACTACCATCCCGCGGATTGCACACACAGTTTAGCGCAAACGCTGTTGCACCTGTTGCCAGCAAGAGAACTGTCGTAGCCCAAAACCTCATTTTCTACCTCCTCAGACTATCCACCAATCTTCACCGTGGGAGAGTCGACATACAACCCCCGTGGGCTATTCCTCAGAGTGCCTTCAATTCTGATACGTCTACCAATATCAGTATGACGATTTACTACGCCGGCATTTACTGGCACCAATAGTGTGACCGCTCCATAACCAGCTCTCTCCTGAATCGTTATGTCTGTCCGCATTTGAGCTCTGGTGGCCGACTGTCCGGCAAACTTGGCATAAGCGTAATAGCGACCTGGTTGTACCAGATTTCCTCGACTGTCTTTCTGATTCCAAGTTGCGCGGTAGTCTTTGGACTTACCAGCTTCAATAGATATCTTCTGGCGGCTATAAACGGGGTTCTGGGTGGAGTATCGCCATACCTCTTTACCGCCAGTTGTAGTAATCCAGAAATCACACACCGGGCCGTAAGACAAAGTCTCGCTAATAGTCTGCTTGGTGGGATTCTTGATGTTAACCGTGAGATTGACCGACTGTCCGTGCTGATAGGACGTCAAATCTGTGTAGAGCCGAATTACCAGATCCTTCGTAGTGCTTGGCTTGTACTGGCTGTAGATCGGCACAGCTGCCACCACGATTAACAATGCAGCGGCGACGATTAATGCTACTTTTTTCATTCCGGTTCTCCTTGTGATCGTGCTCAGATGGATGCCAGAATGCTACTTCCTCTTGCGTGGAATTGTTGGTTTCGGTGAACTAATGGTTATTTTCGCCTTAGAGCGGGCATTCTGGACCATCTTACCGACGTTATTCTTCTTCTGCCCCTTAGCGGCAAGCAATCCATCTCTAATGTCATCTTTCACTTCAGACAGGCTTGTAACGGTACCGCGTTTGCGATCGAGAACTTTCATTATTATCCAGCGCTTGCTCTTCTTATCTATCGCAATGGAAAATGGTGCAGCCACTTCCCCTGTCTTCAGTGCAAAAGCCTTTTTTGATATTTCACTATTGACTCCGGGTTGGTTTTTGACCAACCACCCGATGGAACTTCCAGAAGCCCGGATGGTGGCATCATCAGATGTCTTGGCAAGAACTGTGAGTCTCTCACCTTTTTTGATCCTCGCATACGCCTTATCAGCCAGATCTTTCTTTCCAAACCAGATCATTTCAGTCTTTACGCTTTCAGGCGTGGAGTACATCTGACTCTTACGCCTATTGTACTCCGCCTGTATCTCTTTATCTGTTACCGTTATACCCTTAGTCATCAGATTAAACAATGCAAGCTGATATACTATCTGGCGACGGAAGTCCTGCTGTGTCGCGCGGCCAATACGGATGGTCGTGTCATACTCACCGCTCTTCTTGGCCTTCGCTATCCGCCTATCGATCTGGGCATTGGTAGGGTAGACTCTCTGTTTCTTTGCAAGTTGCAGAGTGATTTTTTCATCGATAAGCGTATCAAGTGCAGCCTGATGAGTGGCACCAGCGCCCATCAGTTTGGCCCTTCTATTCACTTCCGACTGCATTATCTTATCGCCGTTTACTGTAGCAGCCACGCTGTCCGCAAAAGTCGGAACTGCAATCAATACAAAAAGTGCAACAACAAAAGCCGCAAGGCTGATCTGTTTAATGGACTTCACATGCAGATTCATTTTTCCTTAGCCCGATTCCAGATATGATCCATCTCATCTATCGACAGATCGTTGATGGATCTTCCCATCGACTCCGCAGTCTCCTCTATTGCCTCAAATCTCTTGCGAAACCGTCCGAGCATTTCACGCAGAGCTTCTTCAGCATCGACCTTCATCCACCGTGATATGTTGACTACAGTGAATAGCAGGTCTCCAATCTCGTGTTTGATGCAGGCTTCATCTTCGGAGTCGATCGCTTCTTCCAACTCCGCTACTTCCTCGTGCAGTTTTTCGATAACAGCGTGCACATCCGGCCATTCGAATCCGGTTCGAGCAGCGCGCTTCGAAATCTTGGTAGCCCTCATAAGTGCAGGCAGGCTCTCTGGCACGCCACCAATTGCTGATGTTATCTCCCTGTGTCCTGGTTCACGAGATTTAATCTCTTCCCAGTTGTGTAATACATCGTCTACCCCCTCTACATCAGTATCGGCAAAAACGTGCGGATGTCGACGTATCAATTTGTTCTTTATGCCTCTGCACACGTCGTCAATGTTGTACAGACCCTGCTCGGAGTCTATTTGAGCGTGCAAGAGCACCTGCAGCAGAACATCGCCCAGTTCTTCCTTGAGCATTTCGGGAGATTCTTGGTCGATAGCTTCAATGGCTTCGTAGGTTTCTTCTACAAAGTACTTTCTGAGGCTTTTGTGGTTCTGTTCGCGATCCCAGGGGCATCCATCGGGCGCACGGAGCGCAGCTACTACTTTCACAAGCGCTCCGAACTCATCTTGCGTGCTGCCGTTCATATCAATCGCTTTCGTTCAGCTCTGGTACGAACACACTGGACAGATGATCATATTCTTTTCGATCCAGTTCGTACAATGGCATAGCTTCTACTTTCGCGTCGGGACCACCCGCGCCGGATATGGCATACACAGTAAACTCATCCGGGTAGGTTTCCATCAGAGCCAGTTTCACCCGTGATGCCACCATAGTGTCAAATACCTGGTAGATCAAGTTCGGACAATCCGAAGAAGGACTAATACAATCCATCTCAAGCGCATCTATCAATTTGAGGCCCTTGTCGACGGGTGCGCCAAGAGCCTCAAGACAAGCCTCAATAAAGCTGGTGGATGCAGCGAATTTAAGCTGTATCCCTTCACTTTTCGCCAGTTTTACAAGGAGAGGAACCGACCTTTCCGCTACAAACGGGTGTCCGGGAACGGCATAAGTGACGTCGCCGTTACGCGCTTCGCTCAATATGCGATCAGCAATCGTGCAGTACACATCGTCGAAGCATTTTGCGCTTTCGTAAATCTCGTCGAAAGTCTCGAACACAAGCCCACGAAGAGCGAGTTCGTCTGCAGCGGGGTGTCGCCGGGTTCTGAAAAAAAGTCGCTGCGCTGACTCTAGCGAGGTCAGCGCATTCTGCGACATAGCTTCAATTCCGGCAGGTCCAAGACCGACGATTGTGATCAACTCTACTTCGTATCTTTCTGACTTTCCGCTATCTCTTTAGCAAGGGTCTTGAAAATCGGTTCTGTAGAAGTCACCTTGATCGACGCATTCTTGAACTCTTCTGCCATTAGCTTCGTGAAGTCCACTTCCGACTTCTCAGCAGCTATAAGCTCCCGAATCTGATCCTCGGCATCAGCGAAGCTCAACACACGCTTAGGCTGGCGGCCTGCAGCTTTTACGATAACCCAGAATGGGCCACCTTTCTCCTGCTGGAAGAGGAAAGGCTCGCTCACATCATTGGTCTTAACTTTCAGTACTGCCTCAACCAATTTTGCAGGAATCTGCGGATGATCCTTCCACACCCAACCCAGATTGCCGCCCACTCTCTTTACGTTCGGGTCGTCAGTCATAGTCTGAGAGACAATTGTAAAGTCTGTGCCGCCCTGAATCTTCTTGTAGACTTCTCGAATCTTATCTTCGGTCTGGCAAGCTACAACCTGCAGCTGAACCTTCTCAGGATTCGTAATCGGCTCTTTCCCCTTCAAAGCCTCGTATCGTTTCTTAACCTCTTCATCGGAGACCTTAATGCCCTTTGTAATGACGTTCAGTGTGGCCTGCTCGACTCTCAAGTCCTTCTTGAACTGGTCGATGGGGATGTTCAGGTTCTGCATTTTACCAGTTTTCTTCAAGAAATCGATCTTCTTCTGGATATCGGCGTCTGTGGGGACAACACCTTCTTTATCAGCAAGCTGCATCACGAGCTTTTCGTAGATCATCTTGTTGGCAGTAACCAGCCCCGTAGGTCTGTTTCCAAGTGGTGCCATTTCAAGCCTGCGGTAGTAGTCGTCCTTAGAGATCTTCTGACCATTCACGGTAACGACTCCACTACCTCCACGACTACAACCAATTAGTGCAGTTGCGATGAAGCCGAAGGCGATGAATAATGAAATCAGCCTGATTTTATGCATAGCTGTTGTTTGCTCCTCTCTGGCAAATAACGAGGGTTATTAGATTTCTCTACCCTAACGGAATAATGCCACATCACGCTGCAAATATCCACGTAAACGTAATACTGCCTGTGTGTGCAACTGGTAGACTCTCGATTCTGAGACCTCCAGTATCTTCCCAATTTCTTTGAAAGTTAGTCCTTCGTAGTAGTAGAGCGTGATGACGAGGTTCTCTCTAGGAGGCAGGCGGTCGATGGCAGTCCCAAGGACGCGCTTCATTTCGATGATCTCGACCTCAGCCAGTGTGTCGTTTGAATCGTCGTGTACCACATCGGCCAGGTGGATCTTTTCGTTGCTTTCGCTCGAAAGAACAATGTCATCGAGTGACAGCAGAGATGCCCTGCCAGTATCGGCCAGAAGCTTGTGGAAATCGTCGATATCCATCTCCAGCGTCTCGGCCACTTCTTCGTCCAATGCTGGTCTGCCGAGCTTTCCTTCGAGCTCGAAGTACGCCCGCTCCAGCATCTTGACTCGTTCTCTTATCGACCGTGGAACCCAGTCCTGCTCTCGAAGCATTTCCAGTATCCCACCGCGAATAAGCGCGATAGCGTACGTCTCAAACTTGACGTTCCGACTGGTGTCGAACTGGTCTATCGCCTTAATGAGGCCGATGGCCCCTGCCGATATGAGATCCTCCCTGTCCACATTAGGCGGTAGGCTCGTGACTACTCTTCCTGCCGTAATTTTTACCAGGTAGGCATATTGGTTAATGAGAGCGTCTCTGGCTTTTTGGTCGCCCCATTCCTTATGTCGGGACCAAGCCTCCGCCAGTTTTGATGAATCCATCCAAAACTCTCCGTCTTTCTGCCTGCGGCTGTGATCTCAAAACAGAGCCATCAGTCCATTTTTGCATACAAATGCCAATGGTTCGTGCATCATTTTATCGGACGTTGATGCAGTTGTCAACCACAGAAGCAAGCGAGCACAAGCGGATGGCGAGCTGCAACACTCACAATATGTAATACGTACCGAACACCACAAAGGGTTCCCTGATACTGCACATATGTGTTGTCGCTTGGCATAGCCCGCATCGGAGTCAGTCGGCCTGTTGGCTGCAACTGATTGCTTCTGGTAGTTTGACATCTCCTGTGTACAAAGCTTTTCCTAGAATTACCCCTTCCAGCCCTCTTTCGGCAAGTGGAAGCAGGCGTCGAATATCGTCGATTCTGCTAACCCCTCCGGAAGCTATCACAGGCACATCAACTGCGGCCATCATCCGCTCCAGTGCGAATACGTTTACTCCAGTCAGCATACCATCTCTCGAGATGTCAGTAAAAATGATACGTTTTGCACCGAGGGTAAGCATGCGTTTAGCGAAGTCGGTTGCGAGCTCTTCAGTTCGCGCTTGCCATCCCCGCACGGCCACATAGCTGTTTAAGGCGTCGACTCCGAGAATCGCCTGGTCACCCAGTTTGCCAAACATCGCTTTGGCAAGGTCGCTGTCGAGCGCGGCTGAAGTGCCTATAATGACGCGTGCCACACCTGCGTCGAGTACTTTGCGCGCTGTTTCAAGCGTTCTGATACCACCGCCAACCTGCACGGGAATGCTAATCGACGAGACTATCTTCTCCAGCAGTTTAAGGTTGAGCGGAAATCCGGTTCGCGCTCCATCGAGATCAACAACATGCAGTCTGGTTGCTCCTTGCTTCTCCCATTCCACTGCCACTGCAACAGGATCATCCGAAAACACAGTTTCCTGGTCGAATTTGCCCTGAACGAGCCTAACGCAGCGCCCACTGATGATGTCTATTGCAGGTATAATTTCCAACGCACTATTCTCCTGTCTCTAGGGCAGCGAAATTGGCAAGTATCTTAAGCCCTGCCGAGCCGCTTTTTTCTGGGTGAAACTGTGTAGCGAAGACATTTCCCTTAGAGATAACCGAACAGAAACTAATGCCGTACTCCGTTGTGGCCCCCACCGCATCGCTCATAGGATCGGCGTAGTAAGAATGGACAAAGTACATTCTGGCGTTGTTCGGAATGCCTCTGAGCAAGGGGGAGTCACATTTGGGGACTACGGTATTCCAGCCGGTGTGTGGGATTTTCAATTTGATTTGAGCTTCGCACGCCTGCAGATTGAACAGCCTTCTTACTCTGCCGTGGATTATATCTAGTCCTTCGAAATCACCTTGTTCTTCGCTTCTAGTGAGGAGTAGCTGCATACCGAGACAGATTCCAAGCAAGGGTCTACCAGACTGTGCGTAATCGCGTATGGCATCGACTAGTCCAAGCCTCCTCAGGCTATCTATCGCAGCACCAAATGCGCCTACACCGGGCAGAATCAGTCGCCGAGCATTTCGGATTGTCGATGGCTCCCGCGTCAGGACGCCCCACTCGTTTATGTGCTCTAACGCATTCTGCACGCTTCGAAGGTTGCCCATTCCGTAGTCGACTATCACGATCACCTCAGCCGCTCCATCACTAATAGTATAGCAGAGCCATCGGTCGACTGGTAGGGTGCTGAGGCCATTTTTGGAGTTGTGAAACTAATTCCTCTGCGCGATAGATTCTCGTTCGAATTGAAGAAGGAATCATCAAATACTGTATCGAATTGGCATAGTAATGGTTATCACAGGCAGGTTTGCAGTTCTTCTTCTGTTCGGCGCTTTGCTGGTGGCTCTGTCGGGGTATTACTCGCCACTGCTTTGGATTGGTTACGTTTATTTTGCGATCATAATCTTGACAGGAATCATCGATTGGTTCCACACACCCGGCGCCGAAGCCCTCGACGCAGAACGCAAATGTGATGATAAGCTCTCAATAGGTGCGAAAAACGTCGTCACTATTCTCTTTCGCAATCGGCTGCGAACAAAGCTGAAACTCACCATTCGCGATGAACCTCCATATCTTTTCGGTATAGAAGAAAACGTTCAGCAGTTCAGTTTGGAGCCGAGGGGTAGCAGAGAGATGGTCTATCACGTTTTCCCGCACGCAAGAGGCGATTTCGAGTTTGGCGACATATACCTTCGAATCTGCGGGCCGATGGGTTTTGTGATCAGACAATCTCGTATCGATGCTTCCCGTCCGGTCAAAGTGTATCCGAACCTGCTCGATCTTCGAAAATACGAGCTCCTAGTGCGAAGAGGGCGTGTATTGGAGTCTGGATTGCGCCGCACGCGGATGTATGGCCGGGGAACCGAGTTCGAGTCGTTAAGAGACTATACGCCGGACGACGAGTTCCGCCAGATCGACTGGAAAGCCACCTCAAGGCGAGGAAAGTTGATGAGCCGGCACTATCAAGTTGAGAGAATCCAGAATATCATGATCCTAGTGGATGCAGGCCGCACAATGTCCGTCCAGATTGAAGGGCTCTCCAAGCTGGATTATTCGATCAACGCTGCGCTTATGCTCGCTTACGTGGCTGCTGCTGGTGACGACAGAGTTGGTGTGCTAACTTTTTCAGACAACGTCGACAATTATCTTCCCCCGAGCAAAGGGCAGAGTCAGGCGCTCGCGATAATGGAGACGCTCTATAATGTGCCTCTCTCTGTTGCGGAGTCTGACTATGCAGGTGCATTTCTTTATCTAACCAAGCGGTGGCGAAAACGATCTCTGGTAGTGGTGTTTTCAGATCTACTCGATCCTGAATCGTCTCGACAAATCATTACACACCTGCAGACTCTTGCCAGAGGCAATTTGTGTATGTGTGTTGCGATAACAGATCCTAGCGTCACAGCCTCGTCCGAACTCATCCCAAAAGAGGGGCGCCAGCTCTACGAAAAAGCTGCTGCCGTTGAGTTGTTGCACGATCGTCAGCAGGCGATTGCTGCGCTCCGACGCACCGGAGTAGTCGTAGTCGATGCCGAACCGAGCTCACTCTCTCCGGCTGTTGTGAACCAGTATTTGGACATAAAAACCACCGGTCGGCTCTAGTTCTGTTCTCCTCATTCGCACTGATTGCCCGGTATTCCGGCTTGAATGCAGGAATAACCAGACTCTTTGCTGCAATCATATATATAACAGGCTCGCTGTCTTTTCAATAGAGCGATGGCCTGTCCTACACCAAAAGAAGGTTCTGTGATGCCCTGTTTCAATTCTGAAAAGCGAGCAATCGCGAAAGCTGTCTTCGCCGTGCTGCTCTTTGCGGCATTTATTCCTGTTATGTGTTTGGCCGATGAAGCGCCTCCGCCCGATCCCTCGGTAGCGATAATCTCGACTGATACCGGCATATCAGTGCACGCCGTCGGCTGCCAGGCAGACGAGTTCTTCACTAAACTGGCGCGTGCTACCGGGGTTGGCATCATTGTCGACGACACAGTAGGCCGCGGCTCGGGGCAGAACTACTCGTGCAGAAAGATAACCGTCCACCTCACAAACAAGAGGGTGAGCGAAATTATAGAAAGCATCTGCACGGCGTATGGACTTTCGTACTCGCGGGTCGGCGGCATCTTTATGATTAGTGAGGGCATACCCAAAAACCCATCGTCGTATCTTATGAGCGACATCGACTCAATCCCCACTCAATATGTGCTTGCATCGAACGCCAAATCACTGCTACCCGTGTTCTTGCAGGATCACGTGAAAGTGAATGCCGAGCAGAATGCAGTTATCTTGTCGGCTCCGACTGAAGTGCTCGCCAAATTCCGGCAGGACATAGAACAATTCGACATCCCCGCAGCGCAGATTATAATCGATGTGCTAATGGTAGAGTTCAGCGACTCCGCTGCAAAGGATATGGGGTTCGATTTCATCTGGAGCAATTCCGGAAAATCGGTTACCTCATCTTCCGATGCGGGAAATGTGATTTTCCAGGTGCTCGATGAGCTTCCAAAGGAGTTTACCGCCGAAATCCAGGCGCTCGCCGAAAAGAAGAAGGCCAGAGTTTATGCCAATCCACGCATCGCAACAGTGAGCGGCCAATCAGCTCATATTTTCGTTGGCAGGCAGCGATATTTGAGCCAGACAGTGGACTCTTCTGTGGGAGACATATATAGCAGCCTGAACTTCATAGATGCAGGCATTCGTCTTACGATGACCCCATGGACTGGTGGGGATGGCGCAATAATCGCTTCCATCGAACCTGAAGTGAGCGTAATGAGTGCTCCCGACCCCACGACTGGACTCCCTGAAAAGAGCACAAGGCGCGCACAGACGCTAGTTCGGGTTAGGGATGGCGATACCATTATAGTGGGCGGACTGTTGCAGGACGAAATACACTCCAGCAAGACAAAGATTCCCGTTCTTTCGAGCCTGCCGCTAGTGGGTGAGTTCTTTACTGGCAAAAAAGAGAGTGCTGTAAAAACAGAGCTTGTGATTTTTATCACACCTCATATTCTCACTCAGACCGGGCATTTGTCGCCGGATGTCGAGCGTAAACTGCTGGAGAAGTTTGGTGAGGATCTTTTGCAGAAGGAAAGGGCCGATTAGCAGTTGTCGCTTAGGTGTCTCGCCTGTTTGATGCTTGGGGTTGTCGTCTTTCTCTGTGCTTGGCAGGAGGCCGAAGCGCAAGGGCGATCGCATTACAACATCCTTTCAATCAGAAGCGAGCAACTCAGCAATGCTGTCCGTATCACTATCAATGCCGACGGTGCTATATCTTACTCTGGGGTTGAATACTGGGAGTTTTATGATTGGGACAAATATCGGCGAAGTGGCTGGGTTTTTACACCTGATGTATTAAGACCGGTTCGGGTGCTGAACCTGCATTTGCACAACGCACGCTCACAAGTCGGCAGTTTCGTGCAGATTGGCAAGTATCCTGTAAGCCACGCAGAGCTCTCGGTTCCACCTGGAACTGCAAACAGTTTTGCTCTGGATATAGACATCCATTTCCATGCGCCCTGCAAGCTGGCTAGTGATATTCCGGAGGATTACGTTCCAAACCCGTTCGACGAAGATGTCGGAAACACACGAGCGTTCAGCGTCACGAAGAGTAGAGATCACAGGAGTATCATAATAACTGTTACAAGCGACCGAATGCCGGTCGGAAGCGCAAGACTGAGTCCCGAAAGCGTCCGCGCCGACGAAAGAGAACTCAGCGTGAGCTTCGAGAAGGGGCTGTTGAATCTGCACGCGAGAAATGCAGCGCTGGACGATGTTATGCGTGCTGTCAGCGACGCCACCGGCAAAGAGATCGTTGTAGACAGCAGTGCCGAGCGTTTGGTTACAGCAGAGCTGTTCTCCATAACTCCAGATGATTTGTTAAAACGAATAACAGCCTGCTACGGGCTTGTGCAAAATGGCACAAACGACCGTCCGGTGCTTGCCGATATATCAGTGGAGTCGACCAGCGCGTACACTGCAGCGGTGACATCGGTGCTCCCAGTCCGCTGGCTTAAGGTTGAGACCGCGCGCGATCTGCTTCCCAGTTTTTTGCTGGACTACATACGTGTCGATCCCGAACGGAACACACTCTCTGTTACTGGTTCGCGTGAACTGTTCGAGAAAATTCGTTCGGATCTGGCGGTGATAGATCAGCCGGCAAGAATAATCGAGGTGCGCGCAAGGCTTCTGGAGTCTTCATCATCAGAGGATATACTGCACGACTTGGCAGCAAGCGATGTGGGAAAAACTCGCACTCTATCAGTGAAAGCCCGCGATGGCAGTCTGTTCTTTGCAAAGTCCGACGAAGGGCAGGAAAGGCTCGAAGCTCAAGTTCAAGCATTACTTATCAGTGGAAAAGTAAGCGTAGTATCCGATGCAGTTGTCCAGATAACTAGCGGAAGCACCGGTGAAGTCTTCTCCGGTGTTGATAAGTATGTGCATTTCAAACTCTCCGGCTACTACGTCGATACTATAGAGCCCGTCAATGTGGGAGTGCGGGTGGTCGCAACTCCCTGGACTGGCGGGGGTCATATAATGATGTCACTCAAGGTAGAGGCAAAGAGCATCGATGGTGTCGACCATTCGAGCGGACTTCCAGTTTTGAGCGCGAAAACAAGTGAAGGAGTGTTTCAAGTCACTCCCGGCGAATCTATCATTATTGGTGGGCTTTCACAGACACAGGATTACAGCTCCGACCGAAGATTGCCGGTTTTGGGGAGAATCCCCATTCTTGGCAAACTGTTTACCAAACGGGTGAAGCAGCAGATGACCAGTGAACAGACTCTCATTCTGACTGCGACAATATGCAAGGAGAACAGAAGATCAGATGAACAGTCGTAATGCGCTTCGCGTTGAGCTGATAATAGCTATTATGGTGCTCTCGGCGTCTGCCGTCTTTGCGGCCTCGTACGCTACAATCAATAGCGTTATCTCACAACAGATGAGTAATGGGGTTCAGATTACCATAAAATCCGATGGCATTCTAAATTGGGCTTACGACAGCGATATGCAGTGGGGTGGCGACGGAACTTCCCGAATAATGCTGCGTTTTCCTGGCGCGAAAAGCAGTATGGAGAACTTCATAGACGTAAGCGCCTTCCCCGTAAGCTACATTCAAACCAGTGTGCCGCAAGATGCTAAGGAAGGCATTGGGATCAGCTTGGCGGTAGGTCTCTTCGTTCCATCTCACTGTACGGTGAATTCGAGCGCCGACAGGCAGAGTGTCATCATCACTGTAAACAGCGATAGAACCTTAGATAAATCAAACCGCAACGTAGAGAGCGACTCCGGCAATCACACCAAAAACCTTACTTGCGTATGTGATTGCGGGTTAGTAAGCATCAACTGTGTGAAGTCGGGAATGCTTCAAGTATGCGGTGAGATCGCCCGGGTCTCTGGGCTCAATGTTGTAGTCGATGACGCTGTTGCAAGCCGCGTAGTCAGTATGTCTATGGACAAAGCTCCGGCAGAGGAGGTTCTGAAAGTTATCGCAAGTGCGTACGGACTCGCTATGGCAAAGCGCGGCGATGTTTACATGATTAGCGAAGGTGTTCCAAAGGATCTCGCTACATACCAGTTAAGCGGCACTGCATCTTTTCCAATGAAGTACGTTCGAGCTCAAACCGCCTCCGGCCTGCTGCCAACGTTTCTGTATAGCTATCTGCACGTAAACAGCGAACAGAATGCCATTGTTGTTTCTGCACCCACACAGATGCTGGAGAAAATCGGAACAGATTTGGCCAAAGTAGATATTGCACCGCCGCAGATAATGATCGATGCCCTGGCAGTAGAAGTCTCATCGGGCGACGATCTCGATATTGCGCTCGGTGCCTACAAGACCTGGCAGCACGGACAGTTCGCTATAGACTCAGTCGACGGGTTCATCAACTACACCACCCTGCCAACTTTCGACGCCGTAAATCAGTTTTTGGGTCATATCAAAGCTCTGGTTGCGGTAAACAGAGCCAAAATCCACGCCAATCCGAGGATGGCCGTCTTAAATGGGCACAGTGCAGATATATTCATCGGAGCCCAGCGGTTCATCCGGGTAGAGTATTCCTCGGCCTATGGGGATAAGGTTCAGCGAATCAAAGCTGTTGATGTAGGCACTAAACTCACCGTTACTCCCTGGACAGGAGGAAATGGCGAGATTACAACGAAGATAGCCCCAGAGGTAAGCAACATTGTGGAGCTGGACCGACTGACAGGGCTCCCAACTCTTAGTAGCCGAGTGGCGTCTACTACGGTGCGCGTCAAAGATGGCGAGACCATCGTAATAGGTGGGCTCACGACAAAGCAGGATTACAATACAAGACGCAAAGTCCCTCTGTTGGGTGATATTCCTCTGGTTGGAAGGCTCTTCCAAAGCAAGAGCAAAACCAGTGCCGAGACCGAATTGGTGATCCTGATAACGCCCAGAATACTCGATGAATCCGGACGTCTACCAGCTAATGAAGAGCGAGATATCAGGGAACGAATGCTGGAGCAGCAACTGACCGACTAGAAGTCGGTTTCCTGGCCATTGCCAGGTTTGTTGCAGTTCTGGAGGTTTTAGTGTTATGCGAACAAACCGTGCACCAAAAGCAGACCTGCACCTTCACACTACGGCCTCCGATGGCGTGATGACGCCGACGGAGGTTGTTGAGGCTGCAGCGGATGCCGGGCTCGCAGCAATTGCAATCAGCGATCACGATACTGTTGCTGGAATAGAAGAGGCCACTGTTGCGGGCCGCAGTTTAGGGGTAGAAGTTGTTCCCGCCATTGAGATTAACACAGAGATCGGCCCTCTGGATGTCCATATTCTCGGTTACTTTGTAGATTGCTCCTCGGCAAAGTTTCTCAAAGAGCTCGATACGCTTGCCTCTGCAAGAGTCAAACGCGCAGAAAAGATTGTACAGAAGCTCAATATGGTTGGAGTAGCTGTCAAGCTGGATCGGGTGATGGAGTTGGCACAATCTGGAACCGTTGGCAGGCCGCACGTGGCGCACGCAATAGTCGAACAGGGGTATGCCGACAGCGTAGCGAAGGCGTTTTCTAGCTTTCTGGTGCGGGGTGCGCCAGCTTACGTTGAACGATCAAAACTGACGCCATACGATGCTGTAAGAATAGTATTGGAAGCCGGCGGTGTGGCAGGGCTGGCACATCCATTGCAGGTTGGGCGGGATGATATAATTCCACTGCTGTATAAACACGGGCTCGGTGCCCTCGAGGTTTATTATTCCGGGCAGGATACTGGCAAGTACCAGGCTTTTGCTCGAAAGTACAATCTAATTGCGACCGGTGGTTCGGATGCTCACGGATTTGATGGAACGGAACCGATTGGAAGCGTTACCGTCGATGCAAGCATAGTAGATCAGCTTAGAAACGCTGCTCAGTCGATGGCGTCCACCAACTGACAGGCGGTGTTTGTGAGAACTAACGCACTAGGACAACTAAAAAGCTGGATAAAGCGCGTAGCCCGCCTTATTCACAGCACATTGAAGGAGTTTGGCACCGAAAACGGCTCATTTGCAGCAGCAGCACTCTCGTTCTATGCGTTTTTGTCGATGCTGCCGGCGCTGCTGCTGGCTGTGTCGGTATTGGGGATGGTTATCGGGTCATCCGACAGAGCTTTTGCCCAAGTGATGCAGTTCTTCGACAGGTTCATGCCTTCCTCCACCTTCGTAGCTGATGCTCTAAGGGGCTTAGTGAACGCTCGCGGAGCAATTGGCTGGATAGGTATTGCCGCACTCCTTTGGACCAGCAGTCAGTTCTTCGTTACGCTGCAGATTGCGCTAAACCGCGTATGGAAAGTTGCCACAAAACCGGGTTTTGTCGCGTCGAGGCTGAAGGCCATCCTACTTGTTTTGGTATTCAGTGCTTTCCTCATCTTGTCTCTTGCGAGCAGCGCAGTAGCGGAGCTGTTGCGCAGTTATCAGTGGTTTGGGATAACCACCGAAGTCACTGCTGTCCTTCTGCGAATCGCTGCTGTGCTGACAGGTCTTGTGTTTGCGATGCTGATGTTCTTTGTTGTATACAAGCTTGCTCCGGACACGCGAGTCGGTTGGAAGTCGGCACTGGTAGGTGCGCTTTTTGCGGCAATAGTGTGGGTAATCGCCAAAGAACTCTATAGATTATATCTCTCCCACTTCGCCAACTACAACAAGCTGTATGGCTCCATCGGCGGCATAGTTCTTCTGATTATGTGGGTCTACTATACGTCGGCAGTTCTGGTTCTCGGAGCCGGATTGACACGCCTCCACGAACGCGGTTCAAAAGAACAAGCGTAATTCCGCGATATTCTCACCAACGCAGTGTGCCTAAGCAATCCATTTCGCAAATTCTCTGTACGCTGCGTTTGCTTGTAGATGAGTTGTCTATTCTGGTAAACTTGATTCAACATGGCTCGTCAGAGACAAAAGCAAGCAAAACCTGAACCCGTTATAGAAGCGCCATCTGGAAGTGAGAGGTCAAGAACCTGGCTGATTTGCGCTGTGGTGCTCCTCGTTCTGGTTGCCACAATCCCATTCGTTTTTGCTTTCCGTGGGGCAGAGTTTGTATTAGACGACAGGCCGCTTATTCTTCGCGATCCCCTTGTCCACAATATTGAGAACATTCCGAAAGCCTTTACCATCGGTTTTCTGAAAGACTTCGATGAGAAGCCCTACTACTATCGCCCCTTGGTCACGATTTTGTATGCAGTAAACTATGCGATGTTCGGCGCGAACCCTGCGGGCTTCAAAGCGACTAATCTGTTGCTGCACGTCATTGTCGTGTTGCTGGTCTTTGCACTCGCTCGAAGGTTACTTAAAAACGATGTTGCGGCACTATTCACAGGTCTTCTGTTCGCAGTACTGCCGAGTCATACAGAATGCGTCTCGTGGATATCTGGACGCACCGACCTTATGGCGGCAGCATTTGGCTTCGCATCGTTCATCCTGTATCTGAAATACGTAGACTGCAGAAAGTGGCCTCAGTTTGCGCTTTCGGTGGTTCTATTTGTACTTGCAGTGCTGAGCAAAGAGATCGCAATGGTCTTGCCAGCGATGATGGTTCTTCACGCATTGATTCTCCGCCGCCCTAAGCCAACTGCAAGAACCGTTACCGCCGAAGTGGCGCCATTCGTAGCGATCACCCTGCTATATTTTGTCGTACGTCACGTTGTGTTGGGTTATTCTTTAAGCCAGCACGGCGTCAGTTTTGTATTGCAGCACAGACTGACACTTGCCGGTTGGGCGATGTTGGGGTATTTCCGTATACTGCTCATTCCGACTCAAGCGGAACCGGTGCACGACATATTTAATCTCCCACTGCGTGTTCCAGCATTGGCTGTAGCGGCGTGGGGTATCACTGTTGCAATGTTCGCAGGTGCGATAGCCATATACCGCAAGTATCCCATAATATCGTTTTGCTGCCTTTGGATGCTTCTTGGAATACTGCCGGTTACAAATATCGTTCCTATTCCAAATCCGATACCATCCGAGAGGTTTCTCTATGTTCCGTCGTTTGGCCTTTGTGTGCTGTTCGGATTAGCAGTCAACTGGCTGTTTGCACTTAAGCCAAAGCCTGTGCAGGATATATGGCCGGTTGTAACGGGGCTAGTCGCGGCAGGTGTTCTTGGTTACTGTGCACTGCTTTCGAGTGCAGCAGCCCCGCTCTGGTCGAACAACATTCTTATGGTTCAGCGGTTGACGCAGCGTCTGCCTCGTTTCGCAGACTTTCATATGCTCGCAGCCGGAGCTTATCGGGAGAGCAACCGCTATATGGAGGCCATAGAAGAATGCAAGATTGCCGCCGAAATCACACCCAAAAACCCGCTGATCCACCGCACACTTGTCGACCTCTATCGCAGGGTGGGTGATCCCAAATCTGCAGCTGCCGCAGCGAGGGTGCTGGTTGAGCTTCAGCCTGCCGAACCGAGTGTGCACAATCTTCTCGGCAGCACTCTTGCAGAAAGCGGGGAGATGGCAGAAGCTGTAAAGGAGTTCAAACGTGCCGTGGAGTTGTCTCCAGAAGACCCAGCGGCCAGGTTCAATCTGGCAAGAGCTTACACCAAAACGAACCAACTGAACTCCGCAGTAACCGAGTTTCTTGAAGGTCTGCGTTTTCGACCAGACGATACCAAAGCTCGCTATCAACTGGGGGCAGTGCTGAAAGACCTGGGAAGGTCTGCAGAAGCCAGGGAGCAGTGGTCTTTAGCGGCAAAGGGCACTGACGAGTATGCCAGCCTCGCAGCAGAAGCACTGGCAGACCTAAGCGAGCCAGAGTAGCACGCCCCACCCTCAGTTTGGAAACACCACAACAAATCTGCCGTCCATGATTATAGGTGTAACCTTGTCCAAAACCCCGAACAATCAGTAGAATGCCGCGTTGCTTTCTGCAATACATACTCTTTGAAGCTGAAAGGAACAGAGAGATGAATAAGACTCTGCTTACGGCCATAGTGCTTACAATAGCCTTTGCTTTTGGAGGGATGGCTCCCGCTCAGAACTTGAGCCGCGACTGGGAGTATCCTACACAGAGCAAGCATTTTCCAAGGTTTGTATCGTCGGACTTGAAGTATAACATTCTGCTTAATGACCTGATGAAGCGCCATTGGTACGCAGAGCCCGGGCCAGGTGCGCTTTCAGGAGGTCAGCAGACATCCTGCAGGGAGTGGAATGCCCTTGCCACTACTTGGATCGATACATCGAAGAGTCTGGTGAACGGGCGTGACTACAACCTCGATCTCAAACGCTACCTGCAGACTATCCAAATGGATAACGACGGATACGTCTACTCGTATCATCTCTCCGGCCAGCAGAACCGAATCGGTTTGGCGACTCCAGACTATAAATCGAGTGCAGGGCTCTCCAAAGGTTGGGGATGGGATTCTTCTTCAACAGGGCAGGATGGCTGGATAATCGCTGGAGGTGGCTCACTCGGGGTAGCGAATGGTCTCTGGAATGTTATATTAACGGAGCCAGATTCGTATGTCGAAATCAATCGGCTTTCGATTGATGCGTTTCAATCTCCGTTCCTGATCATAGGAATTGGCACGTCCATACCTTGTGTTTCCTATATCCAGTGGACAACCGAAAAAGAGCCGGAATGGTCGGACGATAACTCCGCACGTATGATGGTTACCAGCAGCACACCAGCCGATTTCTACATTCCTGTTTATCAATTGCCAGGCTGGACTGGCAAAATTACCGGGCTTCGGATAGTGCCTACTCGAAACGTGCCGGAGGATGGTCTCACGATGACGCTCGACCGTGTTCATTGTGCTTACGATACCCGTCAGGCCATCAATAACGCGAGCTTCATTTTGGCGAGTGCCCGCTACTATCTGTGGTCTGGGGATGATGACTTCCTAAAGTCGAACATCGATCGGATCCGTGCTGCCGCTCACTATATGCGCTCTCAGCTTAAAGGCGACAAAGACGGAATGATTACGATCCCATATTGGGGTCAGGATGGTACTTCGGGCACGGGAGAGAAACCCAGAATAGGGCACGGAATCAGCAGCGACTACTGGCTTCCACTTCCTATGGGGCATAAGAGCGCATATACAAATGCCTACTATATAGCATCGCTGAAGGCTATGGCGGAAATCGAAAACGCCGCATTCAAGCTCAACATCAAAACAAATCCGTATGAAGAAGATGCAGCGTCCTTCAAAAGACAGGCCGAAAGCGCAGCCAAAACCTGCAGCGAGTTCTTCTGGAATGACGAAAAGGGGCGATTTGTTGGTTGTGAAGATACAGCAGGCAAGCGTCACGATTACGGGTTTGCATATCTGAACCTTGAAGCGCTTTTCTACGGAATGGGTGATGCCAAGAAAGCAGATAGCATATACTCATGGCTCGACGGCAAGCGAGCAGTTGTGGGAGATACCAGTAATGGCAGCGACATTTACAAATGGCGGTTTGCTCCCCGATCGACCACACTTCTAAACCCCGACTGGTACTCGTGGATCTGGCGACCAACCGCAAAAGAGTTTGGAGACCAGTTCTTTAATGGCGGTGCTGCGCTCTACACATCGTTCTACGACATTATGAACAGGATTGAGTACAAGACTCCGGATGATGCGTATGAACGGATGAAAGTAATACTGGACTGGTACGCGGATGTCTGGGATCAAGGCGGCTACAGCGCATACTTCAATAGACTGGGTCACACTGCCGAAAACGCGCTTGCCATCGACGGTGAGTTTGCGGAGTCTGTGCTTGTCCCTATGGCGTATTTGTACGGTTTTCTTGGGATCAATGCCACAAGCGAAGGGCTAGTGATAGAACCGAAGCTTCCATCTTCGATCAGTCGTGCTGGAGTGCAGAATCTCACATATTGGGAAGTGGAGATGACTGTTCTCTGCGAGCCTGAGAAGATCACCATCAAATGTACCTCAAACCCGAAGAACAAATCGTTCCGACTCAACGGACGCCGTGTAACAGGCACTTTTGAGCGCGAACTCGAAGTGTCTCGTGCTGTGCTGGTTCCGGGATAGGGGCAATGGACGGTGATATAATATAGCTTAGTGAAACCCAAATGACTGCGGTATCTTCGCTAAGGAGAGAAGGCTACAATCGCTGCACGAAACCGTCTATTATCATTGGGTAAAGTAAGGTGGTGAAGTTCTAATTGCTCGTTGATGCTAAACGAGAGATCGACGAACTCTCTGACGGGCTTGAAGAGCTGGGAGGTCATCTTTGACTTCGCTGGCATACAAAAAGAGATAGTCAAGCTGGAAGAGAGGACAACTGAAACAGGTTTTTGGGATAATACCCAGGAAGCACAGAAGTTGCTCCAAGAGCTAAATCAGATGAAAAGCTCTCTGGAACCCTGGCGAGAGATCAGAACCAGGCTGGAAGACCTCAAAGTTTTGGCCGAATTGGCCGAAGAAGAGGGTACAGAAGAGTATATTAGAGAAGTCGAAAGCGAACTGCAGGAGCTGAAATCGCAATACCACAAGCTGGAGCTTTCGACGCTTCTAAGTGAAGAGCACGATCGATCGAGTGCTATTGTCGAGATCAACGCCGGTGCTGGCGGGACAGAAGCGTGCGATTGGGTCGATTTACTTCTTCGAATGTATCTGCGATGGGCTGAAAGGCACGGCTATCGCACTGAGATAATCGATTCGCTTCCGGGTGAAATGGCCGGCAGCAAAAAAGTAACCTTCTTTGTAGAAGGCAGAGATGCCTACGGGTACCTTAAGGCGGAACGCGGGGTTCATCGACTCGTTAGAATATCGCCTTTTGATGCCAACAAACGCAGGCATACATCCTTTGCGTCGGTAGATGTGATACCGCAAATAGAAGAGAGCGAAGAAGTCCAAATCAATCTGGACGATTTGAAGATAGATACATACCGCGCCTCGAGCGCAGGTGGACAGCACGTAAACAAAACAGATTCGGCTGTTCGCATAACGCATATACCGACGGGAATGGTCGTCTCCTGTCAGAATGAGCGTTCGCAACATAGAAACCGTGAGGTTGCAATCAGAGTTCTGCAGGCGAGGCTGGCAGAGATGCAGAAAGCCGAAGACGTGGCCAGAATCGCAGAGTTGCGCGGCGACGTGCGTGCGATACAGTGGGGGAATCAGATACGTTCATACGTATTTCAGCCTTACACTGTTGTAAAAGACCATCGAACCGGTCACGAGGTTGGCGACGTAGCCCGTGTTATGGATGGAGATATCGACGATTTAATACGTGCTTATCTCACCCAGCCGAAGGAGCAGTAGCTCCTCCGGCGAGAGGAGGGGAGAATGAAAGCTAAGATTAGATTCATAGCTGTGTTTGCTGCGCTTCTGTTGTCTGCTGTTGCGGCAACAGGCGCTGCAGTCGTAAGCGAAAGCGCGCTGGCATCCAATGGTGTTCAGAAGTCGGAGGTCTCAATGGGAGACCTGTTCGCCGATGCCGTTCGTGCGTCGTTGAACACTGATTTCGCCTTTGTGAGCGCCAGTGAGATCAAAGAAAAGGATGGGCAGATTGCCAGAGGCACGGTGTCCTCCGAGGATGTCGCCGCTTACGTAGCGTATGCCGATGATCCACTGGTAGTTATGAGACTCACAGGCCGACAGATTAGGCAGGCGCTGGAGCGCAGTGTGCTTATCTATCCGAAGAACAATCTGGGGTTTCTGCAAATCTCCGGGCTTCGGTTCAGTTTCGATGCCTCAGGCCCGCAGGAGAGTAGAGTAGCCTCTATTCTTGTTGGTGAGAAGGGTAACAAGCCGCTTCAAGACAGCGCAACCTACAGTGTAGGGATGACAAGCAGTATGGCAAACGGCGCACTCGGCTATTGGAAGATATGGTCAAAGAACGATCGTCAAACGTCCACCCAGACTACTATTCCAGATGCTATTGAATCCTTCTTCAGGGCAAAGAGCAGTATTGACTATTCGAATTTGAACCGCATAACAGTTGAGAAGTAGTAGATGACTATACGGGCAATATTATCGAGCAAGTTACTTTGCGCGGCGGTTGTGACTACCGCGCTTCTTCTTGTGGCAGGTTGCAGCAAGGGTACAGTCGGTACGCAACACGAACTCCAATTCGATGGCAAACGTTCCTATGAAATACTAAAGGAGCAGTGTTCATTCGGTCCGAGGTATCCGGGAACTGCAGGTCACGTTAGGCTCGTTTCGTTCATAGAGTTACAGCTAAAAGGCAAAGCGGATGAAGTGATTGTGCATCCGTTCAGCGCAAAAGCCGGCGAAAAAACACTTGATATGAAGAACATCTACGCTGTCTTCAACCCCAACGCCTCGCGCTTTGTTCTTCTTGCAGCGCACTTCGACACCCGCCCAATAGCCGACCAGGAGGTCGACCCGGCCAAACGTACGCAACCGATCCCGGGAGCTAACGACGGAGCCTCTGGCGTTGCTGTTCTTCTGGAGCTTGCCAGGATATTTGGTGAAGAAAAACCGTCTGTCGGTGTCGTTATGGCGTTTTTCGATGGTGAGGACTATGGGCCGGGTTCGAAGGATATGTTTTTCGGCTCGAGAGAGTTTGAGAAGACTCGAAAAACAATCCCCACAGCTAGCGGCAATGAGATAGACTACGCTTACGGTATTCTGCTCGACATGGTTGGCGACAAGAATCTGGAGCTTCCGAAAGAGATCAACTCCTGTCGACTTGCTCCAGAGATTGTAGAAAAAGTTTGGTCCACGGCAGAGAAACTCGGTTATGGCCACGTGTTTCAAGACAAATACGGCTACCAGGTCGAAGACGATCACTTACCAATAAACCGCAGCGGCATCAAGTGTATTGATGTGATCGATTTCAACTACGGCTGGTGGCACACTCTCGAAGATACGCCGGACAAATGCAGCGCCGATTCGCTATCAATAGTCGGACGCGTTATCGAGCGTGTCATCTACGATGAACCTGCAATATTGGCAAAGTGATAGACTACCACGTCCATTCCGTACACTCGGGCGATTCTCCGGCTACCGTTCAGGAGATGTGTGAGCGTGCCGTCGAAATCGGCATTACAGATATCGCGTTCACGGAGCATCTCGATTTTACTCCAACCGATATTGCCTACGGCGCATTCAATTACGATAAGCGCGAGGTCGACCTCCAAGCAGCTCGCGAAGAGTTTTCCGGACGTCTCACAATACGTGCCGGAATCGAAGTGGACTATCAAACTCGACACCGCTCGCTGATTGAAGACTATTTGGGCGCCCATTCTTTCGACTACGTTTTGGGCTCCGCGCATTATATCAACGGGGCCATCATGGAGGATCACCGCTCCTATTTTTCCGGTAAATCAGTTCGCGATGCCTATGTGCCGTATTTTGATGCAGCAATATCAGTTGTTGAATCCGGTCTGTTTGATGCGCTTGCTCATCCGGATTTGGTTAAGCGTCACGGCTCGCGGTATTTCGGCAAGTTTGTGTTCGAAGATTTCGATCCCGAAATACAGTCGCTTCTTAGCGCAGTGATTTCGAAGGGAATTATACTCGAAGTGAACTCATCGGGGCTTCGTCAGCCACCTGAAGAGGCTTATCCGGGGTGGGAGGCCATTCTTATGTACAAGGAACTCGGCGGCAGACTGGTCGCTTTGGGGTCTGATGCACACACTCCCAAGCAACTGGGGTTTGGTTTATCCGAAGTAGGTTTGATGGTCGAGCAAGCCGGTCTTGAGGTGTTCTGTCTCGGAGCTTGACTTTGGGCGCTGGTCGTATTACCCTCTATATGCGCTTCGACTAGGGCGATGCGTTGTATAAGGCTCTGTGTTTCAGCCGCTCTATTTTGCGGCAATGATATTTCCCGGGGAGTCATAATTCAACCATGATGCACGCAGTTATTATGGCGGGAGGTTCGGGCACGAGGCTGTGGCCCCGCTCTCGCAAAGACAGACCGAAACAGTTTCACACTCTTACCTCCGAAAGGAGTCTGTTGCAGGAGACAGTAAACAGACTCGATCCAGCCGTAGATGCCGAACACACGCACATAATTGCCAACAAGATGCATCTTCGCACTATCAAAGAGCAGTTGGGCGATGTACCAGAAACCAATATAATCTGCGAGCCCGTTGGAAAGAACACCGCGCCGGCAGTTGGCATAATGGCGGTGATACTCGAAGCACGAGATCCCGACGCCATTATGCTTGTTCTCCCGGCGGATCACTTCATCGCGAAGGGTGAGGATTTCCGTCGCCTTCTCAAACTAGCTGAAGATACCATCCGCAAAGACGATTGCCTTATGACGCTTGGAATCAAGCCAACCTATCCCGAGACTGGGTACGGTTATATAGAGATTGCAAACGAGTACGAGGAAGTCGGAGACGACACCATTTTCTGGGTTAAGAGCTTCAGAGAGAAGCCTGATAAAGATACGGCTCAGAAGTACGTTGCGTCTTGGCGATACGTCTGGAACAGCGGTATGTTCATCTGGAAGGCCTCGAGCATTCTTAACAGATTTAAGAAGTATGCGCCGGAGATCTACGAAGGTCTAATGCGTTACAAGGCGGCGATTGGCACCCCAGAGGAAGCCGGTGAGCTTGCCAGAGTGTACAAGAGCTTTCCGAGTATATCCATCGACTACGCGATTCTTGAGAAATCGGAGAAAGTGCTGGTTATTCCTGCAGATATTGGCTGGAGTGATATTGGCAGTTGGAGCGCGCTGCACGAGCTTATGAGTTTCGATGGCCAGACGAACGTCGTTGTAGGCCGCCACGTCGAGCTGGATACCCACAATTGTCTGATTCACGGTGGAAGCCGATTAATAGCCACTGTTGGGCTCGATAACATGGTGGTAGTCGACACCGAAGACGTGCTTCTAATAGTGCCTAAAGGCAGGTCGCAGGATGTGAAGATGCTTCTGGATAAACTGGAAGCGCAAGACAAAACCGAGTATCTGTAACGAAGATCAAACTGACGGATTATTCTTGGCTCGGATTCTATTCCGGGCCATTTTAGTCAGTCATCAGTTCTGAAAAGATTCGCGAGAAACAAACGAATCTTCTCAATTGTGTTGGCGAACCAGCTGGGGGGCCAATGGAGAATCAGACAAAATCTCTTCCGCAATCAATGCCTCGCTTATGCCGCCGTGTTCCTCTCCGAACTCCTCAATTGTTCTCATTACGGTTTCAGAGTCGGTATGGAACAAGCCGTGCCAACTGCAGACGAAGCACTTGCTGTTATAGATTCTATTTAGTGCTCCGCACAGGTCACACACCTTGAAGTCTTTTGCAGTGAATTCAAGCTTTCCAGCGCCTTGTTCTTCGCGGTGCATTATCCCAACCCTCATTATTTACTATGCCCTGGCGCTATAGCGTCTAAACTCTTCAGGGCTCAAGCGCAATAACAGGCTAATTGATCAAAGTTGTTGTTCAGATTGTTATAGCAGAGGGACTATGTCCCCTTTTTTGCAAAGGGAAAATGTCCCCTTT
>CAZCCV010000022.1:0-40397 GCA_964497515.1 uncultured bacterium | reverse complement strand
AGTATTCCAATCTTTTTTCAGCCTCCCCTTTTTCCGTAACTTTGACACGCACCCGAGGCGTGTGGTTTGCTTGAACCAAAGAGCTTAATGTGATAGAATACAATTAACTGGAGGATATTAAGGGTGAACGGCCAAAAGGAGGCCGATTACCCTTTTTCTTTGTCGGGCAGAGATACTATCACTCTGCCTCGGGGCTGTGCAAATGTCGAGGCTTCAGCAGACGAAATTCGTGTGTCAGGCATGTGGTTTCGAGTCCCCAAAGTGGCTCGGAAAGTGTCCCGAATGCAGCGAATGGGCCACAATGGTGGAACAGGTTATTGAGTCGGCGCCAAAAGGAAAACGCGGTGCCGGCAGTGGGTTTTTGGGCACTCTTACAGAGCCATCTCCGATTACACAGGTTCGCTCCGGTGAGACTTCGCGCACCAGCACAGAGATTGCGGAGTTCGATAGAGTCCTAGGTGGCGGTGTCGTCGCTGGCTCGCTTGTTCTGATAGGTGGAGATCCGGGCATCGGAAAGTCCACGTTACTGTCTCAAGTGGCAAACAATTTGAGCCGCAGCGCAGGTCGCACTCTTTATGTGTCTGGTGAGGAATCTGTCGAACAGATAAAGATTCGTTCCGACCGCCTCGGCGTAGCCTCCTCAGAGCTGTTTCTTGCGACAGAAACGAACATCGAAGCAATCAGCCACTATATAGAAACCACGAAGCCGCAATTTGTTATTGTCGATTCAATACAGTCTGTCCATCACCCAGATCTCGTTTCCGCAGCGGGTACCGTAAGCCAGGTAAAAAACTGCACGTCGGTGCTCGCCAGGATAGCCAAGCAGACGGGGACATCCATTTTCATAGTTGGTCACGTCACAAAAGAAGGTGCGCTTGCCGGTCCGAGGGTGCTGGAGCATATGGTTGATACCGTGCTCTATTTTGAAGGGGACAGACATATGACCTACCGCATCCTGCGTGCCGTAAAGAACAGATTCGGATCAACCGATGAGCTTGGAATCTTCGAAATGCGCGAAGCAGGGTTGATGGAAGTGGCCAATCCCTCTGAATCGCTGCTATCAGAAAGACCTTTGCACGGCACTGGCTCGGTTGTAACCTCGACAATGGAGGGAAGCCGGCCTATACTGGTAGAGATACAGGCTTTAGTAGCTCCGAGCTACTATTCGAGTCCTCGCCGAATGACTACTGGCGTGGACTATAATCGCACGCTTATGATCCTCGCTGTGCTCGAAAAGCGCGTGGGAATGAGCTTGGCGAATCAGGATGTATATGTAAACGTCGCTGGCGGCGTGAAGATAATCGAACCTGCTATCGATCTTGCAATTGCTTTGGCTGTTGCATCTAACTTCAAGGAAGTGCCGATCGATCCGGAGACTATAGTCCTCGGAGAAATCGGCTTGGCCGGAGAGGTGCGTGCAGTTGGCCAGATGGAAAAACGTTTGAAAGAGGCAGGCCGCCTTGGGTTTAATCAGGCGATCGTTTGCGGCAGGAACAGTCGCAAGATGAACAAGAACCTGGGGGTCGACATTCACGGCGTTATCTCGCTTCGAGAAGCGATAGAACGAGGGCTCACGGCTCCGCCAGTCGGTGAGCTTCAATAAAAAAATACGGGTCCGGGTGATCCTTGCCCCGGCAGGCTCCGCTTGGGTGGGATGTTTCATCCCGAACCAGCGCTCCGGCCCAAAGACGAACAGGAGTTGAAATAACGACAGATGCCGAAGAAGGACGATACCAAGCGCGCGCGGCTGATGCCGGAAGAGACTAACCGGTTACTGCTTCACGCAGTCCCTGAGCCGCCAATAGCGCATGCGTACCACCATTTCGACAACGAAACACGGACGCTAATCTATACCTACAACAATCGTAAGGTTATCCAGATTCAGATTCCGGAAGAGGGCGGGCAAGTGAGCTTTCGCCACGGATCCGACGGAACAATTCAGAGCTGGCCGCTGTTGCAACAGATTTATGTTATCCTGGAGCGCCCAGTCAAGTGCAAAGTCACCTTCCAGATGAGTCACGATACGATCAACTGCCGCCCGAACCGTGCAAGGTCGGAGCAGTCGATCGTGGGTCAAGTTGGACGCCCCTGCCTGCCGGGAATCAATGGGCTGTACGACATCAATCAGGACCTGCTTATCGGTTGGCACGGCTGCGATTGGCGCTGGATCTCAGAGCGACTCGCGCCAGATGCCGACGGTAACCTCGTCGCCCAGTTAGAAGCCGATTTGGGACCCTCAGTTTGGGCCATCGAGTTCAGGCCGCAGTACTATCGCACCCACCTGAACTATCAGTATCACAAGCCGTGGGAGCGCCGCCCGAACCTGAAACCGATTGTCGGTTGGTGCACCTGGGAAGCTTACAGGCGCGATATGAGTGAGAAGGACATAGTCGACGCCACCAGGATGTTCGCCCGTAAGCTTCGGCCTTACGGAATGGAGTATATCCAGGTCGACGACGGATACGAGATACTGCCGCTGCCTGTAAACGTGAACGACACCATTTCACAGGCATGGCTCGAGACGAAAGACGAGTTCCCGTCTGGGCACGCCGGGCTTGTGAAGAAGATCAAATCGTACGGTATGAAGGCGGGAATCTGGTCGTCCTCTGCCATATACAACGACGAATGGGCTGACATCAACAAACAGTATCTCATCTGCGACAAAGATGGTACCCCTCTGCTCGGCGACTGGCAGAAGTACATTTTGGACTGTCGAGAAGAATCGCTCGATATTCACCTTAGACCCTATTTGGAAGGGATGCAGAAGGCCGGCTACGAATATTTCAAGATCGATGCTATTCGACACTTGCTCTACGACGGACTTCACGAAGCAGTGTTGCTGGGGCTGATGTCCAATGACGAGGCTGAGCACCGCTTCCGACGATTCCTCGAGGTTGGGCGCGAAGGCATAGGTTCGGATGCATACTGGCTCTCATCGTGGGGTATCCTAATGCAGATGGTTGGGCTCTGCGATGCTTGCCGAATCTCACAGGACGCTATGCCCAACTGGTCGGGCATGCAGATGCAGTTGGTGGAGTCTGCCAGGTGGTTCTTCACTCAGAGGATTCTCTTCCAGAACGACCCGGATCACGTATGTGTGAGAGCTCCGTTCGAGTGGTCTAGGAGCGTGCTTTCGATGGTGGCACTGACCGGCGGTCTGTTTATGTTAAGTGACGCTCTGCACGAGTACGATAACAAGCGGTTGAATCTTATTCGCAAGTGCATACCGCCGCTCACAACAACGACTGCTGAAACCGGTCCGCTGCAGGCTGACTTCGCGGCATTCACCTGGACAAAGCTGCACGGCTTCCAGGTGCTGGACGAAAAACCGTTCGAGGCGGAGCATATGTCCGACGAAGACGCCAGAAACATCGCGGGTCGGTGGCCAACAGTGAACGACAAGCACCCGTTCTCTTCACTGTGGTCGCTCCACCTCGATACCGATGTCGACAGATGGACTGTTATGGGGCGGTTCGCAACCCTTCCTCTCACAAGGTCGAAGGTCGATATGGCTGCGCTCTCTCTGGATCCGAATACCGACTATCTGGTGTTCGACTTCTGGAAAGAGAAGTATCTGGGGCGCGTGCGTGGCTCAATCAACTGCTCCGCACTGAAGCTCGGACACTGTCAGATAGTTGCGCTGAGACCTGCTAAGAAGCATCCACAGTTCTTGTCTTCTACAAGACACGTAAGCCAGGATGCCATTAGCGTCAAGGGGCAGAAATGGGGAGATGGCAGACTCATTCTCGATATCGAGGGTGTCAGTGGAACAACAGAGACCTACTGGATCTATGCACCGAAGGGCTTTGAAGTTGCGGGAGTCGTAGGCGACGGCCTCGCTGCTGTGCTGGGCAAGTCTACACCTGATAAGTCGGGAGGCCAAGCTGTTGCCATTAAGGTAACCTGCCCGAAGGCGAAGACCGATCTTACAAGTGGTAAGGTCACCATTAGATTCAAGGGCTAGATTAGATTGCCGGGGCCAACAGCTGGCATGCGCCGGTTGTTGGCCCTGTTTTTTCAACTATAATTTGGTTAAGGCTTATCGTTGAAGTAACGGAACGCGCTAATGGGAACACAATCAGACATTGAGATTATCGAACGGATAAACACTCTTCGCCGTGAACGAAACGCGGTGATACTGGCGCACAACTACCAGTTGGGAGAGGTGCAAGACATTGCAGATTTTGTAGGGGACTCGCTGGAACTCTCCAGAAGAGCCGCTGCAACCGAGTCCGATATCATTGTGTTTTGTGGCGTTCACTTCATGGCGGAGACTGCAAAGATACTCTCTCCAACCAGAACAGTGCTCCTGCCGGACGTCCACGCAGGATGTCCTATGGCCGATATGATCGATGTCGACCGACTCCGCCAGTTTAAGGCAGAGTATCCCGGTCGGCCGGTGGTAGCGTATGTCAATACCACAGCCGAAGTTAAGGCTGAAAGTGACATCTGTGTAACATCGGCAAACGCAGTAAAGATTGTGGAATCACTCGCAGCCGAAGAAGTGCTCTTTGTTCCCGATAGGTCTCTCGGTTCGTGGGTGGCTTCAAACACCTCAAAGCGCGTCATTGTGTATCCTGGGTTCTGCCCTACCCATCATCGCATCCTCGCAGAAGACGTAGTTGGGGTCAAAATGAAGCATCCAAATGCAGTAGTCTTGGTACATCCGGAGTGTACCGACGACGTAGTGGATCTGGCAGATGTGGTAGCAAGCACATCGCAGATGATCCAGTGGGTAGCAACTCACGATGAGGGAGAGTTCATTGTATGCACTGAGCGGGGAATACTCCACAAGCTTCAAAACGATCACCCCGACAAGTCGTTTTACAATCCGAACGGTCATAACATCTGTCCGAACATGAAGCGTATCACCCTCGAAAAAGTTATGTGGTCTCTTGAAGATATGATTCACGAGATAACAGTTCCAGAGGATATTATAAAGCGCGCAAAGAAAGCGATAGATGGAATGCTTGCAGTCGGGTAGTCTGCTCGGCTCGGTCAGCAAAAGCAGCATTCACGCTTCTATTTGATCGATTCGGAGGAAATGCACTTGACCAGACGCGAACGGTTGCAGGCAACACTCTGCGGAAAACCCGTAGACCGACCTGCGGTCAGCTTCTACGAGATCGGCGGGTGGAAATTCGATACTACCGACCCCGACCCGTACAACATCTACAATGACCCCACGTGGAAACCGCTGATTGATCTTGCTGAGGATCACACCGACCTGATACGGATGATCCCGGCGATTACCTGGCCAGCCGCACACAATCCAGTGGCCGAGTACTTTACGCACGAGTCCTACGAAGAGGGTGCTTCACGGTTCAACAAGACGACTCTAACTGTTGGCGGACGGGCTATGACATCGCTATCTCGCCGCGACCAGGAAGTAGACACCGTGTGGCAGATTGAGCATCTGCTTAAGGATGCCGACGATCTGAAAGCCTTTCTACAACTCCCGGACGAGTGTTTCGACTACGATGTCGACGTCAGCAATCTCATCGCAGCCGAAGAGAAGCTGGGTGAACGGGGGATTGTCATGGTGGACTCCGCGGACCCACTCTGCTATGCGGCGGGGTTGTTCGCTATGGACGAATACACTATCATCGCTATGATGGATACTGAACTCTTTCACCAACTCCTGCAGAAGCATGCTCGACGCGTCTATTCTGTTACCGAGCGGGTCTCCGAGTTGTTTCCCGGCAGGCTCTGGAGAATAGTCGGCTCCGAATATGCGTCGGAACCGTATCTTCCTCCCAGACTCTTCAAAGAGTATGTGCACGACTACTGCAAGCCGATGATTGAGGCCATCAAAAAGCACGCAGGATACGCGAGGATTCACTGCCACGGCAGAATCAAGAACGCACTTCCTATGATTATGGATATGGGAGCCGATGGCATTGATCCAATCGAGCCGCCGCCTCTCGGTGACGTGGAGCTTGCAGATGTGCGACGCGAGTACGGCAAGGATCTGATTCTGTTCGGAAACCTCGAGATCACCGACATCGAGAATATGCCGCCTGCAGATTTTGAGAGAGTGGTCGAAAAGTCCCTTAACGAAGGCACCTGTTGTGATGGCAGAGGGTTCGTTCTAATGCCGTCAGCATCACCTTATGGCCGAGTAATCTCTAATACAACACAGGCAAATTATGAGACGATGGTGCGGTTGGTAGAAAATTTGGCAAACTGACACTGTTTGGCGCAGAGTCGTTCGAACGCTGTTTCATATGACACTAGCAGAAAAGGAGAGTGGTCGTTTCCACTCTCCTTTTGCTTACTTACGGCTCAGTCTTATTCTGCTTCCGGATAGCTTCCCAGAACTCTTACAAACAGAGCTTCTTCGCCAAGTTTGGCGAGTGCTTGCTGGACAGCTTCATCTTTTTCGTGGCCGTGTATGTCGATGAAAAAGACGTACTCCCACGGCATCTGTTTTGTCGGTCGAGATTCGATCATAGTCATATTGATTTTCTCTGAATCGAAGATCGAAAGCGCCTTGTAGAGAGACCCTGAGCGGTGAGGGACGGAAAAGACTATGGATGTCTTGTCTTTGCCGCTCTGATTCGGTTTGCTGTAGCCGATTACAAGAAATCTCGTGCGATTATGCGGGTTGTCTTCAATGCCTTCGGCGATGATATTCAGATCGTATTCTCTTGCGGCGAGGCTGCTTGCGACCGCTGCGCTCGACGGAAACCCCTGGCAGAGCAGTGCTGCTTTTGCTGTGCTTGATACTTCCAGAATTTCCACTCCTGGCAACTGCATTCTGAGCCAGTTGCGGCACTGAGCTATTGCTTGCGGCATAGAGTAGACCCGCTTGATATTGGCGATGTCATCTCCTGCAGACAGCAAGTTGTGTGAAATCGGGGCATATATCTCGGCACATATTCTGAGATCCGACAGAAGAAACATATCGAGCGTGTGGCTGACTATTCCCTCGGTGGAGTTCTCTACTGGTACCACTCCGTAGTTTGCGTCTTTGCGTTCGACAGTGTTAAAGACGTCAGGAATGGTATCTGCTGGTGCGAACTCAGTAGAGTCGCCGAAGCGCTGGATACTCGCAATGTGGGTGTAGCTTCCCGCTGGCCCGAGGTACGATACAGAGATCGGTTTCTCGAGTGCCCGACACGCAGAGATTATCTCCCGATAGATAGCAGAGATAGTCTTGTCTGATAGAGGGCCAGAGTTATGCGACAGCACACGGGCGAGTACCTGCAGCTCTCGTTCCGGCGCATATATACTCTCCGTTCGCGACTCCTTGAGTTTTCCCACCTCAAGAGCGCACTCAGCCCGGCTGTTCAGCAGACTGACAAGCTCTCTGTCGATTCGGTCGATCTCTTTTCGAATGTCTTCTATAGTCATAGTGCGTCACACTGCTTTCTTATTCAACGCCGGGGAACTTATGAGTCTCCTGCATAATCTCCATAATCTCTTGCTCCAGTTGCATCTGTTGTTCTGGGGTCAGCCCTTCCATAACGTCAGCCGATGACTGAACGGACATTCTGAGCATACTCTTTCTCGTCTGCGGATCCAGGTTCATAATAACCTGCATGCTCATCTTGTTCATGTCCGACACATAAGCGGGGTCGAGCTCAAGAACAGCTTCCAGATACTGCTTCATTCCTTCAGAGCCAAGCTGGTTCATGAGATTCATACTCTCAACAAGCGCGGCTTTCCGTTCTTCTGGAGACATATCCAGGAAGTCTTTCATCAGCTTCCGCTGAATATCTGAGTACGTGGCGATTTTCTTCTTCGACTCATCCTTCAGCTCTTTTTTGTAAGCTTGGGTGTCGTCTGTCACCAGATAGACTGCCGTAAATCCTGCTTCAGCGGGAATAGCCTTTGTGATTTCATCGGCGGCAGCCTCTTTCTGAATATGCACAAACGATCTGCCTGTTCCGACAGGAGCTATAAGGATGTCCGGAAACTTGAGCGAAAGCACTGTTCGCATCTGTGCCGCAAGAGCATCTGCGTCTTTCTCAAGAATAGTGCCTGGAATGACATATATCTTGCGCCACTGAATGTGGAGCGACTTGGTTACAGCATCCAGCGCTTTTTCCACTGTGGCATCAGCGATTTTGGCAGTGATACTGCCAGACACCAGCTTTTCTACCAGAATCTTCTCACCGGTCGCTTTGGCAATTATATCAATCACTTCAGCTATTGGTTTGTCGGTGGCATCCAAGGTGACAGTCTTCGATGCCGCAGTCTCTGCTGCCATCACGGGAGCCGAGATAAATGCGAGTGCAATCAGTACAGAAAGAACAGCTTTCATCAGATCCTCCAGTCGCTCACTACGAGCAAGTATGGTGTGTTTGTTCGGCTGCGACATCTCGTCCGATGTATTGAAATGAGGAGCCATACGTGAGTATATCACAACTTCAACCGGCTATGCATTCGGCAATTTGTGCGCGGAGAGTCTCTTCTTAGTGTGAATGACACGATGGGGATAGGTATGCATTAAGCTTGGGGTTATGCAGGATCAGAAGACTCACTATCGAGCCTGCATGCAAATTGCTTCTTAGTCTATCTCTTGTGCTTCAAGAACCACGCCGCAAGCTGCTCTTTTCTGTAGGCTTTGTCCCAAGAATTGTGACCCACATCGGGATAGACCGTAAGCTTCATAGTGCCCCCGGCGGATTTCAGCCATTTCTCCATATTTCTGGCTGCCTCAACAGTTACCAACGGGTCTTTGTCACCGTGAAACACCCAAATCGGCATTTTGGTGAGCTTCTTCGCCATACTCTCGCTTCCCCATCCACACACAGGGGCAATTGCTGCAAACAGTTGTGGATGATTGGCTCCGATCGCCCAGGTTCCGTGCCCACCTTGCGAAATACCTGTAAGGTATATCCTCGTTTTGTCGACATTGAATTCGTCTTGAGTCTTCTTGAGAATGGCAATAACCATTGCATCCTTGTTTCCCCAACTGTCAGAGGACTTCTCTTTCTGCGGGAAGATAACGATGAACGGCCACTCTTGCGGGTTCTTCTTTATAGCTTCCGCGATTCCAACGCGAAGCGGTGCGACACCATCTGTGCCACATTCACCTATGCCGTGTAAAAAGACGATAGTCGGTGTTGGGGTTTTCGGGTCGTATTCAGCAGGAACGTGGACGGCGTATCGGATCTCTTTTTCACCGATAACTATCGTCTTCTGTTGGAATTGCTTGTCCATTTCTGAGTTTACCTCCGCAGCGTGGCCAACTAGCATCCACATTCCCACCATAAAGATAACGTAGACCATAGCAGCAAAGCCAACAGATATTCGCACAGTTTGCCTCCTAATTCCTTTTTCGTCAGTGCGCTTCAATAGTAGCTACAGCGTAGCACGCAGCACCTTGGCCAGCACCAACGGAGCCAAGTTTTTCAGCAGTTGAGGCCTTAATGCTTACACGCGATACATCAACTGAAAGCGCATGGGCAATCCGTTGCTGCATCTCAGGCACGCGTTTTGCGATCTTTGGTCGCTCGGCAACCAGGGTAGCGTCGACGTTCAACACCTTCCACCCATCATTAGCGACTATTTCCATCACTTTAGATAGTAGATGCAGGCTGGATGTCCCTTGATACGCAGGGTCAGTATCGGGGAAATGTCGGCCTATATCTCCGAGCGCTGCCGCGCCTAGAATCGCGTCGGCGATAGCGTGCAGGATGACATCTGCATCGGAGTGACCCTTAAGCCCCACTTCGCCAGGGAACTCGACACCACCCAAGAACAGCTTTCTGCCTTCTTCAAACTGATGAATATCGTAGCCGAAACCAGTCCGAATATCTCGACAGTTGGAAGAGGTGGTGGAAAACTCAGCGCCCGCCAATTTTGCCTCGACAATCTGAAGATCAAGCGGTGTGGTAACTTTTATGTTGTCGTACGAGCCCATCACTAGTTTGACCCTGTGTCCCAGTTTCTCAACGAGAGCTGCGTCGTCTGTAGCAGTGTAGCCTTCTTCTTCGGCTCTTTTGTATGCGGTGAGGAGCAACGATTTATCGAAGGTCTGCGGTGTCTGAATGCTCCAAATTACATCTCGATCCAGAGTGGCAGCGATATACTGTTTGCTATCAGCCTGTTTGATCGTATCAATCACCGGTACAGCAGCAACAGCAGCCCCGGATTCCCGGGCTGCTTCTATGGTAGCTTCAATAGTAGCTTCTGGGATCAGCGGACGAGCTCCATCGTGCACGGCAATTAAATCCGTTGCAGGGTCTACGGCTTTTATGCCACACAGTACAGAATCCTGGCGGCAGTCGCCACCGGCAACTACCGCCATCAGTTTATCTATGCCAGCCGATTTAGCCACGACTTCTGCCTGGTGCAATTCGTCAGCACCTGTAACCAGAACAATGCTATCAATTGAGGCGCATCGTTCAAACGCTAGCAGAGTATGTGCAAGAATCGGCTTCCCCAGAACTTCTACAAAGACCTTATTGGTCTCACTACCGAATCTTCTTCCTCGGCCGGCCGCTGCTATAATTGCGCACGTCCCTGTCAATCGGCCCATCCTCGTCCTTCCGGTCTTCACTCATGTTGGTGAAGATCATTTTGCCCGCTGCAGTCTGGCGCACATTAGTAACCGATACATCCACAGTCTCGCCAATCCTCTTGCGCCCATCCTGCACAACAACCATAGTGCCATCTTCGAGGTATCCGATTCCCTGGTTGGGCTCCGTTCCCTCTTTGATGATAGTAATAACCATCTCTTCGCCGGGAAGGACTACAGGTTTCAACGCGTTAGCAAGCTCATTTACGTTGAGAACTCTGATGCCGTGAAGAATGGCCACCTTGTTCAGGTTGTAGTCGTTGGTGACCAGCGCTGCGTCAAGTTCATTTGCCAATTCGATCAGTTTGCCGTCGACATCTTCCGGGCGGCTACTGTGGTTCTCAGAATCGTAGGTTTGAATCTGCAGGCTTACTTCCTGCTGCATAGAGTTCAAGATATCGAGCCCTCTACGTCCCCGCGCTCTCTTCAGCGGATCACTGGCGTCGGCAATCAGTTGAAGCTCCTCGAGAACAAACCGGGGCACATAAATCGGCCCTTCCACAAATCCTGCTTTACAAATGTCGGCAATTCGCCCGTCTATGATGACGTTAGTATCAAGTATTTTCGGCCGGAGAACGTTGCTCGCGCCGGATTTGCCGGGCGATGCTGATGTAGGAATGCGGATTTGCTCTTTCATCGACAGTGCTGCAACAATACACATGTAGCAAAGTACGATAGCCGTAACAATACCGGCCCAGGTTGGAAGCCGAAAACTCGAAATAATAAGCCCGGTTAACAGCATTCCAACGATAATGCCAACTCCACCGTAGATCTTATCAACAGCAGACATAGTCTCAAGCGATCGTCGTAGTCGGTGCAATTGGTAATAGAGGAACGTCCAAATGAGGACTCCAATCAACACACCCACAAGACTGAACGTCAGCGTTGCCGGTAGCTTGGCAGCGTCTGGCACGCCGGCCGCACCCTGGCTACGGCTTAAGACCTCAATATACTTTTTACCGAGGTAAGTAGTGCCTATCGCGCCAACGGCCATAAAGAGAACCATCATTACAACTCTGATTGTCCGTTTATTCATATCATTCTCACCTCCTTCCTATATTATGGTAGTCATTAGTGCTTCATTTGATTATACTATGAATACGACCCGACAGGAAACGCCGAAAGTCGCACACAGACCCAAGAATCATTAAGACGTGATGCATCCTATCTAATAACCAATTTACACTATGCTTCGTCTTTTTTCAACCTATCGTCGCTAGCTGCGCAGCCCAATACAGGTGTGGGTATACTGTTTTAGCTTGATTGAACCGCAATTGACATGCACTATTGTTCGTGCTAGACTGCGGCATATCAGGTGAGGCAAATTGGTTCAGCTTGTCAGAATGGAGAAGATGCAGCGGGCAGATATAGCTCGGGTTATGGAGATCGAAAAGCAGTGCTTTTCCACTCCGTGGCACGAAAGCACCTATCTGACTGAACTGATCAATCGATCAGCTCACTACATCACGGCGTGGGCAGACGATAAGATCGTCGGTTTTTCTGGGATGTGGTTGCTGATGGATGAGGCTCACATCACGACGATAGGAGTCGATCCGGCATATCGCGGGCGAAAGATCGGTGAGCAGATGCTCTACGCTATACTCGAAGAAGCGCAAAACCGTGGTGCACGCCGAGCGACACTCGAAGTCCGCGAAAGCAACTTTCTGGCGCAGAATCTCTACCGCAAATATGGTTTCTCCCCAGCCGCTATCCGCCGAGGCTACTACAGCGACAATAACGAAAACGCCGTAATTTTCTGGGTGGATGATATGATGAGCACCGAGTATCGCACACGCTTCAAGCAACTTCGACGCCTCTTGCTTGAGGGTGCAAACGTCAACGCTGACGCAGAAAACTCCCCACAACGGGTATCTTGATGAAGATTTTAGGAATTGAGACAAGCTGCGATGAGACCAGCGCGGCAGTTGTCGAAGATGGTCGCACGGTTCTCTCCAATGTTGTTGCGTCGCAGATAGACCTGTTTCAGCGCTTCGGCGGAGTAGTGCCAGAAGTAGCTTCAAGAAGGCACGTAGAACTAATCAACCCCACGGTGCAACAGGCTCTCGACGAGGCCGATGTGACATTTGGCGATCTGGACGCAGTAGCGGTGATTAACCGTCCCGGGTTGGTGCCTGCTCTCATTGTTGGAGTGTCGGCAGCAAAGGCGATTGCATGGGCTGCAGACCTGCCGCTGATCGGTGTGCATCATCTTGAGGCGCACATTTATGCCAATTTCCTCGCCGACCCAAATCTCAAGTTCCCATTCGTCTGCCTTGTGGTATCTGGTGGTCATTCAGACATCATATATATGGGCGGTCACGGCGAATATGAGATGCTTGCACGCACGCGAGACGATGCCGCCGGGGAGGCATTCGACAAATCAGCTCGCGCGATGGGGCTCGGGTATCCCGGTGGCCCCATCATCGACAAACTGGCGGGCGAAGGAGACCCTAAGGCAGTGCGTTTCCCACGTGCGAAAGTTGGCGATAGCCTGGACTTCAGCTTTTCCGGGTTGAAAACTGCCGTTATACGTTTTGTGCAACAGAACGAAGGGCGGGTCTCGATTCCGGACATCGCCGCCAGCTTCCAACAGGCTGTGGTCGATGTTCTTGTTACGAATACGCTGAAGGCAGCAGAATCAAAAGGCGTAAAACGCTTGGTTATAGCAGGCGGTGTGGCGGCGAACAGAGCGCTGCGTTCTCAGATGGAGCAACGAGCCCTAGAGTCAGGTATAACAGTCAGTGCGCCGCCGATAGACCTGTGCACAGATAACGCAGCAATGGTTGCAGCCGCTGGATACTATCGGTTCATCCGCGGTGAGACATCCGGATTAGACCTGGACTCGCACTCCTCCGAACCACTCGCTGAATGGAAAACGCGGTAGTTTACACTAAACGGATTCTTGCCAGCTATTTCACGGTAAACTGCGCGTTCTGCACGCCTGTATTAGCTTTGAAGTCCTTATAGCTAACAGTTCCTGCCAGACTACCATCAGGTGTATAGACTTTCACTACAGTTGCTATTGGCATTGAGCCGAACTTCTTATGGTCAGAAAAGACCTGTCGCAGCTTGAGCGGCCCTTTGCCTCCATAGACTTCGCGCTTCAGTACTTTAAGTGTGCTGGTTTCGATCCAAACAACCTGTTTACGCTTGTCTTTCACAACCTTCGGAGTCAGTTGAAGCTGCATTACCCCTTTGGATTGCGAAGTCACTTTCACGTTATAGTCAGTCCAGAGCGCGTCTGTCGCAAAACCCAGATCGAGCGTAGACTGTTTCTTTCCGGGCTGGCCGGCTACATTATCAGTCTTTTTGAGCATAAGAGACGGTATGATAATCTGCTTCGAGTTGCCATTGAGCACGTAAGTGGCCTGGACTCCCTTGGCTTCTCCCTCAGCTCTGAACTTATCGGGCTTTTTGTAGGTGACATTGGCCTGTCGGAAACCTCGATCTAGGAACTCAAGTGCGCCTTTGGTGATTTCTCCCACATTCGACTTGTTCGATGAGGTTACAACCATCATACCTTTTAGGTCGTTCAACGATGCGCTGGCTGTAGCGAGTCTCTTGCGAAGTCCTTGTGCAGTCTCAGCATAAATCGAGGTGGAAACAAACGCGACAAGCACTAATGCCATAAGGCTGAGTCGCAGTGGGTTACGATAAGTCATCCTCTACTCCTTGGTGATACTCTTTCAATATACAGGAGACGCAATATGTGCCTAGCTCTTGCTGTGGAGTTCAGATCGTAGGGCGAATCGACTCGAAGTAGTGCTGTGAAGCACAGGAAGGAGTGATGGTGACAATAGAAATAAGTGTGAGAGCTGCTTTGAGCAGCTCTCGTTAAAACTCTGGCGGCAGTTCGTCTATCTGGTCGAGCGAGAACACTGGTCCATCAACACATACGAATTTGTTGCCAATATTGCAGCGTCCGCACTTGCCGATTCCGCACTTCATCTTCATTTCGAGCGTTGTGTATATCTGAGGCGGTGCAAAACCGAGTTCCTTCAGATTCTGCAACGCGAACTTAATCATAATAGGCGGGCCACAGGTGATGGCAATTGTGTTTTCGGGCTTCGGAGCGAGTTCCAACAGATACCCGGGAACGTGTCCAACATTCCCTTTCCAATCGTCATCTCCGGCGTCGACCGTAAGATACAGTTCAGAGTTAGTGCGCCACTCGTCGAACTCGTAGGTAAAACAGAGGTCTCCAGGGGTGCGCGCGCCGTAAATAGTTACTATCTTTCCGTAGTCATCGCGGTTACCCCGACAGAAGTTCATAATTGAGCGCATCGGAGCCATCCCGATTCCACCCCCAATGAACCACAGATCCTTGCCTTTCCATTCATTGTAGGGGAACCAGTTGCCAAAAGGTGCTCTAATTCCCACGGTGGCCCCTTCCGAGAGCTCGTGCAGCGCCTGCGTAACCGTGCCGAAGCGCTTAACGGAGAATTCTATGTAACCTTTTTGGGTAGGCGACGAAGTAAGGCAGAAAGTGCTTTCCCCTACGCCAAAAACACTGACTTCTTGAAACTGACCCGGCTCGTAAGTGAACTCATCGCGGATCTTATCATCGACAAACACCGCACGGAACGTTTTGGTGTCCCACGTCTCAGTGATGATCTTCTCCACAATGGCCAAATGTGGCAGGTAGGGGTTAGGCATCTGCTCTTTGACTATATCGTTGATATTTATGTTCATATTGGTAGCTCTTCTCCCTCACTCCGCCGTCTTTTCTGCTTCAGGATAGCCGAGTAAGGTACTCACTCGTAATAGTGTGCATTAATCCTGTGTAATCTCAGTTAGAACTTCCCGGATGTCGATATTTACCGGGCAGCTTTCAATACATCGCCCACAGCCGGTGCAGCCATATATATTGAACTGCTCCATCTGATATTTGAACTTGTGCAGCACTCGCTGTCTTGTGCGCATATTCTTTTCTGGTCGCGGGTTATGCCCGTGTCCCATCATCGTAAAGTCGCTAAACTGGCAGGTATCTCTGCATCGATAACGCTCAATTACGCTCCCGACTGTTTCATCCTGAATATCGAAGCAGGAGCACGACGGGCACTGATATGCACACGCACCGCACCCAATGCAGCGGAGCGCCATTTCCGCCCACACGGGATTATCCCACTCGGCGGCAGCCGCAATATCTTTGCCGGCAAATGGCTTTTTGGGCAGAGCCAGCAGGTCTTCCCACACTCTGTCCTTCTTCTGCTTTTCTTCATCGGAAGGATCGTGGAAATACGCACCCTGCACGAGTTGATCGCCAGTCTCAGTTCTCGGAGAGATATAAACGTTGTCACCCAGATCAGTAATCAACGCATCAACAGCGGTTGACCATTCGTTTAAGTCGCCCACTGAGGTGCAAAAACAGCTCCAGCGAGGATCGTCGCATACGGTGGCCATCAGTGCGAGCTTTTCGCGGCGCGCAATGTAATACGGATCGCGGAATATGCCCTGATCCAAAAAAACAGCGTCGAGCACCGAGATCGCACGCACATCACACAGTCTAAGCCCAATCATAAGCGTGGGGCTGCTATCGAGGTTAGGCTGTTCCAGTTTCTCTTCGCCCTTTTTGGTGTCGTAGCAAAATAGAGTCTCGTGCGCAGGAAGAAGATGCTCCTTTGCGGCCATCAGCATCTGGTTTGAACCGATGTCTATTTCCTCGCCGTCCTTGATGTCCTTCCAGGCGGCTGGCCCGCCATCTCTTCCTACAGGCGCGACGACGTTGTAGCTGGAGCTTACGCTCTCAAGCCACTGTCGAAGATCAGATTTTGCTATTACTTTATCTGGCATATCTCACTCTCAGTGAAAAATACAACGCGCATAACGGTCGATTGTCCAAATATGCGCCCCAAAACTCAAATCACATTGGGATTCAATGTTCGTTCGGGTCTGGATCCTCAGTCTCCCAGCTCCCGAGCGCCGGTGCCATTTCAGGATCCATCCCTGGTTCGTAGTCAAACAGTTCGTCTACGTGTCTTTGAACTTCGCGGTTCAACTGCATAATGGGTATTTCCATCGGGCAAGCACGCTCACATTCGCCGCAACCGATGCATCTACCGGCAAGATGCATCGCACGACCCATATGGAACATCCACGCCTCCGATGTCACTGCCTTCTTTGCAGTCCATTTCACATCGTTTCTGTCCACAAAGCACTGGGCGCAGTAACACGCCGGGCAAACCTGACGACACGCATAGCAACGGATACACTTCTCGAACTGCTTCGCCCAGTAGGCTCTGCGTTCTTCAGGAGTTCCGTCCAGCGGTTCAATTGAAGCCGACGCCATTTCAGATACGCTGCCAATGGTTACATCGCTTAAGACTGGCATATGATGTTTGCACGTTTTGCACGCTTCTTTGGATACCTCTACCATAGCGAACTTCGTGTTACCGGATGGCGTGCTTACAACAATACCATCGCCTTCCCAGTCGAGTCCCTGGACATCGTTAAGTCTCACGCCGGCTTTTCTAAGAGCAGCATCGTCGGTTATGCCCTGGCAGGCCATTCCAATGATCTTCACATTCTCACGCGGTACCTGTTTCTCCTGAATAAGAGAGACAATCGACCGACTATCGCACGGCTTTGCAACGATTCCCACCTTTTCTCTCTGCGCAACCTGAGGCAGATAGACTGCCAGGTTATTGGTGCAGGCAGGGTTCCACACCAGCCGCTCGACGTCTTCGGCCTGTTTGACGAATACAGGAGTGGTCTTAAACGGAGCACTCCCCGACGTCCAACCAATGACCATCGTCACTTCGCCGCTCTCAAGCAGCTTTTTTGCTTCTTCTCGTATCTTCAGCTCTAACTCGTTTGCCATATTCTCAGCTATCAGCCTTCAGCAGTCTGCTGTCGACCCATATCGACAGCTCCCGCGCGTTATACTCGATAGACAGTAAGTCTTTCTCGGTATTTGAAAATCAAACAGCCTCAGGGATCTCGTCGCAGTCGACACCTGTAAACGGGCCAACTTTCTTGATCTTTTCGGTCATTTCAGTAACGACCTCAGCGAAGCGAGCACCTTCGGATGCCGATACCCATTCAAAATGGAACCGCTCTTGTTCGATTCCCATCGATCTCAGGAGTTCCTTGAGCAGCATAATCCTGCGTCTGGCAAAGTAGTTGCCTTTGGCGTAATGGCAGTCTCCCGGGTGGCAGCCAAGCACCACAACGCCATCGAACCCCTTCTGGAACCCTTTCAGTACGAAAAGTGGATTCACTCTGCCCGAGCACGGCACTCGAACGATACGCAGGTTTGCCGGGTGCTTCAGCCTGGAACTCCCCGCCAAATCAGCGCCTGCATAGCTGCACCAGTTGCAGAGGATTCCGAGTATCAGCGGTTTCCATTCGTTGTCTGTTTTCTGTTGTGTAGTCTCTTCAGTCATAGTATCGTTATCTGCTATCAGAAGTCAGCTTTCAGCTCGCGTCAGTATGGCTGATCGCTGGCAGCTGGCAGCTACTCCACGTGAATATTTGCAAGTGCGTCTATCTCAGCCAGTATCTGACTGTCTTCGAATCCTCTCAGCTTCGCGCTAAGTGATCTGCAGGCGGCCGCGCACGTGCCACATCCGTGACAAGTGCCTTCGTTAACCCTGGCCACCATTCGCATAACCTGGTTCTCTCTAGTAGAATTCTCCTTGTCGACCACTTCCACGAGGTCGATTGCTGTGAACGGGCAGACGCTCACACACAGCCCACAGCCGACGCAGGTTTCTTCCTTGATATAAGCGATCATCGGCTCGGAGGTCAGCGCTTCCTTCGAGAAGAGTCCAGTCACTTTAGATGCAGCGCCAGATGCCTGAGCGCAGGTGTCCGGAATATCCTTCGGATACTGGCAAGCACCCGCAAGGAATACTCCAGCGGTCAGTACTTCCACCGGTTTCAGTTTGGGGTGTGCTTCGGAAAACCAGTTGTACTGGTCAGTAGAGATACCGAGCTTCCTTGCTAAGTCTTTTGCGTCCGGCTGAGGTTCCATGGCGGTTGCAAGAACAACCAAGTCAGCCTTGACCTCTATTGGTTGGCCAAGCAGGGTATCGGCGCCACGCACCACCAGTTTGCCATCTTCAGGGAAGATTCTGCTCACCCGTCCACGGATGTAGTTTGCACCATAGTTCTCTATTGTAGTCCGCACAAACTCTTCATAGCCCTTGCCGTTCGCGCGTATATCCATATAAAAGACATAAGCCTTTGCATCGTGCAGCTTATCCTTAAGAAGCAGCGCGTGCTTGGCGTTATACATACAGCAGACTTTGGAGCAATACGGGTAACCGTGTTCATCGTCTCTGGATCCAATACACGAAAGGAAAACCACCGATTCGGGGACTTTTCCATCACTCGGCCGCTTTATCTTGCCTTCCGTAGGCCCAGAGGCGTTCATCAGTCGTTCGAACTGGATTCCAGAGATAATATCCGGATGCTTGCCGTATCCGTATTCGCCGAGTTTGGAATGATCCCACAGATTAAAACCTGTCGCTACGACGATCGCACCGATATCTTCGGTGATGATTTCATCTTCCTGTGTATAGTCTATCGCGTCGGCAGGGCACATTTTCTGACAGACCCCGCACTTGCCTTTTGTAAACTGGCGGCAGTTTTCGCGGTCGATTACAGGGATATTCGGCACGGCCTGCGGGAACGGCACATAAATGGCGCGGCGGGTGCTGAGTCCTTCGTCAAACTCGTTCGGCAGTCCTTTAACAACACACTTTTCGTAGCAGACGCCACAGCCCGTGCATTTGGATTCATCCACGCACTTTGCGCGCTTCCGGATTTTGACTTTGAAGTTGCCGACGAAGCCCGAGACCTCTTCGACCTCCGCATAAGTCAGTATTTCGATATTCGGATGGCTGGCACAGTCCACCATCATCGGCGTCAGGATACACGCTGCGCAGTCGAGTGTGGGGAATGTTTTGTCGTACTGTGCCATACGGCCACCTATGGAGGGTGTCCGTTCAACAAGCACTACCTTGTGGCCGGCATCGGCAATGTCGAGTGCGGCTCTGATACCGGCAACTCCTCCACCGATGACTAAAGCCTTTTTGGTTATCGGTATATCCTGAGTGTAAAGCGGATCGTTCTTTCCGGATTTAGCTACCATCATAGCGACTATATCGGTAGCTTTTTCGGTAGCGTCGTCGCGGTCTTCGTGCACCCACGAACAGTGCTCCCTGATGTTGGCCATCTCTGCAAAATAGGGGTTCAGCCCTTCTTGCGCGATGCATCGCTGGAAAGTCGGTTCGTGAAGTCTCGGGGAGCACGCCGCTACAACCACTCTATCCAGATTGTGCTCTCGAATGGCCTCCTTAATCAGGTTCTGGCCTGGCTCAGAGCACATATATTTGTAGTCGGTAGAGAAGACGACGTCCGGAAACCCGCCCGCCGCTTCAGCGACCTTTGCCACATCAACGGTCTTAGCTATATTAGTGCCACAATGGCAGACAAAAACTCCGATTCTAGCCATTCTTACCTCTTTTGGCTGACAATCAGCAAGTTGTCAGCAATTTGGGAACTACCCCAACCAAAACCACTGTTCAGTTCTACGCTCCTTAACAGCCCTCGACCGAGAGCTATGAGACTTTTCAACCGCACGCGGACGTCGTAGATGTTGGGCGACTGCCAATCTTAGCCAGTGCAGGAGAGCAGTCGACCAGATGCCTTCCGAGATAGCTCCTAATATCCGGCAGTTCCATCGCAAGCGCCATAAGCTCGGTGATGAAGAAAACAGGAATGTTATAGCTCTCGCCGTATTTTTTGCTTATCTCTTCCTGGCGCATGTCGAGGTTAGCCTGGCAGAGCGGGCAGGCACAGGCAATTGCATCGGCCCCGGCCTTCTTGGCTCTGTACAGGATGTCGCGGGTCATCTTGTGAACCAAATCTACTCGCGTAAGCGCAAAGCTCGCTCCGCAGCATTCGTTCTTGTAGTGCCATTCTACAGGGTCCGCGCCGAGAGCTTTGAGAATATTATCTATCGACTCAGGCTCTTCAGGATCATCGAATCCCACCATTTTCGGTGGACGGACGAGCAGGCAGCCGTAGTAAGCAGCGACCTTCAGTCCCGAAAGCGGACGCCTCACTCTTGCAGCAAGTGCATCCAAGACTTCAGGAGTGGAAAGCGGGTCAACCAGCGGCCTGACAGAAATGGCGCCAGAATATTTAGCTTGAATCGCAGAGTTCACTTTTTCAGCGACTTCAGGCTTCGTTTTCATCGCCACTTCAGCGCCCTTCAGCCTGTTGTAGCAAGCGGCGCAGGGAGCGACCACATCCAGCCCCATATTCTCGGCAATTCCAAGGTTTCTGGCTGGGAGTGCTACGGACAATTCGTGGTTAGTAGCGTGTCCGGATGTAGCACCGCAGCAGTTCCAGTCAGGGATTTCCTGAAGATCAATGCCAAGAGCCTTACAAACCGCATAGGTCGAGTCTCCGAACTCTTTAGCTGTTGAGTGCAGCGAGCAACCCGAAAAATATGCAAACTTCATCTATCGCCTCTGTTGCAGCGCAAAGCCCCTTGTCGGGTTCCTAAGTGCCGCTTCATCTACTTTTCCGACATCTTCCGAAAAATCCCTCTAACTTCAGCAAGCCCTCGTATTCGCGAAGGAATAAGCGGCAGTTTGCCTTTGAAGAACATTTTGATACCGAGGGGCACATCCTGGAAGAAGTTTCGAGACTTGACTTTGTGTACAGCGATCATCAGCGGTTCGAACACCCTGCCGTTCGCCTTAACACCGTCGAGAAAGACTTCGTGGAACGATGATACTCCAGGCTCTCCCGTTTTAACGCCTTTTTTGAGCGCCATTTCGCGGCAGGCATCCATAACTCTAGCGGCGGAGAGACCTCTGGGGCACCGTGTGGTGCAAGTCTCGCACGCAGCGCACAGCCATATTGCCGAGCTTTCCAGAATCTGGTCTTCGCAGCCTATTTGGACCATCCGCATTATCTTAGTAGGGGAGTAATCCATAGCAAACGCGGCCGGGCATCCGGCTGTGCATTCGCCACACTGGTAGCACTGGAGAGTATTTTCGCCGCTCAATTGTTCAACTTCAGCGCAGAACGAGGGGTTCGTTTCAGCGCCCATAGCGACAACATCGCTCAGTACGGCTTCGTGGGTCTCGTTAGGTAATTGACTCATTTAGCTTCCCTGGTGGTCGGGCTACACTACCCATCTCCTGGGTTTGTGCCATGCAGCAGAAGCTGCTCTCCACGACCCGAAACTATGATACAACAGCCCCAGTCACCAGTCAAGCATTTGTGCATATTGTCACGAAGTTTCGGCTGTGGCCTCTTCCACAGACATCGCAGCCACCTGCGGCACAAACTTGTAGCCCACTCCTCGGATGGTGACAATCATTTTCGGCTTAGCTGGGTCGACTTCGAATTTCTTTCTCAGCCAGCAGATATGAACGTCGAGAGTCCTAAGCCCGCTCTTATCTGAATCTCTCCACACGCTTTCAAACAGAACTTCGCGTTCTAAAACTCGGTTGGCGTTTACCGTGAGGTGGTGGATAAGATCAAACTCGCGTGGCGTCAAGCTGATTACGCGTTCGCCAATCCAGGCTACGCGGCGGAAAGAATCGAGTGCGATGCCGGCATTTGCCCACCTGTTGCACTCTTCGTTGGTCGTGCCCATACCTGTTCGGCGCAAAATGGCGCGAATCCTGGCTATCAACTCGCGTCGGCTGCACGGTTCGCAAATGTAATCATCTGCTCCGGCATCCAGCGCAGAGACGACATCCTCCTCCGCTGCCTCCTTTGACATCAGAAGAATCGGAACTGAACTGAAGCACCTAACCGTTCGGCACGCTTGGTTTATGGGCAGTCCGGCATTAGAGGCATTGAGCATAAGAAGGTCAGGCTTTCGCTCTCTGATGGCACAGATGGCTTCGTCCTTGTTTGCCGCTGTACTCACATCATATCCTTCTGTTCTGAGATCACGCTCAATGCTTCTGCGCACATCCGGGTCACCCTCGACAAGGATAATACTCCCAACACTCATTTGCGCCACCAATACGTTATTTTAGTCATAGATTGCAACTTACTATAGCCTGCTGCTGCCAGGTGTGTCAATATGTAATCCAATGTATCTGCGTTGACACCTGCGGGGTGTAGTGCGATAATTCGGTTGATTATTCTCAGTTAAGCTTTCGCCACGTGATTCATCGGTTATCGTATTCAAATGCAAATGCCGGTAAGGCTGCTTCAACAGGGCGGGCGCTGTCAATTGGTATCAATCGAACTAAAGAATCTGTCCAAGAGTTTCAATTCACTAAGGGTGTTCGCCGACGTCAATGCGACCATAGAAACCGGCTGCCTCGTCGTTACCGGTAGAAACGGTTCGGGGAAGTCGACGCTTCTTAAGATTATTGCCGGGCTTCTATCGCCGACGAATGGGGAAGTGATCGTTATACGTAACGGTCGATCTGTTCCAGCAGATGCCCGAAAGATGCTCTTTGGGCTGGCTGCACCGGATGTAACCCTATATGATGAGCTATCTGCGCTGGAGAACCTGCGTTTCTTCGCGCAGTTAAGAGGTATCTCCAAAACGGAGTCTACCCTGTGTGAGGATCTTCTGGAATTGGGGTTTGAAAGCGGGCGCGAAAACGATCCGTTCGGCTCCCTCTCTTTGGGAATGCGCCAACGAGTAAAACTCGCATACGCGTTGATGCACCACCCTGCGGTGCTGCTGTTGGATGAACCATTTTCTAGCTTGGATGAAGCCGGTGCGGTAGTTCTGCATTCGGTTTTGAGCAAGCAGCGAGAACGAGGTATCGCGATAATTGCCACTAATGACTCTCGGGATCTCTGTTATGGCGATCAAACGCTAACTCTGGGAGAGTAAGTATGTCACCCACAACGGATGATGGCCTCAGAAAAGAGAATGGCACTAGTCAGAATGAATCCTATGGTATTAGAGTGATTCTTTCACAGACGCTCGCTGTATTCAATAAAGAAGTCACCTCGGAATTTCGCACGCGCCACGCCGCGAATGCCGTACTGCTCTTTGCTGCAACGACTATTCTGGCAATAGGGTTTTCAATGGGAGGTTCTGTCACGCCGCAGGTTCAGTCTGCGCTACTCTGGATAATCATCTACTTTTCGGCAATGCTCGGACTTTCGCGGGTGTTTGTGCGTGAAGAGGAGACTGGCACTTCTGCGGTGCTCAGGCTGACATCAACTCCCGAATCAGTGTTTCTGGGAAAGCTGCTTTTCAATGTCTTGCTTCTGGCTGCGATAGAAGCTGTCACTCTCCCACTTTTTGTAGGCGTTCTCGGCCTGCAAGTCGCGCACTGGCCGCTCTTTTTAGTATCGCTCATCTCTGGCAGTGCCGGCCTTGCAGTTGCGACGACGATTGTAGCAGCAATGGTCTCACGTGCACAGGCGAAGGGCGCGCTCTTCGCTGCAATTGCATTTCCAATTGTGCTGCCGGCGCTTATCATAGGAATAAAAGGCACACTCAGAGCACTTCTTTCCGACTCGTGCTCAGCGGCGTTTCCGGAGGTCAGGCTGCTGATATCCTATGCAGGAGTGCTCTTTGTTGTATCGCTCATGTTGTTTCGGTTTGTGTGGGAGGATTGATGTTCCTTAAGGTACTCCTCGGAATCTGGATGTGCGCTGCAATAGTTGCGGCATTTCTCTTTACGTCGCCCGCAACAGGCGGGTTCATGGCACCAGATGCTGCACGGATTATTTTCTTTCACGTTCCGTGTGCTATCGTCTCTGTAGTGGCGTTTTTGGCAGCAGCGCTCTATGCGTATAGATTCATGAGAACTCGAGACCTGATGGATGACGCCAAATCTGCCGCTTCCACAGAGATTGGGCTCCTGTTTGCAGTGTTCGCCACTCTGACAGGATCGATTTTTGCACGTGTTCAGTGGGGTAGCTGGTGGAATTGGGATCCGCGGGAGACATCTATTGCTGTGTTGCTGCTGATCTATGCGGCTCAGCTCACACTCCGCTCTGCAGTAGACGACAGTATAAAGCGGGCGAAGGTTTCCTCAGCCTACACAATCCTCGCTGTTCCGGCTATGGTGTTTTTGGTTTTTGCTGTGCCTAGGCTTATGGTGTCGTTGCATCCAGAGGACACGCTGACGACTGGTGGTGGACTTTCTACAGAGTACCGGATCGTCTTGTTTTCTGCTATAGTCGGTTTTCTTGGCATTTATGTATGGATCTTCCGTATGAAGACTGCGCTTGCTGCACTGCGGTTTGGGCGCGGGAGGTAGATATGTCTTCGTTAGTAGCTCTGATGATAACTCCACTCATCGTGTGGGTAGGACTCTTTCTGTATATGCTTTCAATAGACAGACAGATTAGGGATCTACGAAAATGAAGCGTCACTACATAATAGCGGGAGTCGCAATAGTAGCGTTCGTCGCACTGGGGGCATCGTCATTTCTAAGCTCTATGACTCCGTACATTGAAGACTTCGACGAAGTAAGAAAGACTCATAAAAGCACGATACAGGTGCCCGGCTATCTAGTTAAGAACAAAACTGCAAGCGACATCAGAGCAGAGTCTTTCTTTTTTCTTCGCGACAAAGCGGGCCGCGAATTGAAAGTGAACTATAGGGGGTCATATCCAGCGAATTTCGGGCAAGCAGAGCGAGTAGTCGCTGTCGGCACATACAAAAACGGTGCGCTGCAGGCCGAGAAAATTCTTGTTAAGTGCCCATCCAAATACCAGAACAGATAAGGATGCCTATGCTGCCAGAAAACATAATGATGATAATCGCTTTCATGGCCGCGACGGGAGCTGTAACGGCTTATGCGCATTCGGCTGTAGTTGATCCTGTTCGAGTTCGATTTGGGCGATTTTTCTATACAGTATCAGTTGGCTTCACTGTAGTTCTGTCGGCATATTTTTGGATGTCAATCCTTGCGAACCGGTTCGACATCGAGTATATCGCACTAAACAGTTCTCGTTCGCTCCCATTGGCGTATAAGGTGTCGGTGTTCTGGGCAGGTCAACAGGGCTCGCTCCTATTCTGGTGCCTCGCTGTCTCACTTATGGGGATCGTTCTGCTTACGAAAGCACGCAAGCTCGAAGCCTGGGCTATGGTAGCGTGGAGCTCGACGCTTGCAATGCTTTTTGGCCTTCTTCTTAAGGATAGTCCGTTTAGCCATGTTTCGGGAAGCCTTGTAAGAGACATGACCGGCGGGGCGGGGTTTTCAGATGGTTTGGGGCTTTCTGAACTACTTCAAAGCCCGTGGATGGTAGTACATCCGCCTGTTATGTTTGTTGGTTATGCGGCGATATCTATCCCTGCAGCGTTAGCTGTGGCAGCGCTGGCAAAAGGGGATTTCAGCGAGTGGCGCCGGTCGGCGCTTCCCTGGGTCGCATTTGGTTGGACTACTCTTAGCGCCGGTATCATCTTGGGCGCATACTGGTCTTACGAAGTCCTTGGTTGGGGCGGGTATTGGGCTTGGGATCCGGTCGAAAACGCCTCACTGATCCCGTGGCTTCTTGCTACGGCGCTTCTGCACACACTGTCAAGCAAACGAGCTTGCGGCAGTTACACTCGCCTGAGCATAATTCTGTCGTTGGTTACATATCTCACGATTCTCTACGCTGCGTTTCTTACTCGCAGTGGGGTTCTCGGGGATCTCTCGGTACACACGTTTGGCACCACTGGTGCAGGCAGTTACTTTCTGCAATTCATAGTTTGCTTTCTAATGGTGTCTGCTGCGTTAGTTATCTGGCGATGGCGAAAGATGGGAGAATCTGAATCAGGTGCAGGGAACAGCTCGAATGCTCTTCTCCATTCATTTGGAATAGTCTCTCTATGCGTGCTCGCTGGCATTGTGTTCATTGGAACCTCTGCACCTATACTCGCCAAATCTTTCAACAGGGATATCGCCATAGACCGATTGTTTTACGATAGAACAGTTGCACCAGTCGCATTTTTGATGGTGGCTCTGATTGCGCTTACGACTGCTCGGAGGAATTCTACATCTCGAGTTTTGGAGTTTGCGCTGCAACTGGCTGTTTTGGTGGTATTCGGAGTTCTGGTCGGGCTTTTTGCAGGCGGACCTCGCTGGTATTTTGTGGTCGCTGGAGCGAGCGTTCTATTGGTATCGATTGCTGCGCTTGCTGTGAACAGCTATGCTCTGATTAGAAACTACAGAGAAAAGCCTGTTTCAACAGGCGGCCTGCTCTCGCATTTTGGCGTGGCATTGATGATACTGGGCATTGTGCTCTCCGCAAACGGCGGACGCAAAGAGGGTATTATGCTTCCCAAAGGGGAACCGGTTCAGGTGACTTTTACCGCAATATCTTTCCCACGAATCATCAAGACGTGCCGACTGACATATGAAGGTATGACTCCTTTGGACGAGCGAAAAGCCGCGATGATGCTTACCGTGAACAACAACGGACGCAAAGTAAGATCAGCAATTTCCTGTCCTGCATCGAGCGTGTACGCAGATTCAGTGCCCGCCAAGCCACTCATAATCAAATCGCGAGCAAGTGATTTGTACATCGCACCGGAACGCATTCCCACACCGATGACTGGTACAATCGAGAAGGGCGAAACCGTTGCGCTGCCGGGTTTTGCGCTCACTTTCAACGATCTTGAAATTCCGGACAATCAGAGTGAAAACGAAGTCCAAGTGGGTGCAAATCTGCGGATTCAGACTAACGGCAAGACTCAGACAGTCACCCCGTGGCTTACTATGCGTCATCACCCTTCAGCTTCCGATGAACCGGTGCAATTGATTCACCCGCCAGTGCCCCTGCCTGGAACCGATAGCCTTGTTGAGTTTTGCGGAGTATCATCAGACACCAAATACATTATGCTTGCCATCACTTCGCAGCACGCGGCGGTAAGCCTCTCTACGAAACCGTACATCGGCCTGATGTGGTTAGGTGCTGTTGTAGCAGTTTTTGGTGGAGTGGTTGCAACTCTGCACACGATGGCAGAAAACAGAAGAATCCATAAGACTACGGAGGAAGTAGAGCGAGGCCAGGAGAACGCTCAGAAGGTGGAGTAAATGGCTTACTATCCTGTTATGATGGATCTGACCGGCCGAACAGTGCTGGTTGTTGGCGGTGGCAAGGTGGCGATACGAAAAGTCGAAATGCTCCTTGACTTCGGAGCTCAAGTAAACGTCATCTCACCGAAGGTCATCCCTGAACTGCAGAGTTTAATAGATGCTCACTTGGTCAATATACAAAGGAGAACGTATCGAGAGGGTGATATCGTTGGGGCGGCAATTGTTATAGCTGCCACAGCAGACAGAGAGACTAACACAAAGGTCTCTCAAGACGCGTGTCAGGCTGGAATCCCTGTAAATGTCGTAGACGACCCGGAGCTCTGCAGTTTCATAGTGCCGGCAATAGTAAGGCGGGGCGATATAACAATTGCAATCAGCACTTCTGGCACGAGTCCCGCACTCGCTGCACGAATTAAACAGAGAGTTGGGGAAGTTATCGGGTCGGATTACGCCGAACTCGCCAAATTGATGGGCGAAATGCGCAGAATCGTGCAGAGAGATATACCAAATCAAGCTAATCGGGAAGCGGCGCTCAAAGAGATTCTCGATTCGACTGTACCCGATCTAATCACAAAAGGACAGCACAAAGCAGCTCGAGCGGCCGCTGAAGAGATTACAATGCGTTACAAAACTCGTTCTATTGAGTAACCAAGACGCCTGCTCTCCTTTTTTGACCAGAACAACATGCACCTCGTTGCTATCGGACTTAACCACAAAACGGCTCCTGTTGAGGTCAGAGAAAGACTCGCAGTCTCTGAAGGGAACCTCCCTATCGCGCTCGAGACTCTGATTGCTCGCCACTGCGTCTCTGAATGCTGTATTCTCTCTACCTGCAATCGAACGGAAATCTACGCGATTATCAGCCGGCGCGAAGACGAAGATCGGCTCGTAGGTTTCATGAGCGACCATCACGGTATTCCAGCAGCGGGATTTCACGATCACATCTACCGACACCGTGGACACAAGGCAGTCGAGCACCTCTTCCGCGTTTCGGCAGGTATCGATTCGATGATGCTGGGTGAAACCCAGATTATGCACCAAGTGAAAAACGCCTACTGCGTTGCAGGGGAGTCAGAATCAACCAGCACTGTCTTAAACAACCTCTTTCAGCACGCGCTTTTCGTAGGCAAACGCGCCCGCACTGAGACAGACATCTCTCGTGGCGCATTCTCTGTAGGTGCAGCGGCTGTTGAACTGGCTACTTCGATATTTGGCGAGCTGAACACTCGTAGAATAGTAATCCTTGGTGCAGGCAAAATGAGCGAGCTTGCTGCCAGACGACTGGTTATGGCTGGTACAAGCGCAATCACTGTCTTAAACCGAACCTTTGCGCGTGCCGAAGAGTTGGCCGCAAAGCTCGGAGGAACAGCGAAGCCGTGGGAGTCTATGGTCGATGCTTTGACCGCAGCTGACATCGTAATATCCTCCACAGGAGCGGATGGGCAAATAATCGACTGCGCAGATATGGAAAAGACTATGCGTGCGCGCTCCGAACGCCCTATCTTTCTTATAGATATAGCTGTTCCGCGAGATATCGACCCGGCTGCTGGAGAACTGAATAATGTCTTTCTGTACAATATCGATGATTTGGAGCAGTTGGTGCTCTCATCCACGTCCGAACGCAACAACGAAGTTGAAAAGGTGCAGAGAATCATCAAAGAAGAGACAGAGAGGTATGTGTCGTGGTTGAGGACTCTGGAGGCGGTTCCGTTGATAAAACAGTTAAGAGAGAAGCTCGAAACACTCCGTGACGCCGAGTGGGAGCGGACTGCGCCCAAGCTCGCCCATCTGTCGGAGAAAGATCAGGAGGCAATACGGGTGATGATGCGATCGCTCGTAAACAAAGTATCGCATCATCCGCTTGTCAAAATGAAGGAGTACGCATCAAGTGCCGATGGAGAAGCAAAGCTCGATGTAGCAAGAGAGATGTTCGGACTAAACGGGGAATCGGCTGAAAGCGCCAACGGTGTTCGTGAGAAGAGTCACGAATCTGTAGATTTCGAGGCGACTTCGTGAGCGTTGCACTTCTTGGGGCGACCCTAGTGGCATATTTCGCTGCTTCGGTGCTGTACCTGGCTAATCTGCACGTACGACACCGGTATCTCGCTGGTTATGGCACTGCTGCAATGACGGCGGGGCTGATTCTCCAGACAGTTCGGCTTGGATTGCAGACTGCCCATTATTCCACCCCGTTTGCAAATGCACAGGAGGCGATATTCTTTCTGTCGTGGGCAATCTCTGCAGGGTATCTTGCGGTGCTGCTGAAATACAGGCTACCCGCGCTAGGTGCGCTTGCTATGCCGCTATCTGTAATCGCGCTTGCACTGGTATACCGTTTTTCCGATAGAAGCATCGCTGATGACGCATGGCTTAGGGTTCACATAGCCGCTATTATCGCAAGTTTCGCCCTGTGTGCTCTTGCTTTCTGCAGTGCAGTTTTCTATCTGGTTCAAAACAGATTGCTGAAGTCGAAGAGGCTTAATGGGATGTTCCGCAAGCTTCCACCTCTTGAGACTGTCGATAGCATAGCCCACCTTTTTGCTGCACTGGGATTTCCACTTATGATGTTGGGGATCATCACTGGTATCGTAGGGGTAGAGACGTCGCGAGTTCGGGCGCAAGCGTCTGAGATGCGGCTTATGGTGTCTCTTGTAACGTGGGCGGTGTATGTAATCTACCTGTTTGCGCACCGTGCAGTCGGCTGGCGCGGGAGGCGTGCAAACTGGGTGCTGATCGTAGGCGGGGGACTAATTATGTTAACCACAGCACTCCATAAGTTCGCTTGGGGCGGTTTGTGATATAATATTGCGTCATGACTGAACTGTTGATCGGTTCCAGAGGGAGTGTGCTGGCGTTAGCGCAGACCAAATGGGTGGCCGACAGAATAAGGCTCCATAGTCCGGAGGTCGAGACCCGGGTTGAGATAATCAAGACCAAGGGCGACAAAATCCTCGATACCCCCCTCGCAAAAATTGGCGACAAAGGGCTGTTTGTCAGGGAAATCGAAGTTGCACTTGCCGAGGGCAAGATCGACTTGGCGGTTCACAGCCTCAAGGATCTGCCGTCTGAGATGACGGATGGCTTAACGATAGCTGCTACTCCCGCAAGGGTAGATCCGAGCGACACCCTGCTTTCTAAGAGAGGCGGGCTCTCTGATCTTCCTGCTGGGGCGAAAGTGGGGACATCCAGTCTTCGTCGAAAAGCACAGCTTATGGCGTTTCGGCCGGATTTGGTCTTCGAGGATCTGCGCGGCAATCTCGATACCCGCATTCGCAGGTTGCAGGCCGGAGATTTCGATGCCATTGTGCTCGCGAAGGCTGGGCTTCACAGGCTGAAGTGGGATGCGAAAGGTGCTTTTGATGCGAAGCTCCTTGTTGAGATGCTGCCATTTGAGATATGCTTGCCAGCGGTCGGGCAGGGAGCTTTGGGAGTGCAGGTTCGCACAGGCGACGATCGCACAGTTGGCATTGTTCGTAGGTTGAACGATGAACTTACCGAGGCGGCGGTGACTGCAGAGCGTGCTCTACTCGCTGCGCTGGGAGGCGGATGTCAGGCGCCCATTGCTGCACTGGCTATCCCAAAGTCCGGCAACATCGAGCTCGATGCCTTGGTCGCCGCTCTTAACGGAAAGAACATCGTCAGGGTGAAACAAACAGACAAAATGACAAACGCTGCGGCACTTGGCGAGAAAACTGCGCAAGTCCTCCTCGAAAGTGGAGCAAGAGAAATCCTCGAAGATGTGCGCAAGCAGTCAGCCGCAATGGGTATGGGTGCCGCATGAGCATAGAAGTAGACGTATTGGTTCTCGGCAGTGGAATCGCTGGGCTGTCTTTCGCAATGAAAGCGAGCGAGCACGGCAGGGTGGCACTGGTAACCAAAAAGAGCGATACAGAATCGAATACCAACTACGCGCAGGGGGGAATAGCGAGCGTCACGTCCGACGATGATTCGTTCGATCTGCACATCCGCGATACTCTTGTTGCCGGGGCGTGGCTCTGTCACGAAGATGCAGTCGAAATCCTGGTAAAAGAGGGTCCCCAACGGGTGCGGGAACTGATTGAATTGGGAGTTCGGTTCACAAAAGAACACGATTCTGCAGGCACAGCGCGCCTGGCTCTTGGGCGAGAGGGCGGACACTCCAAGCGTAGAATCCTTCATTCAGCAGACCTCACCGGCAGAGAAATCGAACGGGCGCTCATCAGCAGCGTCAAATACAAAGATAATGTCCGTATTTTTGAGCACCACGTAGCGGTCGACCTCATATCGGATGGCAAGCGATGCTATGGAGCTTATGTGTTCGATCCCGACACTGGCGACGTGACGACTATCGCAGCCAAAGTGACAATGTTGGCCACCGGCGGTGCAGGTAGAGTCTATCTGTACACTACAAACCCCGAGATTGCTACGGGAGATGGTGTGGCACTCAGCTACCGTGCTGGGGCTGAGATCGCGAACATGGAGTTTATTCAATTCCATCCGACGTCACTTTATCATCCGGGAGCAAGGTCGTTTCTGATCAGCGAGGCGGTTCGAGGAGAAGGCGGGATCCTTCGTCTGCGCGATGGCAGCACATTTATGGAGCACTACCACGAGATGGGCTGTCTTGCGCCAAGGGATATTGTAGCACGCGCAATCGACGCTGAACTGAAGAAGAACGGCGATGAATGTGTGTATCTCGATGTCACTCACCTCGATGCAAAGAAGCTCAAGTCGCGTTTCCCAGGTATCTACGAGAAGTGCCTTTCGGTGGGGCTGGATATTACGAAAGATTGGATACCAATCGTCCCTGCGGCACACTACTCCTGTGGTGGAGTGCTTACCGATACAAACGGCAGATCCAGTATCGACAGGCTCTATGCCTGCGGCGAAGTTGCCTGTACGGGAGTGCACGGTGCTAACCGTTTGGCTTCAAACTCGCTCCTTGAGGCTCTGGTCTATGCGCACAGGGCAGCGATAGATGCAGGCAAAGTATTGAGTGGCAGCATTGGCACGGATGAATCTGCTGACTTCGTTACAGAGTACCCTACTGATCTACACTCTGACCCGGTAGATTCCGAGATGGTTCGGGAACTGACTGCCAAGCTGCAGAAGGTTATGTGGCAGTATGTCGGTATAGTTCGAACCAACGAGCGGCTCCATAAGGCGCTTACACACGTGAGAGCTATTCTTTCATCGGCTGAGACGATGTTTGAGCACGGTGTGCTCGTACCCGAGTTACTGGAGCTTAGAAATCTTGTGCTAGTAGCTGAGCTAATAGTCAGGTCGGCTCTTTCTCGAAAAGAGAGTCGAGGGTTAAACTACAATCTGGATCATCCCGCTACCGACGATGCGCAGTGCAAGAAAGATACGGTGCTATTAAAAGCAGCCGATAATAAGACGAACGGCGAAAGATACAATGAGTAATAGTGAATCCAACGGCAGAGTGTACCTTATCGGTGCCGGGCCAGGCGACCCAAAGCTTCTTACGCTGCGCGGAGCAGAGATACTTGCTGGTACCGATGTTGTGGTATATGACAGGCTGGTTCATCCGGCGATCTTAAGGCGCGCTAATCCCGAAGCAGAGTTGATTTATGTCGGCAAAGTATCGAGCAGCCACACTATGAGTCAGGAAGAAATCAGCCGCTTGCTGGTTGAAAGAGCGAAAGCTGGCAAGAGCGTTGCGAGACTTAAAGGTGGAGACCCGTTCGTTTTTGGAAGAGGTGGAGAAGAGGCGGAATCGCTGGTAGCGGAGGGGATTGCCTTTGAAGTAGTGCCAGGCGTTACCTCTGCTGTTGCGGTACCGGCTTATGCAGGTATCCCCGTCACACACCGAAAGCTCTGCTCGGCGCTCAGTATTATTACCGGGCACGAAAGCGCAGAAAAAGCCGAATCTACGCTCAAATGGAATAGCATCGCTACTGGTGGTGATACCCTGGTTTTCTTGATGGGAGTCGAAAACCTACCGGGTATAGTCTCCGAGCTCATCACAAATGGCAGGTCTGCCGACACGCCAGCCGCGATAATCCGCTGGGGAACCAGATCCAACCAAGAAACCATTGTCGGCACCCTCGGGACAATCTCCGAACAGGCCAAGACTGCCGGTATCACATCGCCTGCGATAACAGTAGTTGGGGATGTTGTAAAACTGAGAGAAAAACTCCGCTGGTTCGATACCAGGCCGCTCTTTGGCAAAAAAATAATCGTCACCAGAAGCAGAGATCAGGCGAGTGCCCTTACAGAAAAGCTCGAAGCGCTGGGAGCAGAGGTAGTGGAGTTCCCTGTAATCAAGATTGTGCCACCAACGGACACTACTAGTCTGGATTTGGCCATCCGTATTCTTGGCGCATTCAAGTGGATTATCTTCACCAGTGCTAATGGTGTGGAGTGGTTCATACGAAGGCTGCGTGAGCAGGGTGAGGATGTGCGAGCAATGGCCGGAACGCGACTTGCGGCAATCGGCCCGGCAACGGCAGCCGCGCTTGAAAGATACGGTCTTAGGGTAGAATATGTGCCACCAGAGTATATAGCAGAATCAGTGGCAGAAAACCTTCCAGGCAAACTCGCAGGGCGGCGAGTTCTGATCGTCAGGGCGAAAGAGGCACGCGAGGCTCTCCCGGAACGACTCACCGAACGCGGCGCCGAAGTAGAAGTGGCGGTAGCTTACGAAACTGTTACCGAGCAATCCGATGCAGCGGTTGTAAGATCGATGATCGAAGCCGGAGAGATCGATGCGGTAACGTTTACAAGTTCTTCGACTGTACTGAATTTCATAGGGCTGTTAGGTGGTCTGAGACTGCCGTCCGGTGTTACCGCTGCGTGTATCGGCCCAATAACCGCCGAAACCGCGAGGAGCCTCGGAATAGAGCCTCATATCATAGCTGAAGACTACACTATAGATGGACTGGTAAAGGAAATCCTGAAACACGGGCTCGGCCGATTAGAGGAATAACATCGTGATAGGAATCAGCAAACTTTGCTGTGGTACAGCGACCACTGCAGATGCTCTTCGTTACGGAAGAAAGAGCGGCAAAATGCCTGCGCATCTGCTGCAGTATTCTGAAGACAAGAAACCCGTTGTTGTTTGGAATGTCAGCAGACGCTGCAATCTGAAGTGTGTGCATTGCTACTCAGACTCCGACAATAGAGACTACGAGGGCGAACTGAGTACCAACGAAGCGCTCGAAATGATACGAGACCTTGGCGAGTTCGGCGTCCCCGTGCTGCTCTTATCCGGTGGCGAACCACTTATGCGAACAGACCTCTTCGAGCTGGCCGAGTTCGCTATTAAGTGTGGTATCAGGCCCGTAATATCTACAAATGGCACCCTAATTACTCCTAAACTAGCTAAACGAATAAAGGATACCGGTTTCGGATACGTAGGCATATCGCTGGATGGTATCGGTGACACAAACGACGAGTTTAGAGGTGTAAGCGGTGCATTCGATGCAGCTATGCGCGGCTTTGAAGCGTGCGTAGACGTCGGGCAGAAGGTCGGGTTGCGACTCACAATGACCCGGCGAAACTATAACGACCTGAATGCAATCTTCGATTTTATAGAGGATCACAAAATCCCTCGGGCGTGCTTCTATCATCTGGTGTACACTGGCAGAGGCACCAATCTTACTGCAGACGACCTCACGCACGAGGAATCAAGGCGCGCAATCGACCTCATTGTCGACCGCACGGTCGACTTCCACCGCCGGGGCTTGGAAAAGGACATCCTTACGGTAGACAACCACTGCGATGGCCCTTATATCTACAACAGGTTGTTAAGTGAGCAGGCGGAGCGCGCCGAAGAAGTGCTTCAACTCTTGAAGTGGAACGGTGGAAACCAGTCGGGTGTAGGCATAGGGTGTATCGACAATTGCGGCAACGTGCACGCCGATCAGTTCTGGCAAGATTATACCTTCGGAAATGTGCGCGAACGAAAATTCAGCGAAATCTGGCTCGATACCACCGACCCCGTAATGGCCGGGCTGAAAAACCGCAAGCCACTGCTTAAGGGCAGGTGTGCACAGGACAACTGCAAGTGGATAGACATATGTAACGGTAACTTCAGATCCCGGGCTATCGCGGTTCACGGTGATATGTGGGCTGAAGACCCGGCGTGTTATCTGACCGACGAAGAGATCTCACGTTAGGAGTTGGCAATGCGATTCCCAATAGTAAGAGGTCGAAGACTCAGAAAGACCGAGGGCATTCGGCGTCTGGTCCGCGAAACAGTAATCACCACAGATAATCTCGTTTACCCAATGTTTGTGACAGAAGGCCACGGCGTAAGGAAGGAAATTCCATCGATGCCGGGCGTCTACCACTTTTCTGTCGATCTACTCTCTGAGGAAGCCAAGGATGTTGCCGCTCTTGGAATCCCTGCAGTTCTGCTATTTGGTATTCCTGCTCACAAGGATGAAATGGGAAGCGAAGCGTACTCCACCGATGGCATCGTCCAACGTGCTGTGCGTGCGCTGAAAAAGAGCGTTTCAAATCTTGTCGTCATAACCGATGTCTGCCTGTGTGAGTACACTTCACACGGCCATTGTGGGATAGTAACAAATGGCAGCGTTGCTAACGATGAAACGCTCGAGTACATTGGCAGAACTGCCCTTTCGCACGTTGCAGCGGGTGCAGATTTGGTTGCGCCGTCCGATATGATGGATGGGCGGGTGATGGTCATCCGCGAAGTCCTCGACGATGCCGGATACGAAGAGACTCCAATAATGTCGTATTCAGCAAAGTACGCTTCCGCGTTTTATGGGCCGTTTCGCGATGCCGCCGGAAGCACACCGCAGTTTGGAGACCGTCGCGGGTATCAGATGGACTCAGCCAATCGTCGCGAAGCACTGCGGGAGATAGCCACCGATATCGAAGAGGGTGCAGATATCGTTATGGTAAAACCGGCGCTCGCATATTTGGATGTCATCGCCGACGCACGAAATCATTTTGATGTTCCTGTTGCTGCTTACAACGTTTCCGGAGAGTACTCAATGGTTAAAGCGGCTGCGGCAGCGAATATGCTCGATGAACAAAGAGCAGTCCTCGAGATTCTCACATCGATAAAACGCGCTGGTACCGATATAATTCTCACCTATCACGCCAAGGATGTTGCCCGCTGGTTAAAACAAGGTTAATCTGCTTTGAGCAAGCTACTCTTTCCCCGAAAACTCGATAACAACATCGAACTGCGGTTACTGGTTCCCCCCAATGCGGCAGAGATGTACGCGCTAATCAACAGCAACCGCGAGCATCTGAGACGCTGGCTAAACTGGGTAGACGAGGGGCGATCGGTTAGAGACGCTCGATTATTCATCTCCCAATGCGTGCGCCTGTTCGCTACGAATGGTAGCGCAGTATGCGGCATTTGGTACTGCGATGCTTATGCAGGTTCTGTAAGTATGCACGTTCTGAGCCAGACAGACCGTCGCGCAGAGATAGGTTACTGGATCGGCAAAGAATTCGAGGGCAAGGGCATAGTTACTACAGCGTGCCGAGAGATGATCACATATGCATTCCAAGACCTTCGTATGAATCGCATAGATCTGAGATCTATGGTAAATAACCACCGGAGCAGAGCAGTTGCAGAGCGGTTAGGGTTCAAGCTAGAAGGCATTCTTCGTCAGCAAGCGATACTCCGCGGTGAGCCGTTGGATATGGCCATGTATTCTCTGCTCCGCGACGAATGGGAACAATAAGCACAACCAGATATGCTATAATTGCTTCAGAATTCCAATAGGAGTACGCCTCGTTCGATTATCCTGCAATGTCCGAAATCACTGCACCAAAGAGCATACTGGTACTTGATGAGCACACCGCAAACCGCATAGCTGCGGGAGAGGTCATAGAGCGCCCTGCATCGGTTGTTAAGGAACTTGTCGAGAACTCTATAGATGCAGGAGCTACACAGATACAGATAACCATAGAAGATGGCGGAAAAGAGCTTATCAAAGTCGTCGATAACGGTCAGGGTATGCTCCGCGACGATTCTGTAACCGCATTTCAGCGTCACGCAACGTCCAAGATTTCCAGCGCCGAAGACCTTTTCGCCATCAGAACCCTAGGCTTTCGCGGCGAGGCTTTGCCCTCCATAGCATCAGTCTCCACTATTGAGGTAGTCACTAAACGCACTGCTGATGCTGCTGCAACCAGACTCGATATTGAAGCAGGCACTGTCACCAATTTGGAGTCGGTAGGGGCACCTGAGGGCACGTCGATTGCGGTTCACAGGCTGTTCTTCAACACTCCTGCAAGGCTGAAATTCTTAAGAAGCGCACAGACAGAGCTTTCACACATCACCGATGTAGTGGGGCGGCTTGCTCTTTCTCACCCCGGTATCAGCTTCCGACTACTGCACGGCGAGAGGGAAATTATCTCAGTCACCGGTACGGGAGACGTGATAAGTGTCGCGGCAGCAATCTATGGCAGAGACGCTGCAAAACAGCTTATACCCATAGAGTTCGATAATCCTGCGCTTAGAGTGCACGGATTTGTCACCAGACCCTCTTTCACCCGGTCAAATCGCGCCCAGCAGGTGTTCTTCGTCAACGGTCGGTTTGTGCGCAGTAAAACGCTCACTCACGCAGTCGACCACTCGTACAGGGATCTCATTTTGCAGCCAGGTCGGTATCCGACAGCAATCGTGTTCATCGACATCGACCCAGCCTTGGTCGATGTAAACGTTCACCCATCTAAGGCGGAAGTCAAGTTCTCGAGCGACCAGGAAGTTCACAGAGCTCTCTCATCGGCCGTTAGAGGTGCACTTATGTCTGGCGGTGCTGTGCCTGTGATTACGGAAAGCAGCAAGCCCTCGCCGCGACAGTCCGGAAGTTATTCGCAGAGCCCCGAACAGGAATCGTTTCTCAGACCACCCGATGAAGCAGATATGACTCGTTTCCGCGAGTTTATGCTGAAGCGCAGCGAATTCGACACACTTCCCGGGATTTCCGATCCGTTTGAATGGAGAAGCGAACCGCAACCCGCCACCTCTGAGGGTGCATCTTCTCCGGCCATAGAACCGTCGCCAGCGGTTCGTTTGCGAAACCTGCGAGTCATCGGTCAGGCGCGCGATACATACATCCTCACCGAATCGGAGGACGGCGTGCTCATCATCGATCAGCACGTAGCGCACGAGCGAGTCATCTTCGAGCAGCTAATGAAAGTCAGAAGCAGTGGTCGGCCTGTTATGCAGGGTTTGGTGTTACCGATCACGCTCGAGCTCTCCAGAAAAGAAGGGCTTCTCGTAAGTGAGCGGCTGGAGGATCTGAGAAGCATCGGGTTCGATATCGAGGTTTTCGGTAAGGATTCGTTTGTTGTAAGAGCTGTCCCAGCCGATGCCAAAGCACACGATACAGAGCAGCTTTTAAGAGATATTATCGCTGAACTCGTCGATGTCTCCGTTGCCCGGCATCTAGTAGCACGCCCGGAGCAAGTATTAATCACTACTTCCTGCAAGCTTGCAATCAAGGCAGGAGACTCTCTTTCAATGCCCGAAATGGACGATCTTATCCGGCAATTGCTCGCTACAGAGAATCCGTTTGTCTGCCCTCACGGGCGGCCGATCATCATATCGCTTACAAACTGGGAATTAGACAGAAAATTCAAACGGCCGGTATCGGGCGGATAGCAACCATTAGCCTTAAGAGATACCAAAAAGCCGCCACCGCATTGTAGATAACGCGCAGTGGCGACTCTTCTTTTGAGCAATATGGTAGCGGAGGTCAGGCTCGAACTGACGACGCCCCGGGTATGAGCCGGGTCCTCTAACCAACTGAGGTACTCCGCCGTAACAATCTGTATTTTACCATATCGCGACCAAGAGCGTCAATCAAAAATCCGAGCCCGAGAGTCTATATTTCCTCAGTCATCGGAATCTGGTTTATAACTTCCTTGTTGAGCGTTGCGACGCCAATAGAGCTATCTGCTCCACCATAATAGATCAGATACTGATCCTCTTTTTCGATTGCTCCGCAGGTAAAAACCACGTTATTTACACAGCCGAGCCGCTCGAAGGATTCTTCAGGTCCGAGTATCGGCACCGAAGAACGTGAAATGATGCGGGAAGGGTCTTCGAGGTCAGAGTAGAAGATACCCAGCCTGTAAGTCCGGGTTTCGTCGACTCCGTGATAGATATTTAGCCATCCCTGTTCAGTTCTGATTGGTGGAGCACCTGCACCTATCCGCTCGCTGTCCCACAAGCCCGCTTTGGGCGTCATTATCGGTTTGTGATCGTACCAATGCAGCAGGTCATCGGAGTAAGAAATCCAGATATCCGGAAGCACTCTATGGTACATCACGTATTTCCCGTTTATCTTTTCCGGGAATAGCACTGCGTCTTTGTCATCAAACTCGGGCAGCACCACACCGTGCCGAGTGAAGCTCTTGAAATCTGTGGTGGAGAGCAACGACACTCTGCACCGCCACGGAGGGCCGACCAAAAATGTAGGCGGCTTGTCTTCCGCCGCCGGGTAAGTGGAAGCGCCGACGTATAGAATGTAGTATACGCCGTCAATATTGGTAATCCGCGGGTCTTCGCATCCTAACCGTTCGAACTCGTCGCCCGGAGGGCCTTCGTAGATGGGCAGGCGATTGCGTTTGAAGTTGAAGCCGTCATCGCTTACGGCATAGCCAAATCGTGATGTATTGTCATCGCCGACTGCGCGGTAGAGCATATGGATTTTGCCGTCTTTTTCGGTAACGGCGTTATTGAACACAGCCTTACTCTCCCACCATAGGTCTGTCGGCGTTAAAACCGGGTTTCCTTCGTAACGTTTAGCGAACATATTCCCCCACTGTCTCTGCGTAATGTTGGACGTATACTATCAGAGGCACAGTAGTTGGTCAATCGCGGGCACATAAGTGCGAAGAGAACCTCTGGGTGGCGTGAGGTTCTCTTCATAGATGGCGCCGGG
>CAZCCV010000021.1:0-43299 GCA_964497515.1 uncultured bacterium | reverse complement strand
ACAGGCCGTGCCATTAGCGTTACAAAGATAGCATAAATCACAATAAAGGGGACATAGTCCCTCTGCTATAACACCCTGCTGTAAAATCCAAGGTTTTCCTTGCCCGCTTGGTTTACCTTACAATGTGGAACGGTATATCTCTAATGCCCACGAATGTGTGGAGCTTTTCTGCTAGGAGGTATGTCAGATGCCTGAGGATCCGGTCTGTGGGATGGAAGTAAGCGAAGATACTCCCTACAAAATCAAAACCGAGGACGAAACCTATTACTTCTGCAGCAGAGAATGCGAAGAGGAGTTCGTCGAGAACACCGCTGAATACACGACCGACTATTTCGAAGAAGAACTGCTCGGCGAATAGTCGCAAATATTTGTTTTGACTCTCTTGCCAAGTGCGTTTGGCGTTAGCGTCGCAAGGGTATACCAGATTTGCCTACGGGACGGTGCCGGTCTGGCATATAGCCGTCCTCTATTGCCCCAGCAGGTGGCATCCTGACCGTGCCACCTGCTTCTATCATCTGATACAGACTACAAGCTGCGTTGTCCACAATCTACATTCGTGACTGTGAGCTTAATCTGCTGTCGACTCTCTCGAATGGGAAGCAACCGACATAGCCCGAGAGAACCTCACATAAGCCCTGTTTGACATAGAAGCCCTACGTAGTTAGAATTTGAGCGGTATCATCTTATGAAAAAGACAGCCAAGCCGAACCGCTCATCCGCTGATCCGTCAACTGCTCTGCATATCGCAGTCATCGCTCTTGCGCCGTTTTTGGGCGGCAAAGACGAGATAGTCCAAACCGGAGCTGTGTCATCGGTTGCGGTTCTTGCTGCGGCAGCGATCCTGCTTAGGAATCGGCTCCAACGCCCTGCGGCGGTGTGGGCGTTTGGCGTGTTTCTTGGTTTGCTCGTAGTCTCTGCATTTTTCACTGCTTCCCTGCACGCTACGATTGAACAGGTGCTCTACTTTGCGTCCTGTGTTGGAATAGCTATTTCCGCCTCCGTTGTCTTCCGAGATAGAACTCGACTAATCTACGCAGCTGTTGCTGTTGCGGCTGTGGGACTCTTTGTCAGTGCGATGGGGGTCACCGAATATATACAGGCTATGCGTTCGTTGGGTCCAGGCTGGCGCGTTTTCGGTCCGTTTGTCTCCCCAGGTTTCTTAGGTGGGTATCTGGTGTTAGTAATTCCCGTGACCATCGCTGTGTTTCTATCTGCTCGGTCGCTTCCTGTTTTAGTAGGCTCAGTTCTCGGAATCGGTTTCGAGGTCGCAGCGCTTCTTCTAACAGGTGCGAGGTTCGCAGCTGTTTCTGCAGTCGTTGCGGGGTTTGCACTGCTTGCGCTTCTTGTATGGGCAAAGACACTCAAGCGAACTCATCTCTTAAGAGTTGGATTCGCGATTCTCATTATTGCCGTAGCTGCCAGCCTCGCTGCATACCCCATGATGCACCGCGTTGTGGGTGCGCAAGCTGCAGAGCAAGCGTATTCGGGCGGATTCAGAGTTGCCACGTGGAAGGGGATGCTGGGTATCATCAAAGCGCACCCTTTAATCGGTACGGGGGCGGGAACGTTTGCCTTGGTGTTTCCAAAGTACACTATTGCTGGTCCTACTGCAAATGCGCACAACAGTTATCTGCAGATTGCATCTGAGACCGGTCTGCCTGCGCTTATCGCTGTTTCTGTAGCCTTTGTCGCGATCTTCGTTGGTGGCGCGCGCGGGCTTAGGAATCGTAAGAACGAAAACGATCAGCCGAAGGCAGACAACTGGTTCCTTCTGCCAGACGGGGATGCCTTGATAGTCTGCGGCTCACTCGCAGCACTTGTCGGGTCTGTTGTGCGAAACCTGCTGGATTCGGACTTGCACAGCCCTGCGATAGGCTTCACATTCTGGATGCTTGCCGGTATGGTGGCATCTGTTGCTCCAACACGCCAGGCTGTCTCTCTCAAACCTTATACGAGAGCGGTTCTCGGGCTTGTTGCCGGGTGTATGATAACGGTTTGGATGCTCTTTTCTCTCGGTGCGTTGCGCAATGTGGAAGCGAATGCTGCGTGGAAGAACGATGAACCTCTTGCAGCTCTTGAACTCTATGAATCTGCGATTGCTGTCGATCCTCTCTCTGCGGACCATTGGCTGGGACTCGGGGTGCTCAGAACCAGGCTGGCAGGCTCGAAAACTGCGTGGGAAGAGGGTATTTCCAATATGGAACGTGCCATTGCCCTGGAGCCGACTCGCGCTAAGAGTGTGATAATGCTGGCTGATGCACTCGCTGTGAAAGGAAACAGAGAAAGAGCGGTGAGAGAGTATGAACGTGCACTGGAACTCGATCCACACGCAACGCCAGCAATGCTTTCGGCTGCTAGGATTCTAAGCGAATCAAAAAAGACCCTGCCGCAAGCTGAGAGGATGTATCAGCGAATGATCGACCAAGAGGCATCTCCAGTGGAGACTCTCCGTGGCGTTCCGGAACTGGTCAACCCCGACTACGCATTTGCACACGCATACTTCGCAGAGAAAGCGCGCAAAGAAGGCAATTGGCAGGATGCCGCGCTGCACTATCGCGCTATCGTAAGGAGGTTGGACGAACGCGAATCATATTCCGTTCAGCGTTTGGCTGCAGAAGCCGTTGGAATGGTGGATCCTGCAAAAGAAGAAGTGCTTGCCAATCTTCGAGTCAGTTCAAAGGCGGCTCTGGCTGAGGCAGAACAGCACCTAAAGTCGATTGACAACGAGCGATGAACACAATAACCGCCATTTGCAGAGCAAAAGTCAATCTGACCCTCGATATTCTCGACAAACGAGATGATGGCTTTCATAACCTTCAGAGCGTAATGCAGTCGATCGATCTAAACGACAAGCTGACCGTTACAGTTGGGGAAGGGCAGGGGATTCGGCTTACAGTCAATGACCCTCGTATTCCTACAGACGATCGCAACACCGTTTACAAGGCGTGCCAGCTGTTCGTAGAGGCTCTGGATACCAGCGAATCAGTCTCTGTTGCAGTGGAAAAGCGGATACCAGTGCAGGCGGGGCTTGGTGGTGGGTCGACCGATGCTGCGGGAACACTGTTGGCGTTGAACACTCTGTTCGACTCTCCACTTTCGGCCTCAGAATTGGCTTGTCTCGCTGCGGAGGTGGGTTCAGATGTGCCGTTCTTTCTCATAGGAGGTACAGCGCTTGTCAGTGGCAAAGGCAACGTTGTTCAGAAGCTTCCCGACGTATATAGAATGGACATTGTCGTCGTCAAACCGGATGTTGGCATCTCCACTCCGTGGGCGTACAGGCGGTTGTCGGAATCTGAGCGACGAATATCTGCTGCACCGACTGCAGCCGTTGTTGCGGCGCTCAGAAGAGGGGACAATGGGGGAGTCATTCGCAGCATATCGAATGATTTTCAGCGCATTGTAGCTGAAGAATTCTCGGAAATTGCTCAGGCAAAGCGAGATCTGCGCGAGGCTGGAGCCGTGAGAACTCTTCTTAGCGGAAGCGGAGCGGCGGTTTTTGGCGTCTTTGAGGATAATCATCAAGCTCAGATGGCCGCTGCAACACTCGCAGACAATTATCCTTATTCAGAGGTTACTACTACAACCGAAAACGCCATTCGGTTGATGAAGTGAGAATCTAAAACACGATTGGAGCCTGCAATAATGCTTGTTGATGCTGTAATTCTGGCTGGAGCGCCAGCGGAACCAGATATGGTTGAAGATGGAGAGAACATCAGCCGCGCTATGGTTCGTATTGGTTCTAAGACTATGCTGCAGTGGATAGTCGATGCTTTGAAGTCAGCGTCAACTATAGGTAAGATAGTCGTTGTTGGTGATGTTGAGGCTGACGGAGTTAGCCTGGTTGTGCAATCCAGTTCAGGTTTTTTAGAAAATCTTATGCAGGGTGTGCTCTCGTGTGGGCACGAAAACCCTGTGCTTGTTATGAGTTCCGATATCCCGCTCATTACTGCTGAGGCAGTGGATGACTTTGTCGGTCGGGCGCTGGCAACTGAAGCTGATATGTGTTATCCAATCATAACCCGTGAGTCTTGCGAAGATAAGTATCCCGGTCTGAAACGCACGTGCCTCAAGACTAAGGAAGGAACATTCACCGGTGGCAATATAATGCTTGTAAGCCCTGCGTTTCTCCGCCGAAACGAGCAGCAAATTGCGAATGCCTACGCCGCACGAAAAAAGCCATTTGCCCTTGCAAGAATTATTGGTGTTGGTGTGCTCATGCGAGCTATTCTCTCACAGTTGTTCTTTCCGGGTTTGCTGAGTGTATCTATGCTCGAGCGTGTGGTTTCCAGGATGCTGAGAGGCCAGGTATTGGCTATTCAGACAGACTATCCGGAGATAGGTGAGGACGTCGACAAAGCCTCCGATCTCGAAGCTGTTCGCGCTTTCCTGAACTGAGGTTATATGCTCGCTCTCTATAGAAAGAGCTTAGTCTATATTGCGGCTGGACAAACTCTTGGCTTTCGAGTATAACTATATTCGCCGAGATGCGCTTGTCGCGCATAGGGTGGAGTGATCCGACTTATGCCTGCCAATCTGACACCTCAGTATCGGGAAGCGGAAGCGAAGTATAGGGCTGCGGTAACGACAGAAGAGAAACTCGCTGCTCTCGATGAAATGATGGCTGTGATCCCCAAGCACAAGGGGACAGAGAAGATGCGTGCGGATATCAAACGGCGCATCGCCAAACTGAAACAGCGAGATAAGTCATCGGGGTCTGCAAAACGTGGCCTCGAAGTGCATATCGACAAAGAGGGTGCGGGGCAGGTGGCGATAGCAGGGCCGCCGAACTCTGGCAAGTCGCTTATCGTAGGCAGGCTTACCGCTGCCGAACCGGAAGTGGCAGATTATCCCTTCACTACCCGCAGGCCGATGCCCGGGATGATGGAATACCAGGATATTCTTATCCAATTGGTCGATATGCCACCTATTGCGGCCGAGGCTACAGACGGTTGGGTTCTTGCTCTTGCAAGGTCTGCCGATGTCGTAGCGGTAGTCATCGACCTGGCCGAGGGCGCGATGGTCGATGATATCGAGATGATACGCGCTGAATTGGAGCGAAGCAAGGTTCTCTTGGTGTCACCTGGAGAAGAGATGCCATCCAGTCTTCCTGTTGGGACCGTAGTCCGCAGGGCGATTATTGTAGGCAACAAAGTCGATCTTCCGGGTGCTGCTGACAACCTTGAGATCCTGAAAGAGTTATACGATATCGATCTCCCAATAGTCCCAGTGTCGGCGAAGACAGGTGAGGGGTTAGAACAACTGAAATCGAGACTCTTTTCGCTTCTCGATATTGTGCGAGTCTATACCAAGATACCTGGAAAGCAAGCGGATTTGAACACACCATTCGTGTTTCAAAGGGGCAGTACTGTGGCGGACTTGGCTGCCGCAGTCCATAAGGACGTGGCTCATAGACTGCGTTTTGCGCGGGCTTGGGGGAAGAACAAACCCGATGGTGCTATGATGGGAAGGGATCAGGAACTCGAAGACAAAGACATCGTAGAGCTCCATGCCTAAAAGAGAAATATTATGGTTGTCTTAACAATACTGCTTACACTGCTTGTAGTGATGCTTATTATGGTGATGGTGCTTTTCATCGCCACAGGGCTTACGAGCCTGCTGTCTTTAATTATTCCGGCGATTCCACTGCTCGCTATGCTGGGGAGCTTCGTACTTGCACTTATTGAGTTGCTGCTCTTCTTCGGCAATAAGGACGACCGCAGACTCGCCAAACGTGAACTGGGATACCTTGGAGCTACATTTGTCGTTAGCGGAGTACTCTTGTGGGCAAGCACGTATCTGCTTTGGCGGGTGTAGTAGTCGCTTAGTGGTTGCGCGTCTCTAATAGATCAGTTTAATGCTCTCGCTGATTACCGCTGTTTGGACTGCCTGTTTCACTTTTGCTGCAAGGTCTTCGATGCTCAACCCTGCAAGATCAGCATCTTCCTGCCTTACTTCTACCACCACTGACTGTTTAACATAGACTGAGGCTCCGTCCTGTCGAATGTCGCGTACGGAGGGATTATCGTCCAGCGCCTTATTCAGTGCTTCTACGATGGTCTTTGCTCTATCGGCTGCAGGAGAGTTCCGAGTGTCTGCGGGCTGAAAGATCAATCTGCTGTCTATCATAACTCGCCATCGCTTGTCTTCATCCTGTTCAGCAAACGCCTGATAGCCTGTGGTTACAGCGCGGCGATTGATAGGGATACCTAACTGCTTGATTTCAGCAATTATGTAGTCAGCTCGCTCTCTGGAATAAGGGTGATCCTGGAAAACACCGTACTCTACCGTGTTGTAGGCGTGGTCGCGCGCCAATTTCTCCATAAACGTGAGCATACCTACGGGGTTGTAACCAGCTTTGTGCATAATGGCTATAGCTGTTTTATCGGCATCTCTCTCCGCTTCCTGAGTATAGGTGTTGAGTTTTGATATTTCAAGCAGTTGTGCACCCATATAGAGGTTGTATGCACTCTCGCTGCTGCCCTTTCCTGCAAGCGCAGCAGCCATAATCGCGAACACCATAGCATCGTACTTGCTCTGTTTTTGCAGCAAATGCCACATATGATGATGTGCAACGTGTGCGATTTCGTGTGCGAGGACGCCTGCGAGTTCGTCGTCTGATTCCACCCGATCGAGAAGACCTTTATTAACGAATATGAAGCCTGCCGGTAGCGATGCTGCGTTTGCATCATCGTCGTTGGCCACTTTGAAAACGTAGTCAAAGTCAGTAAGAGTAGAGCTGCCATAGCTTGCAGGTATCTTTTGTGTTTTCGCGACTGCAGCAAGTTTTTGTCCGATTGTCTCGACACGTTTACAGACAGACTCGTCGGTGATGAATTTCATTGTTGTGAGAGCCGCCTGTGCAGCTTCATTGCCCATTTTAATCTCCGCCTCAATGTCTTTGGCGCTCAGGGCAAACGCAGCATTCCCCAATAGGGCAATAGCGGCCGTTATTATCCATGTAAGCAGTCTTCTATGCACCAGCATTGTTCTGTCTCCACACTACTATAGACGTATATAACGCCTGCAAAGCTCCAATTCCGACCAAAATACATAAGCAAACGGAAATCTTTGCCCTTTGTCACTTGAAACAATATAGAAGGGCGCGCGGTGGATAAGATGCGAACACTGGCGCGTGAGGTCCTAATTCGTCAGACTCTGTGGGGACTCTTGAAGACAGGTGTGTTTCGCCTTCCTGACGCGCAATCGTAGCCTTCTATCTGGTAGTCTACCGATCTAACTCGAATATCGGCTCGCCAGTGTCTATACTGAGGATTGAGAACCTGTCGTCTGTGATCAGCCCTACGCTCCCGGTCAGCTTGCCATTCCATTCAAATTTTGGAATAGCAGGGCTTCCGGGGTTCATTAGTACCAGAGAGTCGATCCTCTCAAGCACAGGGATATGTGTGTGTCCGGACACAAGGACATCAGCGTGGAAACTCTGCCCCAGGTCAATCATATCCTCTTCTGTGTAACGGTGCCCGTGGGTGATAACAATCCGAAGGCCATCTATCTCTGCCACAGCATACGGCGACTGTACAGGCATATTGAGGAGTTCCTCATATACCTCAGCATCGCAGTTGCCTCTCGCAATGACTATTGATGCTTTGGAACTGTTCAGCGCATCCGCCAGGGTGGGGATGTTGTAGCCGTCGGAACAGCTAAGCTTGGGTGGATGATAGAGAACATCGCCGGCGTGAAGTATGGTGTTCACACCGGCAAAGATTGAGACAGCCTTCTCCCAGCCATCTATTCTGCCGTGCGTGTCGCTGATAACTCCGATTCTCATCTGTTTCCGATCATGGCTGGCATTTCAGCAGTTGTCACTGATATTTTGGCAGTCTTGCCGTCAGCGCGTTTTACGGTAAGCTGAATAACATCCCCCACTTTGAGCTTTTTGAGCTCATCCGAGATCGACTGTGTGCTCTCTACAACGACACCATTCACCTTTGTGATAAGGTCTCCACTCTTCAATCCTGCAAAGTCTGCAGGGCTTCCTTTGGCAACCCGCTGAATGAATGCGCCGTTCTCTGAAGGCACTTTGATACCACGCATATTGCTTTCTGCACGCGTATTGTCATCAAGGAGCAGGTATTCGATGCCAAGCCACGGCCGAACGACTCTACCTTTGGTTATCAACTGCTCCGAAACCCATCGGGCAGTGTCGGCTCTTATTGCAAAACCGATTCCAATGCTTCCTCCATCGGGACCGGCAGACGCTATGGCAGCGTTGATACCGACTAAGTTACCGTTGATGTCGGCAAGTGCACCTCCGCTGTTTCCACGGTTAATTGGAGCGTCGGTCTGTATTGCGTGTTCCAGCACGGTGCCAGCGATGTTCTGGCTGCGGTCTGTTGCACTCACAACACCAACTGTAACAGTTGTGCCAAGGCCGAGTGCATTGCCGACCGCTATCACCCAGTCGCCGACTCTAAGCGTCTTAAGGCTCGTTTCATCTGCAAATGTTGCTGCGGGCAGGTTCTCTGCTTGAATCTTTATAACCGCGAGGTCAGTTTTCGGGTCGCGACCGATTATATTAGCCTCATAGGAACGATTGTCCCACAGTGTAACCGTGAGCTTGGTTACGTCCTCCACTACGTGGTTGTTGGTTAGAATATAACCGTTAGATGAGATAATGACGCCAGATGCCTTTCCCTTCGGCAGCGTCAACTGTGGCGACTGGAACGGAAAGCCGTATCCGGTATCGACTGCGCGACCAACGGTATCTATGTTAACAACAGACTTCTCTATTATCGCTGCCGCTACAGCAATCTGATTATCGCCTTTTCCGGTTACAGCAGGTCCCGGGCGGCCATCGATGCTCGTGGTGCGAATATCGGTGCTTCCGCGTTTCGGCCCATATATCGATTGCAGTGTTAGTGCACAGACTGCGAATCCTAGCACAAACACTACGAAGTAACTTACAAATCGGTTCATAACGACTTCAACCTTTGTTCCAGGAGGCTTTTAGCTCAAGGATTTCAGTAAGTTGGCCATCTCAATTGCAGATTCAGCCGCTGCGGAGCCTTTGTTTCCGGCTTTTGTTCCGGCTCGTTCGATGGCTTGTTCAATATTCTCTGTAGTGATGACCCCAAAGATCGTCGGGACTCCTGTCGAAAGACCCACCTGGGCTATTCCTTTCGATGCCTCCGCCGCAATGTAGTCGAAATGCGGGGTTGATCCGCGGATCAAAGCACCCAGGCAGATTACTGCATCGTATTTGCCTGAATTAGCCATCTTCTGAGCCGTCATTGGAATCTCAAACGTTCCAGGAACCCACGCTACTTCGATACTGGCATCTTCTGCCCCGTGACGCAGCAGCGAATCCAATGCACCACTCAAGAGCTTGTTCGTTATGAACTCATTAAACCGGCTGACTACGATTCCGAACTTCAGCCCAGCCGCCAGCATTTTTCCTTCGTATGTCTTAGGCATTGCTCCCTCCTATAATGTGTGTCCCATTTTGTCACGCTTAGTCTTCAAATACCGCTCGTTGATAGAGTTCGGTTTGCAGACTAGCGGTACTCGTTCAACAATCTCTAGATCATAGCCGCTTAATCCAGCACATTTGGCCGGGTTGTTGCTCATAAGCCTGATCTTCTTTACGCCAAGGTCTACCAGAATCTGCGCGCCTATGCTGTAGTCTCGCAGATCCGGTGCGAAACCGAGCATTTCGTTGGCTTCCACTGTATCTGCGCCGTGGTCTTGCAGCACGTACGTCTTCAGTTTGTTAACCAACCCAATGCCGCGACCTTCGTGGTGATATATGTAGAGTATAACCCCTTTGCCTTCTTCTGCTACCTTCTGCATAGCAAGCTCAAGCTGTTGGCCACAATCACATCGCAGCGAGTGGAAAACATCCCCTGTAAGGCATCCGGAGTGTATGCGCACGAGCGTCGGTTCTCCGTCGGATACATCGCCCATCACCAGAGCCACATATGGGTTACTCCCGATTGTAGTCTCGTAGCCGTGCGTTACAAACTCACCGAACTTGGTTGGGATTAGCGTAGTCGCAAACTTGCTGATTAGCCTTTCGTTTACGCGGCGGTATCTGATGAGATCCGCAATCGTCCCCATTTTCAAATCAAAGCGCTTGGCAAGTTCGATGAGCTCGGGTACACGAGCCATTGTGCCATCTTCGTTCATAATCTCGCAGAGAATGCCTACGGGCTTCAATCCTGCTATCCCCAAGAGATCGACTACAGCCTCCGTATGGCCCGCGCGAACGAGCACCCCACCGTCTGCAGCTCGTAGAGGGAAGATGTGCCCGGGTCTGCAGAAATCTGATGGCACCGAGTCCGGATCAGCCAGACTCTCGATGGTCACCGCTCTATCAGCAGCCGAGATTCCCGTGGTCGTTCCTTTTGCTGCATCTACGCTAATGGTGAACGCCGTCCCTAGCTTCGCCGTATTGTGATCGGACATCATCGGCAGATCCAACCGCTCGATTTCCTCTGATGACATTGGTGTGCAGATCAGCCCTCGACCGTATCTGGCCATAAAGTTGATGGCCTCCGGCGTCACCAACTCTGCAGCCATTATGAAATCGCCCTCATTCTCGCGGTCTTCATCGTCGATGAATACGACCATCTTACCGGCTTTCAGGTCTTCAACTATTTCCGGTATGCTACTGAATTGAAACTCTTCCGACAACTACTATTCCTCCAGAAAACCCGAATCAGCCAGAAGCTGCGCCGTGACACCACGGCTTTTTGTCCGTCCTGATATGAGCTTGTCTATGTACTTTCCCAATATATCTGTCTCAAGATTGACAGCGTCTCCCGGCCGCCTGGTTGCGAGTGTTGTGTTTGCAAACGTGTGAGGGATTATCGCCACTGCGAATTGGTCATCCTTCTCCCACGCAACCGTAAGGCTCATTCCGTCAACTGCTATCGACCCCTTCGGCACCACATATCTCATTATTTCTTCTGATGCTCGGACAACGATCATCGTCTCGCCTGGCTCTTTCTCGAAGCTCACGATAGTCCCAAGTCCGTCGACGTGCCCCAGAACGAAGTGTCCGCCAAACAGCCTGTCTGCCGACACTGCACGTTCGAGGTTCATGGTATCTCCAGGTCGCAGTCTTCCAAGATTGCTTCGCGACAGAGTCTCCTCTACGGCATCAAAGCTGAGTTCATTTCCCGATATATTCGTGATTGTAAGGCACACGCCGTTAATTGCTATGCTGTCGCCGAGCTTGGCTCCGTCAGAAACCACCTTCGCAGCCACTGTTATCCGAGCTCCGGCACCCCGAGTAATCCCTTTTACTATTCCAACTTCTTCTACTAGCCCTGTGAACACGGATAACCCTCTATCAAGATATCACAGCCTACATTTCTAACCCTAATGCCATCGATTCTAAGCGCATCAGCCATAGAAGCTATTCCCAAACCTTCGACAGCTGTCCGGGCTTCTTCGCCTCCAACAATCAGCGGAGCTATGAAAACGAGAATCTTGTCTACAACACCGGCCGACAGCGCACTTGCAGCCAACTGCCCACCGCCCTCCATAAGCAGGTTTGTAAGCCCCAATTCTGCCAATTGCTCAAAAAGCGATTTCAGGTTCACTTTGCCGCAGGCATCGTCCACAGTAATAACACACGCGCCGACATTTTCAAGATTCCGCAAGTTTTCCCTAGGCGCCTCCGATGTCACTGCTACGACAGTCTCACCTTTTGGTTGTCGGAACAGATTGCTATCTGTAGGAGTGCGAGCTTTGCTGTCGACAACAACCCGGGTAGGGTAGGCGGTAGTCTTGCCTATCCTTGCAGTTAACGAAGGGTTGTCAGCTAGTGCTGTCCCGATTCCTATCACGATCGCGTCGCACCGCTTCCTCAGCCGATGAACAACCTGCCGTGACGCCTCACAACTGATCCATTTCGATTCGCCAGTCCGTGTGGCAGTCTTGCCATCCAGCGACATCGCTAACTTCAGTGTAACATAAGGCATACCGGTCTTTACATACTTGATGAAGACTTCATTCAGCTTGAGCGCTTTGTCTTCGAGCAATCCCACCTGTGTCTCGATTCCTGCGCTTTTAAGCAGAGCGATTCCCCGTCCGGCAACCTTTGGGTTCGGATCGACTATCGCTGCCACTACCTTTGTTACACCCGATTCTATTATAGCCTGTGTGCAGGGTGGGGTTTTACCGTAGTGACAGCAGGGTTCCAATGTGACATAGATCGCAGCCCCTCTGGCTTGCTCACCGGCCTGCCGAAGTGCCACGACCTCTGCGTGCGCCTCTCCTGCCCGACGATGGTAGCCTTCGCCGACGATTTTACCATCTTTTACGATGATAGCTCCGACCATCGGGTTCGGGCTTGTTTTTCCGCGCTTCGCTAGTGCCAACGCCCGAAGCATATAAGCTCGCTCGTCTATAGCTTACTTCTCCTCAGAATCCCCGCTGTTGTTGTCGGTTACCAGCTTCACTATCATATCCGCGCGTTTGTCCTCGTAGGTTACAAGCGTTGCTCGGATGTCGAGTAAGGCCAGCACAAATAGCAAGAACGCGAGCGCTAAAGCGATTGTCCAATAATACGCTATAGCTGCTGGACTCTTGCCTTCTAGATACGACTTACTCACGAGTATCATAATCAGCACAGCTTCTACCAGCACCGCTGCAGCGATACGATAAATCTTTTGGTGATTTGGCAGCGATTTGTCGTGCCTCGCCCAACTTCGAGCTTCCACGAGGATACCCACCGCAACCAGAACAATCAATGCGATGATAACAGTCTGAAGTATCATTTCATATTCTTCAGGCAGATGGCAGCGCAGTCTTCCAGCGCACGAACAGCTTCAGGAATACTCATCTGTTTGTTACTGAACACGGAACTTCCCGCTACCAGCAGATTAGCTCCTGCCTCCACGACGCGTTTGCAGGTCTGAGCTTCTATCCCACCGTCTACCGCTATGTCAATCTCTCGTCCTGTGGCATCAGCCATAGCTCGAGCGTCTCGTATCTTAGGAAGCATAGACTCTATGAACTCCTGGCCACCAAAACCGGGGTTCACCGTCATAACCAGCATGAGATCAATGTCTTCGATCACATAATCGATAGCCGAAAGCGGTGTCGCCGGGTTAAGTGCTACTCCAGGCTTGGCTCCAGCCGCTCTAATCTGCTGAATTACCCTGTGCAGATGGGGGCATGCCTCAGCATGTACGGTAATCGAGTTTGCCCCGGCCTGCGCGAATTCTTCCACGAACTGCTCAGGATGATAGATCATAAGATGCACAACGAAGTTCAGATCAGTAATAGGCCTGAGTGCACGGACAACCATCGAGCCAAATGTAATATTGGGAACGAAATGGCCATCCATCACATCAAAGTGCAGATAGCGCCCACCGCCAGCCTCGACACTGCGAACTGCATTCGTCAGTTCGGCAAAGTCAGCAGAGAGTAGCGATGGCGCGATTTTGATCTCCAATTATCACCTCTTCTATCTAGTCTGGTCGAGCACCAACTGCCCGCCAATATACACTTTGATTCCGGCATCTGAGCCGTAGACTCTAACTGTTCGAACAAGATTGTCACCCGGCTGGTGAACCTCGTTATACTGTTCCTTCTCTCCGTATCTGTCGGTTGTGACTATACGGACTTCCTGAGCGCCTCTGGCATCAACCGGAACAGCGATCCTTATCGTAAACGGCCGAGCTGTATCAGTCGCCTGCTCGGCTGTTTCATCTTGAGCATTAGTTTCCGATTGGTCGTGCTCTTTGGTGATCGACACGCTGGTCTCGGAGTCCTGATCGGGGTCCTTTGGAGGAGTCTGCGGTTGAGGCCCGAGACTAACAACTATATCTATTCTTCTCTGTGACTCCGCCTTCTCTCCAGCTCGAGGCAACTGCCGAATGATTCGGTCTTCCGGTATTGCCCCGTTGTACTCCTGAGTGACCGAACCGAGCATAAACCCAGCACTTGACAGCCGCTCAGAAGCGTCGTTGGTAGACAAACCGACGAGGTTTGGTACAGGCTTCAGGGTTGGGCCTTTGCTCACCCATACTTGTACCCACGGTTTGTCTCTAGGCACATTGCCTCCCGACCGAGGATCGGTCATATATATCTGACCTTCAGGGTATTGGTCATTGAACTCGTATTTCGGATCGCTCGCTTCTAATCCAGTCTGGCTAAGAATTCTTTCGGCTTGCTCAAGCGTCTGTCCTATCAGATTGGGCATTGGGTAGCCACTTTGTTTGCCTGCCAGCATTGTGACTACTATCCCTGTTGCCACAGCAACTGTCAGAACACCCAGCACCCAAAATGCCAGAGTTTTGAAGAGTCCATCGCGTCTGTCGTCAACTACATAGGCCGTATCATTATCTAAGGTCACTTCGACCTTCGACGGAGGAGTCTGTCCGGTTCTAAGCCATTCTTTCACTCGCACCAGCGCAGCAATCAGTGCGGTTGCAGTTGAGTACCGCTGTGAAGGGGCTTTCTGCATCGCCTTCATCACGATTTCATTCAGCACTGGTGGAATTCCTGCGTTTTGTATATGAGGCGATGGCACTGCGGCCTCAAGCTGTTTTGCTGCGATTTCGGTGGATGTCACGCCGTCATAAGGTACAGAGCCTGTCAGCATTTCAAAAAGCACCACGCCCAGTGAGTAGATGTCACTCGTAGGCTGTGGCGCTTCACCGCGCAGCACTTCGGGTGAAGTATAATGCACAGATCGGAGCATTGTGGCTTCTCTAATCTCCGGAAATGCTGCCAATGCTTTTGCGGTGCCGAAATCAGCTAGCTTAACCTGTCCTTCGGGGCTGGTTAGAATATTGTGCGGTCTTACATCGCCGTGGACTGCGCCTTGTCTGTGCGCGTAGTCGAGTGCCTCGGCAACAGCGATTGCAATATCCACAGCATACGCTATTGCAAAAGGAGCAGTGCGTGTGATGCGATCCTTCAGGTTCACGCCCCGCACATACTCGACCACAGTGAAGTAGGTGTCGTTGTGCGAATCAGATTCCAGAACCTTCGCGATATTTGGATGGTTGAGGCTGGTAACCGCCTGCGATTCCCCGATTAGCCTGTCTGCAAAGTCGTGATTAGCAGCATAAGTTGGCGCCAGGGTCTTAATGGCCACCAGTCGGTTCATTACCTTGTCACGCGCCTTGTAAACGGAGAAAAACGTGCCATCTCCGCATTTCTCCAGGACTTCGTATCTGTAATTGACTATTTGTCCTATCAACCCGATTATCCCCCGTACTACTGGAACAACTTACCTCGTTCAGTTTGAAGCTTCTTTTGCAGATGCAATCAGTTACGCTTGTCATCGTGCAGCGGACGAATGAGTCCGAGCGCCAAAGTGATTATACTGAGAACGAGCACTCCCATATACAGATAACGTCCAAATGGTTCAAGGGATGCAGCATCCGGCGAAAAATAAGCAGCTACAGCGAATATGAGCACCACCGCTCCCCAGATTCCTATCAAAAAGTTTGCCATTTGACTGTGTACCCACCGAGTTCGGGCAGGGCAGGGGACCCCGTTTATGCCCGAGGAGAAAACAGCCTGTGCTGTTCAGCCAGCGCCTGTCGTACGTCTGATTCATTTACGTTATCAGACACTACCACAGTTCCAATAGACTTCGGCAGGACAAACCTGAGCTTGCCAAGCCGCACTTTCTTGTCGTGGCCGATAGCTCGCATTACAGCTTCCGTATCGACCGAATCATGAACAACTGTCGGAAGCCCAACCTTTTCAAGCAGATCAGCAATCTGTCGGGCTGTTCCCGAAGGAGCGAGCGTCTTGGCTTCCGATATCATAGCTGCAGACACCATTCCGATAGCCACAGCTTCCCCGTGAGAATACTTGCCGAAACCAGCCGAAACTTCAATGCCGTGCCCTACAGTGTGCCCGTAGTTCAGAAGCGCTCTTATCCCCGATTCCTTCTCGTCTTGGCTCACAATCGCGGCTTTAATCTCACACGATCTGGCAATTGCCTCCTCCAGAACGTCTCGATCAAGCCGGCGCAAAGCCTCTGTCTGAGATTCGACAAAATCGAACAGTCCTCGATCGGCAATTATACCATACTTGATCAGTTCGGCCAAGCCGCTCGTCATTTCGCGCTGCGGCAGTGTGGCCAGCACATCGGGGTCGATCAACACTAACTTTGGCTGGTGAAATGCTCCTACGAGGTTCTTGCCTCTCGGCAGGTCTACGCCCACTTTTCCGCCAATGCTGGCGTCGATCTGAGCAAGAAAGGTGGTGGGAATCTGCACAAAGTCGATGCCGCGCATATAGGTTGCCGCAACGAACCCTCCCAAATCACCAACTACTCCGCCACCGAGAGTGACAACTATCCCCGATCTGTCCAGTCGAACGTCGAGCAACCTGTTGTAGAGGGCAGTTGCTGTTTCTAGCGTCTTGTTTTCTTCTCCGGCGGGGATATCTGCGGCGAACGTCTGGAATCCGGCGTGGCGGAGGCTTTCCATAACGTCGTTGCCGTAGAGCGGGCCTGTATTGCTGTCCATAACCACGACAGCCGCGCGCCCAGCACAAACACCCGCCACCTCTTCTCCAACCGAAGGGAGGCTTCCACTCGCTACAATTATGTCGTAGCTGCGCTCGTTATCCAGCTCAGCTCGGATTGTTCTCATATGATTGATAAAGCTCCACTATCTCTCGAGCGATAGAACTCGCGGGGCGTGTCGATGTGTCAACCTGATGATCCGCAATCGAGTAGTAGAACTGTCGTGATTCCATCAGCTTTTTGATTTGCTCCAGCCTGTCTTCTACTCGCAGCAATGGCCGGGTATCACTTCTTAGAGTGCGTCGATAAATTGTATCTGGACTAGCCATCAGACACACCAGCATACCATTTTTCTTCAGGTTACTGATGTTCTCCTCCGAGAGCGGGACGCCCCCTCCCGTTGCAATCACCTGGCCTCCGTTAGCTGCTACGTTTGCGACCACCTGCCGTTCTATCTCGCGAAACTTCTCCTCACCATGCTTGGCAAAGATCTCATTTACGGGCATTTTCAGCCGTTCAACAATAAGATCATCTGTATCTACAAACTTCAGTCCGAGCTTCCTTGCTATCATATATCCTACGCGGCTTTTACCTGTCCCCATAAACCCGATTAAAACAATGTTTCTCATGTCCTAGCCACACTGCGCAGGCGGATGGCCAGATACCGCCGTGAATATGTCTCCCTTTTATTTTCTGTATGCTCGTATACTGGATTTTAGCTCATCTATTGCGTCACTGCAAAACTTCTCAAGAACAGCGTCGGCAAGCGCAATGGCCACCATTGCTTCTGCTACTACCGTGGCCGCCGGAACTGCGCAAACGTCGGATCTTTCCGCATGCGCTGGAGTTGGTTCCTTTGTTCGAATATCCACTGATCTTAACTGGTTAATCAGTGTCGGAATCGGCTTCATCGCCGCTCGGATTACCAACGGCTGACCATTGGTCATGCCACCTTCCAGACCACCGGCGTTGTTCGAATACCTTACGTAGTCACCTTCGTAACCGATTTCATCGTGCACTTTCGATCCGGGGCGTTCGGCAACTCCAAAACCGAGGCCAATTTCCACCCCTTTGATGGCAGGAATACTCATAACGTACTGCGCGAGGCGGCCATCGAGTTTTCGATCCCACTGCACGTGACTGCCAAGACCTATCGGTAAACCTTCAACCACGACTTCGAAGACACCTCCTAGCGTGTCACCGGCGGACTTTGCAGCATCTATTGCAGAGAGTATCGATTTCTCTGCCGATTGATCGAGGCATCGCACCGGTGACGCTTCAGCAATTTCTGTTATCTCTGCCACAGACAGTTGCTTGCGCTCGGCGTGAATCCCTCCAATATTGACTACATGCCCTGCCAGCTTCACTCCAATCTCTTCAAGAATTCGTCTGGCAACAGCGCCGACTGCAGTTCTACAGGCTGTTTCTCTGCCGCTCGCTCGCTCCAGAATATTACGCATATCCTCGTGGCCGTATTTGATACCGCCAGCAAGATCTGCATGCCCGGGGCGAGGAACGTAGACGGCGCGTTCGGTTGATGGAGGATCGATCGGCTCAACTGCCATTATCTTCGTCCATTCCTGCCAGTCTTTGTTTGGGATAGACATTGCTATGGGGCCGCCGAGCGTCTTGCCGTGTCGTACGCCAGATAGTATCTGAACTCGGTCGGTCTCGATCTGCATTCTACCGCCACGACCGTGCCCTGTCTGTCGTCGGGCTAGTTGTCGATTGATATCGTCCGCCACAAGAGGAAGCCCGGCCGGCGCGCCTTCGACAATCGCCACCAGCATTTGACCGTGTGATTCGCCTGAAGTCAGAAAGCGGAGCATTTATCTCTCCTGATAGAAAATGGGGATTGCACTGTAGCAACCCCCATCGTATCGGTAAGCAGATGTGGCATGCCACATCTGCCCATTATGCAGTATTACCGACGCATGACTGCGCCACAGACAGTTCTATGGATATGTCGATACACCAATCGAACTGCCGGCTGCTCTCTCTCCGATGATTGTAGGAGTTACGAAGATCAGCAGTTCTCGGTCGTCGGTAGCAGTCGATTTCGATCTGAACAGAGGGCCGATCAGAGGGAGGCTACCCAGTATCGGCACCTGAGATATACTCGTCGAACTATTCTTTCTCACGAACCCACCAACGACGATGGTCTCACCGTTCATTACCCTGCGCTTGCAGGCGAGCGACTGCTCTTTGGTCTCTGGCACTTCACTCGAGCCGTCTGGTGCCTTGTGCATCTGTCCCATATCCTGAACCTGCGGCTCCATAATCAGAGTGATTGTTCCGTCACCATTAACCCTTGGCAGGACTGACAGAGCTGTATAGACCGTTATCATTCCCAGCTCTTGCTCTGTCTGGACTATTCCTGTACCAGTAGTAATAGCTCTACTTGTCCAGTAGGGGAAGTAGGAGCTAATGGCTATTGTCGCCTGCTCGTTGTTGACTGTTGAGATGATTGGCGAGTTGATAACCTGTCCACTGGTATTGGTCAGTTCTGTGCGGAGTGAAGCCGCCAGGTTTCCGGTAGTGAGTCCAACAATGACGTTTCCACCCGGGTTGAAGTTGGTTCTGATCTCTTCGTTAAGTCTTTCCAGACTCCAGTCGATACCGAACCTTTTGACATCGGAGGTGCTGACTTCGATGAACTCAGCTTTAATCTGAATCTGCTTCGGAGCTACGTCCAGCAAGTGGACAAGATCCTTGAACTCAGCAATGCCTTCATCGGTTCCGCGGACGATAAGAGAGTTATCGAACGGGAACGGCTGAACAAGCACAACGCCTTCCGGAAGGAGTGTGCCAGACCCGGTTCCGGATGTTGATCCTGTTCCTCCACCCGGTGCCGTAGGTGTCCGGCCGCCAGCGGTGCCAGCAGCGCCACCAGGAGGGACGAGCGGGCCGCCGTAGCCTCTGCTTGTCTGGCCAGCACCATCCTGCAGGTTAGCAGCGCGTCCAGCGTCGAAGGGTAGGGTGTTCGGATCTATTGCCGGAGGCGCCGTGTCATAATTCGTGCCTGCCGGTTCCGATCTTCTAAATCGGATTCCAGTTCCAGCTCTGTCCTCGTCAAGAATTCCGAGTCTGCCGCCTTTTTTCATCCCAAGGAAAGTGGCGTTCGGATCGTACGGAGGATCAATAATCCCCATTGCGATCAGCAACTCGCGCGGATCGGAGTTTACCAGCTTGATAATCTCTGTGCGAACTGGCTGAACATCCTTCTCCACATATACCGGTTGAGGTATGGGCTCGGGAATTATCGGCTCAACTGCAGGTTGAGGTCTCTTGCCGCCAATAATGTAAGTGCCGTCATCTGTTTTCCAGTAGTCGACACCAGCCGTGTCCTTAACAACTCGCTCCAGAACCAGCTCCAGCGGTTTGTCGTAAATGACGGCTGTCACGCGTTTATCAGCTACTTCAGGATTCACAGAGACGCTGGCACCGCTTTGTTGAATCAGCAACTGAACTACATCCGTAAGCCTGGCATCGCGGACGTCGAGCATAATACCACGTCCAGAGCCAGCATCAGCTATCGCGGCAGAGCACGCAATTATACCGACCAAGAGGCCGATAACCGCAAGTCGAAGCATACTCCGACTGCGTCCCCACCTTAGCTCATATGTCATATTCATCCTCCTCCGGTAAGGCAGAAGCATTATTTACTAATCCCAAGCCTTTCTAAAAACCACCGATTCGGCCTCTGTTGCCGCCGATGCCGCCATAGCTGCTGCCGCCGTAGCTGCTGCCGAAGCCGCTGCCAAAACTGCTGCCGCCAAAGCCGCCCATACTGCTGCCGAAGCCGCCGCCGAAGCCGCCCATACTGCCGCCGAAGCCGCTGCCAAAACTGCTGCCGCCAAAGCCGCCCATACTGCTGCCGAAGCCGCCACCGCTAAAGCCGCCACCGAAGCCACCTGCCCCCTGGCTGCCGCGGATGTCATTGCCCTCGATAAGAGACTTAAGATCATACGCGTCCAAGAAGTTCAATGCGATCTTCTCCATCTTAATGTCCTCGCTCTCGATTGGCTTGTCCAGCAGACTCAGATCCAAATCGGTCGGCCCGGGTGTGAGATCCACGGGAGCCTCTTTCTTCACCGAGATCAGATAGACATCCCCATCCTTGCGGTAAACGAGGGGCGGATCAACCGCTTTCAACAGCACCTTGAGTGCTTGTTCAAAGGAGACATCTCTCAGGCTAACGCTGCTAACGGTACCCAGAACGCTCTGGTCCATCACAAAGTTCAGCCCTCTGCCCATAAACAGAGAGTCCAAAGCCGCCCGGATCGGCACGTCTTTCAGTTCAAGCGTAACCGGGAGTTCTTTCTTGTCTCCTTGACTCCATGCTGCTAGTCCGCTTAGCAGGACGACCAGCACAACTGTAACTGCAATCATTATTGATCTATTCATCCTTGACGCCTCCTGAGAAATCGTCATAAGTGTGGAACATCGCTAGGGAATCGATACACTTTCTTCGATACCCGGCTTAGAGTTCCTCGAACATCACATAGGTCGTCCGTCTGTTGCAAACGAACTGCTTGTTCGACGCCCACCTGGCATCGGCATACCAGGAACGCTACCAGCTCCTGGAAGTCCTCCTCCGGACACTCCACCGGCAGGGGATTCTAACTGTACAACCGAGGCAGCCAACTTGAGATCAAACCTGCTCGGTCTGCTATCGGTTGTTCTAAGTACTACACGGTCTCTTTCGATTCGCTCTACTACCGCCGACCCGTCGCTGAGTCTCTGTCCTGGCCGAACAACTTCAAAGTTCGATGCTGAAGTCTGAATCAGCGCACTCACCCTGTCGCCGTGCATAATCCCAGCAAGCCTTCTAGGAGGCTGTGGGGCAGGCCAGTCGTCAGTGCCGACGGGATTCTTAGGCGGTGCCGGCGGAAAGATCAGCCCTGGCAGTGCCATTGGAAGATCATCTATACGTTTCACTATCTTGACCTTCTTGGCCTTAGGCTCAATATCCGGACTAAACGGATCAGATTTCCAAAGCTCAATCGGATCGTCCGCTTCTGCGATATCAACGGCCTGAGCACCAGCTCCGGTATCCATACCTGGCATACCTGGCATGCCGGGCATTCCAGCGGACGGATCTGGGTAAGCAGGCGCCGGACCTCCAGGCATTGGCATAGGCTGCTCGGCTCCGGGCATTCCCGGCTGTACTGCTCCATCCATTTGTGCTGTTTGAGGAGCTTCAGCGCTCATGTCAGAAGCGCCCGAGTTACCGCCACCCTTCAACACGAAGAACAGCACGACCGCTATGACAACTATCAGAGCTCCGCCGCCTATAACATATGGCAAATTCTTTTTATCTTGTAGCCACTGCATATTTAGTATCTCCTGCCTATCACATACCCGGTGTTGGCATTCCCGGCATTCCAGTACCTGGCATACCGCCCACCATTGAGCCGTCTCCGCTAGCACCGGCTGCAGCTGCAGCAATAGGTGGGAGATTCTCGGCTCTATATGCAGTAACCGGATAAATATAAACTGTAAGCGTGTACTCACACGACAGGTTAGGACTGGTTCCAGAAATAGCAGGCTCATTAATCAGGCACAATCGGTTACAATCGTTCCATTTGCGAAGGTGCTTCATTATCGACGAGTAATCGCCTTCAATCTTAACCTTGCCTATGTTGATTGTAAGCGGTGCAGATCCCTCAATATACTGTGCGTATGCCGTGGGATCGCTGCTTGGAGCTGAAATCGATAATCCGGACGCCAAGTGCACGTTAGTCTTATCCTTACCGCCTATCCAACCGATAAGCAGCGGACCGAGAGTCTCTGAATACTCTTGCCATATCGCAAGCATACCTCTTGCCGGGTCATCAAGGCTGATGTTTGGCATCTTGGCTTTCATCCACCTTGTGAGTTCAGCCTGATCCTGCGCGACTTTGATCTTCATCTGCGCCAGCTTCTGCTGAGCATCAAGAACCGCCTGTTCCGTCCCGCCCTGGTCGATAGTACTCGACAGTTCCGCATTCTGTTTATCTCTAGCTTCGTTGGCGGGTTTGATCAACAAGAAGAACAGGGCTACAGCAGCTATTAAGCAAACCACGGTTCCGATAATGGTAATGTGAATTGGTTTCAGCTTATTCATATCAGTTCCGGGCTACTCCCCGTCTCCTCCACTTTTTCCGAGGCCACCGCCCGCATCATCGTCGCCACCACCTGGAGCAACTGGGGCGGCAGGTGCTGCGCCTTGCTGAGGCAGACCGAGTCCCATACCCATTCCACCTGACATATCTTGAGCCACGGCTCCAGCAGGTGTTGGCGGAACAAGTGGGTTCTTCAACACAACCGTTACGCTAAAGTGCAAGCCTTTGCGTGTTTCGGCACCTCTCATTAGTCCTTGCGTAATAGCATCGAGTCCACCGTAGCCGCCGCCACCGTAACTACCGCCACCGTAGCCACCACCGCCGCCTGCGCCAATGCCTATACCAGGAGTTGGCATTCCGGGAGCCTGAACTTCAGGGGTTGCTACCACAGAGGGTGACCATCCGGGTGGGGGACCAACGATAGGCGTGGGCATAGTGCCGAACCCGCCTGAACTGCCCGTAGATGAAATTGGGGCAGGGGTAGGCATGCTAGTCGGCATTGTAGTTGGGCCCATACTTGGGGCAGGCATTCCGCTTCCTGCAGCACCCGCATCTCCCGCCGGGAAACCCGGAACTCCGGATATCGATACCGCACTGAATGTGGCGTGACCACGATACATATTCAGCAAATATCTGCCAGCATCTGTGAGCGACGGTGCATATGCTGTCATAGTAAGCCCCGTACCGTTGTTCACTGGTGTAAGGCTGGTGTAGTAGACTTTTCTGTAAGTCATCCTGGCTACCGCCTCAAACAGAGCAGGATACTTCAGATTATAGTCCTCAACAGCTTGGAAGAACTCAACACGTGCTGTCGTTGTTGCATTTGCAGCCTGAAGGTTTCCAGTCTCCTGATCGGCACTCTGTTTTTCTGCCAGCAGCCTTGCAGCTACGTCATATTGTGCCTTAAGTTCCGCAGTCTGCTTGTCAATCGAGCTCTTATACAAGAATCCAGCAGCCACGATCAGAACCAAGACCACTGCAAACAACGCTATGAGTCGCTTGATTGTTCTTGCCGTAAATATATTGGCCGGCAGTAGGTTTATCTTTATCATATCAGCTTTAACGACTCCTCAGGTTGGAGCGAATTGCTCGGCTTCTACGCCGACTATCGCTTGCTATTCCAACATCTCCCTGATCGCCAGACCTATACTTACCGGGAACAGCGGTGAAATATCCTGCAGATACTGCGGAGTGTACTTCGGACACTGAATGGTAAGGTTCATCATTGGGTCTGCCACCTGAACAGGGATCCCCAGCTCATTGGCAAGGAATTGGTCCAGGTTTCGCATCCGTGCGGTGCCGCCACAGAGGAACATCTGCTCGGGCCGCATCTGATATCTGGTCGAATAATAATCGAGAGAGCGTCGGACTTCCATTGCTAGTTCCATCAACACTGGCGAGATCGCACCAATAACCCGCGATCTCATATCGTCAACGGGTACATTTGGAGTCGGCGCAGCGTCAAAACTCTCGAAAGGTGATTGATCTTCTGCAGGTTGCGTTGCATCCTGCTCTGTCGGCGTACCATTTGTATCGGCTGCAGGCTCATCTCCACCAAAGTCGAAATCAAAATCGGGAGCACTCGCAGGTGCTGCCGATGGATCATCTAGGTCGAACATCGGTGTGAAGTCCTGCTGTGCAGCCTGTCCGCCACCCAGGTCGAAGACATCCTCTCCAGAAATATCGGATTGTGGTGTCTCCGGTGCAGCAGGTGGCATAGGAGTCGAATCAAACTCGAACGCCGAATAGTCATCTGCGGGCTGCTGCTCAGAATCACCCAATGGCATTGGCCCCTGATCGAAACCCTGATCCGGCGCACCATCCATATCGTACATAGTGCCGTCGTCGGTGTATCCAGCCTGCATCGCCGTCAGATCAACCTCTGCATATTCTTTTTTGAGCATCTCTGCTTCATCCATCGGAACACCGAGCGCTTCGCTTATAGCTCTCGTTAAGTTCACTCCAGCTATCGGAAGCGGTGGTCCAGGGAAGGTAAGCAGTCCACCCTCATACACGCCAACGTCGGTTGTATACGAACCAATGTTGACTACTCCTACGACGTGAGGCAGGTTGCCATTCGGCATATCGATCAGTGGTCGGCTTATCGCCAGTGCTTGCACATCTATAGCCTTCGGATCCAGGCCAGCAGCAAACATTGTCTTTACAAGACCATCAACGGCTTCCTGCTGTGCTACTGCAAGCAGGACTTCCATATTTGGTGAGTCTGGCGGGGTGTTCGGCTTTTCGATGGGCTGAAAGTCCATCTGAATGTCCGTGGGTGAGAATGGAACGTGCCTTTCTACTTCCCACTTCATTGTCTCTTTCAACTCGCCAGAGGTCATCCGGGGCACCTCGATCACCCTCACTACTACAGAGGACTGACCAGACATACAACTGACAACAGCTCTCGTCTTAATCCCAGAGTCTTTCATCAACTGCTTAATAGCAGCACCAAGACCCTGTGGGTCAACGATTATACTGTTCTCTATCGTGCCGGGAGGTGTCGGGCATATCCCGAGTCCGGTGATTTGGATACCGTCCTTGACGAGTTTCGCTTCGGCGATTTTGATCAGATCAGAACCGATGTCGAGACCCACCATGGTCGACGGAGCAGACTTAGCTAACGGGCTCATACTTTATTTTCCCATTCCCCATACTGCAGAGGTTACCAGTATCTAATCGTAACATCAAATAACCTGACGTGTCAAACAAATTCCCCGTAACATTGCCGGGCAATAATCACGCCAGGTATAAGGCCAATTGAGACAGAATGACACACCGATTTATTCAGTTACGCCAATATGTGCTGCTGCGGGAACACGCCTCCCTCTACAGACCAAGGCTACCCATTATGGGGGTTCCCGCAGAACACGTATTTTCCATCTCAGTTCAGTGTCTAGTATAGTATCGCCCTGAAGTTCGGGCTTATTGTCTGATAATAGATATCGCTTTCGCCAGCACGAGAGCTCGACCAGAAGACCCATATCTTCGTCGGCGTTACGCACGGATCTGCAAACGCACTAACCTGACCCTCGTTTACTCTCAGTCTGGTCGGAAGTGCTGTCTCAGATCTTTCCTCCTGCCAAGTCAGTGTATGCAGGTTGTGGGTAACTCTCGTCCCGGATTTTGCTCCTCTGGGTCGATATGTCACCGACACAGGACCCGGATATGGATTTAACCCTGGATATCGCTCGTCCGCAGCTGCAAAGAATATATTCTTGCCGTCGTAGCTCACTTCGCACGCGCCCAGCACGCCGTCAACTATGACTTCCTCCGACGGCTCGCCATTAGCCTTCATATCTATCGGCTCTGGCAGCGCCACTGCTATTCGATATGTCTTGTAGTAGATTGTGCTTGCCTGAACACCGCTTGTGCTTGGTTTTGTCCAGAACAGCCACATTCTATCAGTCGGAGTAGGTCCAACATACGAACTCGACGGAAGAATCAGCCCCGGATTGAGCGGCTGACCGTCCTTCTGCTTCGACATCGGCGTTCTCTCGATGAAAGTGAAAGGAGCGCTGTCCGGCTCTGTGCCGTGCGTCAGTCGTATCGCCTGCGGTGTATAATCCGCGTACACCCTGGTTTTTGTGGGCAGCGGATTAGTGAACCTGACAATACCGGCTGAAAAGTCTACCAGCATCTCGCCCAGTATTTCCTTCGCGTCTGTTGTATATCTATATGTATATACACCCGTCGCGCGGTCAATCTCTGGGTCGATCGCAGAGCCGCTTTCGTCTACAACAAGGTTTCCGTCGTTGTCCAGATGGATAATGCTTCCATCAGTAGCGCTGATTTCCCTGCCATCGGGGAGCAGAACGTGGATGAACGGAACTGTGACGGCTTTGCCATCCGCATCGAAGACTTCTCCCCAAAGGTCGAGATTGCCGCCCACTCGCGGCCTCAGCCACGCCAGGTTTGCCGAAGTGTACACATTCAGCTTCGAGTCTCGCGACAATTCTTCGTGCATCATTCTCGGCAGCGGAACAGGGTCAACTTTCGGATTCTTCCACGGATCGCCTGAACTCGGAGACCACTTATAGCGCGTCAGAATCACATTGGATGTCTGCCCGTGTTTCGTTGCACCTGTGTATGTTATATCCAGATATCGGTCGAAGCCAGGATCCAATGCGCTCGTTCCGATTCTTCTCATCAACGGCGACGGATCGGCAACCGACACCAAAGATGTAGGAGTAAGGAATCTGACGTCCGGACTCCAATTGCTCTGGTTGTGTCTGTCTCTTGGCGAAACGTTGAGATTGCCATACAGACTCCAGCGGCCGCTATCGCCTCCCTGCCATGTCAGCCATATCACTTCGTCGTCGCCGTTGAAGTAAGGAACAGCCTTCGGATTCATCTTTGCCAGAGTTGTGTCTCTAGCGATATTGAAGACAGAAGTACTGGTTCCTGTAACCTCTCCGTTTGTGGCGTTGGTGTAGAAGATACGGTTGTCACGGACAATCTTGTCGTTAGAATCGACCATATCAGCTTGACCCTGCCAGAACAGCCAAGTTCTCCATTCTTTAGAAAGATCGGAATCCATATTGACTGCAGCAAACGGCGACGAGTGCTTTATGGAATTAGGAAGAGGTGCAATCGGCGTATCGGGCCACTCAAATCCAGGCAGGAACGGTGTGCTCGAGCTAGATGGTGTAACCCACCATCTTGAATTGGGCGCCGATGGATTGTCAGGCTTCCAGTTGTATGCTCCAGGAGTGCCATTTGTCGGAATCTGATATTCCAGGCCGGCTCTTGCGATATACCACGGCAGGTTTGGCTGGTTCGGGCCGCTGCCAGTAACCAGGAACCTGTTCGATGACCAGAACAGATACACATTTCCGGTTATCGGATCTCTCCACGCCGCCGGCTGTGCGTCACCATATGTCTCTACCGTATCGCCTGCCGCCGGATTTGGATCTATCTGAGTAGCAACTCCGGGTGTTGTTCCACCGGTTATTCTGTTCTCAGCTACTACCACGTTTACTCGGAATGTCGGATCGGTATACGGTTCTGCCCCAATATCTAGGACGTCCCTATGGACTGTCATCCCTGCGAACGATGGGTTCGTATCCGAATAGACAGGCACAAGCTGATGGTAGCTTCCCGAAGGTTGTGTCAATGGAACAATAACGCTCAAGCTGGGCTTCAGCGGGTCCATATTCATCATATCTCCGGTCTTAGCCAGAATCGCGTTAGTTATAAAGGTTCCAGGGCCACCCCAGACCTCCACTTTGCGTTTGTCGGGTATGGTCAACTCCATCGGGTTGACATCACCGACTCTCGGTTTCGAGATTGTAAACCCGAGATCTCTTGCAGTGGTGTAAGGCCCTGCGTCGGTTGTTACGAACGGCTCCATGTTAATGCTGCCCCAATTCGGATCCCAGCCATCAAGCGAGCTGATTATGCCGCTCGAGACTCCTGTTCCCACAGAGAGTGTTCCGAGGATTGGGAAGAACGGGTTGACACCCTCCGCAGTAAGACCCAAAGGCCACACTGTAGGGCCGTTCGAGAGACTCTTTGCAATCTTCACATTGCTTATGTTGACGTTACCGAGGTTCTTTACTGTGAAAGTCTTCCACCAGTCGGTAAGCGTTGCGGGATCACAGTACAGTCCGAGCCCGTGCGGGGCGAGGGATCTGTCTGGTCCGGTAATATCTATGGTCAGTGGTTGTTCGACCACCATATGATAATCGGGTGGTACATCAACAGAAACCTGGAATTCGCGATACGGCTCTACGTAAGTTGTCGGCCTTCCCTCTATAAAGTTACCGCCATCGAATCTTCCGTTTCTGTTGACATCCAAATATGCTACCACGCGAGTTGAGTAGCCGGGGCCTTGTGTATTGGCTGGCTGATACTTCGGAATTTCGACCCACGACTCAATGCTATCGCTTCGCAATCGAGCCTTGTCGTAGCCTCCACCTCCAGCGTGAAATGGCATCGCAGGCTGAAGGATGGTCGAGCCAAGTGACGGATCACTGTTATCCGACGTCTTCTGATATCGGGCATTGCTGTTAGCAATGTCCGGATAGTCTCGCTGCAATCTGCTGTCATACAGACCTATCAGTACGTTTGGCGGATAATCCCAAGGCATCAGACCCTGTGTGGCGCCAGTACCTCCCTGCCAGTGCAGGTCACCGGTCTGGATTCGGAATGTGCTTAAGTAGCTGCTTTCCGTCTCGCTCGCTCTGAGCCCAGTCGCGCTTCTATCCATAACACCCAGCGTGCTGATTTGGCTGTTAGTCCCGTGTGCTCCCCAACCCAGATAGAGCTGCGGAACCGGGTATATCCAGTTGTTTAATCCAGGCTCAGTGTACTGGTTCCCGTTGCAGTGAATAGTCGGGTCTTCCACGGGTGTAGAAGTCGAGCCGCTCGGGGCGTTACCATATCTGTTTGACTTATATGTGCCATCTTCCCAGTGATACTTTGGCCAACCAAGCGCGATTGGCATTTGCTGAGATGGTGTGGCGTCTTTGCGTGGTCGAAGCCCGTTGTCTCTAATGGCCAACGGGTTATTTATACCGATATTCTGCTCGCGCCACGATTTAACATCCTTGACAGTGAAATTGCCAGGGGTTCCAGTAAGCTCCGGAACAACGCCAATCTGAGAAGTGCTCAGGGTATTCGTTCCGGAGCCGGTTGAACCCGACACGTGAACGGATATCGTCCATCCACTTCCAGGAGACGGTGGAGTTGCCCTTGTTCCTGTGAAATCGTAGGCAGTCATTGCAATCGACTTATAAATGTCGTTACCATCAGTGTCTGTGCCAGCCTTATACCTGAACAGATACTGTGCGCTCTGCGGATCAGCGCTGCCACCAGCAGCTGCGCCAGCGCCGGCGTTGTTGAAGCGGAACTTCACGCTGTTTACTTTGCCGGCAGTGCTCATATCCGGCGTTGATGCGCTGGATCCACCTTCAATATTTTTGAAATCCGGCAGGTTCCAGGCAATCAAGTATGCAAACTCACCCCACTCGAAGAAGAGTCTGCGTTCGGTGCCGACGGACACTGTGCCGCTGCCGTACGGAAGCGCCCTCTTGTGGCCGTTTCGACCGGTATCTGACGTGCTATCGAATGTGCTGTCTACAAACGAGTTTGTGCCCGTAAGGAGATGCCCCAGAGTATCTGCTGTCAGTGCTCCCGGAGTGAGTGCAAGCTCTTTCAGGCGTTCGAGTGTATAGTAGAATACGTCCTCGCTGAACAGGTTGACCTGTGAAGATGTTGCGGGGTCTGGCCGTTCTGCTCTTATGACCTCGTCGGGTGGCTGGCCGATTGTGTCGCTGCCAGTCCAGACGCCTCCAAACGCCAGCGACGAAAACGCATACAGCCTTCCTTTGGAAGATCCAACGTATACATAATCGTTAGCTACTGCGGGTGACGAGAAAACCTGACCCAGGTTCGAATAACCGGAATAGACCCAGTAACTGGTGCCATTGTCCGGAGAAGCCAAACCGTCGTGAGAAGTCCACCAGATACCACCATCTGTAGCAGCTTCGCCAGTGCCCATAACCGGGATATAGATATTGTTCCTGTCTAATGCTACCGATCCCTGGATTGGCGAATACATATTGATAGTGTTAAACGTTCCACTTTCAATAATGTTGCCGGTGCTGTCAAAGCAATGCACCTTTCCGCCCGCCGTTCCGCAGTAGATGTAGGTAGCTACACCTGAAGGGCCAACCGAAGTCGCAACCGACGGCGTGGAGAACCTGAACGGAGAAAGCGGTGTGCTGCTCAGGTTGGGGCTTATCCAATTGCTGGCGCCATCCGCCAGATTGATACAATGCATCCGACCTCCGGTGGAGGGTACATATATATTGTTACCGTCAACTGCGGGAGATGAACTGAACTGCTCCGGCAAAAGACCCGTCTCAGCGTTAGCGAGCTTGCTCGGATCGTATGTCCATCTCAGAGCACCGGTAGTTTTGTTAAGACCGTAGACCCTGCCGTCCATCGAAGGGACAATAAGAGTGCTTCCCGCTAACGCAGGCGATGCCACAACGGCGCCGATCGCTGAAGCCGTGGCACTTCCGGGGTTTGTGGCCGGGTTGACCGATTGAACCGGCGGGAATGTCCATTTGAGCTGGGTTGCCTTCGACCCCGGATATGGCGCGGCAGTTGCCAGCGCGTAGACTCGGCCGTTTGCGTTGCCAATATATACTGTTGAGTCGTCTGCAACCGCTGACGAGTACGTGAAAGCCCCAATCTCCGCAGGAACAACCATAATCGCGTCTGCTACAACAATTCGTTTCTCATCCCCAGGTCTCGGGCTGGTCGAGAGGGCATCAGACAGAGTGGTCAATTCAACCTTGCTGGGATTCCAATATGTACCACCGACTCTAACCCATTTGCCAGAGTTCAAATCGGAGAGCATATTCTGTTTGCGTTCCGGATCTGTTATGTCCGGGTCTCTGTCATCTCGCAGGTCGACCTTTGCATGGTCTGTCACGGTTTTACCGCTCACTGCGTCCCAATAGGTGATTATGTAGGTCGCATCTCTCGATCTGGGAGGCTCCAGAGTGTTAGTTCTGGGGGGAATCCACGCGTAGATCGCGTAGTAGTGACCCTTAGACCTTAGTTTGGCATCCACCCCTGGATCAGATGTAGTAGCCTCTATATCGTAGAGTATCTTAGTCGCATCAGATTCGTCTTTCACGACGGTCGATATTGCATATATACCGCCGAAAGCATCGAGCCTGCCACGGGTTTGATTCCATCCCGAAGGCAGCCCGCCTGCTACGCCTCCCTGGGGTTCCGATATTGTGACTCCAGGACCACGCCAGATCATATTGCCGTTTTGGGCATCGACACAATGCACCTGACCGTCCATACCACCAAAGATAACTCGCTGCCTGCCGCCGGCGATCGCCACAGTCGAAGACGACATAATACCGCCGGTGCTGCTTATTCGGCCAACGGGGCCTTCTTCAGGTTGTCGATCGAGCGTGTAGGTATCTACAGGCGTTCTGGGGTCGTATCCACCGGTGCGGGGATAACGCCACTGAGCTGTGCCCACATTTCTTTCTGCATCAGTAGTCGGATTGGTGCCGACAGGCGCCGAGCTCTGGAAGTAGCTTCGCACCCCGTACTGTGCTCCAAAATCCGGAATTCCTGGGGTTCGCGAAGTAATCGGGCTTTCAACCACTCCAATGAAGACCGCAGGCATATCGTTCGCAGCGGTAATATCGTCAGAAATCTTTGCCGTTGTTGGAGACGTATAAATCTCGGTTCCAAGGGGTGCTACGAATCGCACCGCGTCTGCAACGACGACTACATCCTTGCTGCCGTCGTCTGTTGCGTTTCCGAGTTCAACGTACGAAGTCTCGTCCAAGTCGAATGGCTGTGAACCGAGTGATACCCACTGTCCGCCTCTCGTCTGGTCGACTTTGAAAGTGTGTCTTACGCCATTTTTAGCACTAACTACATATCGCGCACTTGTGGTGTGCGTAATAATGTTCGAAAGAGGGGAGGAGGGGAACCATACTTGTACAAGATACTTTCCGGGCATAAGATGACTTGCAGCCCCGCCGTTACCTCCATCACCAAAGAACCAGAGAGCTGATTGCGTCGGCCTCACACCGGTGATAGCTTTTGTATAGTAGTAACCAGTATGAAGGTCTGAGTTCATAGGATAGTAGTCTGTAACCTGGCCAGGTGCAAGTGTGGATGAAGATGTCCACTGCTTTATCGTTGGCAGCAGTGCCCAGAAACCTTTGTCTCTGGCAATGTCCACCACGAAACTCGAATCCGTGGAATCGTAACGTGGCCAAGTCCAGATGAGGTTAATCGATCCTCCGTTTAACCCAACATCCGAATTGTATCCAGTCCTCATTTCGTTCATATGATACGTAGGCCACTGCACTGTCTGTCCGGCTAAAGCGGGAACAGCGATGGCGAGGATGGATATAAGAATGGTGATGACTATTGCGCTAGAAAATCTGACTTTCATGGGCTTTTTCACTCCAGCAGCCAACCGTACAGCCGCATCGCGTCCGTACGTGGCAAGGCGTCATAGGAATCTGTCTATACCGGCTACCGATCCATAAATGTACGACTACAGCTTGCGTCCATTTGTTCCGCTGTGTCTACTCAGTCACGTATACTTCATCCAATAGTATACCATAACACAAGCACCTACTTGCCTGCCAGTACTGCTTAACACCTGACTGCTACTCTGAAAGACACCCTCCGAGAAGGCAAGTGGTCTTGCATAAGGTCGGCTTTCAGTGTAAGCTGAAGATAATATAAACGATGCAGATGTTGAGGTAACCCACAATATGAAGACTCATCTCGCAGCGCTTATCATCGCGATCCTTCTCCTTCCTGTGGTTGTACAGGCAGCTCCTGCGGAGCAGCTGTTTGGCCTGGGTGACGTCCCGGCGAAACTGGTTCCCGAGATAGACGCTGAAACGTTTGCCGCAGAGCGGTTTGCAGTACTTTCCTCAGAGCTTTCCCCGGCCGTGCTCGTAAAGTCCGCTGAAAAGGAAATCACTTTCTTTGGCGGAATGTCCGATTGGGGGTTGGGCAGTCCCACATATATTGCTCTTCCTACAGAACAGGGAAACAAAGTCTTTGCTCGAGGCAGCAGTATATCAGCTTCAATGAACGAAGCCTGGTTGCTGGTATGGTTCAATGGTGCGGAATCCTGGAAGAGCTGGGATGCGCCTGTGCTAATTGTTCTGCAGCATAAACCGACTGCTCTTAAGCTTTCCAAAGATGGATTGTCTCTTACGTTTTCAGAGTCTGCAGGGATTATCGCAACGATGCCCTTGTACGGCTACTGGAAAGTGCCGCTTTCAGAGTCGAGCGATTTTCTGGCTGCGCAGTCGCTGCCCTCCAAGGGAATTGCAACCGACGCTTGGGCAGAGTTATTGCCTGATGGTGTAGTTGAGCGCTGTCGTTTCTTCTCTAGCGTGCTTCGGATGTATCCGGTGTACTGCAAAGAAGAGTATCAACCGTACAAAGACGCTATTCTTGTCCGCGAGTCCTTCAGTTGGCTGGCAATTGATGACGATTGGCAGACGCCGGCTACGAAGCTCGCCCCGGTTCCGCCAACGATAGCGCTCGCCTGGTGGGCAGGCAACAACACTGCAAAGCATCCGTTTCCAATGGATTTCTCCAATCCTATATATGATCCGGATCTTTTCACTCCTTATGGCCCGTATGTGGGAATTAAGGATGTAGATAACTATACAATCAGTATGTATACAGTTGACTACTTGGGTTCTGTTGAAGAAGCTCCCACCTATGGAATCGACAAGAATCCGCTGGCTTCAGCAGTAGTGCAGAAACTGCAGCAGCAAGTAGCCGAAAAACTGAGTTCCAACGATTGGCAGGACTCTTGGGTAGTCGGCGGCACTGACAACGATTACAGACAATTGATTGGGGACAGGTGGTACGCGAAATCAGCAAAGTATCTGTCTCCTGAAACGAAGGAAACGCTGAAGTCCAACCTTTCGAGTTATTTTGCAGACTACGTTCTGAAAATGGAAAACTTCGAACAACACGACGACACATTTCTCCTGAAAGGTTTGGATTCTGGTTCTTTTGGCGGCTTTGGTGAGGCTGGTAAGACCACTACGAATCTCATCGAAACGCTTTGGGATGTGGCGTATTTTGGCGATACGTTTCAAGTGGTTATTCCCGCCTGGCAGCGTATCAAGCGATTCCTCGTAACACCTCAGGCAAGCGACTGGAAGTCTGTTGGACGGTACTCTGTGGTAGAGTTGGGAGAAGAAGCGCCTCCGGTTATGGCTCTAGCTCGCCTGTCTGTAAAATGCGGAGACTTTGTAACGTATGCTCATTCGAATTACATATTTTCGCGAGAACTTATACACCACTATGTGAAACAGGTGGGTGCAGAATACTTCCGGCAGAACCAGCCGTTCCACTCAATGGAACCGATGCCGAAGGAAGTGTACCTCACAAGTATTGAAAGCGATCTTATGGGCTGGCAGCTTGATGGCCCGAGCTACCCGAAAGACGCTCGCGAGCGACAGTTCAATAACAGATGGCTTGGATTTACCAACACGGATCTCGGAAGGTTCTACTACGATCTGCTTAGAGACGAAACGGAAGCGGAGTTGGATCTTTTAACAGCGCGAGCAGCAAAAGGGGAGACTCCTTACAAACTGTTCGAAGACGTCCCGAATGCGGCTCCATCTGTTGTTCGGCTGCGTGCAATGCTTCTTCGCGAACCCATCGAAAAGCTCGCGGAGATTGCTCCTGTCGAGAAATGGCAAGGCAACACTACTGCTATGGGTGTGGTATTCTTAAACGCGTTTGGCGAGGGTGTGCGCATACGAGTTGCACCGCAGACAACTGTTGCTAATTTTGTAAGAGGTCTGGAGCGAGATATTGCTGCTGGATATCCGGCACTCGATCTCGCGGTTGAGGTTCCTGAGTCCGACGATGCTGTGAAGCTGCCATTTATCAGGTGGTCAAGCTGGAAGGCTCCCAAGGAAGTCCAAGCTCCTGGTGGCAAATGGTGGAGTTTTGGGCGCATTATCCCGGCTGACTTTGTGCCTAAGTCAACACAGACAAAACGCCTTAGCTGGAATACTCAGGTTTGGGTGTTCGAATAGTTTGGCTTAATGATGGCTCCACAGTCTGGCTCCAATTCTAAGAACAGAGGAAAATAACAACGTGAAAGCCAGAATCAGTATCATCGTTCTGCTGCTGGTGTGTGCCTGTGCGTTATCGGCGCAGACTGTGTACGTGCCAATTCCGCTTAAGGGCAATATCAAGTCCGTGGAATCTACCCAGCTTGATATCGGCACTCCAGAAGCGATATTCGACGGCAGCGATTCGACGATTATCAGAACTCCGGCGATTAACCCAGCATATGTCAGGGTTGAGCTAGTTAAGCCGATCACTTTTGATTATCTGAGGATTATGCTGATTGAAACGGAGCACAGGTGGTCACTTGCAACTGCAGATAGTATGGCTGACTTGGTGTCAAAAACCGGGTCATACAAGCTGCGTTTCAAAGATCAGTTTACAGCGAATGGTCACATAGAGCAGAAGCTCAATGCTCCCATTACCGCCCGTGCGTTTGAACTCAATGTGCTGCGCCTTGAAGGTGATGATTACGTTCACGTAAGCGAATTACAGTTCTGCATGCCCAAACAAGCAGGTGCTTTGCGCGTTTTTCAGCTTACCGACCGCCGCGACTCGTCCAAACTCACAGAAGTCACCGGCAAACTGACTAAACCCATACATACAGTGGTAGTGCTGAAGGCAAAAGCTGCAACAAATGGAACTGAGATCGACGTCAGCCGCGCTATGGAATGGAAGTGTGTAGGCGATGGGATCGTTCCGTGGGGCCAGAACAACGGCGAGTTCCTTATAAGAAAGACTGGTGAGCACAAACTGATTGCCAATTATGGTGATATACAGCGAACCTTCATTCTGGAAGGTACACCGAGAGTCTTGGGCAACCGCGAACCAGACATTGATGTCTGGTTTATCGAACGCCTTCCTAGAATACCTTTTGATGGCCCGAATGATGGACTGCCCCTGGAGGGAAGTATTGTCACTTGGCGTGCACACGTCTACAACTGGGGCACTGACCCGATAGAGGTGACATACGAATGGAAACTCGACGGCGAAGTCGTGAAGACCGGCAAGAAGATCATTCCTGTTGGTCCCCCCGGTATAGTTGCCACGCCAATCGACTATAAGAGAGAGTGGGAAGAGTCCAGACAGGATCTTACGTTTACGGTTAGACAGCCCATTCAGGAACTTATCACTGCTAACAACACCATAACTGTTCAAACGGATGCAGTGACTGTCGGATTCTGGGTGGAGCAGTCTATGTGGGACTATTTCCACGAACATCAGCACAGGCTTCCGACGAAAGATGCCAACAGCTTCGCAGGCTGGTCGCAGAGAATGATGCGACAGTGGAACAAGATGTTCACCGAAGCCACATACGAGCTCTGTCCGGAAGGAATCCAAGAGCGTGTGCGGCTCGATCGGCTAACAATAGTTCCCGATTTCTCTCTACCGCTTGCCGGCGGTTTGCCATCGAACAACCCAGACCTGCGCGACAAAACGATCGATATGCAGTGGGGGCACGAATCGGTGGATATAGTCCCCGGCATAGTATTTCCTGAGAGCCACTGGTGGTCTCCTGAAAAGGCTATCAAAGCGCTTAACGACGGCCGCGTAGAGCAGAAGAAGGAAGATCCGCCGTTCTGGTGTGGCCTTGGCTATATCCACGAAATGGGACACGCGAGATACCTGATCGATTCCTACGGTTTCGACATTCACTCTGGGCCGAAAGACGGTGAAACGAATGCCGGAATCAGGGTGACCGACGAGAAGGGTTCGATTCTTGGCAGATATATGCCTGAGAACGCTATTGTCCATTACTGCAGATTCCCAGGAAATATGGGGGGTGATTATTTCAGCTACAGCATCTACGAAGCTATGTGTTGGAACCGTGTGCTCGGAAAGCGCGCACGGCAAGGCAACTGCAACGCACCCGGCGTTATCGGAGAGTTTCTGCAGGAAATCCCTGAAAAGCTGATATACCAGTACATCGATAATTCGGGACAGCTTCTTGCAGGTGCAGATATCTGGATTTACCGCTCTCGTGGCACAGGAAAAGACTGGTACACTAAAGTCTACGAAGACGAGCCCGCGATTAAAGCGGTAACCGACAAAGATGGCAAGGTTACATTCGATAGAACGATGTTCTCCGCCGATGGAAAGCTCGTTCACACGTACGGATTCTCGAATGCAGTAGTCCTGGTTAGAGTGACATACAAAGGTCAGCACTACTATATGTTCGAGGAAGTCTCCGAGCCGAATCTGGCGTTTAACTATGGGCACAAGGATGAGTATGTGTTCAAGCGGCAGATCAAACTCCGCACTGGGGAACCTTCACTAGAGGAATGGGATCCCAGAGCCAATTGGGACTTGCCAGGAGCAGGGTTCGATAGAAGATAGAAAACTGCATCCATTGTGAGCAGCAAAAGGCGGCCGAGACATCGCGCTCGGCCGCCTCTGTTTCTATTCGAGCGGTGTCAATTTTACCAGTCCACAACCGTGGGGTTCGATCTCCATCGAAAAACTGGCTTTGTAAACGCCTAAATCCTCTTTGTTCCAGAGGTCTCGCACGTGTATGGGTCTTCTGTCGTGTATTCCTATGCTCTCGAATGCTACCACCATAAGCCGGCTGCCAGTATCAAATCGATTGAACAATCCCACCGCGACCGACCCGTCGGAGAGAGGTTTCCACCATACTTCGTGTTTGAAGTAGTCGTGGTCGACTCTTGCGCCCTGTCTGCCAAGCTTATCCTGATTAACTGCAATGACTTCTGGGTTCATTAGAATCTCTTTTGTTGCATCATTCATATTGCGCACATCGCAGCCTATCATAAGCGGGGAGGCCAGCAGGCTCCACAAAGTGAAATGTGTGCGATACTCCACGTCGGTGCAACCTGTGTGCGTTTCCGGATCGTTTCCGTTGCCGTACATTCCAACTACCAGCATATCCGGGTCGTTCCATCGGTTTGGACCAGCAAACGATTCCAGCCCGTCCTGGTTAAACCCGATTTTCTCTATACTCTCCCAGTTGTCGAGAATATCTGCCGTTGTGCGCCACATATGCGAGCCCGTGCCAGCAGCCCACTTCCATGGGTCTTCCTTTCCCCAGTTGCAAGCGCTGTATAGAATGGGTCTGCCTGTTGCGCGAAGAGCCTGTCCCATTCTTCGGTAGAGCAGTTTGACACTTACACCTGCTGGCTTGTAGCAGCAGTCGTACTTCAGAAAGTCTGCTCCCCAGGAAGCGAAGGTCTCTGCGTCGATTTCTTCATTGCCGTAACTCGCAGGGTATTTGGCGCAAGTGTGCGTGCCTGCACAGGAGTAGATGCCAAACTTCAGCCCTTTGCTATGGACGTAGTCGGCGAGAGGCTTAATCCCATTTGGAAACTTCACTGGGTCAGCAGCCAGTCGGCCGTCAGAGTCGCGCTCCATAGCCTCCCAGCCGTCATCGATAACTACATAGTTGTAGCCAGCCGCGAGCAATCCCGAATCAACTATTGCATCTGCAGATTCGCGGATAAGACTGTCAGTTACATTAGTCCCGAATGTGTTCCAGGTGTTCCAGCCCATTGGGGGAGTAATGGCAAGCATTTGAAGTATCCTTTCCTTACATCGCGAGCGAGCTGCATATCTACAAGCCCATTCACCTATAACGCTCTAACGTAGGCGTTTCCCGGCACGCGCTTCACAACGCCCTTCATTTCTAACAGGGTCAGTGTTCCTACTACTTGCTGTGGGGAAAGCTGACTCTCTTTGATGACCTGGTCGACATGCTTTGGCTGCAGTGAGAGTAGCTCCACGAGCTTTCTTTCGTCTGGTTCCAGCGACTCAAACGACAGTGTAAGCTGGGGTTTCTCCTCTTCTTCTGGTTGTATGCCCAACTCCTGCATTATGTGGTCGGCAGATTCAACAAGGATAGCGCCTTCTCTTATCAGTGCGTGGCAGCCCTCGTTTCGGATGTCATCAATGTTACCTGGCAATGCGAAGACGGTTCTGCCGTGTTCCGAGGCGTAGCGCGCTGTTATCAACGCACCAGATTCCACCGGGGCTTGCACTACCAGAACACCCATCGAAAGCCCACTGATTATCCGGTTTCGCGAAGGGAATCGCCAGCCTTCCGGTGCAGTTCCCGGACAGTATTCTGAGATCACTGCACCAGTTTCAGAAATACGAGCAAAAAGCTCCGTGTGCTCGCGAGGGTAGGGGACATCGATTCCGCATCCGAGAACGGCAATTGTTCGCCCGCCAGCTTCCAGAACCCCCTTGTGAGCTGCAGCGTCTATCCCTCGAGCCCCTCCGCTTACGACACTCAAACCGCGGGAAGCGAGATCCTTTGCAATCTTTTCGGCTACCGATTTGCCGTAAATGGATGCGCGCCTGGAGCCAACGATGGCTACCGAAAAACGGTCTGGTTCCTGCAGTTCACCCTGAACGAACAGCACAACAGGTGGATCGTAAATCTGCTTGAGGTTGGGCGGGTATTCGCTATCCTGTATTGTAATAACACCGATATTTTTCTCGGCGAGGGTTTCCAGGTCTTTGTCGAGCGTGGATGGTTCGGGCGCCAGGAGCTTTTCTATGGCTCGTCCGGTCAACCCTTCTACTTTGCGCAGTTGGCCTTCGCTTGCAGAGAAAACAACCTGAGGGCTGCCGAAGTGTTCTATCAAATCGGCAGCCTTTCTAGGCGCAAGCTCAAGCTTACTCAGTCGAATCCAGTTCCTGAGAGATTCAGGCTCGCTCATCGCTTAATCTATAGGACGCGGCGGATCGATAGGTGTGTTAATACCTCCAGGAGGTGGCGGCGGCGTCACATCATCAGCCCCTTGGTTGCCCGGAGTGGGGAGTCGCGGCCCAGGGGTCGTTCTGTTGTTATTCCTCGACTGGTTTCTTCCGGTCGGTTGCGTCGTTCTTCCAGCCGGTGGGTTGGTAAGTGTGCGAGGCATCGTTCTTGGTGCGAGTGTATTATCTACAACAAACGACCACGTGTGCTTCAGCTCATTTCCTTTCCAGTCTTTGGCTATCACTGTAAGGTAGTGCCTGCCATCTCTTAACGCCACAACAGGCTGCTGGATAGGTGTATCGTATTGCAGTTTGCCTGTCACAGGGTCGTAAACCGCATCTACAGGATCATCATCAAGGAGCAGTCTCACACTGTAAGGATCAACGCCGGTGCTCTCATCCGAGAGTGTTGCCGTAATCTTGATAGGTGGCTGGCCAGACATAACCGAACCCATCTGAGGAGTCACATTCGTAACCGTCGGAGGAGTCGTATCAGGTGCATCTGGTCTGAAGCAATGCAGCGAACCATCATCAGTCAGTACATATAGTGCACCGTGAGCAGCTACGATCGGTGCAGAAATCTCTGTTGAAGCCATCTGCTTCTGTTGGCCTGTTGATTCAAACGCCGGCTGAATGCTGTAATCCCAGAGCATCGCGCCGTTTTCAGTGCTATAGGCTTGAACTGCACCGCGAGTGCAGCCTACGAAGATGACATCGTCAGCCACCGTAGGCGGGCAGGTAGCGGAGAAGCCCAAGTCAACTGCTGCAGTCCATTTCGGCTTAACACCAGACTGTCCGAGCGTATAAGCGTACATTTTGCGGTTGCGACAGACGGCGTAAATGTCATCCCCGGCAACAGCGAGAGGAACAGCAACGTCAGAAGGCAGCGATATTGTAAACCGCGGCACTCCATTCTTGAGGCTCAGAACGTTTATTGTCGATCCGGAGCCGATGATCACGTAATTTCCACTCACTATGGGAATGCTTCTGGATGGGGAGACAGGTAGCTGATAGTTCCATCGAAGCACACCGGTCGCCAGGTTAGCGGCATACAGGTTAGCATCCATAGAAGCAAATATCACCAAACCAGTTGCTATGGCTGGTGGGCATTGCACATCGTCCTTAGTTCTAAATCCACCTGTCCAGTAGATCACTCCAGTTCTGGCGTTTATAGAGTAAAGACTGTTATCATCCGAGCCCACGTAGACTACATCGCCAACAACCACAGGAGTAGAACGGATAGAACCGCGAGTCGCAAATCTCCACAGAATGCGACCATCCTCTGCATTTAGAGCATACAGGTTTCCATCTGTGCCGCCAAAGAAAATCAGATCTTCCCACGCCGTAATGCCGGTTTTAATCGAGAAACCGAGAGGATCGGCTGCCGGGAACTTCCACCTCAGCGCTCCGGATTCTGCATCGACTGCATACAGTCTGTTGCCAGAAGCAAAGTATGCTGTGTCGCCGACTACAGCAGGGGCTGAAGGGTTGTTTTGGGACTTTGCAGTATCATACTGCCAGCTAAGAGTCAGTGGCAGTTCAACCTTGTGCGGCGTAAACCCCGTCTGGGCTTCATCATATCGAGCTACCGTCCAGTCACCTTCTGCAGCGAAGGCTATTGTTGTAGCCACGAGACATACCAACAGGGCGACAATTGCGCGCCGTAATATCATTGGATTCCTCCCCACGAAACGAGCATCCTTGGCACGATTATAACAGGTTATTATCGGGCAGGGCAAATACAATCTCTGCATTTTTAGACGATGTAATCAAGCGCGGATAGCAGATGCAATCAACTAACCTTCATTTGCTCTGCTAGATTTGACCATAAGACAGCAGGAAGTGTTCCTTCTATCCACAGTTACCAGAGATCCAGAGTCACAACCGATCCGCCTACGTTTACAGTGGCTTCTCCGGTTTGTGGATCTACTTCAAATGTGACTCCAGAAAAGGCGCTCACCATACCACCGATCTTGCCGCGCCGTTCTACATTGCCAGATGCCGTCGTTCTAATTCCAGACCCGCTCGACGAGACTGTAACTGTGCCGCTGAAGGAGTAGTCGGCGAGAGGGGTGCTTGCAGTAGCTTGACGCGGAGCGGAACCATTTACAGACACTTCCTGTGGGCTGACCCGAAAACTGACAGGTACCGCAAACTGCGAGCTGAGTCTCACTTGCCCACGACCAGTGAGTCCGCTTGTGGCATTCACTGTGAACTCAGCGTTGGTCACCGGCTTGCCTTTGGTGTGGACTATGCCTCCTGCTCCACTCAAACCTCGCCTGTCCAAAATACAGCTTCCATCAATTCGAACCTGGCCGATTGTAAATGACGCGCGAGTGCTGCCAGTGATCACGCCAATGGAAGAACGTGTCAGATCTACCGCACAACTGGCACCACCGGGGAGCATCAGTCGTCCGGAGGCTTTTCCGGAACCATCGGGTGAGGTGGTGCCTCGGATGTTATTTATTGTGAAGCCCCCAACTTCCGCTGTAGTGGGCCAATCAGCCGCAGCTAAAGTAGCTCCGGACAGTGCCAGAACTGCGACTGCTGCAATTAAAAATACCTTCAACTTCGAACACATGACTCTCTATCAAACGCCTCACATATTTAACGCGTCCATTTGTACAAAAACAACGCTGTCGGTGTATCCATGGGTTCTAAGACGAAAACATACCCCAAATATTCTCGCAAATTCTGTTGACAACTAATAGTGGACATCCGATAATAGCATATTGAACGCCTGTTCGTATCACTGCTTGTTGGAGGCTGAGTTATGGACACCCAAAAAGTAAGGTCAATGCGCGCAAAATGCACGGATTTGGAAACAGAAGCCGATGAGCTTCTCAAAGAATCGTCCGATGGCGAACGCACCTACACGGAACGACAACTGGCAAGGAAAATCAGGACGCAGGATCAGCAGACACCTTTGGTTGATGACTCAGCGGCCTCAATTGAGGGAAAGCAGTATCTGATTCGCAGGCAGTTGCTCGAGGCAGTTCAATCTGCTCATCTTACGCGGCTACAGGCCGTGGTAGTCGGTTTGTGGCTCAGAGGGTTCAGTGCAAGTGATATTGCCGAGAAGTACGAAATGAAGAGCAATTCGGTCTCCAAAGTGCTGAAGCGTGCACAGAGGAGAATAGCGAACATATGTTCTCCGTATGATGGACTGTATGAGGTCTATTGGAGCGAAGTCAATCGCTGCATCTATCGGAAGCGGTGAACTCTTGGTCATTGCCTTACACATAAGAGCATTGGAACAAAATGGCGAAGACTCTCGTATAAATACAGATGTGTTATCCGGTCAGAACTGCTGGGTTATGCGTTTCTGCTCAGTGTTGCATCCGTAAACTGCGGTAGTGTCAATAAGAGTGTGTAAATTGCAGAACTGGATTATCCTGCCAG
>CAZCCV010000020.1:0-43522 GCA_964497515.1 uncultured bacterium | reverse complement strand
TAAAGGGGACATTTTCCCTTTGCAAAAAAGGGGACATAGTCCCTCTGCTATAACATGAGACATTCCCAATGACATTCCATCGGCTATCCTTCGAGCCGGTTTCGCCATATGCCGGACGTCCGCAGGTACTTGGTGCATCATGCGATGGCACGGGCATTGATATAACCTGGGATCGTCCGGTCAACGGCTGGGATTTCATTATAAAGAGAACAGGCGTCGGCCTGCCCGGGTATCTCTGGGCGGACACGAATAACTTCTCCTACGATCCCATCAGCAATACCTTTCACATTCAGTTTCTTCCGACTATTCCTCTCATTGCAGGTCTGCAATACACGGTGTCATTGGAGGATGGCTATTACGGCGTTGACTGGCACGACCCCTATGGCGCTCCTGCCTGGGACAATCCAGCCAATGCCTATACGTTTGATTTCATATCGCCATAGAATAGCTGGCGGCATATTCTTCTGGAACTGCAAATTGAATTCCGGAAAATACGCCTCTTGGGGACAAACTTCGACCATAGGATTCTGTTCCGATAATACTGCCAAAATCCTGCTTTACGCTCGTGAATACGCGAAAACCCCGCCGGAATTGGGCGAGGTCAATATCGTATAGAGAACAGTTTTATTTTGATTATTGGTCGGGGCGGGGAGATTTGAACTCCCGACCTCTCGCACCCGAAACGAGCGCTCTACCAAGCTGAGCCACGCCCCGACTAACACAAGATTATACCATAGTGCATTGCCCGTTCGCAACCATTTTACGGCCGCTTGCTACATGCAATCTCTATGTAGTCTTTCTTGCCGCACGGCGCGAAAACTTGCTAGTGAACATTCTACTGGCATGTTCAAGCTCTTCCATTTTCAGTAAGCGGGCGACAAATGCGTAAACCGCGATTCCGATGACAGACACTACGAGAATCTCGACTCCGGTAGCAGCGACGCGAATGAGTCCGCCTGCCTGAGCGTTCCTCATTATTGCTGTTAGGGGAGAGCGAAACTCGATCAGGTAGTATATTGGATACGTAACCAGAGCCATAGCGGCGCCGGATACGAACATTTTGCCGAATGTCCTAGCCATTTGTCTTCCGTGAATCCCACCGATTCGCTTTCGCAGTATCGCAAGCAATACAACAGCGTGTGTCACAGCCGAGAAAGAGGTAATCAATGCGAGCCCAGCGGGAGCCCACCATACCAGTTTCGGTTCGTGCAGTGCTTTCACAAATCCAACGCTCATTGCAATGAAAAGCGCAGTCATAATGGTGCCGGTTACGACAACGGTAACAGTGTCGTGGAGTGCGTAGAAGGCCCTGGCGACAACAGCCTGCATACACCAGCCGAAAATCCCTGCCGAAAATAACACCAACGTAAGCGCAGTAACGTTTACATCCTGGCCTGTCACCAGTTTCCCGTGTTGGAAAACAAATCTAACTGCAGGGACAGACAATACCATCAGCAGCACGGATGCGGGAAGCGCAACAAAGACAACTCGCCTCACGCCATTGCTTATCTGCCGGCGATAATCACCCCACAAACGCTTGGCGGCAAGTGCAGAAAGAGTGGGGAAGAGAGCAATTGCAAATGAGGTCCCTAATATGCCGTAGGGCACTTGCATAAGCCGGTTGGCGTTGTCGAGCGCTGTTACAGAGCCGGCGTTCAGCAGCGTGGCAAAGTATTTGTTGAGTTGAACATCCACCTGTGGGAGGGATAGCCCCAGTAACACCGGCAGCATAAGCACGAAGACCTTGCGGGCGCCTTCGTGGGTAATTTGCAGAGAAGGGCGGTAGTTCATTCCGATCTTTCGTACGGCAAAAAGCTGCAAACAGAAATTGCCAAGAAAAGCTCCAATGAGCGCACCCCAGGAGTATCCAGAGACTGCCGGTGTTGCTACACGCAGTGTCTCTTCCACCAGAGGCTGAACAGCCTCCTTCATAGCAACAGTCGACTGAGGATCAGACCACACTCGCATAGCGTGAACGATCTCTGGGCTATGCACAAACTTCAGTGCCTCAGGGTGAGTATATGCGCTTATCAGTCCACCCGATATAATTCCAAGCGTATAGATGAGCGGTCCGAAAGCAGGAGCCAAAAATTTGTTTTTGGAGTAGAGACACCCCATCATCAGTCCGCCCATAAAGAAAAACATCTGAGCCGGCAAAACGATGCGGGTCAGTCTCGCCATTTGTAGCACTTGTTCGTCGATGAAACCGGGTGAAGCAATTCTCGAAAGAGGAACCGCAAATATCTCTCCCAGCACAACAAAGGTTCCGGTTACAACGAACGCAAGAGTGCCCACCACCGAAAATGTCTTCCAAGCTTCTTCGTCTTTTCCGTGGGCAATGTATTTGGTGAAGACGGGTATGAATGCCGAACTGAGTGCGCCACCCGCGATGAGGAAGTAGAGCGTATCTGGGATAATAAACGATTGTTTGTAGACATCAGTGAGGGCGCCCTGGCCAAAGTAGGCCATAAGCAGCGATTCTCGAACAAAACCCAAGACACGGGAGAGGGCAATGGTGACAATCAGCAGGCCCGTCGCGGCTGCAACCATTCGGCCAGTTGATTGTTTGTCAGTACCACCCGATTCAGGGGAAATCGCAGTTTCGGGTTGCTCCAAGCTCTGAATATATCCTTTCGTAAGTGCTCAGCTTTGGCGGGAATCGAGACATAGTATATTCTGTACGCTCCTTCTGCGTCAAGCTCCGGGCGCTCGGTTTGACTCATTCATCCGCCACTATGTATACGCAGAAACTTGGCACTGGGTTTGTCAATTGCGATGTGATACACTGACTGTGCATAACTGCAAATGTGATAAAGCAATAGGGAGGTTCAATATCATCCGTGCTTCGTAGATTCTCGCTTGCACTGGTAGTGTTTCTGCTAGCTGCGCAGTTGGCTTACGGTTCTCATTACACGCTGATTACCATTCTGCATACAAATGACATACACGGGCGCATCCTCCCGGGAGCTACTCCAGGACTTGCTAGAGTTGCATCGGTAGTGCGGGATATCCGCGCAGAGATGCCAAATGTGATCCTTCTTGATGCCGGCGATTTCGCTCAGCACACTTATGAAGACTATTTTTCTAAAGGCCTCGCCTCTGTAAGCGCTATGAATGCAGTTGGGTACACTGCTGCTGCGTACGGCAATCACGAATTCGACTACGGTCAGGAGGCAGCGAAGGCGATTGCTGAATCAGCATCATTTCCACTAGTGGCAGCAAACATCCGAAATCGTTCTTCAGGTAACACATGGGAAAACGTGCAACCCTATTTTGTGGCAAATGTGGAAGGAGTTCGCATCGGTATCATCGGCCTTGCAACACCGGAGACGGCAACGCTGCAGTGGCCACCGTCCATCGCTGATATTAGTATAGACGATCCACTGAGCACAGCAAAAACGCTTGTTCCAGAGGTCAGAACCATAGCCGACGTCGTTGTGGTGATTTCCCATCTCGGCTACAAAGCGGATCTCGAACTCGCTGAATCAGTTCCTGGAATTGACTTCATAGTCGGGGGGCATTCGCATACCACCGTAGACGAGTGGCAATGGGTCGGAGAGACTCTCATCGTTCAGGCGGGCGAATACAGCAAATACCTGGGGCGGATAGATTTTATAGTCCAGTCGAAGGAAAGTGGTGCAAAGATTGCTTCAGTGAATGGCAAAAGCGGACGGGTGTGGAACGATCTAGAAAACCCTCCGCTTGGAAAAGTATACCCCACGTCACCGCTTATAGCTGTCTCCACCGACATAGTGAACGATCTGGAGGTGGAACTCGCTTACAAGCCTTACAGAGATCAAACTGAGGCTCTTCTAAGCGAAAAGATTGGAGAAGCTGTTTCACCCATCGCTTTGCCAAAATCAGGTTCAGCCGATAGCCCAGCAAGCAATCTTGTTGCAGATGCGATAAAATCCTATGCTTCCACAGATGTAGCACTGGTTGATCTCAGATCGCTTCAGGCCGGATTACAACAAGGAGATATCACTGTTCGTAACGCCTTCGATATGATACGTGGGTTTACACGGCAAGAAATAGTCGCTGTCCGTATCACCGGCAGAGAGCTTAAAGAAGCACTTGCGGAGATACTCTTTCGTGACAACAGGCAGATTACAGGTGTCTCAGGAGCTACGGTTAGATACACAGTTGATCTGAAGGGAAAGAGACAGATCACTGAACTGGCGATAGATGGGCAGCCAGTAGCTGCCTTAAAAGAATACACAGTATCGGGTCAAGCCTATGTAATCCAGAACCTGCTGCGTCTCTATCCGGCACTTGAAATCATCAACGTGCCCACGGGGACAAGCAGGGAGGCCACAGCCGAGCACATTAGGTCGTCGAAGAGTGTCAGCCCTGTCGCGGAGGAGAGAGTGTCGAAGCTCACAAAAAGCCCGATACCCTCAAAGAAAAGGCAATAGAGAGGCTTTCGCTCACATTTTTCCTGCTGCCCAGAGCATACCCCGTGTGATGATAGCCAATGCCTCGGGGACATCAAGGTCAGAAGCTACGTGACCCAATGAACTGTAGAAGACTCGCCCTTCACCGTACATCCTCTTCCAAACCACGGGCATAATGTGGCCATCTATCCACTGCGCGTGTTCTCCTGTGAATGTTGTTGTAGCAAGAACATCGTTGTTCGGATCGACGTGCATATAGTACTGCTCAGAGTGCATCGCAAAGTCGCTCAACCCGGCCATCACCATGTCGTCTTCAGCGATTACATTGACAGTATAATCAATCACACCTCCAGGGTGAGCCACCCACTGACCACCTACCATAAACTGGTACTCCGTCTCATTGCGGAACGAGTCGCCAGTGCCGCCGTGAACCCCTGCGAGTCCCGTACCTTTGCGAACCGCTTCAAGGAGCGGATTTAGTTGTTCCTGCAGAATCGTACCCATCGTCCAAAGCGGGACAATCAGATCGAGTTTCTTTAGCTTCTGTTGATCTCGATATACATCAAGAGTGTCCGAAACCTCAACATCAAAGTCGTTGTTCTTCAATGTATTTGCAAGGATTGCAGCGACCTGTTCAGGTTCGTGTCCTTCCCATCCACCCCATACAATAAGTGCAGTACTCATATTGAGACCTCAGTCGTCTGTAGCATTCTTCATTTAAGATCGGAGCTCAATTGAGCTCTATTCATACGCAATTATAAGGAAGGCGAGCAGGACATCCTTCCGCCCTCTCGCCTTCCGAACAGTCTTGCTTTTCGGTTGATTAGACTGGCTAGAACTCGGTCGCTCCAGTGAATCTGAAGCTTCTAACCTTCAGCGCAGGAACTGTTGCCATTCCTTGCAAGCTCAAATCCTTGCCGATCATCTCCACATTTGAGAGCGCCTTAAGAATGCTCTCTGTGAAGCGAAGGTTCTTCACAGGCTTCGTGATCTTGCCATTTTCTATGAGGAATGTCCCATCGCGCGTCATTCCGGTAAAGATCGCCAGTAATGGGTGCACTACGTTAGTGTAGTTGAAACGAGTCACAAAGATGCCTCGCTCGGTGCTAGCGATCATTTCATCAATTGTCGCAGTGCCAGGTGCAAGCAGCATATTTGTGGCAAATGCTCCTCTCATTCCAGAACCGCCTGTAGCGTGTCCGGTATTGGTTTTGCCAGTCTTATTGGCTGTGTAGGAGTCGTACACCACAGCATTGGCGACACCGTTTACAATGAGGTCAACCCGCTGAGTGGGGTAGCCTTCGCCATCGAATGGAGTAATTCTCGTGCGAGGATCGTGGCCATCATCCCATATTGTAATGTTGTCGCCCATTACTTTTTGGCCGAACTTGCCAGCCATGAAGCTACGACCTTCCTCAACAGCAAGAGAACTGAACCCAAGCCACGACAGAAAACCCACCATATCTTCCACACAGTAAGGTGTAAGAACTACATCGTACTCGCCTGGCTCAATAGAGATGGGGTTCTTGCTCTTGGCAGCAGTCTCAGCCGCTTCAGCAGCGGCTTCGGGAACGTCGATAGTAGAAACATCGTGCGCAAGTCGATTTGCATAACCAAAACCCGTATCAGCAGTAACAACTGTAGTCAAGGCACATCCGGTCTCTGCCAGATAAGCAGAAATGCCCAGTGAGTTTCCTATGGCCTGTTCACTGCAGATGATTTGCACAGATCCGGCGGCGTGAGCATCTACTTTGTCTGCAGCAGCAACGACTTTCGCCACTGCTTGTGCTCTGTCTTCCGGTGAAAAAGAAGCAGTGTTTTCAAAGTAAGTCTGTGGCGCAGGTGCTATTGGCTTTGGACTGGGCAGCGACACAAAATCAGGGTTCTCCTGCTGATTCTTAGCAGACTCGACAGCCCTTTCTGTAGTGCGTCGGATTGACTCATCATCAATGGCGTTTCCAACAGCGCTACCGATCTTCTTGCCGATAATCGCCTTTACGAAGAGGCTGGCATTTCGTTCGGATACGTTCTGATGAATAATAGATCCCGCAAACCTGGTGAGTGCGCTCTCATTGACACTCAGGTTCACCTGAACTTGATCTGCTTTAGCGTGTGCCAAAACCTTATTGATTACGTCTTGGAGTCTATCCTGTCCGAGGAGTCTACCGTTACTCTGGCTCATTTTCTATGCCTCCTCCTCATCGGTCGGAGATTCCATTACACCGATTCGCACATTTCGGAATCGAGATGGCGCTACTCCGTGGCCAACGTGAGCAACCTGCATCGGTTCTCCCTTGCCGCAGTTCGGAACGCCCCACAGATGCCACTCATCTTTGTTAGATATGGCATCACACCCGTTCCAGAACTCGTAAGTGATGCCCGTGTAAGTGGGGTTCTTGAACATTCTGCCCAGGCTGCCGTCTTTGACCTCCCAAGCTACCTCAGTGCCAAACTGGAAGTTCAGCCGCTTGTCGTCGATGCTCCACGACTGCACCATTGCTGCGTAAATTCCATCCTTGGTGTCTTTAATAATCTCATCGAACGTCCAGTCACCCGGCAGAAGGTTGATATTAGTCATACGGATGATAGGTGTTCTATTCCAGCCGTCTGCCCTCATAGCGCCACCAGAGCTATTCCAACCCATCTGTGCGGCAGTCTCTCTCGAGGACAGATAACCTGAGAACATTCCCTCTTTGACAATATCGACGCACTGCGCTGGAACGCCCTCATCATCGTAAGCAAAGGTTCCTAGTCCGCCCGGTGCAGTAGCATCCGCCACAATGTTTACTTTGTCGGAGCCATACCGGAAGCCGTCGAGTTTATCCGGTATGAGGAAACTGGTTCCTGCAAACGATGACTCAGTTCCGAAGACTCTGTCAAGTTCGATGGGATGTCCACAAGACTCGTGAACCTGCAGTGCCAACATGCTGCCTTCCAGAATGAGGTCTCGCGTGTCTGAAGGACACTGTGGAGCTTTCAGCAACTCTGCTGCTTCCTTCGCGATTTCTTCAGCGTGGGCAACAAGATCCCAGCCTTGAACAAACTCGTAGCCTTTCGAGGCGTAATCGCCGCCAAATGATTGTGGATAGGAGCGCCGCTGGACTTCCCCTGCTTCAATAGCAGTTGCCTCAATACCAGCACCACTCTCTAGTTTGACTTGCTCTATGTAGCTGCCTTCGGTGCTGGCGAATGTCTGGTTAGTCTTCCAGAAATGCATTCCGGATTCGGAAATATCAATCTCCGGATTCTGGCGAATGGCGCTATCAGCGGCCAAGAGGAGCTCGATCTTCTCCTCAACCGGAACATCAAACGGGTCGATTTTCCATTCGCTTTCAAAATGACCTTCCGCAGGCTCCACTGGAGCCAGTTTTACGTCCTGCTTCTTAAGTCTCGCGCTGGCTCTAGCGATTCGGACGGCCTCGGTTACAACCCGCTCTCCTTCTTCATCAGAGATAATGAAGCTTGAGGCAAAACCCCACGCCCCATTGGCGATCACTCTTACACCAAAGCCTTTATCGGTGGATGAAGCAAGCTCTTCCACCTTTCCGTTCTTTACGTTGATCGACTCGGAGGCTGCTTCCACGATGCGCACATCGGCATATGAGGCCCTGAGTTCTTGAGCCTTCTGCAGCACCTTTTCTGTGAACTCTCTCAACGCTAAATCATCTCCCCTCTGGCAAGCGTCCGATAACATATATCCCGCGCCCCAACTGATGAAACTATAGCAAGGCGTACAAGCGTGGGTCAAGGCTAAGTGAGAGGCGCTGTGGGGCATTATTACCCATAGCACACGCTTGTATCAGAGGTGTTTCACGCGCAAGGGTTGAGTCGGAATACTCACTCGGCAAGTGATTCAGATGCAGTTTGCCTTAACCGCAGCGGTTTTCGAAATCTCTCATATACGCGATCAGTGCATCCACTGCTTCTTCCGTCACAGCGTTATAAATACTGGCTCTGATTCCGCCAACAGATCGGTGACCCTTCAGCCCTACCATTCCGGCTTCCTTTGCTTCAGAAACGAAGCGAGTCTCCAACTCTTCATTGGGTAGCCGCCAGACAACGTTCATTATGGATCTACTGTCTTTGCTGGCTGGTGTTCTCCAGAAGTCGCTGGAATCAAGGGCTTCGTAAAGAGAGCGCGATTTGCGCTCATTTATCGTTTGCATAGCAGAAATCCCACCGAAGGATGTTAGCCAATCAGTAACAAGTCCCACAACGTATATGCTCCAAGTGTTCGGTGTGTTGTACAGACTTCGTTCTTCGGCGTGAGTCTTGTAACGAAGGAAAACAGGGACGCTCACCGGACAGCGTTCTAGCAAATCTTTGCGGATTATCACGAGGGCCAAACCGGAAGGGCCTATATTCTTCTGCGCTCCTGCGTATATCATACCGAATTGAGACACGTCAATCACACGCGACATTATATCGCTTGACATATCAGCAACGAGAGGAGTCTGTGTTTTGGGGAACTCGTTGTATCTTATGCCTCCAATAGTCTCGTTAGAACAGATGTGTACGTATGCCGCATCTGTCGACAGGTCGAGTTCGTCCTGCGCAGGAATGCGCATATAGCCCTCATCCTTGCCGTTCCAGACCACACGGACGTCGCCAATAACTTGCGCCTCTTTGATGGCCTTTGACGCCCAACTGCCCGTATTGACATAGTCCGCACTTTCACCCGGCAGACGAAGGTTCATTGGCATAATGGCAAACTGTTGGCTCGCGCCTCCTTGTAGAAAGAGGACAGCGTAATCGTCGGGGATACGCATCAGGTGTCGCACTTTGAGTTCTGTTGTCTCAATGATAGATGCGAACTCCTTCGAGCGATGTGACATTTCCATAACCGACATTCCAGTGTCGGCACAGTCCGTCAAGTCTCTTTGGGCCTGTTCGAGCACCGGCAGCGGCAGTGCAGCAGGTCCTGCGTTGAAGTTGTATACTCGCATTCGAGTCCTCCAGCTACATAATCCAATAGGCTCTAATTCATATTATGTGTTATGTCTGATACTCGCGTCAGTGCATTCTTTGGTTCGTGGCACCGGCAATTCTATTGAAGACTTCTAGCAAGTGGAGGTTTTACCTCCTTCAATATTGCTGCAATGCTTGAGCTTGACACTCAGCCGGAGACTTGGCTACGATTAACTAGAAGATACATGTGTGAGGCGTCGATTATGTTGACAAGAGAGCAATTTGAAAACGCGCAGGAGCGAGCAGCTCAGGCGTTAGCAAAATCCGGTATAGTAATCACTCCTGAAGAGCGAAAGAACATTGAAGTTGCCGATTTAGGGCTTGGTAAGCTCGATACAATTGGTCTGGAGTTAGTGACATACGTAAACACTGATCGATGTTGCGCCAAGGAATTGGTGCTTTTCCCTGGCCAAACGTGTCCAGAACACCGACATCCCACTGTTGAGGGTCGTCCCGGCAAGGAAGAGACCTTCAGATGCCGTGCGGGAGAAGTCTATCTGTATGTGCCAGGCGAGCCAACTCCTAACCCAAAAGGTCGTGTGCCCGAGGAACACAAGGAGTACTTTACCGTCTGGCATGAGATAGTGCTGCGTCCGGGTGAACAGTATACTCTTGCTCCCGACACGCTGCACTGGTTCCAGGGCGGCCCTGAAGGCGCCATAGTGTCTGAGTTCTCGACTACGAGCACAGATGATGCCGACATATTCACTGATCCGGCGATTGTTCGAGCGCCGTCGGTTGGCGACTGATCCATAGGTGTTCTGCTTTTGGGCACGTTCTATGCTATAATCGTCCTATGAAAACGCGGCTTGAACACGACCTGTTGGGGTCACTGGAAGTACCCGCGGACGCGTACTATGGGATCCACACACTTCGCGCCGCGGAAAACTTCAGAATATCCGGAATTACAATACATTCCGAACTTATTAGATCATTGGCGCTCGTCAAAAAGGCGTGCGCCATTGCCAATTACCGAACAGGCAATATGGACGAGCTTGTACACGGAGCAATCGTCGCGGCTTGCGATGAAATTGCCAGTGGCGAGTTCGTCGACCAGTTCATAACAGATGCCTTCCAGGGTGGGGCAGGCACCTCGATGAATATGAACGCCAACGAGGTTATCGCGAACCGTGCGATAGAGATTCTCGGTGGCCAGAAGGGTGACTACCACCTCGTTCACCCACTTGACCATGTAAACTTCGCTCAGTCTACTAACGACGTAGTGCCGACCGCAATCAAACTCACTGCAATTACTCTGCTGCAGGGTGTCAGCAAGGTTGTGGCGGATCTGCAGCGTGCGCTAGTCGACAAAGAGAAAGAGTTCGCACACGTTTTGAAGCTTGGCCGCACAGAGATGCAGGATGCAGTCCCGATGACGCTCGGTCAGGAGTTTTCGGCGTGGGCGCAGGCTGTTCAACGTGACTGGTGGCGGTTGTACAGAATCGAAGAACGCTTCAGGCAGGTGAACCTTGGCGGAACCGCTGTAGGCACAGGAATCAACGCAGATCGCAACTATGTCTTTTCAGTAGTCTGTGTTCTGCGCGAAGTAACTGGCGTGGAGCTGGTTCAGGCAGAGAATATGATCGATGCCACGCAGAACTGCGACGTATTCGTCGAAGTCTCTGGCATGCTGAAAGCCGCAGCTACCACTATGGCAAAGATCGCAGCCGATTTGAGACTGCTTTCCTCGGGCCCCAGGGCGGGTTTTGCTGAGATCAAACTTCCAGAGCTACAGGCAGGTTCTTCCATAATGCCGGGGAAGGTGAATCCTGTTGCTACAGAAGCCATCAGCCAGGTTGCTTTCCAGGTGATGGCGAACGACCACGCAATTGCTCTGGCGGCGATGAGTGGCCAACTGGAATTGAATGCTTTCTTGCCTATGCTTTCACACAATCTGTTCCAGTCTCTTGAGATTATGCGCAATGGTGCCAGATTGCTCACCGATAAATGCATAAGAGGTATTGTGGCAGATGTGGAGCACTGTGAAGAGCTTCTGGAACGGAGCTTCGGCCTCGTTACCGCGCTATCACCATACATTGGCTACGAGAAGGCTTCTGGTTTGGCAAAAGAAGCAATGCGCACGGGAAAGACGATACGTCAACTGGCAGTCGATCATGAATGCTTCAGTCCAGATGAACTGCAGGTCATTTTAGCACCTACAGAGATGACTCGCCCCGGCATCCCAGGCCGTGAAGCTCTGGATAAAATGAAAGAGGCTACAAAAGAGGGTGCCGAAGAGGGTGCCGAATAGTGTGCTGCATCGAACTATCACGAGATTTGTAATATGTCAAAACTGAACCAGACCCCATCTGGCGAACGGCTGCATATAACGATTTTTGGCCGGCGAAATTCTGGGAAATCGAGCCTGATCAATGCCCTTACCGGTCAGCAGTTGGCAATTGTCTCCGACGTCGCTGGGACAACCACAGACCCGGTGTCAAAAGCAATGGAGATTTTGCCGATTGGTCCTGTAGTCGTTACAGATACTGCTGGAATCGATGACGAGGGGGCGCTGGGTGAACTGCGCATCGAAAAGACCCTGAGAGTGCTGGAAAAGACCGACCTAGCGGTGCTCGCTATCGAGTCCGGCGTAACGCCGGGGTCGTTTGAAGATGACCTTATCAACCGACTGCAAGACCGTAGCATTCCAACCATTGTCGCTGCAAACAAGATCGATCTGCAGTTAGACGTATCGGCAATTGAATCGTGGGCTGTGTCTAAAGAATTGTCATTTGTCGCAGTCTCCGCGTCCACAGGTCAAAACATCGATCTTCTGAAAAGCAAAATGATCGAAGCTGTTCCAGAAGGCTTCGGTGAACCGAAGATCATCGCTGATTTGGTGTCTGATGGTGATATTGTTGTTCTAGTGGTGCCAATTGACAACGCTGCACCCAAAGGGCGGTTGATTCTTCCGCAGGTGATGACTCTCCGGGAAGCACTCGATAGCAATGCATATTCCTTGGTTGTGAAAGAGACTGAACTTAAAGATGCGCTCAGCAGCCTCAGCAGGAAACCCAAGCTCGTAATTACAGACTCTCAGGTATTCAGGGGGGTTGCTGAAGATACGCCATCTGATGTATGGATGACTAGTTTTTCCATCCTGATGGCTAGATACAAAGGCGATCTTGAGGATTTTGTTGCTGGCACCAAGGCGCTAAAACGCTTGAAGCCAGGTGACAGAGTGCTGATTTCTGAAGGATGCACCCACCATCGCCAGGAAGACGACATCGGCACACGCCAGATTCCCCGGTGGTTAAGGAAGATGGTAGGTGGCGAGCTTGAATTCCAGTTTAGCTCTGGTATAGAATTTCCAGAAAACTTTAACACTAATGACGTCATAATCCACTGTGGCGCGTGTACTCTGAACCCAAAAGAGGTCGAGTATCGACAGCAGACTGCGAGGAATGCCGGCATTCCAATGACAAACTACGGGGTTGTTCTAGCCTACGTAAACGGAATTCTCGACCGTGCACTGGAGCCGTTTCCACACATTAAGAAACTGTGGGAAGAGCAGGAAATCGGGGAGAATTGACACCCACTGCTGTTCCGATTGCGAGCACTTCGTCACTGATTGTAGAATACTCTTCGAGAATCGAGACCCCCAAAGGATGAAAATGAGCCTGAAAGATCAAATCTGCAGCAGCCTTAACCTGATCCGTGAAAGACGCCCGTTGGTGCACAGTATTACCAATCTCGTTGTGATGAACGAGACGGCAAACGCGATACTCTGTCTTGGTGCGCTTCCGATAATGTCTCACGCGGTGGAGGAAGTTGAAGAGATGGTGGCTCTTGCAGACGCTTTGGTGCTGAATATAGGCACTCTTACTCCCAGTTGGATTGACGCTATGGAACTGGCTGGCAAACGTGCGAGTGCCCTTAAAAAGCCCGTTATCCTCGATCCAGTGGGTGCAGGTACAACGAAACTGCGGACAGAGGCATGTAAACGGCTTCTTAGTAGCGTGAATATCACCATCGTTCGAGGCAATGCTGGGGAATTGGCGGCATTGATAGGAGTATCATCGGAAGTGCGGGGTGTGGAATCCATCGGCACATCTGAGACCTCAGAACATATAGCTACGTGTTTTGCCAAAGAGTTTTCTTGTGTTGCCGCAGTAACAGGGGCGATAGACGTTGTAAGCAGCGGCGCAAGCACTGCACGGATCAGCAACGGTGATGCAATGCTCGGTAGAGTGGTTGGTACCGGATGTATCTCGAGCGTAATCGTAGGATCATTCGCCGCAGTAGATCGAGACCCGTTCACTGCTGCTATCGGAGGTCTGGTTACCCTCGGAATTGCAGGTGAGCTGGCTGCCACATGCACTGAGGACAAAGGGCCTGGTGCTTTCCACGTGGAACTCTACAACGCGCTGGCTGCAGTCTCCCCAGACCATATTCGAAGCCGTGCCAAAGTGGAAATGCTTTAGTATTAGCTTTCCGAGAGGTTCAGCTTCTCCAGTTCGGACTTCGAGAACGTTTTGGCAAAGAGCACGTGCTCTTCGAATGCTTCCCACGCAACAGGCGCGACCTTTTTTACGATCTCAGCCATAACCTGTGCATAGCAACGGATTTCGTACTGCGCGTGCTTATCTAGCCGCTGCTTCAGGAAGTGGAACAAGTTGTGCAAATCAATCTGCCAGTACATTTCCGTATAAAGAGCAAGCGGAAGGTTGATGCGCGCAATTTCTCTTGAGACTCCATGTTCTATGAGCGTCTGGTAGTTGCTATAGGCGGCTTGCTGTTCCTTTTTCATCGACTCCATCAATCTCGCAGTATCTTCTTCTGGCACTGAAGCCTCCGAACTGCCCTGCTTATTGTCAGTGCTCTGGAGAGGGAGTCTTTCGGGCAGGTAGAACTCTTCCTGCATAATGCTGTAACGACCGGAGATTTCGTTGGTGCGTGCAGTGCGATGCCTGACCCACTGTCTTGCAATGAATATGGGCATCTTCACGTGGAAGGTAAACACAACCTGCTCGAATGGTGACGTATGGCCGTGACGGAGTAGGTAATTGATTAGCCTTGCATCATCACGAACAGATCTGGTTCCAGCTCCGTAGGACACGCGTGCCGACTGAGCGATTCTTGAGTCGCTTCCCAGATAGTCAACTAATCTTACGAAACCGTGGTCCAAAACCTGGAATTCCTTGTCCAAGATTTCTTCAGCAGCTTGAACATTGTTATGAGCCATACTGTCACTCCCCAACCATTAGAAGTCAATAAGCGCCTTTGCTTGGATGCTCGGGCGCTCGTTCTTTAGCTGTATTCAACACAACAGCTTGAGAATCCTCCGTATGTTACTTTAGAAGGCTCAGCCTTTGTTTACTGTACGCTCCGCACAACGCCTAAGCAGTACCGCGATGGGTTGAAATACTCTCGGGACGCATTCAAGATGTCCTCGGCGGTTACGGCTGCTATTCCTTTCAAATACACGTCAGTACCGTTCAGTCCTCGCCCATAAAATTCGTTCGCTGTATGCTCCCTTGCCTTGGCTACAGAGATCTGCAAAGCGATTAGCCGAGTGCCTCGAATGTAGTTCTTAGCTCGCTCAATCTCTTCGGTTGAAGCTAGTTCTTCTCCCAGTTTTCCAAGCTCTCGGAAAATCGCCTCTCTCGCTGCAGTTTCGTATTCAGGAGATGTAGCAGAGTAAACGATGAATATCCCTCCGCCGGCTACCGATTGATTACCGCTCTGAACCACATACGCGAGACCCAACCGGCCTCGTACCTCTGCAAATAGTCGGCCTCCAAGACCAGAGGTAAGAGCGCCGATCACATCCAGCGCGTAACGGTCTGGATCATCCGCTGTAACTCCATGAAACGCAATTGCTGCCGCAGTCTGAGCTCGTTTGCGAGTAATACTATTCTCAGTTATCCCAGACGGAAATGCCGCTGTTGGAATCCGGGGTTTTGCAGTCGATGCTTCCAACCGCATCAGCAGGTTCTGGACTGCTTTTCTGACCAGCTCCACATCAACGTTGCCCACTACCGAGACTACAGCGTTCCCGGAAGAAGTCGATCGCTTGTGCCACTGAGCCACCTGCTCTTTGGCCAACGCGGCTACAGTCTCATCCCAACCGTAGTCGGGGTATCCGTATGGGTGATCCGGAAATGCGATCTCAAGGAGGAGCTCGGAAGCACACGCGAAGGAAGAGTCTTGCACACGCTTGATATCTGCCCTCTGAGCTTCTTTTTCTTTTTCGATCTCTTCCAGAGGAAAAGCTGCGTCAGCAATCACATCAGAAAGCAGTTCAAAACCCTCGTCAAAGTGCTTGTCAAGAATTCTAAGTGTATAGCCGAAGTAATCCGAGTGATTGCTAGTGCCAATTGATGTGCCGAGGCTTTCGATGCGACGTGCGATTTCTTCTGCAGGGTATTTGGTCGTACCTTTCAGTGAAGTGCTCAACGCGAGCTCAGTGATTCCCGCTGTTTCCCGGGTTTCTAAGGTGCGTCCACCGCGAAACATAACGGCCACACCGACTACAGGCGACTCCGGTACAACCTCCGTTATGAGTACCGCTCCAGATGGAAACACTACTCTATCAATCGTCTTATCACTCTGAACTGCTTTCGCGGTACCATTTGTAGGGCAGACTGAAATCTCTTTCCGTATCTCCTCAGACAGAACAGTTGCATCATAGTCTCTGAGTTTAGCTTGCTGGGGCACATATTCCAGCACGGTTGCACGATCAATATTCAGGTATTCTTTTGCTGCGCGGGCAACATCCTCGGGCTGCACAGCTCGGAGACGCTCAATCGATTCTTCCGACAGTCGCCAGTCACCCAACGCCTCATAGTAGGCAATCCGACTCGCTCGACCGAGAGCCTGCTCCTGTTGGAATTGAACATCGCTTTCAAGGCGTGCCTTTATCTTTTCTATCTCACTGCGGTCAATACAATTTTTCTTGAGCTTTTCAATCTCTTGAAACACACAGGCCGTAAGCTCAGAAGGATCATCTGTCAGGACTTCGGCTGAAACAGTAGCAACGCCGACATCCTCGTAAGCTCCATAGAAAGCACCAATGGCATTAGAAAGCTGTTTTTGTTCTACAATACTCTGATGCAGTCTGGAGCTTCGTCCGCGTCCCAGGATATCTACTGCAACCGAGAGTGGATAGTAATCAGAATCCAAAATCGAAGGTGCGTGAAAGCCGATCTTAAGCAGCTTCTGACTGATATCTCCCTTGAGCCTCACAAACTTGATAGAACGCTGTTGCCCCTCTTTTGGGGAAGGATTCGGAACCAGTGGCCGCGGAGGGATTTGCGAGTAGTATCTCTTCGCAATCTGAAATGCTCTTTCAGAATCTACACCACCGACGATGCAAACGATGATATTATCTGGTGTATATCGTTCTTCATAATAGCGCAGCAGATCCTCACGAGTGATTGTGCGCAATTGATCGGGATAGCCTATCTTCCACCTTCTAATACGGTGCAGATCGAATGCAAGCTCCCACATCTTCTCCAAGGAGTACGCAGAGCGGTTGTCGAGTTTCTGCCTGGCTTCTTGAATAACTACTTCAATCTCTTTCTGCAACTCGTCAGGGTCTAGTAGTGGATCAGTCAGTGCATCGAACTGAATATCTAATGACTTCTCGAAGTTTTTTGCAGGGATAACCGCGTAATAAGAGGTTGCTTCGTAACCAGTTCCAGCGTTCACGATGCCACCTAACGACTTGGTCTCTTGAGCAATGTCTTCGGGTTTTGGCCTGCGAGTAGTGCCTTTGAAGAACATATGCTCAAAGACGTGAGATATGCCCACGTACTCATCCGCTTCGTCAAAGTAGCCCGTCTTCACGTGCGTTACAACCGCTGCCACGGGGCTGTCCTTGCGTTTTTCGATGAGAAGAGTGAGTCCGTTGTCGAGAACCCGTTTAATCACTTAGTGCCTCCACAAGAAGGGGATGATGCTCAAGTATCAGTTGCTGAAGCAACAAAGAAGCTGTGCAAAGAGGTAATTCTGAAGACTGCAACTACTTAACGCCGCAGAGTTCCTTATAAATCATTATCACTTTGTCGATGTAGGTTCTAGTCTCTTTGTACGGTGGAACGCCACAGTGTTTTTTGACAGCACCCGGGCCAGCATTGTAGCTAGCCAGCGCAAGCGCCAGATGGTTCCAAGTCAGCTCAGTCCAGTCAGCGCCACCAGAGAGTCTGTCTAAGTGTCCCCGGATCAACTTGACGCTGCCAGCTATATTCTGCACAGGGTCATAAGCATTGGTAACACCCAATCCACTAGCGGTACCGGGCATAAGCTGCCCCAAGCCCATGGCGCCTTTCTTCGATGTGGCATTCGGGTTGAAGTTGGATTCCGCAATAATGACTGCGACTACCAGCCTTGGGTCCACTTGGTATTTTGCGCTAAAACCTAACACACTGCGTGCAATTGTATCAGCTTCTTTGGTGCTCAGTTGTTTGTTGAATCGTTGAACGGCAGTTCTGTATGCTGCAACCAGTTCTTCGGAAGTGGCAGGTTGAGCCACAGGTTTATTCTGTTCCTTGTTGCGCGCGGCTTGCTTCGCTTGTTCAGCTTTCGCTGCTGCTTCCTCTTTAGCACGCTTAGCTTGCTCGGCGGCCTCGATAGCTTTCTTTTCTCGAGCTACCACTTCACTCTCGTACGCATACGCTACCAGCCGCAAATCCGAAAGACTGGTAACTGATCTCTCACCAATAGCAGCTACCACGCATATTCTCGCGCCAGGATTGAGTTCGGGAATGTCCTCCGCAGACAGAATGAAACACCCTTCATTCGCATCAAGGATATACAGTGTCTGTTCGCCGCCGCGAGAAATACCAGAGAGTGTTCCTCTCAGCTCGATGGAACGCCCTTTGTAAGCTGAGGGGTTGGCTTTCACGAGCAGAATCGATGGTTCAGTAGCCTTGAGCTGTCGACGTACTGAAAGGTAACGATCCACATCAGACTGGCTCCAAGCAGGGACAATCGCAGCGACGATTATCGCAAATACTGCACATACTGTAATCCTGTGCTTCAACAACTCAGTGCCCTTACCTTTCTGAGCGTCAACGATGCACTCAAAGGTTCTCCAATAGCAGAAAGCCCCGAAATCGTAATGACTCGGGGCTGCTATGGCGGAGAGACCGGGATTCGAACCCGGGGTAGGGGTTAATAGCCCTACAACCGCTTAGCAGGCGGCCGCTTTCGACCACTCAGCCATCTCTCCCCATTTATTGATTTTACCATACAACGGCTATGGTCAGCAAGCCCGATTTGCACTCTTAGGATTTGACACAGCGTTGTGCGCGAAAATGTGATTTTGCCGCTATTCCAGCAACAATAAGACTCGCCAACGCAACAATTGCAATCAGGAAGTACGGAGCCCTATCGGATATTCGTTGCGCAACTATTCCTCCAAAAAGGCAACCGAAAATATTCCCAGCAGCTATCAAAGACTCGTGGATTCCCGCATTCTTGCCCAGTTTCTTCCTAGCCGACATTCCGTGGTACAATGCTGCAGGGTATGTAATGCCAAGAGATGCACCGATAAAAAAGAATGCCGACCCAAGGATTCCCGGATGCGATGCCAATCCGATTGCCAGCCCACTTACAAGCATAGTCCCCAAAGCAGCGACCTGCGGCCAATACTTGCCCCGCCACCACGGGGAGGCGCTTGATGTCAGTATGCCAGCAGCCTGACCATATAAGAGCATTGAGCCCACTATGGCTACATTGCCCTCACTCCATCCCAACGACAGCCCCAGTTCGGGAAAGAGTATTCTCACGATTGCAAACGAGAAGAATGCAGTAAAATGCCCCATTCGAGCAATTAGCAGGAGCGAGGGCGGGTGGTACTCTGTCTGTCCTACCGTGAGTCTAGTAGATCGCGGCCTTCTGATTGGGCTGTTTCTCCAGAAAACGATTAGGATTATAGCAGCCAAACCACAGAACGCACCAGCATACAGTGCGTACGTTAGTTTAATCCCTACAAGTATGCTGCCGATAAACCCCGCAGACGCAGCGCCGATGCACCATCCGGTGTTGAACCAGCTCAGGTTCTTGGTAAGTTCACCGTGTTTCGACACGTCTGCGATCAGTGCCTGAAGCGATGGATAGAAGGCACCGAGGGCAGTAATTCCGATAGAGTAGAAGAGAACAATCTGGCCGTAGGATTTAGCCTGGGTTAGCGCAAAGCAAGCAAATACCAAGACGACTGACGCAGGGATCATCACCCACGATCGGCCAACCTTTTCAGATAGTCTTCCAGCAGTAAGGGAAACGGGTAACCGGAAAGCCTGACCTACGACATTTACAGTGCCCAGCTTAAGGCTTGTGGCACCGTATCTGATCGCTAAAAGCGGGACTGCTGTCTGCAAAAAAGCAACAGCCGCGTCCGTGCACCATGGTATAGAAAATGAATAATGCCGGTCTTTCACTTCATCGTGTATCCTGCTAGCAATTCTACCATGTTCGCGCTCATTACTTCCATACAAGTTCGTGTGTTTTGAGAAGCATTTTGTCGCATCTTATTAAGACAGGCGCCAACATGCCAGATTGCTCTACAAAAAGCTCTGCCGCCTTGACGATACGAGCTTAACGTGCGAGAATTATTGACATCAAATGTGCGGGTGAGAGGATCAACTCCCTATGGACGAAAAAGTAGTGAACAGAGAAGAACAGTCAGAAGGAATGGAGGTCAACGCCAATGACACTCTCGGATCCACAGACTTTATCCGAGAGGCAATACGGGAAGACCTTCGAACTGGCAGGTTCAACCGTGTCCACACCCGCTTCCCACCAGAGCCAAACGCCTACTTGCATATTGGTCATGCTAAGGCCGTTTGGATCGACTATGGTATAGCTCAGGAGTTCAACGGTCTGTTCAACCTTCGTTTTGACGATACTAATCCTACAAAAGAGGAGCAGGAATACGTCGATGCGATTATCGAAGATGTCCGCTGGCTCGGGGCCGAGTGGGGCGATAGGCTCTTCTTTGCATCCGATTATTTCGAGCGGATGTATGAATGGGCAATCGACCTCATCAAGAAAGGGAAGGCGTATGTGTGTGATCTCTCTCAGGAAGAGGTGATTGCTACGCGAGGCACGCCTACTGAGACCGGAAGCAACAGTCCATACCGCGAACGAAGTGTTGAAGAGAATCTGGATTTGTTCCAGCGAATGAGGGCAGGGGAGTTTCTTGACGGAGCGCGAACGCTTAGGGCCAAGATAGATATGACTTCCCCAAATGTCTTTTTACGTGACCCTGTGATGTATAGAATCAGACACGCTGAGCATCATCGGCAGGGAAACAAATGGTGTATCTATCCGATGTATGATTGGGCACACGGACTCGAAGATTCAATCGAGGGCATCACCCATTCGCTGTGTTCACTCGAGTATGAGAATCACAGGCCACTATACGACTGGTTCCTGGAACAATTGGAGATTCACCATCCACGGCAGATAGAGTTTGCTCGCTCGAGTCTCACGTATACAGTTATGAGCAAGCGGCGGTTCATCGATCTGGTGAATGGTGGTTACGTGGGTGGCTTTGAGGATCCGCGGCTTCCAACTTTGGCTGGGCTGCGTCGCAGAGGATATACGCCTGAGGCTATTCGCGAGTTTGCCAGACGGATAGGTGTTGCTGGCAAATCGAAGCTGGAGAGCCGCGTCGATATGGCAGTGCTCGAAGACTGCATCCGAGAAGACTTGAACAAGCGTGCGCCTCGTGTTATGGCCGTGATCGAGCCTTTGAAAGTTGTTCTAATCAACTATCCGGAAGGAATGCGCGAGGAGCTCGATGTTATCAACAACCCAGAAGATCCGAGTGCTGGCACCAGGAAAGTTCCTTTCGGGCGTGAGATCTATATAGAGCGGGATGACTTCCGAGAAGATCCACCGCCGAAGTTCTTCCGTATGGCACTTGGGCGTGAGGTTCGGCTGCGAAACGCCTACTTCATTAAGTGTGAAAAGGTGGTGCGCGGTGACGACGGAGAGATTGTGGAGCTTCACTGCACATATGACGCTCAGACTCGTGGTGGGGATGCTCCCGACGGACGCCGTGTGAAAGCGACGCTTCACTGGGTATCAGCGGCAGATGCGATTCCGGCGGAGGTGCGGTTGTATGATCATCTATTCATCAAGCCGGATCCAGACGATGTTGCCGAGGGACAGACTTTCCTGGACAATTTGAATCCTGATTCTTTGGTAGTTACAGAGTGTCAAATAGAACCCAGCGTGAGGGATGCGGCTCCTGGAACGAAGTATCAGTTTGAGCGACAGGGTTACTTTTGCGTTGACACTGACTCATCATCTGAGAGACTGGTATTCAACCGGACAGTAACGCTGCGAGATACGTGGGCTAAGATAGAGAAGGCTCAGAAGCGATAAACCAGTCTATCGCTTTCTCGCTATGGTGGCAGAGAAAGCATTGACACGTCTTGTTCGGTATGATAGTATTTGGAAGCGTTGCCGCCTAGCTCAACTGGCAGAGCGTCTGACTCTGGATCAGAAGGTTCGGGGTTCGAGCCCCTGGGCGGCAGCCAATCTTCCCAAGCGAATCACCACTAACTGTCGCAAAGATCAGTTTGCTTGGCTGCCAAACACCTTCCGTAACTCGCTGAAGCTGCTAACCGGATATTTCTCGAACTCCTCTTCTCTAATATAGAGATAGGAGTATTTCGCTGCACCATTGGTGGCGTTGACATCACTGCACCATGTCGCCAACCTCTGGATTTTTAACGGGTCATCCAAGTCCTCTCGCCCCTTTGTCTCAACGATGCAGATGTCAGTGTCAGAAACTTTCACCACAAAGTCAGGATAATAGTGAGAAATATCGCCATCGGCATTCTGATAATCTATCTTGAAATTTACGGCAAAATAGTTCTTTACGTATGAGTAGATATCATCGCACTTGTTCTCAAGGAAGTTGGCAAAAATCAGCTCGAAGTGGCTGTCGCCGATTATCTTATTGAATACAGATTTCTTCGGCACTACGTAGCCCTGGTCTTTGACAACGAACGGACGGCACTTGCTTATCTTTATATAATCTCGGACTTCCGCTTCACCCTTATCCAACACGGTCAGAGCGTTTACCAGCTTCTTGAAACCTTCAATAACCGTCTTGGTTACTTCTGGCTCGGACAGGTTGCGAAGCACATTCAGGTCTTCCAAATTCACCTCACGACCGAACAGTTTATCTCTGATGAACTCTTTCACTTTGCCGTAAAGGATATCGTATCCCCCGACAAGCCTCAGTTCCTTCATTATGATCTGTGTGAAGTAGCCAATGACGCTCTGATAGTTGGGGATAAGCTCAGTGTCCAGTTCTGTCTTGTGGTGGATAGTTTCTTCACTGTCGCTGTTCTTCACAATGTAGCGGAATATGATTTCGCGCTTCTCGTCTTCACTGAAGGTCTTCAGCGGCACAGAATTCTCGCCGATCGCTGAAGGCTCCAGGTCTGAAAGGTTCTTATACTCCCTGTAGACCCGTGGCGAGAGGACAGGAATCTGGATATCCAGCTTGTTTATGTCTTTGCCAACGTTTTCTCTGTCAATCTCTACAATCAGAGGAGCCTTTGGTTTTGAACCGCTACCCATCTCTTTGCGCTCAAGCTCTACCCCCTCAAACTGGATGGACTCGACGAAATCCATGAAGGCATCTGTTCCGACGATGCTCACAAATTCTTCAACATCTTCCCCGCGATACATTCGCCGAAGACCACGGCCCAGAGTCTGTTCGGGAAGGATATTGCTCTTCGCACTGTAGGCTCTCAATCCAACAATCGTGGTAACGTTTCGAACATCCCATCCCTCTTTGAGCATGAGAACCGAGACAATCGCCTTGTAAGGTTTGGTCGGGTCGTCTATCTCGTTGGCAGCTTTCCTAAGAACTTCCAGTTGTTCTTTGCTCTTGCCCGAACTGGATTCAGATATTTCGCCGTTATTCTTGGTGTGAATTACTAGCACTGCATCCTTGAATTCCTGATATCTCTCCTCGAGGTAGCTGGCAACCTCATCGCAATTCCTGGTATCATCAGTCATGACGAACAGAACAGCCTTCTTGCCGTCCTTAATCAGCTCATCATAAACTTTCTTCCACTCCAGAAAACCAAGGTGAATGTAGTCCTGGTATTTCTCAACGTATTTGGAGGTCTGCCTCTCTTGAAGCTTGCTTCGGCTCGCGGAATCGGGCAAGACAGGATGTTTCACTATGTCCTGATAGATGGCTTCAACTAAGGGGTAATCCGAAACGGTTTGAACGAAGATTGCGCCATTGTTGTGGCGAGGTGTCGCCGTCACATCAACTTGCAGGGACAACTCCGCTCCCTTCATCTTCAGGCGATTGTGGATGTCTTCGATGGACTTGAACCAAGCCAGCTTCTCATCATGTATGTGGTGAGCTTCATCATTCAGAACAAGAAGCTCATCTATGTCCCTAACAATATCGCCCAAGTCCACTACGCTATCATTTGTTGCTCGGACAGGTCTTGAGCCAAGGAAGTAGTCCGACGTGTCATCATCGTCGAAAGACGGGGTGCCATTCCCCCTGTCATATACTCTGTGGATATTGGTGAGGAAGATATTGCCCGTTTTCCTGACAACGCCGATATCGTCCTGAATGTGCAGGGTAAGTTGGAAATCCTGGTGCCAGTCCCTATCCGCGTATCCTTCATCGGGTAGAATGGGGTCTTGGAAGAAAATTCTCAAGCCATCGAAGTCGGCTCTAATTCTATCTAAGACGATAATGTTCGGAGTAATCAGGAGGAAGTTGCGTGCAAGCGAGGAGTTCTCTTCATACAATTTATGGAAGAAGCTCCAAGCAAGTAGCAGACTGAGAACTTTCGTTTTGCCGCTGCCTGTAGCCATTTTGATAACATAGCGTCGCCAAGTCTCGGGGAACATGCCAGCAGAGACTGCTTCGGAGCTGTCGTATCGTATCAGGTCGTACTTATCTTCAGCCTGTGCCACTTCGTAGAGATAGATGACAGTCTCTACTGCTTCCCTTTGGGCAAAGTAGTATCTGAACTGGGACGTAGAGCCATCCTTCTGCGTAATGATGTGTTCAGTCTCGAACCACCATTTGAGCAGTGCACGGCTGGTATCACTTGCGCCGGTGTATCCTGAATCCCGCCACTCCTTGACCTCTCTACGGAGCACTGCCACTAAAGGCGGTAGAAGCTGGCCATAACCCTTTTCACGCAGGGTTTCATCAGCAGGAAACCAACGGATGTCAGGGTCAAGTATCTCGTAAGGTGATTTTGGAAAACTAGGATGTAGTGCCACTTTTGTCCCACCTCTTAGATATTGATAGAGATAACTTTCATAGTGTCATTTCCGAAGATATCGACCACTTTTACTGCGATTTTTCTAGGCCCTTTGCTGCATTCGTGAAAGACGCTCTTCAGCTCAAGTGTTCTATCCTTGCGAGTGCGAAACGATTGCCACTCATTCTCAAAAACGTAATCACCCGTCCAGTATTGCTCGTACTCGGGCGTGGGCGTCTGTGGTTGCTCTGCGTTGCCGTCCGGCTGTATCTGTGTGGCCTCTTGCTTTGCAACCGTGATAATCTCCTTCTTGCTCTCGAAGTTAAAATCGACAGCCCAGTAGTCAATCCAGTCAGTCCATTTCTTGGTCAAGACTTCCCGACTGACGATGCCATTCTTGTTCTTGCTGACCTTAATGATCTGACCGTTCTCCACTACAATCTTGCTGCCGCCATCTTTGAGGCTGGCTTCCGCATTGGCGATAGTATCCTGGTTGTAGTATACAGAGAAGTCAGTAAGCTCAACCGCGACCGACGTGCCTTTAACGTGTGGTTTCACCTCAATGTAGGAAACATCGTGGAAGACCACTTGGTTCTTCTCGACTGCCCGCTTGTCGAATACATCACGAGGGATATACTTGAGTGCAAGGTCAATGCCCCTGCTTCTCGCATCTTCCTGAACGTTTGGGAACAAGCCCATCTCGAACTCGAAGGCAAGAATATCGACCTTGGTAATGTGCTTATCTATGCACTCTTTTATGACCTCATCCACGTAGGCGCGGGTCACAGGCAAATCGACGGGGCCTACAGCAACAACCCTGGCGTTCTTCTTGCCACTGAATGTCTTAAAACCATCTGCGGCATCGGCCTTATATGCGCGCAATATGAGCTCAACGAAGTCCTTTTCTCTCTGGTCAAGCTGTTTCTGCTTTTCCTCATCTCTAAGGTTGACATTCACGCCGATGTAGTGCTGCCGCTCATACTTGCCCAGGTTTAGTATCTCAAATGCTCGATAATCCTTGGCTTCCTTCTTTAGTTGTCGCTGCACGTTAATCATCCGCTTTCGAGTCGTGTGGATAGCGAACTTTCCTAGGTCAGAGCCAATCCACTTCCTGCCAAGCTTCTCAGCTACTGCCAGTGTTGTGCCTGAACCGCAGAAGAAGTCGGCAATTACATCACCTGAGGTAGAAGAAGCCTCTATTACACGTCTGAGCACCAGCTCATTTTTCTGCGTCAGATAACCAGTGTTTTGTGATTTGTCAGCGGGTTGAAGCATTGGGATTCGCCATACATCATCCACTCCACGTTCGTCAGTGTCTCTATACAGCACGTTCCCTTCTTCGTCTCTGGCGTTTATCATCTTGCCGTTAACTTTTTGTCTGACCAATTGCTTGACAGCCTTCTCCCGCTTTTCTTTCAATTGTTTGAATACTCGGGCGCTGTTTCTGTTTTTAGCGTAGAAGAGGATTGTGTCGTGAGCACGAGGGAAGATGGGTTTTCGGATATCGTGCATTTTGTTATAGTAATACCAGACAATCTCATTGCAGAAATTTCCCCTCCCAAATACTTCATTCAGCAACTGACGCAGATGATAACCGACGTGCCAATCACAATGCACGTAAATGCTTCCATCGTTTCGCAACAAGTCCCGCATCAACGCCAACCGTTCATACATCATGTTCAGATATGAGTCTGCACCTTTGCCCCAAGTATCTCGATAAGCGAGTTCCTCCAAAACAGAGGGCTGTTTCGTAAATTGCTCATCACCAATAGGGATATCCATAGAAAAGTCAGCACCGACATCAAATGGAGGATCAATATAAATGAGTTTTATGCCGCCGTTGTTTTCAATCTCTTGACGCAGTGGTCCATTCTTCAGGCTGGAAAGAATTAGCTTGTTGTCGCCCCATATCAGCTTGTTCGTCCAACCCTTTAGCTGCCTGCCTCTGTCATCCAAGTCGAACAAACCAAGCTGCATGGTTGTATCGATTTCTGCTCTCGGCTCATCGACTTGCTCGATTATCTGGAAAGGAAGAACCACATTGCAGATGTCATCGGTTTTGCCATTCCAAACAAGCTCCACCTCACGCTTGTCCTCAAACAGCAGGAACCTGTATTTCTCTGGCAAAGGCTTTCGAGCCTCCAGATATCTGACTATGTCTCGTATTTCGTTGTCTGTAAGGTCAAGCATAATCGCCTCTAGTTGCATGCTGACGTTCTTGCGCAACGCGGTTTGCGTTGACACAGGCAAGGGCTGCCATAACGCCGTGGACTAACAGAGCGGAAGCGCGGTTACGCGCCAAGCTCTATGAAGCCTATTAGCCATCCGTATCCAAAATTCCTTCCGGGATGGAATTCAGACATTCAGTATGAGAGCAGCTCCATTTATAGAGGAGTCTTCTATAGCTGTAAAGGGGTAGGAATTGATGAAAAGAGGCAATTAAATTTGGGATTGAGTCTTCATTCTGTCCGACAAGCGGGTTCCTGCACGCTCGGCTGGTGCATAGTAGCAAAACAGCAGCAGAGCCCGATTTTCAGTCCGTGCCCCAGATGCACAAAAGGCTGATTCGTGCTCATTCTGAACCTAAATCAGCCCAAGTAAATCTGGAGGCGACGTCGGGAATCGAACCCGAGAATAACGGTTTTGCAGACCGCTCCCTTAGCCACTTGGGTACGTCGCCATATTTCTCTGGAGCGGGAGACGGGATTCGAACCCGCGACATTCAGCTTGGGAAGCTGACGCTCTACCACTGAACTACTCCCGCCTAGCAGAAGATATTCTACACCGCACGAATCCCTCTGTCAAGCTCATCAGCTTGAATTATGATTAGTTAGGAACTGCGCCGAGTATCTCCAGTATTAAGCGATAGCGCTTCCGCTATGGCGTTTGGTGTGGGTGGAATCACTGCAATCTGAGTCCCGATGGCGGCAGCCAAATCATCAACCTTAATGTCATCCAGAAACACACCTTCTCGCACCATAACAGACGGGATCAATACAACATCACCAACCGATCGCTCCGTCAATTGTTTTCGTATATCCTCACCAGTTATCAGTCCTGCCACAGTCACCGTATCGCCGAAGAACTCATTCACGATCGGCGCTACGTCAACGCTCAATCCACTGATGCTGCTGAGTGTATCTGCAAATTGATGTACTATGCTTGATGCGAGTATGCCGGTGACAATTGTGGCTTTCAAAGGGTGGGGGATACTAGCCGGCAGCCGTCGCTTCAGTTTTCGTTCCTCGGCAACAAACTGGCTTACAATCCCGATTCCGTTCTCGAGCTGTGGGAATCCCTCATACGAGCGAACAGACGGCGTCGGAACTTCGGCAGTCAGAAGATACTCATCCGACGCCCACACCAATCTGGTGTCAAAGCGAGCCATATACTCCCGCTGCCACCGGCGCACTTGCTTTAGAACCTCTCTAGCCGCAGGCTTATGAAGTGTAGTTATCAGCTCCAAGTGTTTGCGATGCTTAGTAGTGCCTACCGGTACTATGCCAACTGACTGCACAGCAGGGTGCAATTCTGCAAGATCCGATACTGTGTGCTCCAGATTATCGCCGTCGTTAACACCTGGGCATACCACAATCTGAGTGTGCACCGTGATTCCGGCCGCAGCCAGCTTACGGAGTTGGCTCATCACGTCCGGGATTCGGCTCCCTCCAAGCATTCTCTGTCTAAGATTGGGATCAGTAGCGTGAACCGATACATAGAGCGGGGAGAGCCGTTGTTCGATAATTCTATTCAGATCGGAGTCTGTCACATTGCTCAGCGTGATGAAATTGCCGTGGAGAAACGATAGCCGAAAGTCATCATCTCTAAGATAGAGAGACTTTCGCATACCCTTTGGAAGCTGATGCACAAAACAGAATGTGCACCGGTTGTGGCACTCCCTTATCCCATCGAACAAGACGTCTTCGAAGTCCACTCCCAAAGGCTCGTCGACGTCCTTAGTAACAGAAATCAGAGTCTTCTCTTCGCCGCGTTTGACTAAGATGTCTACATCTTCTTCAGCAAAGTAGAACCGTGCATCGATGATGTCGTGAAGTCTATGGCTATTTATGCTGACCACATAATCACCGGGTTCAATGCCAGCTTCTTCAGCAATGCTTCCAGCTTCGACAGAAGCGACCTTGCCACCGTGCAAGTTAGTCAAAGGTTTGCAGCCTAACTTTAACTTCTTCGATCAACCAGTCGGGAGTGGACGCACCTGCAGTAACTCCTGCCACTTTCTTGCCTGTAAGCCACTCGTCTTCAATCTCTGCTACTGTCTCAACGTGGTAGGTGGGAACGCCTACAGCTTCGCAGATTTCAGTTAAGCGATTGGTATTAGCACTGTTTCTGCCGCCTATAACAAACATTACATCCACCTGCGGCGCAACCTCTTGCACAGCCTCTTGCCGCTGCTTGGTTGCAACGCATATTGTGTTTACTGCACTGACTTCATCAGCCGTTTTGCGGATAATATCAACGATTTGATCAAAATTCTCGGTAGTCTGGGTTGTCTGAGCAACAATGCCTATTCGACCATTCCAGTCTCGAGATTCAGCTTCAGATGGTGACCCGAGCGCTACAGCGCCATTTCCGGCTGCAGAGAGTATTCCCTTCACTTCCGAGTGGGACGGATCACCAACCACAACAACCTTGAAACCAGCTTTAGCCAGCTCTCGAACTGTTCTGTGAACCTTCGCCACGTAGGGGCACGTTGCATCAATTATCTCTGAGCACAGCAGCTTGGCCTTGTTTAGAGTCTCCTGCGCAACGCCGTGTGAAGGCATAACAATCCGTCCACCTTTGGCTTCATCGACACTCTTGGTGACACGAACCCCCCAGTCTTCGAGACGCCTTACTTCCTGGGGGTTATGGATCAAGGGACCCAGTGTTGAGAGCTCCCTACCAGATTCTGCTGCCTTAGTCACTAATTCGATTGCTCTGCGCACACCAAAGCAGAAGCCGGCGTGCTCGGCGATAATGACCTGCATACTAATGCTCACCCGACCCCAAGTGTTTGAGCAGACCATATTCTACGCTATCGGCGAGGGCTTTCCAGCTAGCCTCCACAATATTGGTAGATACGCCCACAGTAGTCCACATTTCCGATTCATCCCGGGATTCAATAATTGTTCTGACTTTGGCGGCTGTCCCGGCCTTGGTGTTGACCACTCGGACTTTGAAGTCGCTAAGCTTTATGCCCGAGAGTTCTTCGCCGTAGAACGTTCCGAGAGCAAGACGCAGAGCATTGTCGAGCGCGTGAACAGGCCCGTCGCCTTCGGCAACAGTAAATGCCTCCTGTCCGTCCACTTCAAGTTTAAGGGTCGCTTCGGTAATTACTTCTTCCTCAGGGCCACGTTTTTCGATGATCAGCCTAAACCCCTTGAGCTCAAACACTTTCTGATACATTCCAAGCGACTTTTTGAGCAACAGCTCGAATGAGGCTTCAGCACCCTCGAAGGAGTACCCTCCGTGTTCAAGCTGCATAACGTGATCCAGAACTGATCTGATTTCAGGTGACCCTTTGGTTAGATCCACGTCGAACTTCTTCGCTTTCTCAATCACACTTCCGGCGCCAGCAAGCTCCGATATGAGAACCCGCCTGTCATTTCCTACAGATTCCGGGGTGACGTGCTCGTAAGTGTGAGGGTGCTTCATTATGGCATCAACGTGCACACCAGCCTTGTGGGTAAACGCAGAACGCCCAACAAACGGCATGCTGTCATTGGGGATGATATTTGCAGTCTCATCTACAAATCGCGACATTTGCGTGAGCTCTGCGAGTGACTCTTTCGGAATACACTTCTTCCCCATTTTCATCTGAATAATCGGAATGATTGCGCACAGGTTCGCATTGCCGCAGCGTTCTCCATAGCCGTTGACCGTACCTTGCACCTGCACCGCACCTTCGTTCACTGCCTCGATGGTATTAGCGATTCCAAGCCCAGAGTCATCGTGCACGTGGATCCCTACTAGAGCCAAATCCGCTTTGACCACGGCTCTTACAATGTCTCGAGTCTCCCACGGGAGGGTTCCACCATTTGTATCGCACAATACAAGGCACTCGGCCCCTGCCTTTGCAGCGGCTTCAAGTGCAGCCATAGCGTATGCCTGATTGGCTTTGTACCCATCGAAAAAATGCTCAGCATCGAACATCACCGCAAGGCCGTTATCTTTGAGGAAGCGAACGGAATCGTATATCATCTCGAGGTTTTGTTCAAGTGGAATTCTGAGTGCATCGGTGACGTGAAAGTCCCAGCTCTTGCCGAAGATTGTAGCTACAGGTGCACCGCTTTCGACAAGTTGGTGCAGATTGGGGTCTTCATCCGCTTTCAACTTTGCTCGTCTCGTACTCCCAAACGCTGCAATGCGAACGTTCTTCCAATTTCGCTTCTGTGCTAATCGGAAGAATTCAATGTCTTTCGGATTCGACCCCGGCCAGCCGCCTTCCACGAAATTGATACCGAACGCATCCAGCCTCTCAGCGATTTTAATCTTGTCTTCTGCCGATAGGGTGACGCCTTCTCCCTGCGTTCCGTCTCTAAGCGTAGTATCATATATGCTGACGTCAGCAACGAATCTCTCTTTTGCAGTGTTTTCAATTGCCATAGGCTGCATTCTCCAAGGCGTCGGGTTTCAACACAGGTCAACGATTGGATGTAGTGTCGGCGAGCCTTGTTTTGCAGTAGTTTATCAATCCACCTGCCGCAATTAGTTCGCTCATAAATGGGGGGAACGGCCTTGCCTGAAACTCTCTTCCAGTGCTGCGGTTGACTATCCGTCCCGATTCCAGTTCGATTTCCACCTCATCGCCATCCGAAATACTGTCTACCGCTTCAGGACACTCAAGGATTGGCAGCCCGGTATTGATCGAGTTGCGATAGAAAATGCGAGCAAAAGTCTTTGCAATCACACAGGAAACACCTGCAGCCTTGATAGCAATAGGAGCATGCTCTCGTGAGGATCCACAACCGAAGTTGTGTTCCGCCACGATTATGTCTCCGGACTTCATCTTATTAACGAACTCCGGATCAATATCTTCCATGCAGTGTTCTGCCAGATCCGCCGGATTAGTGCTGTTCAGATATCGGGCAGGGATGATCTCATCAGTATTAACGTTATCACCATATTTGTGGACTCTGCCTTTGATCATCTTATAACTCCTCCGGACTGGCAATTCGCCCCAACACAGCCGAGGCTGCCGCAACAGCCGGTCCGGCTAGGTATACCTCAGACTTCACATGACCCATTCGGCCGACGAAGTTCCTGTTCGTAGTAGCCACAGCCCGCTCACCTTCGGCCAGGATTCCCATATGGCCACCGAGACACGGCCCACATGTTGGAGTAGAAAACACACCGCCAGCTTCCACTATGATCTCAGCGAGTCCCTCACGTACAGCCTGCAAGTAGATCTCCTGTGTGCCAGGAATTACAATCAGTCTGGTGTCATCGTGGACCTTGCGGCCTCGCAGCACTACTGCAGCTTCCCTCAAATCCTCAATGCGGCCATTAGTACACGAACCAATTACAGCCTGATCGATACTAATGTTCCCAACCTCACTAATTGGCCTCGCGTTTTCTGGCAGATGGGGGAACGAAACCTGCGGTTCAATTTTGCTTGCATCTATTTCAATGACCTGTTTATACTGTGCGTCAGGGTCACTCTGATAGACGCGGCAAGGGTGGTTTGCCCGGGTTCGGCAGTAGTTGAGCGTAGTCTCATCTGGTTCAATAATGCCGTTCTTACCACCTGCTTCGATAGCCATATTGCACATTGTAAACCGCCCAGCCATCGGAAGCGCGCTGATGGTCTCACCGCTGAACTCCATAGTGGAATATAAGGCGCCATCGACGCCAATTCTTCCGATTGTGTATAGGATGAGATCCTTTCCGCCCACCCAAGGTTTCAGCTTTCCATAGTAGACGAATTTTATCGCTTCAGGGACTTTCAACCAAACCTCACCAAGCGCCATAGCAGCGGCCATATCGGTGCTGCCAACGCCGGTAGAGAAGGCTCCAAGAGCACCATAGGTGCAAGTGTGCGAGTCTGCTCCGATTACCAAATCGCCAGGAACAACCAATCCACGGTCAGGTAGCAAGGTGTGTTCAATTCCCATTCGCCCGACTTCAAAATAGTTGACTATGTTGTGCTTTCGAGCAAACTCGCGCATCTGCTTAGCAAGCTGAGCAGACTTGATATCTTTATTCGGTGTCGAATGGTCCGGAACCAAAGCGATCTTTGTGCGATCGAAAACATTCTTAGCACCGGTCTTCTCAAACTCGTGAATAGCAATCGGCGCCGTAATATCGTTGCCAAGCACCAGATCAACTTTGGCATTGATCAGTTCACCAGGCTCCACCGATTCCTTGCCGCAATGTGCCGCCAGGATCTTCTGTGTTATCGTCTGTCCCATCTATGTAAGTCTCCGTTCAGCGGCTCTATTAAACGCCCTTATGTTTGGCGCTGGCAGCACTCTTAATCCTGCGCTCGCGGTAGTATACCAGCTTGTTAATGGCCTGGATATAGGCCTTGGCACTAGCTTCAACGATGTCCAGACATGTTCCGCGGCCGGTGTAGATGTTACCGTTCTCACCAATCTTCACAGTGACATCGCCGAAAGCGTCCGTCCCACCAGTGACTGATTTTACAGTGTAATCGATCAGATCGTGCTTGATGTTCACCAGTTTGCCTATTGTCTTGTAGACTGCGTCAACTGCACCGATTCCAAGTCCGGCGTCAACCAGTTCCAAACCGTCGCTGGTTTTCAGCTTAATAGAGGCAGTCGGAATGCCATCGAGGCTCATAAAAACGTGCAGAGCCTCCAGATGATATTTCATAGGCATACTGTAGGCTACGTCCGATACAATAGCCTCCAGATCTTCGTCAAAGATTTCTTTCTTCTTGTCAGCAACGTCTTTGAATGTCGCGAATGCTTTCTCCAGTTCGTCTTTGCTCACGTGATAGCCTAGTTCGCGAAGTCTCGTCTCGAAAGCGTGTCTTCCGGAGTGCTTGCCAAGCACGAGGCTGCTTTCAGTGAGGCCGATCGATTCAGCGTCCATAATTTCGTAGGTGCGTTTGTCCTGCAATACGCCGTGCTGGTGGATTCCCGCCTCGTGTGCAAATGCGTTCTGGCCTACGATAGCCTTGTTCGCTTGAACAACGAGTCCCGTAACGTCACTTATAAGTCTGCTCGTACGGTGGATCTCCTTCGTGTTGATTCCCGTTGTCTTGCCGAAGTAGTCTTTCCGCGTAGCGAGTGTCATGACAATCTCTTCGAGAGATGCATTGCCAGCCCGCTCGCCTATACCGTTTACCGTGCATTCAACCTGTCCGGCACCAGCTTTGATGGCAGCAAGCGAGTTAGCTACACCGAGTCCAAGGTCATTATGACAGTGGACGCTGATGGTGGCCTTCTTGATGTTCGGCACACGCCGCATAAGCCCAGCGATCAACTCGCCAAACTCACTCGGAATAGCGTAACCAACGGTATCCGGAATGTTTACCGTGGTTGCACCGGCATCGATTACTGCTTCTACCACTTGTGAGAGGTACTCGATATCGCTTCGCGTAGCGTCCTCTGCAGAGAACTCCACATCGTCGCAATAGCTCTTCGCACGTTTTACGGCAGCTATCGCAGCATCGAGCACCTGCTCACGTGTCTTCCTCAGCTTGCGCTCAAGATGAATATCAGAGGTAGCAATGAACGTGTGGATCCTCGGTTTCTTCGAGTACTGCACAGCTTCCCACGCTCGATCGATATCTGCATTGGTCGCGCGGCATAAGCCAGCGATCGATGGCCCGTGGATGTTCTGTGCGACTAGCTTCACAGCTTCGAAGTCACCGGGTGACGAGATAGGAAAGCCAGCCTCTATCACGTCCACTTTCAATTTGGCAAGCTGTTTCGCAACTGCCAGTTTTTCTTCGATGTTCATACTTGCGCCCGGAGACTGCTCTCCGTCACGCAGCGTTGTATCGAATATCTTGATCCTTTTGCTCATCACTTACCTCCAATTGGTCCCTGGGGGTTATCGTTTCTTCAGCCAGGGCATCAGCGCACGCATACGATCACCGACTTCCTCAATCAAGGAGTCTTTCGAGTTCCTGCGGTATGCATTGAACGTTGGTCGGTTCGCCTGGTTCTCAAGAATCCACTCTCTAGCGAATTCACCAGCCTGAATTTCGGTCAAAATCTGCTTCATCTCCAGTTTGGTCATTTCATCAATCACTCGTGAGCCACGGGTGTAGTCACCGTACTCGGCTGTGTTCGAAATCGAGTTCCTCATCCAAGCGAGTCCACCTTCGTAAATCAGGTCAACGATGAGCTTCAGCTCGTGGCAGCACTCGAAGTAGGCGATCTCTGGCTGGTATCCGGCCTCAACAAGCGTCTCAAACCCGGCCTGAACAAGTGCAGTCGCACCGCCACAGAGCACAGCCTGCTCGCCAAAGAGGTCGGTCTCCGTCTCTTCCTTGAAGGTAGTCTCAAGCACGCCGACTCTGGTAGCGCCAATCCCCTTGGCGTACGCTAGTGCGATGTCTTTTGCCTTTCCAGACGGATTCTGGTAGATAGCGATTAGCGCCGGAACGCCTTTCCCTTCGGCATACTGCCTGCGCACCAAGTGCCCCGGGCCCTTAGGGGCAACCATAAACACGTCCACATCAGTGGGAGGAACAATCTGATTGAAATGAATGTTGAACCCGTGAGAGAAAAGCAGTGCCTTGCCCGCCTTCAGGTTCGGTTCAACTTCACTCTTGTAGACTTTCGGCTGCACTTCATCCTCTGTAAGAATCTGGATGACGTCAGCCTGCTTTGCTGCCTCAGCCGCAGAGACAGGTTTGAACCCGTCTTTCTCAGCCTGTTTGAAGTTCTCTGTTCCAGGCAGATCTGATACGATTACATCAATTCCACTGTCTCTCAGGTTCTGCGCCTGTGCGTGACCCTGGCTGCCGTAACCGATGATCGCGACTTTCTTTCCCTTCAGCACGTCAAAACTTGCGTCTGCGTCTGTGTAGACTTTAGCTGGCATTTGTGTTTTCCTCCTGTACCGATTTTGCTTTCGCAGTATCGTCCAATAGTGTAGCTGCTCTGATTGCACGGATTCCACCGTAACCGCACAGACAGCCTATTCCTAAAAATATGATACCTAGGACAACCACACCGCCCACGCTGGCATAGCCAAACGTATTGCCAATTCTGGCATAGAAGCTCCACAGAACCCGCGGAATATGCGCGGCAACTACCATTATCAGCCCTATGGCCAGTCCCTTTCGTGGCATCTTCAGAACAAGTCCGAAGATGCTCGCAGTAAGCAACGCCGCAATAGACATTGCACACGCGAAAAACCGCAGGGCACACTCAGCTTCCGCCAGGTTGATCAGCTTTTTCAACGGTTGTCCTTTTCAGTCACTTAATATTGATCGCAGAATAATCTTTGCGACCCTGAAATGCGGCAGTCTTATCCGACTCCACCACGTTGCACAACGATTTTTCCAGTCCGAACCATCTCAAGGATACCATACGGTTCCAGGAGCCCCTCCATAGCGTTCACTTTTGCTCCGCTACCGGTTACTTCGATGGTAAAGGTCTTCTCGCTGATATCTATGATCTTTGCGCGGAAAATGTCGACAACCTGCATTATCTCAGCGCGGTGTTTTGTCTCAGCATTCACCTTAATCATAGCCAGTTCTCTCTCCACTACAGGCAGATCGGTACTGTCGATGACTTTGCGAACGTCGATCAGTTTGTTCAGCTGTTTAGATATCTGCTCCAAGACAGTATTGTCGCCAGCGACTACGATGGTCATTCTCGAGATTAACGGATCATCGGTAATGCTTACAGCAAGAGACTCGATGTTGAACCCTCTGCGTGCAAACAGTCCGGATACTCTTGCCAGAACGCCAGGTCGGTTGTCTACAAGAGCAGTAATCACGTGCATTACGTTGTTGACCGTCATTCTGGCCTCCTTACCATCATCTCTTCGACGCTTTGGCCGGCAGGAATCATCGGGAATACGTTCTCTTCGCGCGCTGTCCGGAAGTCGATTACAGTAGGGCGATCATTCACGGACATTGCCTTTTCCAGCGCAGATTTTACATCACCGGTGTCCTCTACTCTGATTCCAACGCAACCATAGGCTTCCGCCAACATCACAAAGTCTGGCTGGGCTGTGATATCTACGCTCGAGTATCTTCCATTATAGAACAATTCCTGCCACTGACGAACCATCCCCAGGTACTGATTGTTCATTATTGCTATCTTGAGGGGCAACTTATGAGCAACAGCAGGAGTCAGTTCCTGAATGGTCATTTGTATGCTGCCATCCCCCGCTATGCAGAAGACTGGCTTATCCGGTCTCGCCACCTGCGCGCCAATCGCCGCAGGGAGGCCGAATCCCATAGTGCCCAGTCCGCCTGATGTTACGAACTGCCTCGGGAAAGTGCACTTGTAGTATTGCGCAGCCCACATTTGGTGCTGACCAACGTCGGTAACTACAACGGCTTCACCATTCGTTACCTTCCAGATTTCGTCTACAATGTACTGCGGATACAGTTGACCATCCTGCTTATAGTTAAGAGAGTATTCCTTCTTCCACGCATCCACCTGTGCGTTCCACTCATCCGCTTTGCGTGGCTGGACGACTTTGAGCAATTCGGTAAGAATATGCTTGCAATCGCCGACTATCGGAACATGAACGTGGACTGTCTTGCCGATCTCTGCAGGATCAACGTCTATATGGATTACTTTTGCTTTTTTTGCAAAAGAATCCAGTTTGCCAGTTACGCGATCGTCGAACCGAGCACCTACTGCAATCAGCAAGTCACAGTTTGCGACCGCATAGTTGGCATAAGCTAATCCGTGCATACCGAGCATACCAAGTGACAGTTCGTGTGTCTCCGGTATCGCACCTTTGCCTAACAGCGTTGTTGTGACAGGAATGTTAGTGGTTTCAGCAAGCGCCATGAGTTCTTTGCTGGCATTTGCCGATACTACCCCGCCACCTACATAGAGTACCGGTCGCTCAGCAGATGCGATAACTTTCGCCGCTTTTCGTATCTGAAGAGGATGGCCCGCAACTGTCGGTTTGTAGTTGCGCATCTCCACTTTCTTCACCGGCCGGTAATCGACAGGGGAGAGTGCAACGTCAAACGGCACATCAACAAGCACCGGTCCCGGTCGCCCAGTACGCGCGATATAGAACGCTTCAGCGATGACGCCGGGAATCTCGGCGGCCTCTTTTATCAAATAGTTGTGTTTCGTGATAGGCATCGTAATGCCAGTGATATCAGCCTCCTGGAACGAGTCTTTTCCCAGCCCGGCTCTTCTGACCTGTCCTGTGATCGCAACCATTGGAATAGAATCCATATATGCGTTTGCAATACCTGTTACCAGGTTGGTCGCTCCCGGTCCGGATGTTGCGAAGCATACACCCACCTTGCCCGACGCGCGAGCGTAGGCATCGGCGGCGTGCGCGCCTCCCTGTTCGTGCCGCATCAACATATGATCAAGATCCTTGCAGTCGTACAGGGCATCATAAATGGGGATGATCCCTCCGCCAGGGATTCCAAAAATGTGCCTTGTGCCCTGATCAACCAGCGCTCTAATAAGCGCCTGTGCTCCTGTCAGTTTCATTCACAGCTCCTCATTCAATTATCGCCCCAGTGCCAGCGGATGAGACTGATCTGGCATAACGAGCCAGATATCCATCCCGAACTCTCGGCTTAGGTGCTTTCCACTGTGTGCGTCTCTGCGCCATTTCCTCTTCAGAAAGCTCCACATTGAGCCGCTTGTTTGGTATATCAATACTGATAATATCGCCGTTTTGGATTAGTCCTATCGGCCCACCTTGTGCAGCCTCTGGGCATACGTGCCCGATAGCAGCGCCACGGGTGGCACCAGAGAATCTGCCATCCGTGATAAGTGCAACGTCTTTTCCCCAACCAAGCCCAGAAACAGTTGCAGTTGCAACCAGCATTTCTCGCATGCCCGGTCCGCCCTTTGGCCCTTCGTTGCGGATGACGATGACTTCACCTTTCTGCACTTCTCCAGCAACCAGAGCTGCAACGGCACTCTCTTCGTCTTCAAAGACTCTTGCAGGGCCTGAGAATTGCCACGCTTCCGGCTCCACTGCAGACTGCTTAACAACTGCACCGTCTGGCGCAAGGTTGCCGAACAGAATAGCAAGCCCACCGGTCTTGTGATACGGTTTTTCAGCGTGAATTACATCGTCCCTCAGTATTCTGGCGCCGCCCACGTTTTCTGCAACGGTTTTACCAGTGGCCGTAATAGCAGATCCTTCAAGCAGGCCTCTTCGCAACAACACAGCCATCACAGCGGGTACGCCTCCAGCTTCGTTAAGATCCTGCATGTGGTGCCGGATGTCAGCCTCGGGATCCGCAATTGCTGGACTCAGTGTCACCATGTGTGGAGTTTTCGATGATATTTCGTTTAGCGTCTCCAGCTCAATCTTCACCCCTGCTTCGTGCGCAATAGCGGGCACGTGAAGCACCGTATTAGTCGAACAACCAAGGGCCATATCAACTACGAGTGCATTCTTGAAGGCGGCAGGAGTCATAATGTCTTTCGGCTTGATACCCTTCTCGAGAAGCTCCATAACCTTCATCCCGGCGTGTTTCGCGAGTCGAATGCGCGCTGCAGAGACAGCCGGAATCGTGCCATTACCCGGAAGTCCCATACCCAGTGCCTCAGTTAAGCAGTTCATTGAGTTTGCAGTGAACATTCCAGAACACGAGCCGCAGCCAGGACAGGCGGTCTCCTCCATTTCGGATAGTTCCTCTTCTGTCATTGTGCCAGCAAGGAACTCACCTGACGCTTCAAACATCTGGGAAAGCGATATGTCCTTGCCACGATGTCTGCCTGCCAGCATCGGGCCACCGCTTACGACCACTGTCGGAACGTTGATTCGGGCCGCTGCCATGAGCATGCCTGGGACAATCTTGTCGCAGTTTGGAATCAACACCATTGCATCGAAAGCGTGAGCTTTTGCGACGATTTCAATACTATCGGCGATGATTTCTCGGCTCGCAAGAGAGTATCGCATCCCGGTATGACCCATTGCGATACCGTCGCAGACACCAATGGTAGCGAACTCAATAGGTGTTCCACCGGCTATTCGCACACCAGCTTTTACAGCGGCGGCAATTTTTGCCAAATCAACGTGGCCAGGGACGATCTCGTTCACCGAGTTTGCAATACCGATTAACGGCCTGCGAAGCTCTTCGTCCGTATAGCCCATAGCCTTGAAGAGTGACCTGTGCGGCGATCTCTCCACTCCCTGTTTTACTGCATCGCTTTTCAATTGCACGCTCCTTATAACAATGAAGCCTCTCATCCTGTAACGGGACGAGAGGCTGAACTCACGCGGTACCACCCGGTTTAGCCGCACGCAGATTCTGCTATTGCGGCTCGCTCGTACGGCGTTATAACGGACGCCAACCGGGAACATCTAATCGACTACAAACAAACAACATACGCCATCCGTTAGCAATAGTGACGGATGGCGCCTCCATTGGCTTCAGTCTTTCAATGTCCGGCTCCAAGGTGAGATTCAGTCGCTGCCCACGCCCCACTTCTCAGCTTCGCGGTTCTCTGTAACGTTCAAGCAAACGCCTACTAGCCTCTTCAATGCCTTTTTGTATTTGTCAACTGATGTTTCATCCTACCACGTCAAAATCCCTTCGTCAATACCAGAAGCATAAGTATCGCGATTGTGGTCTCAACGTTGTTGTATTCCAGATATGATGCACCAAGCCTAGAACTCAGGACACACCTGAATAATACAGCAGAAGTGTGTGAATACAATCACTTTGTTCTGGGGAACAGCGTTTAGAGGTAATTCGATTTGGAAAGTTGGGACAACTGCAGCATCGCAGTTTTCGTGCAGAAATCCTTTGGAGTGTCGTCATTAAGTAATGGTGAGCAAATGCAGGCCGGTTGCCAATGGATCGGCGCCCGGCCTGCAATAGTGAGGCTATGCTATTAAATCCTCAATGAGAGGATCGACCTGCAGGCCGTCGTAACCAATATGTCTGGAAAGATCATCGACGGAATAACGCTGGCCTTCTCGCCACATGGCAAGCAGTGCGTCTCCGGCCTCATGTGACTTGAACCACAACTCCCCATACGACTTCTCAAAATGCTTCCGCAGCATGACTTCAAATGCCCACGCTCTAAGATAATTCGCGGCATACAGACCGTCGTCGGTATCGGCAAGGAAGTTGGAAGAGCTTACTTTAACCTTCAGCGCTTTCCCAAGATGCTTGGCGTACTGTTCGTTCATCGACTGAATATCAGATGACTCGTGCAGCAAGCTCTCGTAGTGCAGTTTAGCAGCGTATCTTCTGAGAATCCAAAGCCTGTAGAACCTGGTGAATCGGAGGTATTCATCCACATCATGCTGATTAAGAACCTCAGTAAACCACAGGCGGTTCTTCAATAGGTTCTCCAGCAGGAAGGAGTATGACTCGCTCACGCTGCCATCTCCGAGTCTTTTGTGAACCCAGGGAATGTCGGGAGATATATTTCCAAGATGCTCAGCGTGACCGGACTCATGCAGAATAGCATGGTAATCGTCTTGCCCGCCTTTTGGAGAGATCACAAGATACACTTCATCCGGCACTTGAATCGGTGAGCAGAACGCTCTGGGCGATTTGAGAGGCCTGTTTTCAGTGTCTAGGTGGATATTGGTCTGTGCATCAAGATCCAGCCCCATCCCGAGCAGAGTTGCCTTTAATGAGGGCACGAGCTTATCTTGTGGAAACAGATTGTCGAATTGTGGCGCACGGAATAAGAACGCCAAATCCGACGGAGTAGCTTCATCCTCCGGCACGCCCAGGCTATTCAGGTAGTGTTTTACCTCGGCCGAATACGCTTCCTCCGTAGCATCGAGGAGTTTGCCCATCTGTTTAAGCAGCCAAGGGAGATTGAGCTCTTTGAAATCATTGCACATCGACAGATAAGAATTGAATCCCAGATCCACCGCGAGAGCGTGGGCCTTCTGTAACCTTTCAATTCGATCCGCGTTCATCTCTTCAGTCTTCTGCAACTGTAGTTTCTCGAGTTCGTGTCGTTTTGTGGGATCTGCTTCGTTGGCGATTGCTATAGAGACTCTCCTGAAGGGTATCTCCTCACCCTGCCAGAGGACAGTAGCCTTCGTTATAGCGTTAGTAATCTTTTCGCTGAGACTCTTAAGGCTATCGGCCAGATAACCCTCGGCTGCAAATCTTGCGAACTGCTTACCTTCGGGATCGTCTCTTTTTAGAGCTTCGTCGACAGTATCCCGAGCAAACAGCCAACCATATTGCTCATATATCGGAACTATGTCAATCGTCTCCTTCAGACCCGCACTGTTTTCATAGCCTTCTCTGCCGATCTTCTGAAGAAACTGTTCTGCAGCCGATTCGAACTGGTTATTCATGAATTCTATACTCCTTCTAGACCTACTTAGCATAGTCGATATTTGTGAGCAGGTCTTGAATTCTGGGTTCAGCCAGAAGTTCCACAATATCGGGTTCATCTGGAGCTGTCTGAATGGCGCGTACAAACCATTGAGTAGCAGCTTGTTCGTTGTTGTTTGCCAAATACATCTCGGCTAGTTGAAGGCAAGGATAATACCAATCTGGTGCAAGTCTGACCGCTTTAAGCAACGCCTTTTCCGCCAGTTGATAGTCTCTCCCCGTGATTGTAAGAGCCCAACCGAACCCGGCATAAGCAGCAGCATCGCCAGAGTTCAGCTTGATAGCTTGGCTGTACGCAACCAAAGCGATTTCAGTGGATCCAACAGAGGCTTCAACCTGTGCCAACAGATACCATAGGTCAGGGCAGTCTGGATTGACTTCTAGTGCAGAATAAACTGCCATTTGTGCATCTTCTAACGCGCCAATTTGCTCACATGCGATTACAAAGCCAGATACTCCAAAGGGTGAAGCTGGATCAATCTCCAATGCTCTCTGGCAGGCTCCAAAAGCATCATCGTAGTTCTTCTGCGCAATCAACACCTCACCCAATCCTGCCCAAGCATCAGCTTCGCCGGGAGATTCGTGTACGATGTCCCTGTACTCTTCTTCAGCTTCGGACGTTCTATCCATAATGAAACAGACCCGTGCTGCCAGACATCTTACGTGTGAGTTCTTTGGATCTAGGTCGAGTGCCTTTTCATATGACTGAAATGCTTGGGCGGACTCCCCGAGATCCTCGCAGACTTCCCCCAACGCAACCCACATCTGCACGTCGCCAGGATCGATTGCTGCCGCTTGTTCGAACACGTGACTTGCTGCAAAGTAGCTCCGCTGTGCCACCAGCGCTTTGCCGTAGTTGAACATTGTGACGGTGTCTTCCGGGTCTAGCGTGAGTGCAGAACGGTAGGAGTCGATTGCAGACTCGATGTTCCCCTGCATATGCAGAGCGTAACCGATAGCCGAATACATATCTGAGGATTGAAATCCCAGTGCCTGAGCCCTGTCTAGTTCAAGAAGCGCTGCGTTGTGATCGCCGAATGCACACAGCGCGTGTCCTAAGAGGTAGTGCGCGCATGCTTCTTCGGGATAGACTTTGGCAAGTCGGGTGAATGCATCAATAGCATGCTCACACAACCCAAGGGCGGAGTATGCTTGGCCAAGTCCTTCCAAGGCTTCGCGATTTTGGACATCCAGTTCCAAAGCACGAATGTACAGATCTACAGCTCTTTCATATTTGCCGTCTTCGTAAAATCGATCGCCACGTTCGATGAACCCGTCGATTTCATTCCTGTACATAGCCGCCCTCTACCTGAGGTAGTAGCCTTCAAAGCTGCCGCACTTCAGTGTTTTGTGCATGTTGACATTAGCCACAGCGTAACATGCCCGTAATGCTCTGTCAACCGGGTATAGGAGTGAAAAAAAGTGCGAAGAGAACCTCTGGGTGGCGTGAGGTTCTCTTCATAGATGGCGCCGGG
>CAZCCV010000019.1:13650-46785 GCA_964497515.1 uncultured bacterium | reverse complement strand
TTATCATTATGCCGCCCTTATCACACCTTCTTGCCTCGCTTTGTTACCAGTTTTAATCTGTGAACGTTGTAACCGAGCGAAAAGGCATTCGTCAGTACCGTTGAAACCACGTTTGGAGGAATATCCTATGACCAGAAAAGCTGCGAGGCATATGGTTCCGATAGTTGCGATTATCATCATCGCTGCTCTTACCGCTGGAGCTGCGTTTGCACAGCAGAGAATGCGTCAGGGTAACGTGCAAAGAGGGCCCAAAGCCTGCGCCGCAGGTTACCAGCATAAAAATGGATCGACGGCCGCGCCACGTATGGCAGCCAATAGTGCTGCGCCAACCAACGAGCGGCCAGCCAGGCGCGCAATGGGTAGGCAGTGCAGGCATAAAGTGGCGGCAAACCGTCGTATGATGATGTCCGAGGAACTCGGCCTCACATCTGATCAGGTAGAAAAGATCAAGTCTGTCCGCCAGGATACTCAGAAGGCAGTAAGAAGCGTTAAGGCAGATAATACGCTTACAGAGCAGGAGAAGCTCGAAAAGATCAGATCTATCCGTGAGCAGTCACACGAAAAGTGCCGTTCAGTTCTCACTCCGCCTCAGCTCGAGAAGATGAAGAACTGCTGTGCAGGACGGTGGGCCAGACAATAAGCGTAGTGTTTCGTTTTCTGATCCGGCTGCGGGAACACGGTTGGCCGGTTGGATAGGGGTCGTGTGAGGGTGCGCACGACCCCGAACTATTCACTGTGCCGTTACTGACTTCAAAAACCTTACAGCCTGTCCCACTATCTCAACGGGGTCGAACGGCCTCACTTCAAACACTGCAGACCCACGATAATCCACTTTCTCAAGTGTTGAAAATAGCAACTGCCAGTCTGCTTGTGGTATATCACACTGTCCCGGCGTGCGGTGAGAATCGTATTTGGCCCGTGTGGTGCCAGAGTCCAGATATAGGTCTTGCAGGTGCAAGTGGATAATCGAGTCAGCGAGCCTATCCAGGTATTCCTTCAGAGGGCAATCGTGCATGTGATAAACGTGTCCGATATCAAGGCAAATACCAATCCCGGGAACATTCTCGAGAGTCTTTACGAGAGCCTTTAGCGGGCTGGGGCTCACGTTTTCGAGTGCAATTCCAACGCCGCACTGTTTGGCATAGGCTACTACATCCTTTGCAAGCCCAAAATCCTTGGGGTCATCTCCTGATACACCAATACTATCGGCGTGAACCACTATCAGTGTGCTGCCAGTCTCTTTCGCAGCGTCGATATGTTGCTTATGTTCATCGAAAGAGAGGTCGCCTACTCTACCGTGGAGCGTAGATGGCACTCCATCGAGTAGCTTCACCAGCCGTTCGCGTGACTGAGGAGCGAAGAGATTCTTATCGCTTTTCCAACTCGACCACATTTCGACGCCGTATCCAGACCTGCGAACCTCAGCAACTGCATCTTCCAGAGTATCCGGTTTAGTGTATGCTTCGTAATTCCACATACTTACGCTGTAGGTTATTTGCATCCTATTCTCCGGTCTCGACTATCTGGACTCTGCCAACCAACCCAGAGGGTTTCAAGTCCATAGCAAACAGATTCGCAAGCGAGTTTGTAACCCGAATCTCGATCTTGTTCACACCTTGTTTTACAAATTCGGTGATATCGACCTCCCATGGTTCCCACGGCAGGACTCCGGCCGGTTTGTCGTTTATTATTACCTCTGCCATATCAGATGGCTTATCCATCCGAAGTATCACCCTCCCACCTGATTCATTGAGAGTCACTTTTTGAGTATAGCTGCCCGTGCCAGAAAGGAACGGGTATCCCTGATCAGTCCACGACCCGGTGGTAACACTTTTAGGCTCGCTGACAAGACGCCAGGCATCCGCGCCGCCGGAAAGTGCAAAATCACCTACCAGATACGCCGGTTCAGTCAGGTTTCCTGCAGGCGCTATGTCGGTGTGTGTCCAGATAGTAAGCTTGTTTGTGCCTCTTCTTATCAGGCCAGACACATCCGCCTCTTTTATCAGGTGGTCCAGATACTCGCCTTCCTCGAACTCGCTAACCACTTCGTCGTTTAGTGTGACTCTAAGCGGCACCGGCAAATCGCTGTTCCAGAGCTTGTCGATAACGAGTCCATCGAGGAGCAGCCTCGCCGATTTTGGCTCAATCTCGCTTTCAAACTCCGTTGTATACGTTCGCCACCCATAGCCCCAACTGTTTTCGCTTGCTCCGCCCATTTTCATTTCCCAACGAGCTAGTGGGAGCGCGTTTGGTGTGATCGCTTTGAAGTCCCACTCATCTGCAAGTTTAGTGACTCTTTCACTGCCAGCATGTTTCGCCTCGTGAGCTGGCTCCCAAATTTCCATTGGTGTAACGCTAATCAAATGCGACTCACCCGGTTTGAATGAAAGAACGAGCTTAATGTGCTCATCTTCGAACTCGTAGTCTTCAATCAACCTCACTTCACCAGTTGTGGCATCCCATTTGGCGGGCACACCGAGCACATTGGCTTTTGCCGTAACGCTGAATTCTTTGTCGAGGGAAGAATTAGCAAAGAAGAAGAAGTCATTCTCTCCGCGCTGATAGTGGCAGTGGATTATCTCCAGCACATAAGGTAGGTCATCGTTTCCACTCACAGTGACATCCGCGCTTATGAACTTTTTCAGTGTCGTCGAGAGTGCCGCTGTGACCTGATCCACGCTCTTTGATGCCACGTCAGGGACGAGCGCCGAAAGAGCGTCTTCATCAGCGGAAGACGACGTCATAACCAGATCATTTGCTTTCCAGTCGTAGGTGACGCGTATCTGGTCTGCCAGTACTTCAGGTGAAAGAAAACCTGCAGGCCAGCGGCTTGCGCTGTCAGAAACAAATCTCTTCGGGGTATCCTCACAGAAGATCACAGTGCTGCCGTTTTCAATCACGGTATTCAGGAAGTCCGCCGTTTCCTCAAGAATGGTTGTGCACCCCGGAACTACTATGGCCTTGTACTGCTCCAGACTTTCACAGTGTTCGAGATCTATCGGATCCATATCGTTTATAAGAGACTCTTCCGGTAAGATATCGAAGTCATAGCCAGCCATAAGGAGTGCCGCTGCAACTTTGTTGAAAACTAAAGTGATTCTATCTGCTTCAGGAGTTCTACTCGGATCAATCGCCGCCCACATCGAGCGTGCAGGGAACACTACTGCAACGTCGGCGACGTGAAATCCGCCGGAGAGTACAGCGCAGAGCCGTGCCGTGTAGTCGGCAAAAATCTTGTAGTACGGCCAGAATGTACTTTGGTAAAACTGCCCCGGCGGGCACTCCCACTTGCGGAACCCCTGAATAGAATAGTAGAACGCGTGTGGTGCAATCAGATTCACTCCTAGAGCAATCTGCCAGTCAGTCATCCATCTCAGCGTTCTAAGATCAATTTCCCAAACCTTTGCCAAACCGAAGGCTTCACTCATCACCCGCGGTTTGTTATAGATGTGCGCTGCAGAGCTCGCCAGTTTTGGGCCGACGAGGTTGTTAAGCGCTTCCACATCGTTCATATTTGGCCAGATTGCGGCCGTCAGGAAGTCTACGCCGCCGAAGCTCATATACTTTGCGCTTCTAAAGAAGTCTCCCTGGTATTTCGTGCTCCAGTAAAGCTCGCCTTCAGAGGAAACGTGCCCAACGAAGTTCAGCCTGCGCGACTCACACCATTGCTGAGTCTGTTTGAAGAATGCCTCCGCGTAGAGGTGCGTGGCAGTGTCGAAGAAGTCACAGCGCAGTTGATCGGTAGCAGCTCCCGCATCTTTGAAAACGGCAGGCAGGGCGCCAATTATATCGTACCCGTGCCGCCAGCCGAACTCCGCAGGCAGCGTCTGCGTCCACGGTGCAGTCTCTGTGGGGTTCGAGTTCAGATTAGGCTCGTCTGTGAATATTCCGGGCACGGTGCCTCCGAAATACTCCGAAAACCGTTCAGAGTACCTTTCGTGAGTCATCTCGATAAACTTGGCAACAGCGCTTTCTGACATTGTATCGAGATATGCGCCCCAGAAACCGAATGGAACCAGGTACTTGCGGGTAAACACCATCACTTGCCAGCGTCCGCCGGCGGGCGCAGTCCATTTCAGGGTGCTCTCTGTCAGGTGTGTCGTCAGCGACACTACGCTCTCGGGCAGTCCTTCCAGCCGTTTGCTGCGTCCGAGTGGAACGGCAACGATTGCGATGATCCCGTCGTGAGCTTCGATCTGTTCTCTAAGTTGCTTCCCTCCCTGCACGATCCATTCCTGAGAAAGGTTGCATCCCGACATTCGGTACTCGGGGTATTCCTTCACCAGTTTGCCATCCACCGTACCGCTTGGCCAGTTGTTCTCATCGTAAAGATAAGCCTTCATTTGGCGTCGGTCTGCTTCCTTTACGCAGGTTTCTATGCGGTCCATATAATCATCGGAGAGATACAGTGTAGTCAGTCCGTGGCGCGGGTGGGCGATGAAGCCTCCTACACCATTTCGGTGCATCTCCTCAATCTGCCAGATCAGCTCAGAGTCTTTCAGGTCGTGATTAAGAAACCAAAACGGAGCCAGACGATAGGTATTTGAGGGGTTCCGGAACTCTTTTTTGAGTCTGTCCACATCCATTGCGGTGTGCTCCTTCGGATTGTCTTTCTTCGGCGATTATAGCTACAGCTTGCAGGGAGGGTCAAGGTAAACTGTTGTGCAAGAGTATTGTCTAAAGAGGCTGTAAAAAAGGAATAACCCAAGAGTACGTAGGAGGATAGTGCAACAATGCGATTCAACTGTCGACCGGTAATTCTTGTGATCTTAATTATCTCTGCGGCAATTGCTTTGCCGGCAGGAGCATCGGCAGATGAGCAGCCAATTTCCGAAGCTACAATCAGTTTCCTTCAGGATATTCTAAGTGAAACGGTCGATCTCCTTTGGGATCAGGCCGATATGCGCTGGCACGAAGGCGATTTCGACAGATGCATAGTGCTTTTCAAGATGATTGTTGCGCTGGCTCCATCAGACATCGAAGCCTACACAGACGGCGCTTGGCTTCTCGACAGCACAGGTCGCTCCGAAGAGGCTCTCGCGTTTCTTATCGACGGACTGTCGAAGAACCAGGACAGATACGAAATGTACGACGAGGTGGGTTGGTTCTGCTTCGGAAAGAAAGAGTATCAGAAGTCCATCGGTTACTATCTGTCCGCGCTGAAGTTCGAAGACTGTCCTCTTATAGTATGGCACAAGCTGGCACACGCTTACGAGAGAAGTAACATGCTCGAAAAGTCGCTCGAAACCTGGGAGCACGTGAAGTCGGTGAATCCTGACAATCCGGTAGCAGACTTGAATGTGAGGCGTGTAATGGAACATCTGAAAGACTCCGAAGAGTAGAGAGCCGATCTTCTATCAGCCCAAAACATTGCGGCATTCTTTGCGTATTCCCCTTTTGGATTAGCTGATGCGCACCAAATCCATTTTGTACATCCCCAAATTGTGAATATCACGGTTTTTGACAGCGTGCTTGGTGCTCCGACTGCATTCTGTACTGTAGCTGGTTGCAATTCTTTGTATACTAACTTGGAAGGAAATAGCACACCAAGATGCTAAGAGGATAATTTGAGGAGGATTGTTCTTTATGTATAAGATTGCCGTTTTGCCCGGCGACGGGACCGGGCCTGAAGTGGTAAGAGAGGGCCTGAAGGTTCTCGATGCCGCAGCCAAGAAAACAGGCTTCCAATATGAGACGACTACGTACGATTGGGGCGGAGACAGATATCTCGCCACTGGCGAGATCCTGCCAGAAAACGCAGCGGATGAGCTCCGCAAGTACGATGCCATCTATCTTGGCGCAATAGGTCACCCGGGAGTAAAACCAGGGGTTTTGGAGAAGGGCATTCTTCTGAACCTGCGCTTTGCGCTCGACCAGTACATCAACTTGCGGCCAGTGAAACTGTACCCCGGCGTGTGGACACCAATTAAAGACAAAGGGCCTGAGGAGGTCGACTTTGTGGTAGTTCGAGAGAACACCGAAGGGCTTTACACAGGCGGTGGCGGTTTCCTGAAGAAGGGAACGCCGGATGAGGTCGCGATACAGGAATCGATCAACACCAGAAAAGGTGTCGAGCGGTGCATCCGCTACGCTTTCGAGTATGCAAAGAAGCGAAACAAAGGGAAGAAAGTTACACTCGTCGGCAAGACCAACGTCCTCACTTACGCAATGGATCTTTGGGAGCGAACATTCTACGAGGTAGCAAAAGAGTATCCGGATATTGAGCCCGATTATGCTCACGTGGATGCCACTTGCATGTGGATGGTAAAGAATCCGGAGTGGTTCGACGTTATTGTCACTGACAACCTGTTCGGAGATATCATCACCGACCTCGGTGCTATGGTTCAGGGTGGAATGGGAATCGCTGCTGGTGGAAACATCAACCCCGAGGGTGTATCGATGTTTGAGCCCATCGGCGGCTCAGCTCCTAAGTACACCAATATGAATGTCATCAACCCGCTGGCGGCAATCGGTTCGGCGCAGATGATGCTCGAGACGTTGGGTGAGACAAAAGCGGCAGAGATTGTGGATAAAGCAATCGCTAAAACCACAGGCGAGAAGCTAAAGAGTATGGCTGCTGGCAAGATGGGGTACTCAACCACGGAAGTAGGCGACCTGGTCGCTGGGTTCGTGGCTGAAGGATAGTTAACAATTAACAAGTGGATAGGGGATCGACTATAAATCCCCTATCCGCCTTGGCGTTGGAGGCGGGTTTATGGTTACAGCAATAGTTTTGATACAGGTGGAGCGCCATATGGTTCCGGAGACTGCGGAGGCGTTGATCGGCTTCGATGGCGTGCGCGAAGTCTATTCGGTGGCTGGAGGTTGGGATTTGGTCGCTGTGGTTCGAGTGAAAGAGCACGAACAACTCGCCGAAGTCATTTCAAATAGGATGCTGAAAATGCCGGGAGTTGTGAAGACTACCACACTCATCGCCTTCAAAAGCTACGCGCGCGAGGATCTCGAGCGAATGTGGGAAATCGGTTTGGAAGACGGCTAAGAGTGCATAACGTCCGACGCACGGCTATTTCTTAGTTTCCTGTGTTTGCTGGCTACCAGAATCTCTCCAGGCAGTGGCTGCATCGACAAAAGGAACCTCTAGCCCGGGCGTTCGTTCCGTCATTGACACGTATACCTGGCCATTGTTATACTCAAACCATCCGACTGAGATGACGACTATTAGTGCAGTCGTTCTATCTTGAGTCTGTCCGACTTGGAAAGGTGGCCCAAGATGAAGGGCGTTGCTCGTGCAGATGGTCAGCAGATGGCTGACTACGAAGCTGTTGTTCTGGCCCTTTCGCACCTGTCACAAGCTGTTGTATCCGACCGTACCCCTAGCGAGACGATGTCCGCCGCCGCCGAGACAGGCGCGGTGCTCCTGCAGGTCGACTCTGCTGCCGTATTCCTCTCCGATAGCAGCAAAGGACTCAATCTTGCTGCAGGCTACCAGTATGAGCCAGCAAAGAAGAAAACACCCATTCCCGGTGAAGCGGCTCTCCGTCAGTGCTTGGAAGATGCAACTCCTGTGCTTGTCTCAAGTGTTGCTTCAGACAAACGAAAAGGAATGTCGCTTCTTGCCAGACAGGGAGTAGAGTCACTTCTTTGCGTGCCGCTGAAAGCCGACGGCGGCGCAATTGGCGTGCTGATGGTTCTTTCCAACAGAGTTCGCACTTTTTCTCCATCTGACATCGAAGTCCTTTCGGCAATAGCTCTTCAAGTAACGTTTGCGGTATCGAGATCGAAGCCTACAAATGCGTTGCCGGAGTCCGGTACCAACTCAATATCCCGCACAGATGCCGAGCTTATCGAGCTGGCTAACCGCAAGTTGCAGGAGTTATCAATTGTCAACCGTGTGAGTGAAGCGGTTGCCTCCATTCTGGATCTCTCGCAGCTTCTGGATCTTGCCTTGGATCAGTGCCTCATTGCAGTTGGTGCGAACGTGGGGTCTATCATGCTTCTCGACGAAGATACATCTCGTCTGAGAATCAGAGCTTCAAAGGGGATATGCCAGGATATCATCGATACCGCGTCAGTCGCTGTCGGCGAAGGTATATCGGGTTGGGTAGCTGAGCACGGACAGCCGATTCTGGTACACGACGCCAGGCAGGACCCAAGGTTCAAAATGAACCGTTACAGGGATGATATTTCTTCTGCAATGTCGGTTCCGCTCAAGGTTAGTGGCAGAGTCACTGGTGTTCTCAATGCCAGCACCATCGAGCAAGGCAGACGATTTGGCCCTAGGGAAGTGGAGTTTCTCTCGACTATTGCGAACCAGGTAGCTGTTGCAATCGACAAAGCGCAGCTATACGACAGATTGAATCGCAGGTCGATAGAACTGGCATCTCTGTTGCAGATTTCTGAGGCGATAACTTCTACCCTTGAGCTTAGTGAGGTTCTGTCGCTCATTACAGCCAGGTTTATGGCTATGGCGCATATGGATGCGTGCGCGCTGCTCGCGTACGAAGCCGATGCCGGAAGGTTCCGACGTCTGGATGGACAAGGGCTCAAAATGCACCACCGAAAGAGCTCTTATCTGGAGTTGGCGCTGCCAATTGCAGGTATGGCGCTCGATGCCAGAGAGCCAGTTTGGACGGAGTTAGGTGCAGACTCTCCACTTAGAACCGACATTTCCGATGCCGAAGGGTTTGTGTCGGCTATTTGTGTGCCTCTGGTTTCATCGGGCAGAATGGTGGGGGCAATCGCATTGTTCTCCACAGTCCGCAGGGTTCCATCCAAAACCGAGCTTAGAACACTGGCTTCTTTGGGAGGTCTCGCAGGTGTTGCGCTGCACAACGCTCTCATTTATAAGCACAAATACGATATAGCTCGTTCACTTCAGTTCCAGCTCGTGCCCACAGTGCCGCTTACTGCTGAGGGACTCGACATAGGGCACAGATTCCTGCCGGCAAGAGAGGTTGGAGGAGACTACTACGACCTTATCAAAATCGGTTCAGGCAGAGTTGGTGTAGTCATAGCTGACGTAGCAGGAAACAGCGTCTCTGCTGCTATGTATACCTCAATGGGAAAACACGTGCTAAGAGCGTACGCAGTAGATGATCATCCACCAGGCGTTGTCCTTGAGCGGCTCAATCGGGTAGTCTGCGATGAAACGCAGCCCGAAGTATTTATTACAATTTTTTATGGTGTATTTGACGCAAACACCCGTGTTTTCCGTTATGCGTGTGCTGGTCACGAGCCCCCGCTGCTCAGTCGTGCCGATGGAACCATTGAACGCCTTTGGGCCGATGGCATTCTGGCAGGTATCAGAAAAGACGTTGTGTTCGAAGAAAAGGAAGTTGTGCTAGACCCTGGATCTGTGCTAGTTCTCTTTACCGACGGTGTTGTAGACTCTCCCGCGGTCAGAGGAAGGTTCACGGTAGAGGACATCGCAGAGCTGGTGGCATCTTCTCGACTAAAGCCAGCCCAGGAGACTGCCGATAATATATACGCAGGACTAATGAAGTCAGCCGGTACCGGACCACAAGACGATGTCGCTCTTGTGGTATTGAAATCGGTATAAGTGGAGGTTTCGGTTCCGGCAGTAGCGTAGTGATCCGATGCAGGAAGCACAACAGATAAGGCTCGAGATCCCAAGCAGAGCAGAGTACGTAAGCGTTGTAAGAAATGCTGTAGAAGGAATTGCAGCCAGAATGCGCTTCTCTCCTGACGATGTGAGCGATGTTAAGCTCGCTGTCGGGGAAGCATGCAACAACGCCGTTCGCCACGGGTGCCCAAGCAAACAGAACCCCTCCGTAACAGTGATCCTCAGTGTCACTCCCGATTCTCTTTCGATTGAAGTGCGTAACAGCGTATCAGGTGGAAAGCCGTGTCCTGTGCCCACTCCGCCCGATGCCTCACGAGAAGGCGGAATGGGGTTGTATATTATGAACCGTCTGATGGATGAGGTTGTCATCAACTGGCACGGACGGATGGCGTCCATTCGGATGGTCAAACATCTCCCACAATACGATTGCGCCTGATTCACCTGCAGACCTTTCAGCAATTAAGACTCACACTATCCTCAAATTTCGATTTTTCCTTGCCAACTGTCAGAAATAGTAGGCAATATTACCTGTTTTCAGAAAATGGTGTTGACAGAAAGGCTTGACACATGCAATACTTCTCGTGAGCCTGCACCAAAGCAGTACTTTTTCTTTGGTGCTCAGAGGGGTGTTGACACCCCCAGGAATATCAGTTGTCAAAGCATCTCACAGGAGAAAGGAGGGATACAGTAATGAGAAAGATTCTTCCGTTGGCCGTGCTGGCAATTTTGATCCTTGCTACATCGGCTTTCGCAGGCGTAGACTTTAACGAGCTACAGAACCCGAGCTTCATCAATGGAGGTGAAGGCTACGACATTGAGGGAGCAGTATTCTTCAACGGCGATGGTACACCGGAGGGCGGTGATCCCGTGTGGGGACGCACTTCCATAGCCTACACACTGTTTGGCGAGGTTCCTGCCGCCGTGCAGAACCCGACAAGCAAAATCAGTCAGGTCGTTGACGATGCCTTGCATCCGGCGTGGAATCCAGACTGGAACGCGAAGACATTCGAGTGGAACGGTTGGTACTACACCGCTGAGGGTTCCGTTACCCTGCACATCGGATACTGGAATGACGTGACCATGGATCGCCCGACTCCCGATATGGCACCAGATCGTGTGCTGTCGTTCATTCTTCCCGAGACTGACAACGTGTGGGAACAATGGAATGTGTGCGGTACATTGCCGACTCAGCCGCGATGGCTTCGACTTACAGTCGAGTTCACATGCGGTGGTGCCGCTGTAGACGACATGGAGTTCGAGTCCATCTGCGTTCCTGAGCCTTCGAGCATGCTGGCTATCTTTGGTGGTCTGGCAGGACTCGGCGGCTTCGCAATCCGCAGAAGGAAGTAATTTCCGTAATCTAAGGGCAATACAAGTATTGTAGGTATTATGGCCGAGGGTTTTCCCCCTCGGCCATTCTTATCTGGAGAGTATGATTGATGCATGATCGTGTAATCAACAAGCGACGTCAGATACCGAGTAGCAACCGCACCTGTTGATTTTTGTCAGATTTTGTCAATGATTTCTCCACGGCATATAAATTCATTTAAGGTTGTAATCAATACACTGTCAGAAGTTGACACCCGGTAATTCTACGTGATTTTGGGTCGTTAACGACAAATTTCCCCGTAACTATTGACATTCTTGTGTACAGATGATACAATCCCCATTGTGAATTGAATACCATTGGTAGTCACGCAATGGCTTCAATTTCGCTTCAAAATGCTGCGGCACCACCTGTGTTGCTGGTAATGTGCCGGGGGTAGCGATCCCGTTGTTCGGTTTAAAAGGCCGGTGCTTTTTCCGGCTGTAATTTAAGAACACACTCTCTCTAATCGACGAGATTTCAAGAATAGTAGCTACAAAACTCACTCGTTTTAACCCGTTTAGTGGAGGCACTTATGGCAGTAAGTATCCGAAAAAGGCGCCTGGTCATTATAGTCATTGCAGTGGTAGTGCTAACTTGCGCAACGATCCATGCGGCACGCGCATCGGTGGATCTTGTATGGGGTTCTCACGCTGCAATTGTCCGTGTTGGAGATACAGTCAACCTTGGACTGTACGCCGTTGCGGACAACCCGGAAGGTCATCTGGTATCGGCAATGGATGTGCTTGTGGCCACCACTCCACAGTACCTTATGTATACGGGGCTAACATCAGTCGGCGCGCCTTACTCGTGGCTGCAGAGTGGGCTGTTGGTCAACGCGCCCGATCAGGTCAACCAAAATCTCTACGATGGCCTGGTTATGTATACTGCGTGGGCACGACTGGGGCAGCCAGCTGATGTCGACCAGCAGGGGTTGCTGGTAGTCACATTTCAGTTCACTGCAGAAGCCGCTGTCAATGAGACAGTCGTGTCAATTCCGGCGAGCTACGGACAGTACTCCAAGAGCGTTGTTTACGACGGAGTTCAGCCAAACCACAACATTACCGGAGTACGCGGCACCGCTAGGCTGATGATCGTAGAATCGGATGTAAGCATTGTCTCAGCGCTTCCCGAGCTGAAGGCGCTGCTCGATGGCTCTCAGGTGGCGCTGGTTGGTCCTATTGTAACGCGCAGCTTCGACAATTTCTTCTATATGGAAGAGACAGATCGCACCTCAGGAATCAGAGTCAACTGTGTTAATTCGGTTCCGGCCGAAGGCACTGCTCCAATGGTCTCTGGAGTCCTGCGGACGATCGACGGCGAACGAGTCCTCGATGAAGCCGAGTGGGGCAGCGGCATCACAGCGATTGTACCTAGGCCATTAGCTATGAACACGAGAGCAGCCGCAACGCTTCTTCCACAGGGGCTGTTAGCCACTGTTTGCGGTCAGGTTAGGATAAATGACGAAGGCACCGCCGTTATACTTGGCGACGGTTCCGGAGTATCTGTCGCAATAGATCTGAATGGCATCGCACTGCCGGCTGAAGGCTTCTATGTAGTCACCGGCGCGCTTGGAAGAGACCCAAATGGGCCTGTCCTGCACGTAAACGATCCCACAGATCTCAGACAGATTGACTAATGCACGCAGGTTGCAGCAGGGCGGTTCTTCCTTACTGCAACCTGTAACGAGGCTGCTGGAAGCAGCAGCAGATGGATAGATGCACTGTAGAACAAGTCTTTGAGGAGGATAAGCAGGAACTATGCACAGATTGATTTTATCATTGATAGTTTTAGTCGCACTGTCCACAGGTGCTTTAGCGGAACAGCCAAAAATGGATCGCAACCTCGGAACTACGGGGCCCCAGATTGTGGCTACACAACACTATCAGGAGTGGGGCTACCAAGTAGACCCTGGGGAGTATGTAACCTGCATTGCGTACTTTGCGATTGGAGACACCCGTTTCACGAAGGCGCCAACCTTCACCAACACCTGGGTTGGTGAGACCTCCGGCTGGAGCACTGCCATATCGCCCGATCGCAAAGCAGTGTACCTGTTTGGTCCCAGAAGCCACTTCGGCCCGAATATTAACCAGCCTTACGGTATTACTTACAATGTTTACTATGATACTCAAACCGCTGCCCAGGATACCATTATATTTGATGGCGGTACTCTCACATTCGGCTGGCACAGAAGCGGTACCACCGGCAACGGCACTCCTGGCACGTGGAGCCACAGCCCAACTCCCGTTGGCGGGCCATATTCCACAATATCCACCAACTGGATCAACATGGGGCTTACAGGAGTCATTTTCTCCGAGGGCACAAGCGCGTACGTTGGCGAATGGATGCAGGTCGGTCCTAAGTCCACAGTAGGGGAGGAAAACCAGGAGACGTTTCCCTGGGGAACGATAACGTCCTACTCCGCCTCTCCCGGGCTTCCTCAGGTGGGAGGCGATCTCAACAAGTACGGCTGGGGAATGCGTGGTACGATTGACTATCTCGACATTGAAGGCCGCACCCACATTTCAGAGGGCAATTGGTGGATATACTACACCGATCTCCAGCAGTTTCCTATAGAAGAGGGGACGTATATCATCAAGACCAACTGGCCTAACGGCTGGAGTGAGCCCGCTGTAGTTACGGGTAACTTCATTGCAGCGTCTGGAAGCACCGTACAGCCTCCGTGGCCTGCCGATTACGCCGACTGGTCTTGCATTGGTGTTGCTGGTTTCACTGGAACCTTCTCCGATCCAAACACGCTTACGGGAGTCTTTTCCGCATCCGACAACAAACTCATTCTGAAGTCTCCGTCGGGTCAGAACGTCGTCTTCGCTCAGTCGGGGCAGGATGTCTTAATCAGACTGCACCAGCAGCAGATGACGACCCCAGCAGCGGGTTATCAGGCGTTTGTTTCGTTCGACACTAGTATGCTGAGCCTCGCTACGGGTAGTTACGCGATTTTCCCATATGGCTTAACAATTATCCCGTTGCAGGCTGTCGATGGCAAAATCGACCTCGCCGCCGGGTACCACCCCGGATTTCAAGAGCCTACGGCAAGGGACGCCAGACTTGCCGACTTTACTTTCAAGGCCGGCAGCAAAGAAGGAATTACACAGGTTATTTTCCGAGAGAATCTCCCTGGCACAAGATTCTCCGACGATCTGGGTGACGTCATCCTGACACAGACGGTCGATGGTCCGTTTATCATTGTCGATAACACACCTCCCACCGATCTCAGTATCGATGCCGACCCCACCGGATGGACGCACTCTGGCCCTATTACTCTTATATTCAGCGCTAACGATGCTCTCTCCGGTATCGGTAGCTACAATATCAGTTACAACGGTTCAGATAACGTAAACGTTACGAGTCCTTGTCCTCTCGACGCTACAGCGCTTGAGACTGGTGACTACACTGTAACGCTTACAGCTCTGGACAAAGCGGGTAATACCGCATCGGCCACAACCACCATACATATCGACAAGACTCCGCCGGCAATCGAGACGGAGCCGGCAGCAGGTGGCACTGTCACTACTGCTCTTCATACTATCACGGGTACAGTCTCCGATCAGCACAGCGGAGTCGAAAGCCTCACGCTCAGTATCAACGGAAGCACACCCGTTACAGTCGATATTATAGAGGGCGTGTTCTCCACCGATGTTCTTCTGGTGCCGGGGGCTAACGCATTGCTCTACACACTTACCGACAAGGTAGGCAATGTCACCACAAAGACCCTTTCGTACACCTACGAGCAGTCTGCGCCGACTGTGAGTGTGGTTGCATCGCTCGCGCCGTCAGAGTCCGATCCGGACTTCAGCAGCCCTAGTTTGCCCGGTTGGATTGCCAACTACCAGCACGCTGTAATAAATGGTCTGGATGAGTATGGCACGGGGACTGAGCAGTTCAAGCATATCGATGCCGCTCAGGACTACCCAAGTGTTATAGCTACCGGGTTTGGAAGCTGGAAGGGTGTTGTCGACGACGAATCCGCTGAGTTCGGCACAAGCATCGGCTTTGTTTACGTGCTCGAAAATGGTGTGCGCACCAATCCCGGAGCGAAAAAGCTCGACCTCGCGTATGTTGGTATCACCGGCAGAGATCATCTCACGGGAACCGACACTTCCGACGACGATCTTATCCGCGATTGGGCAGATTTCACTTGGAACGATCCCGATTTACAGTCGCTCAGTTTCGGCGACGCAGCTATGGAACTGAAAGGCTACAACTGGGATGGCACCGAGTGGGTGGAAGTAACCAGTGGTCGCGAGGCCGATCTAATCGTTGGCCACCTGAGCGCGAGCTTCATCCCGGATATTTCCTGGGGTGACGGTCAAACGGCGATAAACGCACTCTATAAGCGGCTTGCTGGCGCGCTGCCGTGGGTAGATAGCGGTGTCCGACAGCGCCTGGATACCATCGATCTTCAGGTAGCCTATCAGGAGGGCGACAGCATTCCGGCTGCGGCATCTGGTTACACCGAGATCGAGTTCGCTACAGCCGACGAAGCATCGCCGGTTATAACCATCGAAAGCCCGGTTACCGGGTCTGTAACCAACGCATCCGGCATTGCCGTTACAGGCACTGCGGCCGATGATTCCGCGCTCGATTCGGGAGTCAAATCCGTAGTCGTTTCGCTGAACGGAGGCGAACCGGTTGCCGCGGATTCAGATGATTTCTTTGCAACGTGGACTGCAAATCTCGACTTAACAGACGCCGAACAGGGCGAAAACCAGATTTCGGCTACAGTTACAGACTTTGCAGGCAACACAAGCAGTACTTCAGTTACCTTTATATACGACACAGTCCCGCCAGTGATTACGATTCCTGACGATGTGACTGTACCGTCGCTACCTGACTCGCTTTCGGCTATAGTCGATCCGGGGATGGCTACTGCTATCGACGGTATCGACCCAGCTCCAGCTATCAGTTGGGTTAGAAGTGATGGAGCAGACTCACTCAATGCTCCGTACACCGGAGTAACTACAATCACCTGGACTGCTGTTGATGCAGCAGGAAACTCCTCCTCTGGCGTTCAGACGATAACCGTTTTACAGGTCAACCGAGTCACACTGACGGTAGAACTGGAAAGCGTGCGGACATCCCCTACACGTCCGATAACCTTCATCTTTGGTGGCGAAGCTGAATCTGGTGAGCAATTCACCGTTACCTCAGAAGTCCAATTCAACAGCGTTGGCATCGGTATCGTTACCATAGACACGCTTCCTGCAGGTTTCCTCTGGACCAAGGTTTCCGCTAAGGATGCGCAACACACGCTGAGGAGCACGGTAGCTCTTACGGTTGCTGAGGATGGCACTCAGTATTTGGCCAGTTTCATTGGTGTTGACAAGCTCATAGGCGGCGACCTTACCGACGACAACATTATCGACATCCGTGATTTCGGTGTGTTCGCAGGTCAGTATGGCACTTCGGACCATCCGTATGAAGGCAGGGATGCCGACATCAACTGCGACGGCGATGTATGGGGTGACGATTTCACATACATCCAGATCCACTTCACCAAGGTGGGTGCACCGGCTGCAGGAGGTGCCCAGACAGCCTTGTCTGGCAGAGACTCGGCTCCGGAAGTCAAAACGTTCATCACGGTTGCCGAGCTCGCTACAATCATCGGCGAGAGGGAAGCCCGAAAAGCAGACCTGAACGGCGATGGCATTGTAGACGAGCGAGATATTGCCCTCTCTATTGCTAAGGGCAGAGACTAATCGTTTGGCGGCTCGCATGTTCCGTACTATGAGCCGCCAAACCAAAACAACTCGAAGGAAGGTAATAGGAAAATGCGACACATATTAATGTTTTCATTAGTCGCAATGCTGGCATTTGCAGGTGTAGCTAACGCTGCCGTCATTAATGTGCCAGCGGACCAACCGACTATTCAGGCTGGTTTGAATGCGGCTGCAGATGGCGACACCGTTAAGGTTGCGCCCGGTGAATACCTCGAGGCTAATATCGACTTTCCAAAGAAAGCGATCGCGCTCGAGGGCTCAGGCATTGGCCAGACGATCATCAAGCTCCCTGCTAATTTATCGTACAAGCACCACGGCATCAGGATGTATTCGAGTGGTTCGAGTGTCAGCGATCTGACAATAGAGGGAGATGGCGAGTTCCCAGTTGGAGTCACAAACGTTCAAACACATATTTGGCCAGATCAAGGTGGCGGAGCCAACAATCTGTCAGTGACCAACGTTCACGTCGACAACATAAGGGATCATCCTATCTGGCTTGGCGCCAAGAGTGAAAACTTTGACGGGATAAAAGTCCTGAACTGTATAGTCTCCAACACCAAAGCCACAAATTCAAAAGCCATAGAACTCAGAAGAGCCAGCGGTGAGGTTTCCAACTGTGTTGTATACAACCACAGCGGCGATCAAGGTATAAGAATCTCCAGCGCAGGCACCCACCTCCACTCTCCATCGAAGGTCTATGGAAACATCGTCCACCTTGGCACGCTTGTATCAAACGAACCAGTGATTTATGCGTACAATATAGGTCACAATGCGACATCACAGCATGTTGGAGTCGATTTTGTGGGCAACATTGCCTTGTTCTCTGAGTACAAGAATAACACGTATGGCGTTGTTAGCAGTCAATGTACCCTGAACTGCCGAAACAACACCATTGTTGGAGCCAATACAGGTATTCAGATTAACAGTACCGTAACCGCTAATATTGGCTACGGCAACGACATTGTTGGCCCCGGCTCGAGTGTTACAGGCTCCATAGGAATTGACGCTCAGGGTCCTACAACTGTCGAGGGTGCCTATGTCGGCAAGTTCGCTACTGGAGTCAAAAATCCAACAACAACTAACCCGGTGACTGTCGCGGAGACAGCGCTGGCCGACAACAACGTAGCTACAGCAGGCGATGTCACCTTAACCGATATTTGGACTGGTCCGGGCAGTGAGAATCCGCCGATTCGCCAGATTCTGGCGCTCGACATAACCGGCGATCCGCTCTACATCCAGCCCAACAAACCTGTTGTAGTAACGCTCAGCCAATCTAGCATCAACCCTGTAGACGAGTTGGTTTATGGCCACGAGATTGAGCTTGTTGGCTATCAGTCGTTCCTATCATACGATCCAACAAGGCTGATTGTAGATGCCATCATCCACTCGGCAGATCCTTACGAGGCGGGAGTGTTAAACTCCATAGATGCAGTTAACGGCATCATCGGAGTCGGCGCAGGAACATTCCAACTCCCAGTTGCGACGAACGACGAACTCGATCTGGCAACAATCAGCTTTACCACCGGTACGGTTGAAGGCCCCACAACGGTTGAGTTTGCCGCGGACACAGCACTCGAGCGCACGCAGTTCACACTGCCCGGCGGCTATATGAGGGCACCTCAGACTGTCGCCACACCCGAGATAATAATCGACGGCACCCCGCCAACGATTACTGTCAGCGACATTACTGTTCCGACCGATGCAGGCAAGTGCTACGCTACCGAAGTTGATCTCGGTGCCAGCATCACTGATCAGTACGGCTTAGCCGACCAGTCCAACGATGCTCCGGAGCAGTTCCCTCTGGGAGAGACCGTTGTAACCTGGACTGCTGTTGACAACGCCGGTAACGAAGCTACTGTTACGCAGACGGTCACCGTTGTCGACGAAGAGGATCCGGTTTTCACCTATGTTCCGGCTGATATTACGGTAAACGCCCTTGCCGGCCAGAGCTATGCAACCGTGGATCCCGGCACCGCAACAGCCACCGACAACTGCGGCACGCCTACGGTTGAAGGCGTAGGCCTTATACCGAGCGGCAACTATCCTATTGGCACGACTACAATCACGTGGACTGCTACCGACGATGCGGGCAACAAGGTAACAGCAACGCAGAAAATCACCGTCAACAACGTATACAGCGCCAGCATCAAAGTGGAGCTCATTGGTGTAACGGCAACCGTGACGAGGCCTATAGAGGTCACAATGGGCGGCACTGGTACGGGCTTGACTCCGTTCAAGCAGACGGTATCAGCCGACTTCGTCAACGGAAAGGCGACCATCGACATAACGGTTCCCGCTGGTGTTGTTTACAGTCAGGTATCTGCTAAGGATCCTCAGCATACGCTGAGATCCCGCACCAGCCTCACCGTCGTTGATGGTGTCTACGAAGCTGAATTGGGTCTTACAGGTGGAGACGCAACAGGCGACAACATTGTCGACATTCTCGACTTTGGTGTGTTTGCCAGCCAGAACGGCCGCCTGCCATCAGGGCCGCGAGATGCGAACTTCGACTGCGTTGGTATTGTCGATTCTGCAGACTTCACGTTCATAGCAAACAACTTCCTGAAAGCTGGCGACGCTGAGGCCGGAAGCATTGTTGCACCTTCCCGCTCCGGAGTTCCGCAGGGAAGAATGTCTATCACAGTTGCCGAACTGGCGACCATTATCGGCAAGAGAGAGGCAAGGAATGCCGACCTCGACGGCAATGGCATTGTCGATCAGTTCGACATAGTCCTGTATATGGTTCAAAGCAGAGCCATTAACGGAAGGTAAGGTCTTAAGAAAGCCGGCAGGGTTTCCCCTGCCGGCTTCAGTTTAGTTGTTCGACTCTAATACTGAGGTTGTCAGGAAGTGCGCGGATACAGCGCACAGCAGCCGGTTATAGACGAGAAGATTTTTGACATTGGCTCTTCTATGAGCTAAGTGCAAAGGTAAGGCCATAGCGGAGAACCCCGCGGTGTCCGACACGCAGGTCTCGGCTAAGACTACGTATAAAGAGAGAAAGGAAGGTAGGAACAAATGCGACACACATTATTGTTGTTAGGAGTCGCGCTTCTCGCGCTTGCCTTGGTAGTAAGCGCAGCCGGTGATATTCATTTTACGACGATTGATATCTCCGGCACGGTCTACTCACCTGAGACCAGTGCCTCGGTTGGGCTGCCTATGCAGGTCGGTCCACTGTCGGCTCTGGGCGGAGCATCCAATCTGAACCCCTGGGGAACAATTCTCGCGTACAGCGCATCCCCGGGAATGCCGATTGTCGGTGACGATCTGCATTTGTACGGTTGGGGTATGTACGGCGCAATCGACTATCTCGATATAGTTGGCCGAACACACATCGCAACCGGCGAATGGTGGATCTACTACACACCGATTCTAGACTTCCCGATCGAGAACGGCACATACATCATTAAGACGTCCTGGCCGGATGGCTGGGAGGCTCCGGCCAAGGTTACCGGTAAGTTCTGGGCAATGCCGGGCAGCACTGTCCAGTCGCCACCGTGGCCTAATGATAATACAGACTGGTCGGAATTAGGTGTAGGAACCTTTACTGGTACCTTCTCTACAGCCGATGTTATGTCGGGTGTTTTCTACGCTGCCAAAGACAAACTCGTGCTGAAGTCTCCTTCGGAGTACGACGTAATCTTTGCAAAACAGGGCACTGAGATCACCATTGAGCTTCATCAGGAAGTGTTGGCAAACGCCGTGGTCGGTTACCAGGCGTTCCTTTCCTATGACGCTACAATGCTCACCTACACAGGTGGTGCTCTCACAAACACGCCTTACGACCACCCGCTTCTGGCTCCTCCGGCAACTGCTGCAGGAGAGATCAATCTGGCAGCCGGATGTATAGGCGAGACATTCGCCGATGCCAAGCTGGCTACACTGACCTTCGAGGCTGGCAGTAAGGAAGGCATAACCGAGATTGTCTTCCGCCAGCACGACCCGGAAACACAGTTCACCGACAATGGCGGTGATCCGGTTGTGCCTCATCTGGTCGATGGTCCATTCATAATTGTAGACAATACTCTTCCGACTGTCATCGCGCCCGCGGACATTAACACCTACACCGACACTGACAAGTGCTATGCCACGGTAACCCTCGGCACACCAGATACCTCCGACAACTATGGTGTGGCGAGCGAGGTTAACGACGCACCAGCGCAGTTCCCGGTTGGTGAGACCGTTGTCACCTGGACTGTTACCGACTTGGCCGGCAACACAGCAACTGCCACACAGAAGGTAAAGGTAGTTGACGATCAGTTGCCGACAATCACGGCTCCGGACGATGTATCGGTGAATACAGACGCAGGCAAGAACTATGCGTCGAATGTCGACCTCGGTGAACCAGTCACCTCCGACAACTGTGGTGTGGAGAGCGTAGTTAACAACGCGCCAGCGCAGTTCCCGGTTGGCGAGACCATTGTCACCTGGACAGTTACCGATATTCACGGCAACATTGCTACTGCTACCCAGAAGGTTACGGTAACCGACAACGAGGCTCCGTATCTCTTCCCGCCAGACGACATAGCCGTCGATAACGACGAGGGAATATGTGGAGCAGCGCTCAAAACCGATCCTAAGGGCATTTGGTCATTGCACGGTAGTGTGTCTATCGTTGACGACGCTGGCGAGAATGTGCTTCGACTCATCTGTGGAGTCGACGATGCAGACTACAGCACAGTAATCTTTACATGCGCCACACCGTTCAAGCTCGAAGACCTCGAAACACTGAGTGCAAGCTTCAAGGGTGTTCAGGGCACAATTGGTGCAGGAGCACCGCGCTTTACAGTCAAGCTGACAAAAGACGGTGATACAAAATACTTGCACATCCATTGGGCTGAAGGTCCGCACTTTGCTTACACTCCCACCGGAGATTGGGAGACTACGGGTAACGTCATCGATGCAACCGATGCCCGATTCGAGCTAGGGCCCTTTGGCGGTCCTATGTACGGCACCCACGCACAGGCGTTGGATTTCGCTGGTGACTGGGAAGTCGCCGCTATCTACGCAGTAGTGGATGCACCACAGCAGGAGTTCCTGGTCAAAGATATTCAGATCAATGAGTATCTGTCCGCCCGCGCAAATGTGCCGATAGTACGGGATAACGTCAAAGTCGTCTCTGTACAAGGTGTTCGCTCCGACAATGGCGACCTCGATGGCATTTATCCGGTGGGTGAGACCGTTATTACCTGGACTGCAACCGACGCAGAGGGTAATACAACAACTGCTACGCAGAAGGTTACTGTAACCGACGCAGAAGCTCCAAAACTCACCGTTCCGGCTGATATTACTGTAAACGCCGATCCGGGAGAGAACTACGCTACAGTAGATCCGGGTACAGCAACCGCTACAGACAACTGTGGTGTTGATTCTGTAGTGGCAGATGGTCTGATTGCAAGTGGCCAGTATCCCATCGGCACGACGACTATTACTTGGACTGCAACCGACATCCACGGCAACACGACAACAGCTACACAAACCATCACTGTAAACGACAAGTGGGCAGTGGAGGTTGAAGTGGAGTTGAACGGTGTAAAGGTCGATGTAAGCCGAGACATTGAGTTCGCGTTCGGCGCAGCCGGGACGGGCGCACCGCAGCAGGTTGTAACGAAGTCTGTGGCGTTTACATCGGATGGTACAGCGAACAGCAAGGGCACTGTCACCTTCGATATAGATGCCGGCCAGGGTTGCACCAAGATATCGGCGAAGGATCCCAAGCATACGCTGAGAACGCTGACAGACCTCACAGTTGTAGATGGCAAATATGCGGCGACATTCACCGGCCAGAAGGCTCTGATCGGTGGTGACGCAACAGGCGACAACCTTATCGACATCCTCGACTTTGGTGTGTTTGCCGGCCAGTACAACAAGGCTCCTTCCGGACCGCGAGATGCCGACTTCGACTGCTCCGGTCTTGTCTATCTTGAGGACTTCACATTCATTACCAACAACTTCCTGAAGTTCGGAGACGCCGAGCCAGGCAGTATTGTCGCTCCATCTGCAGGTTCACGCTTGCAGCGCGGCAGAACATCGATAACTGTACTTGAGCTATCTACGATCATTGGCAAGAGAGAAGCAAGAAATGCCGACCTCAACGGCGATGGTGTGGTAGACATCAAGGACATAGGCCTGTTTATGGCCAGCGTACCTAGGAGGTAGCTGAGCCAGACTGTACACTCCGGCGCTTCAGTTTCAAGGAGCGTCGGAGTCTTTCCACTGAGGAAAGCTAGTCTATCGGAGGCATCTAATGAACAAAACAGCACATCTCGTTGCACTATTTGTTGTCACACTGATGTCTGTGGCCGCTGTAGCTGGCCACTCAGCGGTGGATCTCAAGTGGTTGCCGGCTTATCAGGCTATCTACAAAGGCGAGGAGGCTACTGTAGGTCTCTATGCTCACTCTGATTCTTCGGCAGTTGCAAAGGTCTCGTGCATCGAAGCGATAATCGAATACGACTCTGAACTGCTTAGCTTCTTCGATCTGATCAATACAGGTCATGCGTACGACTGGTTTATCAGTGGCTTCCTCACGCCGTCGCCCGACGGTTTGAATGTAGCTCTCGACGACGGATCGATGTTCTACAGTGCGTGGGCTCAGTTAGGCCTTCCAGCTGCAGTCACGAAGAAAGGACTCTGCGTGAGCGAGTTTGAGTTTATTGGACTCCAAGTCACATCGAGAGCCTGCGTTACTATTCCGGCAACATTTGGCAGTAAGGCGAAGACAAGCGTTTACGATGGCACTGTTCCTAATACACCTATTACTGGCGCGCTGGGTTCGGCGTGTATAATGGTCGTTCCCGAGGGTTACTACAAATCTGTCGCCTCTGTTAAGCCGTTTGCAGACGGTACCGCTGTAGATATTGGCGGCCCGTTGGTCACCCGCACGTTCGACGGTCAGTTCTACATTGAAGATTACGACCGTACAGCGGGTATAAGAGTCGACTGTGCAGACACTATGGTTCCTGCAGAAGGAACGAACCCGCTGGTGACCGGTGTCCTGCAAACGATAGATGGCGAAAGAGTTCTGGTAGCATCTTCGGTAATCGATGGAGCCTGCATTGGAGACATTGCCCCGCTTGCAATGACAACCAAATCCATTATTGCTACAGGTCTTAACCCACAGGGGCTTCTTGTGAAGCTCTCAGGGCGAATAGAATCGGTCTCAGAAGACGACCAGACATTCGTTGTTGAAGACGGCAGCGGTTTCCCTGTTCGGGTGAAGCTGTATGGCGTCGATTTGCCAACTGGTGAAATATCGGTATCGGTAACCGGCGCACTTGGTGCAGATGCTGAGGGGCCTGTTATCCGTGTTAATAGGGCAGAAGATATTCAGGATGAAAGCCCTTAACCTGGAGCTATAGAGTTGCGATGGTTTTTGGGCCGAGTTGGTCTGCTACAGGCAGAAACTCGGCCCATTAGTCTGTCATTTTGCTGAGTGACCTAAGCTATATCTACGCTCTTGCCGATCTTCGCCGACTCATAGATAGCATCGAGTATCTGCATTACGTGCAGACCGTGTTCGCCTGTGGATATACACTCGGTATCACCCTTCACACAGGCGACAAAGTGCTGGCACTCGCCTTCATGGCCTTTGATCTGCGGGAACTGCGGAACGATATCGGCTGGGCAGCCATTCATGTCCTTATATATCCTGAGCGGATTGAATTCGGCGCCACCTTCTGTGCCGATCAGTTGAGTGTAAAGCGCTTCTTTCTCAATGTGGGATTCCCAGCTAGCCTCCAAGAACACAGTCGCGCCGTTCTCCAGTTTAATGAACCCTGCGGCGAGGTCTTCTACGTCGTATATCATATCGGTGCCCTCGAACTTCGTTGGACCGAACTGGGCGTAACTCGAGCCCATTACAGAGACGGGCTTCGGATTTCCCATCAACCAGAGGGTGAGGTCGAGCACGTGCACACCGATGTCGATTAGGGGGCCACCGCCGGAGAGTGATTTGGTAGAGAACCATCCACTCAGCCAATGCAGGCATTTGCGTCTGACCCATCCTGTCTTGGCATAATATATATCGCCGAGTTCGCCTTGCTCTATCAACTGCTTCAGATAGGTGGTATCGCCTCTGAAGCGGTTATTGAAGCCCATCATGAAAACCTTGCCCGATCTCTTGCCGGCTTCCACCATTTTTGCGCCTTCTACAGCGTTGATCGAAAGAGGTTTTTCACACAAAATGTGTTTCCCGGCTTCAAAAGCGGCTATCACTTGTGGTGCGTGCAGTGAGTTTGGCGTGCAGATCGACACAGCATCGATGTTGGCTCTCTCCAGCATCTCTTGGTGATCGGTATAGACTTCAGGGATGCCGTACTCATCGGCCATCTTCTGAGCCCGAGCTCTGTTGAGGTCACAGACTGCAATAATTTCGGCATCGGGACTCGTTCGAAAACCCCGCGCGTGAACCTGGCCTATTCCTGCGCCTGTGATTCCAATTTTAACCTTGTCCATTTCGGCTCCTGTCCAACTGGGTGAAGATAGAGGGTTCCATCGAAGAGGTGAAGGGCCCACCCCAGATCTCTCCCAATCTTACTCTACGACAGAGGTGTATAGGCTTCCTTCTATCACCTTTGCAGAACAATCAATGAAAGCCCTGCGGGTAACATTTCAGTCTCCAAAGTTTTAGCAGATAATTTGCGGGCAATGAAGGTACGTCTGATATAGCTGTCGAAGTAGACAGTATGAGTGGATTAGAAGGCCTGACAAGAGAAGAGCTACAAGCTCTGGTATTGAGTTTGCACGAGACCATCGTCAAGCAGCAAGAGACAATAGAGGTTCTTGAGGTGAAGGTTACGGAGCTTGAGATGGAAGTCGCCGAACTGAGAACTAAGCTCGGCGGAGGAAACGGCAGAGTACGCCAGACTGGTTAAAGCCGAACCGGCAAGAGCGTCGAGCAGCAGAGCAGGAAGGGCGAAAGAAACGGAAGCATTCATTCGCGCGCAGAGTAGAGATACCCACTGAGATCGTTGAGCATACAGTAGATACTTGCTCCGACTGTGACAGGAAGCTTTCTGGTGGATGGGTATCAAATGCCCGCCAAGTCATAGAAATGCCTGAGGTTACTGTTCGTGTGATAGACACCAATACCGCAAAAGGACACCCGGCTTCATGCTATAATAAATAGTTATGCAGACTTACGATGTTATAGTCATCGGCGCAGGGCATGCAGGGGTGGAGGCGGCACTCGCGGCAGCCAGACTCGGATGCCGCACTCTTGTGCTCACTATCGATCCGGAAAAAATCGCCCTCACTCCTTGTAACTGCTCTATAGGAGGTCCGGCAAAAGGTCACCTTGTGCGCGAAATTGACGCACTTGGCGGACAGATGGGACTTGCGACCGATGCTGCTTATACTCATATTCGAATGCTAAATACCGGAAAGGGGCCCGCTGTTCGAGCCATTCGCGCTCAGGTAGACAAAGACCTCTATTCACTGGTGATGCGCCGCGAAATCGAATCGCAGAACGGCCTTGAGCTCGTTACTGCATTGGTGGATGAACTGCTGGTCGATTCTGCTCCCTCAGAAAAGAAACGCATAGCGGGCGTTAGAACTGCATCGGGAGATGAATTCTATGGTCGAACAGTGGTCATTACAACGGGCACATTCCTTCGTGGATTGATACATATCGGCAAGAATAGCTACCAGGCAGGCAGAGCCGATGAACCACCAGCCAATCAGCTCTCAGCGAGCCTGGAGGCAATCGGTATCGAGCTCGGCAGGCTCAAGACAGGGACTACAGCGAGAGTCGATAAGCGTAGTATCGACTTTTCGAAGACCGAAGTTCAGGAATCCGACCCTGAGCCGCTTGCATTCTCGTTTATGACCGTCAAATCGCCGCGAGAAGGACTCCTCCCGTGCTGGCTGACATACACCAACGAAAGAACACACGAGATTCTGAGAGCTAACCTGAGCCGCTCAGCAATGTACGGCGGCAGAATAGATGGAATAGGCCCTCGCTACTGCCCATCGATTGAAGATAAAATCGTCCGATTCCCAGATAGAACACGTCACCAAGTGTTTCTTGAACAAGAAGGGTGGAATACGGATTCTATCTATGTGCAAGGGCTATCCACTTCTATGCCGGAGGATGTGCAGCGCACATTCATAGCTTCGGTTCCCGGACTGGAGAATGCAGAAATACTGCGGCCAGGATACGCCATAGAATACGATTTTGCTCAGCCAACTCAGCTCCGCCCCACCTTGGAAGCAAAAGTCGTCGATGGGCTATTCTTTGCAGGGCAGATCAATGGTACCTCAGGTTACGAAGAAGCTGCTGCGCAAGGGCTGATAGCTGGAGTAAACGCTGCAATGCAAGTTCAGGGGCGAAAGCCTCTCGTGATTCCGCGCAGTTCCGGCTATGTGGGGGTTATGATAGATGATCTGGTGACAAAGGGTGTGCTGGACCCCTACAGGTTGCTCACATCCCGCGCAGAGCACAGGCTGGTTCTTCGCCAGGACAACGCAGACCTCAGACTGACTGCAATCGGCCGAGAGATCGGATTGGTTTCAGATGATCGGTGGTCGGCATTCGTCTTGAAGCGCGATGCCATCGAAAATGAACTTTCACGCCTCGAAAGAACAGTGATTCGACCCGGTGAGCGAAACGTGTTAGATGCACTCTCTATCGATTCGCTCGCACGGCCGACCAATCTTGAGGAAATACTTCGGCGCCCTGAGATAGCATATTCCGACATCGCGAGAGCAGCGGGAAATGGGCGGCTCGATCCAGATACCGCCGAGCAAGTGGAGCTCGCAGTCAAATATCGCGGTTACATCGACCGTGAGATGGTGCAGATTGAACGCCACAAGAGACTTGAGGGGAAGCCTATTCCCGAAGAGATGGCTTACGATGCTATCCGAGCGCTTTCCTGCGAAGCACGTGACAAACTCTCACATATCAGACCCATTACTCTAGGGCAAGCTTCGCGAATCCCTGGGGTGTCGCCTGCCGATATTGCTATCCTGGCTGTTCATCTGGAGCACAACTACCGTATTCGCCAGAATCTGCCCGAACAACATAAAGTCAGTATTGGTAAGATGGCTGAATAGTGTGGAAAGAACAAGTGACTGCTCGACAGAACAACTGAATACCGATTCCGCAAAAGCAGCAGGTTTTTACCCGCTGCTTTTGTGCATTGGGCAAAAAGTGTAGAATAGAATGCGTTCAGCCACATCAAGGAGATCCGACAGTTGGAGAATCGTCTTGTCACGGGAGCGAGAGAACTGGGGATAAATCTGTCCGCAAGTCAGGTGGAGCAGTTTCGCACATACACTGATCTGCTGCTAGAATGGAACACAAAAGTGAACCTGACGCGGATTACAAGCCCGGAAGACATCGTTCTGAAACACTACCTGGACTCACTCACGTGTCTGAAGGTAGCGGAGTTTCAAACTGGGGATACTGTTGCTGATGTGGGTACCGGCGCTGGTTTTCCGGGAGTTCCTATATCTATAGCGCGTCCGGATGTGAAAGTAGTGCTGATTGACGCTACTCGAAAGCGGCTAGCATTCCTCGAAGAAGTGAAGCGTGCAGTGTATAGCCAAGAGCCCAACCCTTCATTGCGACCACGGATGCATACCGTCCAATTGCGAGCAGAAGAGGCTGGTCGGCAACCTGATCATAGAGAGCGCTATGACATTGTGGTTGCGCGCGCGGTGGCTGAGATGCGTGTGCTGGCAGAGTACTGTCTGCCGCTTACAAAAACAGGAGGAGTCTTTATTGCGATGAAAGGCCCGGACGTGCAGAATGAACTGACACTAGCCCGCCCGGGCATTGGATCGCTCGGTGGGGGGAAGTCAGAGACGATTCATCTTAGACTCCCCGGTTCTGATCTTGAACGGTGTCTGATCGTTATCAAAAAGGTGAAACCGACACCGGAACAGTTCCCTCGTCACGGTTCCAGAATCTCACAGAAGCCGCTTTGATAGAACCCTACTAATGGTGCGAAAACACCCTTTCGTCTGTAAAAACCATTGCTATCCCGTGCTCGTTTGCAGCCTGGATTACCTCCCAGTCGCGCACTGAACCACCGGGCTGAACAATAGCGGTGATTCCCGCTTCGGCACAGATGTCTATGGAATCTCGCATTGGGAAGAATCCATCGGATGCAAGCACAGCGCCATCCAGAGTCTCTCCTCCCTGGAACTTACGTCGAGCTTTGTCTATGGCCTGCTCAACTGCTCCCACTCTATCCTGTTCGCCTGTCCCCACGGCCAGTGTCACACCATCACGGGCGATAACGACGCCGTTTGAGCGAACGTTCAGGTTGACATACCACGAGAATATGAGATCGTCACTCTCTCGGTCGGTTGGGACACGGGCGATTTCGACTCTCCCGTGCTTTGCGTGCTCAGTTACCGCCGGTATCAGATCACTGGTGGTTCGAATCTTGGTGAGAAGCTGATCTGCAACTATCAGCGAACCGTCGCCGAGCACTTTGATCGTCGGCATAGCCGGATCTCCGACAAACTTTGCAAGTGAGCCAATGTTCGGCACACGGATTATTCGTATCTCTTTGTTCTTCTTGAACCGATCGAAATCCGAAAACACATCAGCAGCGCCGTCTTCGAAATCGGGAGCAGCCACAACCTCGACAACACTCGTCATTATCTCTTCGGCTGTGGCAACTTCAAGAGGGGTGTTGAAGCAGACAGTCCCTCCGAATGCAGCGCGAGCATCTGCATCTCTCGCATGAATGTAAGCATCTGTCTGTGATTCACCTGGCCTAGCAACTGCCGCACCACTGGGGTTCATATGCTTCATTACCGAGCACGCTGGGTTGACGAAATACTTCACGATTGAAGTTCCGTGGTGTATATCCGATATATTTGTCTCCGACATACCGGATTTGCCCGATTTGATTATCTGCATATCGGCAAACGGCAGTTGATCCTCCGACCCTTTCGGTCGATAGAACGCCGCTGACTGGTGCGGATTGGTGCCGTAACGAAGGTCCTCGATTTTCGTGAACTTCGCATTGATTACTTCGATCTCGTCGGGAAACTCCCCTTGAGTCCTGCTAAAGTACTTTGATCTGTAGTCTGCCATATCATTCTCCAACGTATTCTTGCTCACATTGTACGCTTAATGAAACCGCAGAGCGGCTTCTAATGTCAAGAGCAACAAAGGAAACCTGCAACCATTGGCCTAGTAAGGCTGTTCGCCCTAACCTGCACGTTATGTTATGCTGATAAAACGAATAGTATCAATCCGTTTCATATTCTATTCACGGAAGGGTGCAGAGTTGAGGATAGAGCAGTTTTCTTGGAGCCAAGAGAGCGGTTGGAACCCTGGCCTGACAGGCGAATTGGCCGACATTGCACAATTGGTTTTGTTGTTCGGAAACAGACGGCTACTCGAAGAGAGCGACCGACTCCAAGAAATCTCAGGTGCCTATCCCAAAGCCCAGATTTTTGGTTGTTCCTCTGGAGGGGAGATACTCGATACGCAGGTTAATGACGAGTCCCTGGTTCTCACCGCCGCCTACTTCAAACAATCTCACGTTTCAAGTGCATGCGTACGCATTAGCGACACTGCCGGCAATTACAATATTGGAGAACAGTTGGCCAAGAGTCTTGAACATAATGGCCTGCGGCACGCGGTTGTTCTTTCTGATGGGTTGAGTGTAAATGGCAGTGAACTGGTAAATGGGATTACTGAGAACCTGCCAGATGGAATACCATTGACCGGCGGATTGGCTGGCGACGGTATGAACCACGAAGACACACTTATCGTCTGCGACGGACAAGCACGCAGAGGTGCCGTCGGAATACTGGGGTTCTATGGAGACAAACTGAAAACAGGGTGTGGATCGCGGGGCGGTTGGAACCCATTTGGCCCTGAAAGACTGGTCACTAAGTCCGAAGGCAATGTCCTCTTCGAGCTTGACGGTCGTCCCGCGCTCGAGCTCTATAAGTTGTATCTGGGCGAACATGCGGCAGGACTTCCCACTACCGCAGTGATCTTCCCCCTTTGTATTAGGTCTGCCAATAGTAGTGGTTGCAGCCTGGTTCGGACTGTTATATCGGTAGACGAAAGCAATGGTTCTGTAGTCTTCGCAGGAAATATGCCTGAAGGCCGCTACGCCCAGCTTATGAAGGCTAATGTGGACAATCTCATTGATGGAGCCACGGCAGCAGCACAAACGAGTTGCGATACTCTCGGATCTCTCAGCCCAGACCTGGTTATGATGATCAGTTGTGTTGGTAGAAGACGGGTTATGAAACAGCGCGTAGAAGAAGAAGTAGACGCTGTGCGCGATGTTGTGGGAACCGGGACACCCCTGGCCGGCTACTATTCGCTAGGTGAGATCGCCCCTTTCTCTGCTGGAGAGATCAGTGAATTGCACAACCAGACAATGACAATAACCACCTTTAGAGAGTCAGACGAGTAGTGCAAACACTATCACTTTCGACCAACCTTCCTTGCGTTATAACTGTTTGTTATAATTGTGAACAATACCTTGCCAAAACACGCACATTGCTACCACATATACCCTGAACTATCGAGCCGATACTGCCGATAACACGAATGACCCTATTGTAAGGCGGGTGACTATAGTCTGGTGAGAGGAACGATGAAAACAGAGCAGCTTTCTTGGACCGAAAAGAGTGGCTGGAACCCGGGCCCGCCTGGTGGACTAGCTGATTCAGCTCAACTGGTAATACTGTTTGGTAATAGATCGTTACTTGAACGCGAGCAGCGCCTTGAAGAGATTTCTTCGGCCTACCCCAATGCCTTAGTCTTCGGATGTTCTACCGGAGGAGAGATTCTCGACACGCGGGTCTTCGATGGCTCGTTGGCGCTGACTGCAGTACATTTTGAAAAGACCAGAATTGCCAGTGCTTGCGTTAACAGACACGACGCATCTAACAGTTATGACATTGGGAAGCGGCTGGCCAAGGCAATCGACCACGAAAATCTCACACACACATTAGTCCTTACAGATGGCCTTAACGTAAATGGCAGTGAGCTTGCTATGGGGATCGACCAGAACCTGCCAAAGGGCACTGCAGTAACTGGTGGATTAGCCGGCGACGGCATGGATTTCGGACAAACGTGCATCGTATACGAGGGAAAAGCTCTGAAGGACTCCGCGGGAATAGTCGGATTCTACGGTGACCAATTGGCAGTCGGCTATGGGTCGCTCGGCGGCTGGGATCCGTTTGGCCCCGAAAGACTTGTCACCAAGTCTGAAGGCAATGTCCTTTTTGAACTTGATGGACGTTCTGCGCTGGATCTGTATAAGCAGTATCTAGGTGAAGATGCGTCGGGGCTTCCTGCATCTGGCGTGAAGTTTCCACTTAGTATCCGTAGCGACGAGCACGACACAAGCCTCGTCCGCACAATTCTTGCGGTAAGCCAGGAAGAAGGCAGTGTCACATTTGCCGGTGATGTTCCGGAGGGCTGGTGCGCGCGACTGATGAAGGCAAATGTGGATCACCTTGTCGAAGGAGCCTCAATGGCTGCCGAGAAGTGCCACGAGGCCATGGGACTAGCTAATGCAGATCTCGGGATATTAATCAGTTGTGTGGGCAGAAGACCCGTTCTTAAACAGCGAATTGAAGAAGAAATCGAAGCTGTAAGTGACATTGTAGGAGAGAGTGCATCACTTACAGGCTTCTATTCATACGGCGAAATTGCACCGTTTTCACAAGGCAGTGAAAGCAAAATGCACAACCAGACAATGACTGTCACGACTTTTCGAGAATTGGTGGAGTAACAAACAGATAACGACCATAGTGCACCATACGGTGCACACTGAAGACAATTGATAATTCCGGCTGCGGCTTGCGGCATATGGTTCTTGTACTCATAGGCCGAGTTGCTGAACTTTGCGATGTCGTCGGCCTTTTGCACTGAAAATATTTATCTAGCATTTGGTGAGTAGAACGATGAAAATGGAGCAGTTTTCGTGGACAGAACAGAAGGGTTGGAGCCCTAATCTTCCGGGGGCACTATCTGACTCTGCTCAACTGGTTCTGTTATTTGGCGATAGATTGTTACTTAAACACGGTAAGTGTCTGCCTGACGTATCCGAGGCTTATCCGAACGCCCAGGTTTTCGGGTGTTCCACTGGTGGAGAGATTCTTGATACACAGGTATTTGATGATTCAGTAATTCTGACGGCAATCCATTTCGAGCATACGGACATATCGAGTGCCTGCGTGAGCCTTAATGATATTTCCGAAAGCTATAGCGTCGGGGAGCAACTCGCTAAGTCGTTGGATCCGAAAGGCCTTACCCACGCGTTTGTGCTCTCGGACGGATTGAATGTGAATGGAAGCGAGATGGTGGCCGGGATAACACAGAATCTGCCTGATGGAGTTGCACTTTCTGGCGGCTTGGCCGGGGGTGGACGTGATTTCGATCAGACGTATATTGTCTACGATGGAAAATCACAGAAAGATGCTGTAGCGATCATCGGATTCTATGGTGATCGCTTGTCGGTAGGTTGTGGATCTCTCGGTGGTCG
>CAZCCV010000019.1:0-13640 GCA_964497515.1 uncultured bacterium | reverse complement strand
TGCCTTTGGTCCTGAGAGACTGGTAACAAAATCCGAAGGGCAGGTTCTATATGAATTCGACGGCCAGCCGGCAGCGGATGTCTTCATAAACTATTTGGGTGAACTCGCCGCTTCGCATTTGGCAGTGCGGGTGCTGTATCCACTGAGTATACGACGCCCAAACCATCCTGTGAATGTTATGAGAGCGATTCTTTCGATGGATGAAAAGAGTGGAAGTGTTACAGTCGCGGGAGACGTTCCGGTAGGCAGTCAAGCTCGATTGATGATAGCAAATACCGACCATTTGATCGATGGAGCCAGAGGTGCCGCCGAAACCGCTTTAAGAACAGCCGGTTCACACGAGCCGGACCTCGCCATTCTGGTGAGCTGCTTGGGCAGGCGACTGGTGTTGAAACAATTGATTGAGGAAGAGTCTGAGGCAGTGCGCTCGGCTCTCGGCAACGACACTGTCCAAGCTGGTTTCTACTCATATGGCGAAATCGCTCCATTCGAGCTAGGTGCTGACTGCGAAATGCATTATTTGACAATGACAGTAACCACATTTCGGGAATCGTAGTGGTGGATCAATCTCATAACTTGCTTAAAAGACAACTGAAGCGCTCTTTTGGAGAAGCAGATCAGTATCCGTCGGAAATACAGTCGTTTGTCGACGCTGTGAACGATGCGTATATTGGTTATGACTCCGACTTGCGTATGCTTGAACGCGCCCTCGAACTGAGCTCAAACGAGCTGATACAAGCTAACTCAGAACTGCGAGCGATATTCCAGGCATTCCCCGACCTCCTTTTCAGGCTGGACGAGGAAGGCAAAATAATTGACTTCAAAGGCGATGATACTCAGGACAAGCACCTGTCAATCGATGAGCTAATCGGAAAAGATATTAGCGCGCTCCCAAATGAGACACTGGTCAAACAATTCACAGAGGCTATTGCTTACGTCCACGAAAACAAGGCGTCATACAGTATGGAGTACTCATTCTCCGATGCCCCTTATGATGACTACTACGAAGTTCGCTTGATTCCTCTGCCTGACGGACATACCATCGCCATAATTCGCAACATCACTGCAAGGAAACACGCTGAGACAGCACTTAAGGAATCGGAACAGCAGCTTGCTTCGATTATTGACTTCTTACCTGATGCAACGTTCGTTATCGATCTCAATGGCAGAATCATTGCTTGGAACCACGCGGCGGAAGAAGCGACAGGAAAGAAGGCGTCGGAAATGCTGGGGAAAGGTGACCAGCAGTATTCGATTCCATTCTTCGGTGAAAGGCGCCCGATGCTGGCAGACTTTGCACTTCACCCGTCCGATCCGGTCCAACAAGCCTATTCGGAAGTGGTTAACGAAAAAGAAGCACTGCACGCGGAGACTTACGCCTCATCCTTTGGACAGTCCGGAGCCTACATCTGGGAAAAGGCCAGTCTGCTATATGACTCAAATCAGCGGATAATTGGCGCTGTTGAGACAGTGCGGGATATATCCGAAAGAAAACTGGCCGAAAAAGCGCTGTTCGAAAGCCGCAAGCGTCTTGAGAATCAACAAGCAATGCTGGTGGAATTAGCCCGCAGCAAGACGATGTACAGTGGCGATCTCTATCAGACAATCAGCGAAACCTGCGAAGCTGCCGCAAAGACTCTTAAGGCCAGTCGAGCCGGCATCTGGTTGTACAACGAACAGATGGGCGGCATCGTTTGCGCGAACCTATACGACCGTGTGAGAGACTCACACTGCGACGGCAGTGTGCTGAAGTATAGCAGTTTCCCCGAATACTTTCAGGCGCTTGACCGTGCGAGAATTATTGCTGCAAATGATGCGGTGAATGATCCTCGCACTAGACAACTCGCCGAGGATTATCTCATTCCTAACGGTATTGCATCGACGGTTGATGCGCCTATTCTGCTTGGCGGCAAGACAATTGGAGTAATATGCTGCGAGCAGATTGGTTCGGCGAGAGAATGGACTGACGACGAGCAGAGTTTTGCTGGCTCTATGGCTGACATAGTATCGCTCGCCATTGAGATTGCTGAACGCAAAAAAGCGGAAGCTGACCTTCGTATTAGAACCTCCGCTATGAATGCTGCAACTGATCAGATCGTCATCACCGATGTCCGTGGCAGAGTAGAGTTTGTTAACCCGTCTTTTGAGCGTGAAACAGATTGCACGCAGGCTGAGGTGGAAGGCGAGATGCCGGACTTCCTAATCTCAGATAAACACGATGCCGATTTCTATTCTGCACTGTGGGAGACAATTCTAGGTGGCCAAACCTGGCGCGGAGAAGTGACCGTCCGCCGTAAAGATAAGAGCATGGTGGTAGAGGATGTAATTGTCACCCCTATCAAAAATGACTCCGGCCAAATTGAGCGCTTCATAGCGATCAAACGAAACGTTACTGAGAAGAAGGCCTACGAAAAACAGCTTGACTATCTCGCGCATCACGATCCGCTGACAGGATTGCCGAACAGGCTGCAATTCAGCGATATGTTGACAAAATGTCTGGCTCAGGCAGTGCGTCTTGATCAGATAATGGCGGTGCTGTTCCTTGATTTGGATCAGTTCAAACTAATCAACGATACCCTTGGACACAGCTTGGGAGACCTTCTGCTTAAGTCTGTGTCGGAAAGGCTCCAGAACTGTATTCGCGAAGCAGATATGATAGCCAGGATGGGAGGAGACGAATTTACAGTGATCCTCTCGAATGTGGCGAGCACGGACGCGGTTAAAGCAACGACTGAACGAATAGTAGATGCTCTCGGCAAGCCGTATGTTCTGGCCGGCCAGGAACTCTTCGTCACTGTCAGCATAGGGGTCGGTATGTACCCTGCCGATGGCACTGATGTGGAAACGTTGGTCAAAAACGCAGACAGCGCGATGTACCGAGCTAAAGAACAGGGTCGCAACAACTATCAGTTCTACACAAACGAACTAAACGAAGCTGCCACCGAAAGAATGCATTTGGAGCTCAACTTACGACGTGCAGTGGAGCGCAATGAGTTCGTACTGCACTATCAGCCGAGGGTGGATGTGGTTACCGGACGCATAATAGCTGCTGAAGCGCTTGTCCGCTGGCGGCACCCTGAAATCGGCCTAATCCCGCCTGCTCAGTTCATCCCACTTGCAGAGGAGACCGGGCTCATAGTCCCTATAAGCGAATGGGTGGTAGAGACTGCGTGTACGCAGAACCGGCTCTGGCAGGACAAAGGGCTGGATCCCATCACTATAGCCGTAAATGTATCTGCCAGACAATTCCGTCAGGACGGACTCGTTGAAGCTGTGAAATCTGTGCTCGATAAGACTGGGCTTGCTCCCGACTATCTGGAACTCGAGCTGACAGAAAGTGTGCTTATGCACAGCATTGACCTCGCTGTCGGCATTCTCGGCAGACTTAAGCAGATGGGTGTGAGCATATCGGTAGATGATTTCGGAACCGGGTACTCTTCGCTCACATACCTAAAACGCTTCCCTGTGGATTCGGTAAAGATCGATCAGTCCTTCATCCGCGACCTGACCACAAACCCGGACGATGCTGCCATCGCACGCGCTGTAATCGCCATGTCTCAGAGCCTAAAGCTCAACGTCATAGCGGAAGGCGTGGAGACGATGGAGCAGCTTATGTTCCTGAGGTCATTGGAGTGTAACGAGATTCAGGGTTATTTCGTCAGTCGCCCCGTGCCGGCAGAAGACTTCGAAGTTATACTGGCCGAAAGCCTCTACAACCTCCGCGGAAATACATTCCAGCGCGCTGCCTGAATTCAGTATTCATCTGCAACCAATTGCGCTACAATGCGTTAGCTTGCTTGGCCGAAGTGTGCTAAACTTATGGTGCACAATAGTGCAGTATATGCATTGGAGGATCAGTTGGACCAGCAGCAGTTTGAAAGACTTGAGCAGCGCATTGGAGTCGTAGCCCCACAGCAGTGCCGCGCTAAAGTGAGCGTGCGAAAAGAAGACCCGATCACCGGTCGGAGAGTATTGATAAACCAGCTGAGGGCTGCGAGACATTTTGAGGTATCCGGGGACGATCCGCCAAAGATCACCCGCAGAGAGGACTGCTTGTTCTGCACCGGACGCACCCCTTCTACGCTATTCTATTTCGATGAATGCGGAAAGCTCGTAGTAGCCGATGAAGAAAACTCGATTGAGGCTGCCAACGAGTTTTGGCGACAACCGGGGAAAGATCCGGCCAAGCTGACAGACCACTATGGTCTGGTCGGATCGCTCGGAGCATTCACTCTCCCTGCTAACTGGCAAACTAGAACATTCTTTAACCTCACACCATCTTTGGGCGAGAATGAACCCGGCAACTGCTATGTGACAACGGTTCATCCTGACTATCATTACCGCGATCTGCCCGATATGCCGACAAGCGTATTCGACAACGTGCTTGCTTCTTGGGCGGTACTCGAGAAGCTAGCTCTAAACCACGGCTTGGCTGCTGTTCCATTCATCAATGGCGGGCGGCGGAAGGAGTCGGGACAGAGCGTGAGCTGTTTCCATAGTCAAACATACATAATGCAGACACCTGAGCTGTACAAAGCAATTGAAGCTCGACGGAAGGCTGAAGGGTGTGGAGTATGCAAAGTGGTATCCGATAAAGAGCTCGAAATCACTCGACTCGGCAGCCGTGGACAGGTGTGGGTAGGAGCCTATCCTGCGCCAGCACGAAACTACAGCATGCTGGTCACACTGATCTCGGAGCAAGGGTGCACAGCCAAAGTGTCAGACTTGACTTCGGAGAATCGCAGGGCATTTGCAGACGGGCTCAAATTAGCAGTACAATTGTACAGGCAGATGTTTGGTGAGACACCAGCATACAATATCGCCGTAAGAAGCAGTGATGCTGTTGGGCATTTGCACGCAGAGATTATCCCAAAAACACGGACTAACATTCCGGCAGGGTTTGAAGACACCACGTTAGAGTTCTCACTTTCTGAGAACCCGGAGCATTTTGCATCTATCGCAAGAGAGGAAGTGAAATGACGGAAGATTCAACTGCACCTGTTTTGATGATTGAGGAGTATAAGTCGCTGCGCAGAGAGATGATGCAACTCGCGGCAAGCATATCGCGCTGGCAAATGGTTGGATATATATATGCCGCTTGCGCACTGGCCTCAGCGATGCTTAGCACCTGTTGGTTTATTGCTGCGACTTCGTTAATCATCATTGCTGGATGCATATACGGCATAATACATGATCTTACATCTATCACGCGGATTGCCGCGTATCTGGAGGTTTTTCACGAAGGCAAAAACACTGGGGCTCTTTGGGAAACCAGGCTGGATGGCACCCGCAACGCTCGCATATCCGTTCCTATGCGGCCGTGTATGGCTCCTGTGTTATCACTTCTTTGGATTGGAATGCTATCAGCACTTTATGTTGTTCTGATACCTCTGTCATTTGTGTTTGATTCCTTTTATCACGTTCCTTGGTTGGTAACGGCAACGAGGGGGTCATTCAAATTGATTGATATAATACCATTTTTGAGTTTCGGTGTGCCAATAGTGTGGGGTATTTTCTGGTTCTATGTATCTGCAAGCTATCGTTCTCTGACCTCTGGAGAGTTCAAAGAGGCCACCAAACAAGCGTTTCTTGAATCCCGCGAGACGCCTGGCAACGATGTTTCTGGCTAAATAGATGAGGAACTACGACTAAATTATGCAAATTGCTGTGCTGGGGGGAGGTAGCTGGGGAACAGCCATCTCTCTGTTATTGACGGACAAAGGCCACAATGTGCGACTCTGGTCGAACGAGCCAGAAGTCGTACTTGAAATCAACACCAAGGCAGAGAACTCGAAGTACATACCAGGAATACGATTCTCTGGTGGCGTTCACGCTACTGAATCGATGAGTAATGCTATTGGTGATATACAGACTATCATTATGGCTGTTCCGTCGAATGCAGTGCGGGAAGTGGCCGAAAAGCTCGCAAAAATAGTTGTAGGCAGGCCACTTCTGGTAAACATCGGCAAAGGTCTTGAAAGCAAGACTGGGCTAAGAATCTCCGAAGTCCTAAGCGAAGTAATCGGTGATGCTGCATACGGAAGCGTGGCGCTTTCCGGACCTAATCTCGCGGTCGAAGTAGCGCGGAAAACCCCCACAGCTACTGTCGTAGCATCTGCAGATAATGATCGCGCCTTCACCGCACAGGAACTCTTCTCATCGCCGCACCTTAGAGTATACCGAAGCCGCGACGTGGCAGGAGTGGAACTCGGCGGTGCACTAAAGAATGTGTTGGCCGTAGGTGCTGGAATATGCGATGGGTTGGGCTTTGGTGACAATACTAAAGCTGCATTTCTTACTCGAGGTCTTGCGGAAATGACAAGGCTGGGTGTTGCGTTGGGCGCTCAACCACAGACTTTCCACGGACTTGCAGGTATAGGTGACCTAATGGCTACCTGTTCGAGTAGACTCTCGCGCAACCTCAGAGTCGGTCTTGCGATTGGAAAGGGCGCTACGCTCGAACAGGCACTTGCAGAAGTGAAGCAGGTTGCCGAAGGCGTTCCGACCTGTGAGGCCGCATATTCACTTTCTCAGTCAACAGGCGTTGAAGCCCCAATAATCGAACAAATCCACAAAATCCTCTACAAAGGTAAATCTCCACGCCAGGCTGTAACCGATCTTATGCTCCGCGAACCGAAAGCCGAATGACGGCTGGTAAGTGGAACAAAGTTTTTCTCAGGTCGTATATTAGTTACAGTGATCTGTAGGGCATAATCCTACTAGGCACGCTTGCTTATCGTTTCCTGACAAAGCGTTACGGTTGTTCCGTTGAAGCGTTCGGCCGTCACGGGTGGCTGAGCAGGAGGCTGATACGGAATAGAAAGGTTATTGCCATGCGCTGCAAATGCGGAAACCAAATGGATAACGTGCCAGAGCATCTCCGTGACTTGGCATCGTGGGTGTGTCAGGCGTGCAGCAATACTGCTCCCAAACCTGGAGCTGTAATTGACGATTGCGATGACGATCCACTGCCGAAGCGAGCCAAGCCAATCAAAGCTGCGTAACGGCTGGCAGACGGAGAACAAAGCTCAAGGCCCGAGCGAAAGGATGCGCTCGGGCCGGTTTAATTTCTGGGTGCATGCAGAAAAAGATCAGCGGCGACGCTGACGTGATGAGAGTATCTTCTGAGCTTCGCGATACTTGACCACCGTGCGCCGAGCAACCGCCAAACCACGCTCCTGCAACATTTTTGCTATCGCCTGATCTGACAACGGACTGCTGGGATCCTCATTTGCTATCAGTTCTCCTATCAAGTCCTTGACAGACACCGAGCCATCGAAGAAAAAGTCGAAAGGCACTATCTCTTCACTCGGAAGCTGAACAAACTTGTTTGAAGTAGCTCGGCTGACAGTGGATTCGTGAATCTTCAGCGCGTCTGCTATGCGAGTTCGGGTGAGCGGCCGCAGGAACATCTTGGAACCAGTCTCAAGATATCCCGACTGGAACTCAACTATGGCCTTTGTGATCATTCGCAGTGTCCTACGCCGTTGATTCAAGTTGCGGATGAAAAGATCAGCCCTATCCACAAACTCAGTAACGTGTTTCTTTTCTTCATTCGACATCTTCTTGGCGCTGCCATTCTTAAGAGACGCGTAGGCCTGCTTGTACTGGTTGTTAATCGCCAACAGATACTGATCGTTCTGTACTACCTCTATCTCAAAACCAGCCGGAGTGCGGCGGACAATGACGTCGGGGCGCACAATGACCTGCGTGTCGTTTAGCCTGCTGCTCCAGGGGGTTCTAAACGAGTTGCCGGGGTATGGATTGAGTGACTGTCTGACAAACTCTACAGCTTCCTCAATGTCTTTGTGTGTGACCTTCAGCTTTCGCGCAAGCCTGCTCTCGCGCCGTGCTACCATCTCCTGCCAGTAATCCCGTACTATGGTAAGTGCCAGCGGATTCCCTTGTCCGAACTCCTCCAAATGCTCAAGCTGGACTCTCAGACACTCTTGAAGATCGCGCGCACCTATTCCTGATGGTTCCAGCTTCTGGATAAGAGCGAGAGTAGCTTCGATCTCTTCCCCTGAAGCACCAAGCGCAATCACGATTTCCTCTACGGAACAGCTAAGATATCCGCTGTCATCAATATTAGAGACTATGTACTCAGCTATATGCAGCTTATCTGTCGGCACAACAGCAGGCAGAATTGATCTGAGGTGATCCTGAAGTGTGACTTCGGCTTCGATGTTTGAGAGGAAGTCGCTTTCGGAATCGGGGTCACCAATGAAGTCTGTTGGTGCCTCGAGTTCGTAGACGCTGATATCGACATCGTCGGTGTGGACTTTCTGTTTATAGAAGCTGCAGTCGACGCAGAGTGATTTCGGCAACTCGCAACCGTCGCACGGATCATCCTCGGGCACTTCCAGTGCCGGATTCTCTGCTAGTTCGCGCTCTATTGCCTGCTGCAACTCCATTTGCGATAACTGCAGAATTGTGCTGGCCCGGATAAGTTTCGGGTCTATTCTCTGAGATAATGATTGCTTTAGTCCCTGCTCTATGAGCATCTTGCATTCACCCCTGCCACGACAATGGAGCCAGTCGCAGCCCATACCTTAGTATCGGTATAACACGAGGGATTTCTTTAATCACTTCGCTGCGGCAAAACGTTGTACGAAACAATCCCTTCCGCAGTTGTGGCAATTGAGGCCTAAAGCTCTTTAGAATGGGGCTTTTATGTGTAGCCCTCTACTTCGGAGTATATCATGCAAGGTGTTCACTGTCAACGAAACCACGCTCAAACCAGCACTTATAGACGCCTGTAGACGACTATTTCACGGGCACAGCATCGGCGGAAAGACCTGCCGCAGTAACGCGCACTTTCGCTGCTGCAGCTGTGGTATCCCACGTCACTAAGAACGACACACTTCCTGTTGAATCAGTCGCTTTGACGTCGGCATCTGGTGTGCCTCCCGTCACTTTCACCATCACAGCCACATTCGGCACAGGATTGCCGCTTGCATCTGTAACTTTTGCCTCAATCCCTCCCGTGTTCGAAGCGAAGTCTTTTCCTGTGACGATTTTGGCAGTGAGTTTGGCCGGTTTACCCGAAGTTACTATCACTGGTAGCTCTACCCGGCTATCACCCGAAAGAACCACAATTGTACCTTTCCCCGTTTTCAAAGGAGTAAACCAACCCGACTGATCGACGAATCCGATACCGCCCGTAGTCCCCCAGATGAGGCTCTGGCACACGTCGTTCCATATTGGCTCGTCATTGGTGTCATTGAGCAATTTGATCTGTCTGCGCTCACCGATGGCTGCAGTAAGCTGTCCTGCATCGGCAAACCTGACTTTCGGAGAGTTCCTGACGATAGAGTCGGCGTAAACGATAAGCGCGTTTGCTACAGGTCGTTCTTTGCCCTCACTTGGACTGTTGTTTACAATCCCACGAATCGATAGAGCTGTGGAGCCCCCACCGTCGAGGTTGATCGCATTCACTGCTCCGAGAGACTTCATTAGATTCCCTATTTCGGATAGGGTCATTCCTTTGCTGATCGATTGACGGCCATCGACTGTTACCAGAAGCAACTCGTCGTTCGCATTGACTCCTGCTGCCGTTCTGGGGTGCCTGACGCCACTGAAGCTGGCGTTGAAGCCCTGGTCGGCGGCATCGACCTGCACCACGCCCTTTTGAACAAGCCACGGGCCGCCACCAATAGCCTCGACGACTCTGTCCCATGCTGTACCGGCATCGGACTTAATGTCGAAGCGAATACAGAGTTGGTCGCCAGCTCGAACGTGTGAGCAAAGCCAGCTTGCAGCCGGACCAGATGCCGAGACGATTGCTCCGCCCATAGGTATCGGCGTTTTGGTTGCAGGAGTCGGATCGCTTACAACAGTCGCTGTTACAGAAGTGTTCACTCTAAGGGGCGCATCAAAAGAAACAGCTAATTCAACTCCATCGCTCGTGCCGGTATCAGCACCGAACACAGGGGTATAGATGAGAATCTCGTTCTTACCTCGCTGCCTGTTGAGCCCTTTCAGAGGATACGTGGCTCGGTCAGCAGCAGTGAGGACTCCTGTAAAGTTGACCTTATCTATAACGATGCCGCCATCAGCCGTAATTCCAACCGCCACGCGTCCCATAGGTTCACTTATCAGCTCTCCTCCTGATATAGCGAGGCCCAGAGGGTCACCGGTGTATGGGAAATAGTCGCCGTTGATTCCGGCCAACGCGTTTTTGCGCGCAACTGTGGAACTTACAACCTCTCTGCCCTTTGTAACGTTATTCTCGATGATAGTGTCGCCACCCAAAGCAGACTCAAGCCTAACTCCAGTCTTCTTCGGGTTAATCTTCAGGATGTTGATAACCTGTGGAACTGTGGTATCGGTGCGGACATCCTGAATGAACGTGACCCCCTCGGCAATCTGCTTCTCAAACCTTGCGCCAAATGCTGGTATCGACACAGCGAGAAGGAGAGCAAGGACAAACAGGCTAACGCGTGATGGAATACGATTGAGGAAGAGCTTCTTTCGTAACATGTGCTGGCTTTCTAATTTGCTAAAGGGAAACTGTTAAGCCGGGAGGTTCGCACCTCCCGGCTGTTTCTTGATTGGAATCGTGGATTAGTCTTCGATAATCTCCACGTTTGCTCTTGGAACAGTGACCTGGCGGCCATCGGAGAGTTCGGCATCCAAAACCCTCACTGTAGCACCGGACGGAATGAGAACTGGCTCCGGTGGAAGTGAAGTCACAGTGCCAAGCAGTCCAAAGTACGGCTCGCGGATTACGCGGATGTGGGAGCCTACATCCAGCAACTGGCCAAGATCCTGATCTGACTCGTCAGGAATGGCATCAGTCTGCGGAACTACCAATTCGGGCCTGATAACTCCGGCGCGGATCTGAGTCGCTCCATTGATGGAGGCCTCTTTTCCTTCGAGGGATGCCAGAAGTTTAAACGTACGATCCGCCATTCGGATCGATCCGAAACCCTCTGTAATGATAAGAGTAGTGTTTATATCTTCCTGCCCGGTGATAGCAACGCCAATATCGTAGCCTAGGAACTCCACAAGGTCTCTATCGATAATAGCGCCGACTACTACTCCGGCGCAGCCTACTTCGGCAGCCTTTCGAAGCGCATCGCCTGTTACATTGCAGCCACCAACGACTACTTTGCCTTTGAGGTCGGGGGTGATCAGGTCTTCGGTCAACTGGTCTTCGGGGCTTTTGACGAGCATATGAATCTCGCCGTTGCGCTCACCGCCAACACCAAAAATACCCTGCACCATAGCAGCCATTGCTTCAACAACGACGCCTTCTTCGGGAATGACTTCTGAGACTCTGCCGTGAATGTAACCTGTAACCTCAATAGGTGTAGCGGGCAATCTGACGCCGATATGACCGGAGTGGTCAGAAATAAGTTCTACAGTACCTGATGCCGGAGACTTGACTTCGGACTTGAATAATCCAAAAAACGACCGGGTCTCCGCAAGCACCTGATCTCTGGTCACTTTGTCCCCGACCTGGACACGCAAAGCTGCTTTGAGCTCCGCCGGTTCCAGTCCGAGTTGCTCTCCGGCTCTCACTGTCTGCATGATTCCCGGGATCTCGGTTCTGGCAACGACAGTATCGGGCGCGATCTGATCACCAAGAGAGACCATAACCTGCCCTTTCAGCGGAAGACGCCTGGTCTTTCGGACCAACGTCTTTGAACTGACCTTAAGCCCTGGTGTATAAGCTGTTCCCATATACTATTCCTCCGTCGCCTGCAGGCCGAGTGCAGCGTACCATTCCTGCAGCTTCGGGATTCTCTGCTTCTTGTCTGCCGGGAGCGCAATCGGTCGGCCCCGAGTGTCGATAATCAGTCCTACAGTTCCGCCTTCCACTGTGACCGTGATCGGCTTGCCTTTTCCACCACCGACATCGTATCCTCTCGACGGGTTGATGGTAACTTCCTTTGTCTCACCCAGACCCAGCGGAATGAGAGTCATTTTGCCGAATTCGTAGGTATGCTTCTCACCATCCATTTCGATTGTGCAGACCTTGTCACCCGGTTTGCCTGTGCCTACTGGCGCAATGACGTGTCCGAACTTGATGAGACAGTCTCGGTCGAAAACCTGACCTGCAGCTTCAGGGTGTACAGTTGAAAGCACACCGAGCTGCGGCATCATGAAGATCGAATCCTTGGCGAGCATTGTAAGGCCTTCGGGCTGATAGGCATCGATCATCATATACGCGGATTCAGCGTTTCGCGGCGCGTGTGAGAGAACTCCGCCGGAGCCAACGATCATATCCAGATCCATCATTTTAACAAGCGTCTGCCCTGTCGATTCCTGTGTGAGAAGATCCCCAACCGACCGCACCTGCTGCACACCCTTAAGTGACCTGGCAAGTGACTTGTGGTGCTTGAACGCCAGCCTTAGAGCCTCTCTCGAAACGGCCTGCTCTATGCGAAGATCCTCAAGAAGATGAGGGATAGTCGTAGGTCGAATCATCTTGTTTCGGAGCCTGTTTCTGAGATCTGCTTCGCTTAAATCGAACGGCAGCCAACGCTGAATGTTTGCTACACCAGCTTCGGTAAGAACGTTACATATTGAATAGCTCATACCAAGGTTCGCACTTACCGTTCGAGTGAAATTCTTGTTGAATACCGAGAATACGTCGGTAGTAGCTCCACCAATATCCACCGCAAGCACGTCAATGTTCAATTGATCGGCGATGGTCTGGATGATTCTGCCTACAGCGTTTGGTGTAGACATAATGCCGGAGTCTGTCCATTCAGACAACTTGCCGTATCCGGGAGCCTGCTGCATAACGTGCTGCAGGAAGAGTTCGTGGATTGCTTCTCGAGCGGGCCCGAGGTTCTCTGTTTCGAGAGTAGGCCGAAGGTTGTCGACAATCTTGAGGTCTACCTTGTTTTGCAGAGTCTCTTTTACCGCTTCACGAGCTTCCTTGTTACCTGCAAAAATGACTGGAAGATTGAGCCCTATTCCGAGCCTGGGTTTAGGATCGGCTGCAAGCAGCATTTCAGCTATCTCGACAAGGTGCTTGACCGTTCCACCGTCGGTACCACCCGAGGTAAGAATCATATCTGGTCTCAGCTCACGGATTCGCCTAACCTTCTCATAATCCTTGCGTCCATCGTCAACAGCGATTACGTCGATGATAATCGCACCTGCACCAAGCGCCGCTCTTTCGGCACTCTCTGCGCTCATCGATTTGACGACGCCCGCAACGGTCATCTGAAGTCCGCCACCAGCGCTGGACGTCGAGAGATAAACATCCACCCCTGTCTTCTCGTTAGAAGACGGACTCAGGATCAGCCCATCGTCACCAATAATCTTTCGCCCAGAGAGATCCTCGATCTCGCGTACAGCATTAACTACGCCTACGGTGACATCATCAAATGGGGCCTCAACAGTAGTGGGGGCTTCCCCCCTTACGGAAAGCCGATACTCGCCATTCTGCTTTTCGATCAGAATGGCTTTGGTTGTGGTACTACCACAGTCGGTCGCCAGTATAGATTTGATTTCGTTAGCCAATTCTGTGTTCCCGTCCATTGGGCCTGCGATTTTTGGAATGCAGGCCAGAGATTAATCAATTCTACCACGCTGTTACGATGACTGGCAAATCTGAACAACAACTTGGGTTACCTCTTCTAAAGTGTGTAAAATTGGTTTTGCATATCTCTTGGCAAGAA
>CAZCCV010000018.1:0-48141 GCA_964497515.1 uncultured bacterium | reverse complement strand
AAGGGGACATTTTCCCTTTGCAAAAAAGGGGACATAGTCCCTCTGCTATAACAGGTTTTACCGAATTATTATGCATGGTTGGTATGAAACGGGTCGAATACGATGTAGTCCGCGTTGAATACGATTGGTTTTGAGGTGGTTCGCTAAAGATGAGGTTCGCGCATACGCAAACAAGCCACCTGCAATATTGCAGGTGGCTTGTTCAAACTGGAGCTTACGGCATTCGGCTTCTACCGAAAGTCCGCCTCCGGCTTCATCTCAATAGCCTGGACCCTGGGCGGGCATTCGGCAGCGCAGATTCCGCAGCCCTTGCAGTGATCGTAGTCGATGCCGACCATCTTGCCATCCTCAACCAGAATCGAGCTGTCGGGGCAGTACATCCAGCAAAGGAGGCAACTGGTGCACTTCTCAGCATCCCAGACCGGGCGTTCCGTACGCCAATCACCGGTCTTATAGGCCTCGGCGCTTCCGGGCTCGACCATTAGTCCGCCCTTGGGCAGTTCGTGCCACGCGGGCTCCTGAGCTTTGTTCTTCTCATCTGCCATTGTGTGTCTTCTCCTCGGTAATCTGGGGGTTTCTCGCCCCATCACGAGCATTATACCATATACAACTCGGCAAGCCAATGGTGCCAGAGTAAATCAGAATACTGTAGATAGTTATCGAGTTACCGCCATAAACTGGGGATTCTCACAACTGAAAAAAACAACTCCCCTGCTCGAAAGCAGGGGAGCGGAAAGAGGGTGGGAAGGTTTGCTATTTAGTTTACGACTCCAGCGCCCAAAATGTTCCACCAGGCAGACAGTTTTTGTCTATTTACCTTGACAATGCACTGTCTCGGTGATAAAAAGCCAGTGTCAGCTCGCTAGCAGCGAAATAGAAATGCCGAGAGGATGGCGAATGCGCACTGTACTATACTTGTTGCTGATAGGCATGCTCTGCACGTTGGCCAGTGGCGTAGATTTGCCATCAGGTGACCCCGCTGACTATCAGAGCACCACAGGCTCTATTCCGCCTCCCAATATGCATCCCGGGGTGTCTCCGAGCACGGTGAGTTTCCAGAAGCTGATCGTGGAGGTACCCTCATACATCTGGCACCACGGATGCGGCCCCACAGCAGCAGCAATGGTCGTAGGATATTGGGATCAGAAGGGTTTCGGACACCTTGCACCCGGCGACGCCAACATTCAGAGCCCCGGAGTCAACAATATGATTTCCAGCCAGGGAAACTATGAAGACTATTGTCTGCCAATCGACTCTTATCCGCTGTTAATTGAGGACCGATCAGGGTTGCCTTATGGCAGTCAGCACCCAAACGACAGTATTGCGGACTTTATGAATACATCCCGAAGCTCACACGGCAACTACTACGGCTGGAGCTGGTTTTCTGACGTGGCCAATGGACTCTACGGCCACATAGGGCTGACTGAACCGATGAGTAGATGCAGTGTCTATCAATACTTCTGGAGCAGTAGTCTTTGGAATGAATATTGCTACCACATCGACTGCGGACATCCTGCTGTAATGATGGTCGACAGCGACGCCGACGGTGTGCCCGACCACTTTGTCACAGCTATTGGCTACGGAAAGAGCGGCAACAAGAATATGTATGCCTGCTACAACACTTGGGACAAATCGGTTCACTGGTATGAGTTTGGCGATGTGAAGCCAAATCAGCCATTTGGTGTATACGGAGTTGCTGTTGTTGTGTTGACCGAACCATCAATACCAGAGATCAAGCTCTACGAAGATTTCACCGGGGGTAATGTTCACGGTGCGGTTGTCACGGCTGTCTTTGGCGACTTCTTCTACATATGTTCGCCAGAGGGCGCGTCGGGACTTCGGGTATTCAGACCGGGACACGAGTTGGTCCCCGGCACGAGAATCAATCTGTTTGGCAGCATGTTTACGAATTCTAACGGGGAACGCTATCTGGATACTTCTGGTGGGCAGTTGTTTCGTGATGGCACACGCGTTTTGTCCCCAAAAGCCATGAATCTAAGTAGCCTTGGAGGAACGAATTGGCGAACAGAAGAAAACGGCGGACAGCGTGGAGTAGTCGAGGGAAAGGGACTCAATAATATCGGCGTGCTCGTGCGCGTGTGTGGCGAAGTCACCTATAAGGGGTCAAGCTTCATCTACATCGAAGATGGCTCCAATCTTCGCGATATCACCGGACATCGCGGGGTTAGGGTAGTTGTGTCCGAGAACAATCTGAAAGACGTGCACACAAAGGTTGTTGTGACAGGTATAAGCTCCTGCTTTAGAGGAGACGACGGAAGAATGTACCGTCAGGTGTTGGCTGTCGGCAGTGTTGAACAGCTCTAGCAGCGATATTGTGTATGAATGACAGAAGGGGAGAGTGTCCTTACCCTCCCCTCATCGATCAATACTCGTCATCGTCCATATCTAGTTCGTCAAAGATAAACTCATCATCTGGATCGGCAGTTACTATGATGCTCATTGACTCTATTTCACCGTCAATGTCAGACACACCTTCCACTACAATTTCCTCTAGCCCGCCTGAAGCTACATAGTAAACGGTTGTTGGAGTAATGGAAGTATATGGGGTAGATATCATATCGTGATCTGCGAGTGCCAGTTCCAAATGGGACCATTGCACATTGCTCAAACCTTTAACGCTCAAACCGTTCTCACTCTTCAGAGCTCTTTTCTGCGTAGCGGAGAGTGTTGCGTAGAAACGTAGTATATTCTTACGCAATGAGACTACAGTGGTGCTCCTACCCAGCCTGAAGTTATCATCATCTTCATTCATAATAATGCCACGGATCTGATTATCAGTTAGTGACGCAATGTTCGCTTTATCGTCGATGGTTAATCTGCCTTCATCGGCCGCTGCACGCCACGCCTTTAGCCAGTCTTCGGGGACTTCGTAGCTGCGTTTCAGATACCACTCGCGGTCTGTGAAGGTGATTGTGTCGTCAACCTTCGTTGGAATCTTATCGAATGCGTTGCTCAGTGATTTCAGCACATCGCCTAACTTGCCTTCTGATTTAAAAATCTGGGAAGTGTGCACAAAGTGATCCGAGATTATCTGCAGTTCAGCTACCTTAAACAATTCTTCCAGTGCATCTTGTAGTTTGGTAGGATTCTCAGTTTCGAGCTTGACCTGTTTTTCAAAATCTGGGTCGTCTGGTAGAACCTTCAGGTGAACTCGTTCACCCTGCATCTCTTTTACAGTTGTTTCTATCTCGGGCATAAGCGAATTAACTACTAGCTCTAACGGCTCACCATCTAAAGCTCTTACCAAAATTTTGCCACCCAACTTCGATAACGGTGAGTCCGGATCTATGAGTGGCATAGCGGCTGGCGATTGCCCATTGGCGTCAATGATCAGCACGCCGAGATATATACCAGCCTCCGGTATCATTTGCATTTGCTCCGTATTCATTTTTAGGGTAAGTCTTGCCGTGCCAAGGTTATCGAGAAGCCCATCATTATCGTCGGTTTCCCAGGGGGCGAACGTTCTCATCATCGTCTGCATTCCCTGTATCAACTTGGCAGCTCCAGCAGTAAAACTTGGCGGCATCTGGGCGAAATCTGCCAAATAATCCTGTCCGTGGAGGAAGGCCGATGCAACCTCCGGCGATGAGTTCATCATCTCGCTTAAGCCGCTGGCGATACCGGTTTTGCCAAGAACATAAAGGAATGGGTCGCTCTCTTTTATCGCTTCGAGATCTTCAGCGCTCATTGCGCCAACCTGGCCAATTCCACTAATGGCCCCTTCTCGCGCGGCATACTCTTTCGCCTCGTTTTTGCTCAACTCCTGCTCTAAGAGCGCTTGTTCTTCTTTTTTGGATCGCAGATCCTGAAATAGCCTGTAGCGGTACTCTCCGCCTGTCACTCCGCGCGCCCAGGTGAAGTGCAGCACCTCTGCAATGGACTTCTGGAGCTTCTCCAGCGTTATGTCCTTTACAAATATGTTGAGCTTGCGGTCTCTTACCTGCCAGTCTTTTGCAGAACTGCCACAAGTCATTTCAACTCCACTTAGCTCTGTGAGATCCGAGAGCACATCATGCAGCAATTTCCCTTTCGCCTGATATGTAATCTTCTGGTCAAGCCGCACATCGGCTTTCTCTTCGACGGGCTCCTGTGCTAGAGCTGTTATCGAAAGAGCAAAGAACAGAGTCACTATCCAGAATACTCGCTGCATTGGGTCGCCTCCAACATAAGTGTGGGTACTGTACAGGTGTAAAATCTGTTAAGCCCTGTTTGCCCCACATTGCAATTGTGAATCATTCGGCATATAAGAGTTCGGCTTCAGATTTGGTATTCCTCCTTTTCTTGCCCCTCGCGCTGGACTTAGGTTAGAATCTCATTGTGAAGAGTAGAGTCGAACAGATAATAGGCAAAGATGGAGCCTTTGCTCAATGCTTCGACGGGTACGAGTATCGCCCGCAGCAGATTGAAATGGCTTCCTCAATAGTCGAGGCGATAGAAGAGGGGCGACACTGTTTGGTGGAGGCCGGAACCGGTGTCGGAAAGACCGTAGCATACCTTACCCCAGCTATCATCCAATGCGTCAAAGGCAAACCGGTTGTCATCTCAACGCACACTATCAACCTTCAAGAACAGTTGATCAAAAAAGACATTCCGCTGATGAAACGGGCTATGCCTGATATCCCCTTCAAAGCGATGCTCGTTAAGGGCAGATCGAACTATCTTTGCCTTTGGGAGTTGGAGCAGGCTAGAGCCGATATCACAATGGTCGGTGACCCTCTCTTCGAGAAGGTGTTGGATTGGGCGGAAAAGACCAACAAAGGCGATGTTGCAGAACTAGACTTTGCCTTTCCAAACTGGGGAGACATATGCTCCAATCAGGATACATGTCGAGGCCGTCGATGTGAGTTCTTCGAGAAATGCCACTACTACGGTATGCGAAGGCGGGCAGCAAGTTCGGATGTCATTGTTGTTAACCACTCACTCTTCTTCAGCGACCTCGGTGTGAGAATGTCGGATCCAACTGCCGCTATTCTGCCGGAATACGGTATGGTAGTCTTCGACGAAGCTCATCACCTTGAGGATGTAGCGAGCAAGGTGTTCGGAATAGAGTTCACCAACTATCGAGTTCAAAGCCTTCTAAATCGCATAAAAAAGAAGCACGAAATAGCTGTTACCCAGACCGAGCTCGATATGGTCGGTTCTGCTAACAAAGAGCTCTTTACGATGTTTCAAGATATTCCGCGCTCTGAGTTCTTCTTAACAGAGGCACTCTCTGACAAGCAGCGTCAACTGGCAGAGATGACTGCTACAGAGCTTATGTCGCTTCTCGAAGGGTTGAACAGTCAGCTAAGTGAGCAAGACACGAACGGTGACGAAGACCTTCAAATCAGAATCGACGGCTGGCGGCGTTCACTTGGTCGGATGAGCGAAGAATTGAAGGGGATATTCTTCAATGAGCACGAAAACTACTTCAAATGGTGCGAGAAACCAGCCAGCGGGAAGTTTGTAAACTGCAGTCTGCGGGTGACGCCGGTGGATGTTGCTCAGGCACTGGCGGAGTCGCTCTGGAGCAGAAGAGACAGCATAATCCTGACGTCGGCAACGCTTTCTAACTCGGGTGGTTTCAGTTATATCGGTTCACGACTCGGCACACCGGATGACGCCATTCAAGTTGTCCTGGGTTCTCTTTTCAACTACAAAGAACAAGCACTGCTCTATGTGCCGAGAGATCTCGATTTTCCCTCGGAGAAGTGGGTGTACGCTGAAGCAGTCGCCGAACGAATAGAAGAGTTGATCAACCTATCTGAAGGGCGTGCGTTTCTGCTTTTTACATCCTACCGAATGCTAAACAGCGTCTATGATTTACTGAAGGACAACACCCCATTCAAACTGCTTAAGCAGGGCGAAAAGTCGAACGATCTGCTTCTTAAGGATTTCCGAAAATCGAAGAATGCCTGCCTGATGGGGGTTCACAGTTTTTGGGAAGGTGTGGATGTGAGGGGAGAAAAGCTCTCGTGCGTTATTATCGACAAACTGCCTTTTGCGGCTCCGGATAGTCCAATCAACAAGGCACGCTGTGACGCCATAGTGGAGTCTGGCGGTGACTGGTTTCTCCAATACGCCGTGCCACAGGCGCAGATTCGGCTCAAACAGGGTTTTGGCAGGCTGATTAGAACAAAGTCTGATTCTGGTGTAGTGGCGATTCTCGATTCGCGCATTCTGAAGAAATCTTATGGCAGAGAGTTTTTGCGATACCTTCCTTCGTGCAAAGGTACTGCAAACCTGGAGGAAGTGGAGGAATTCTTCAATTCGAAGCGACTGGCGGAGCCTGAACCGTCGTCCGCAAAAAAACAGCGCACGACAGAAGACTGAGTTGGAATCAGAAGTCTAAACAGAGACTATTATTGCGGGAAGACTCCGGCGATAGCTCTACGAAGCGTCCTGACCACCTTTCGTTCGACAAACGGTTTGGCGATGAAATCCACGGCACCCGCGGAAAGCGCCTCCATTACCAACGAACGCTCGCCCGAGCTTGCACTCATTACGATTACTGCTTGAGGGTCTTTTCTAAGTATTTGTCGCGTTGTGCAGACACCATCAGCATCTGGCATACGGGCGTCGAGAATCGTGATTTCGGGTTTCAGTCTTTCGAACATCTCGACTGCTGCCTGGCCGTCGGCAGCCTCTCCTACGATAGTGAACCCGTAGGTTGCCAGCAGGTTGCACAGTTCCATTCTGGCACGCAAGCTGTCGTCGACAATCATTACTCTAGTGGACATAGGGTGCTGCTCCGAAGTTGGAAATCATGGTATCTGTCAAGAATTATCGGTAACAAGAGAGCCATCCGTTAGGTTTTGCGAAGAGTAAATAGTACCATTTCTGGCGGAGCCAGGAACCTGAACGGCAGATTGCTGACCCCCAAGCCCCGGCTGACGTATACTCGCATCTCGCCAGCATCGCGTTTGAGAACCTTGCTCAGCACGTCACCTTCGTACATCCCGGATACTAGTTTGTGGTATTTATGCAGGTGTGAATAGACAACTCCCAGAAGTGGCAGTCTCACCTGTCCACCGTGAGTATGACCCGACAAAACCAGATCAATTCCTGAGTCTTTCGCCTCGCCCGCAACGTCCGGGGTATGTGCTAAGAGCACTTTGAACAAACCTTCGGGTGAATTAGACAACGCCTCACTCAGGTCGTCGTGATAAGTGAATGGATCATCCACACCGACGAGCAGGATCTTGTCGTCTCTGCGCTCTAATAGGGTGTGCTTGTTATTTAGAAGCTTGATTCCGATCCATTTCAGATCTTCTCGGCGCTCCTTGCCGAATTTGCCCTTATACTCGGTGTTGCCATGGATTCCGTAGATGTCTTCTGGGCGGCCAACCCGCTTCAGAAAGTCTCTCAGGAGCTGTGCTCCTTTTTCTCGCACCGATATGTCGCCGGTGAATACCATAATGTCGTAGTCTACCGACTGCATTATCTGCTCCATCAGGCGTTCAATCTTACTCCAGCGTTTGATGTGAAGGTCGGATATTTGAAGGATCGAAAAACCATCGAAGGCTTCTGGCAGATTACTGTATGCCAGTTCGATGCGTGTAAGCGAGAGTGCAAAGCGCTCAATGAAATACGAGTATCCCGCCAGCGCAAGTGCACCTCCACCGATGATGTACCGTATCATTCGGTGTTACCGTGGGTATGAACGATCTGTAGATTGTTTCTCATTGCACTATATTATAACATCTGGTTTTATTCTGACTACCAGCAGGGCAACATATTGGTGCGGATTGCCCATCACACGGCTGTGACGAGGGGGGATAAATGGTGGATTTCCACGACTTGTCGCTTACTGCCAAAATCAAAGCAATGCTGGCACGGACGGAAGGTCTGAAGGCAATGGACATCAATGTCGACGTCGCAAATGGTATCGTCTGCCTAAAGGGCAACGTCAGCCAGGAGGAACACGATAAAGCGCTCAACACAGTAAAAAGATTGGGCGGTGTGAAGTCCGTAGAAGATGATATGAGTATTACGTCCGGTGCTTAGCAAACAAAGGGAAGAATCAGGGCCAGTCCAGCGGCCAGTTTCTGCGGATGTGGACTCGCAAGCCCGTAGTGAAAGGAGAATGCGATGAAAGCCGTAAGATTCCATCAGCCAGGTGGCCCTGATGTCCTAGTGTACGAGGAGATCCCAACCCCCGAGGTCAGCAGCGACGAGGTGTTGATTCGGGTTCGCGCCTGTTCGCTCAACCGAATCGATATATGGGCACGTTCCGGATTGTACAAGGTAGATTTGCCTCACACCTTGGGCAGTGAGTTTGCGGGCGATGTTGCTAGTGTTGGCTCGGAGGTTAGCGGTATCTCAGTCGGTGACCGTGTGACTATCTTTCCAGCGATTTCCGATGGCACTTGCCCGTACTGCCTGAAGGGCGATGAAAGCCTCTGCGACAACTTTCGTATTATTGGCATAGCCACAGATGGTGGGTATGCAGAGTATGCCAAAGTCCCCGCAAAAAACGTCTTTCGCATTCCGGATAAGATCGACTACAAGGATGCCGCTGCCGTTCCGCTTGTCTTCGTCACCGCGTGGCATATGCTCATTACCAGAGCAAATCTGAAAGTAGGCGAGAAAGTGCTCGTTCAGGCTGCCGGAAGTGGAATTGGCAGCGCAGCGGTGCAGATTGCCAAGCTGGCAGGTGCAGAAGTCGTGGCTACAGCGGGCTCCAACCAGAAACTGGCCAAAGCTTCCGAACTTGGAGCAGACCACCTCATCAACTACAGCGAAACGAGCTTCAAAGATTGGGTTATGTCTATCACCGAAGGCCGCGGTGTCGATGTTGTCTTCGAGCACGTCGGACAGAAGACTTTTCGCAGCAGTCTCGAAAGCCTGACTAAGGGTGGCAGACTCGTAATAGCAGGTGCGACTACTGGCGCCGAAGCGAGTCTTGATATACGGCATCTCTACAGCAGGCAGCTCACTGTAATAGGCTCTATGCTCGGAACACGCTCTGAGCTCATTCAGGTGTTGAGTCTCGTAGGAGATGGCAAGCTGCGGCCTGTTATCGATCGAACGCTACCGTTAGAGGACGCAGCAAAAGCTCACCAGATGCTCACCGAACGCACTCAATTCGGCAAAATAGTGCTGATTGTATAACCTCATACTTCCAATCTTTCAGCAAGGCTATATAATGTACACTGTCTCTAATGTCTGGCGTGACGTAAGGGCTCAGCTAGTTGCGTCGAAAAAGGCAAATGTGAACCACAACAAGCCCCCATACGTTACAGACTATTGAACGTACAATTTATTCACGATTCCTCAGGAGGCGAAAGTGGAAAGCGTACTTAGCTGGATCGCAGTTGCAATCGGTGCAGCCGGAATGCTGCTCGGAATTCTCTTCGGTGATGGCAAAGGCTTTTGCCAGGGTAGGCGTGGTTGGACGACAACGCTGATCTCACTAATAGCCACTATTGCTCTTTTTGCTGTAACCTTTCTTCGGCAGGAACCCTTTGCATATGGAGAACGGCTGGGTTACGGCATACTTATTGGAGGGTTTTTAGGCGCAGTTGCAGGATTGCACGGAACGCGTTCGTGGACGGACTCTCTGGCTGCTGCCGCAATACTGTCAGCTGCGCTTCTAGGCGTTGGTCTCACCCTGCTCATTTATCCAAGCTATCCTCAACCTGCAATCGGAGGGTTCATGATCGGCGTGCTCGCGTCAGCTATTGTTTTCCGACTGGCTCTCGGTGTGCGTTCGATGGAGGTTTTTGCTCTCTGTGCTACGGTACTCAGCACAACGGTAATGCTCGCGATATTCCGATTTGGGATCACTGCAGACAGGTTCTGGTGGAGAGCACCGCTTATGGTATTCGCCACTGTTATAGTCGCTCAAATTATCGTAGGATCGAACAAAACAGGAGAACGTAACTCAGCTACAACAGCTCTTTTAACATCACTCATAGTTTTTGCAGCGATAGCGGTCTTCTCGTGGAAGGTTTTCCCAGAGCGACCGATTTTTTTTGTCTCTCTGTTTGGAATTGGGACATTTGCAATTGTAGCTTGGCTTTCTTCTGCAGCATCCACATATTCTTACGGCCCTGCAGTATCTACTCTTGCGATAGTCGCCTTCTCGGCCGTTGGGTTCAGGCTGATGGCAGGATTTGGTATAGGAATGGGGCTTGTCGCCGCATTTGCGGTAGCCCTTCCACTGTTTGCCACTCTTGGCAAAGAATCAGAACAGAACTCTAAGGAAGACTCTGTTCTTACTCGCGCATTGATTACCGCAATGTTTATTGGCGTCGGAGTCCTCTGCTACAGGCTATTCCAGGAGAACTATGGAACACAGCTTAGAGGCCTCGACCTTAGAGATCACTACACATTTGTAGCTCTTACATTAGGTGCAGTATTTCCACTGGTCATATCCTCTTTGTTCCCCGTCGCAGAAAAGCGCAGCGAGGTTTTGCAGAATGTTACAGCTATAGCGACAGGGATATTTGCCGTGGTAGTTGCTGCTGCGATTATTGTTCTTTGGGGATACAAAGCGGCTTTTGGATTTGTTGTGGGATCGGTAGCATCTGAGGTGTTTATTTTGTTCATTCAAACAGGCGCTGTAAACACAAGAGAACAACGATTTGGTGAATCGCTGCTGCTTGTCACTGCAGCACAGATTGTTCTTCTGCAGTTTGCGGGTCTGCTGAATGATGCTGTAGAGACTACGCGCGTGACGAAGGTAATTGTTCTTGCCTGTCTTGCAGTGGCCGGTCTCATTTGGGCAGGGATAGCTGCGCGACTGCAGCGCGGCAATCCGAAGGAGGCTTAGACAATGGTTCGCAGAACTATTTCCAAACCATTCTTTGCAATTGCCGTCGCTGTAATCTGGACGGCGGCTGTGCTTGGGTTTTCGATGACTCAAGAGACCCCTGCCGGAACAGTCAAGGGCTTTGTAACAAGCGGAAAGACAGATAAGCCTATAGCAGAAGCATGGGTGTATCTCACAGCAATTAAAGACGGTAATCTCGATTACAGCAAACACTACACCACAAGATCCGATAGCAAAGGATACTACGAGTTCGCAGATATACCGTTGGGGCAGTATTCAATTAGTGCAAGTGGGAGAGCTCATAGTTTAGAGGGCAATGAGGAACTTCAGGTTGAGGAAGGAAAATCTACGAGTCACAACCTTCAATTGGCTCCGGCCCAACCGTATTTGAATCTCTATGTTCATCAACGCGGCTGGATGACCGATGAGAAGCCTCGAGTGTTATTTGAAGGGTTTACTGATAGCGACGAGATCGAAATCGAGCTCTTGCGGGTTGATGTCGATTACTTCCTGAACAATAGCCCAGGCACAATTCGCTCGATAATAAGCAGCAGTGCCTACGTCAGGTTGCAAGATATAGATCACGCGCTGGAGCTTGTCGAGAACAAGACGGTAAAAATCACCAAGCGAGACAGCGAGGGCATCTTCTTCGAAAGGATGAGCCTGGGATCGCTTGAACCTGGGTTGTACATAATCCATTCTGTTTCGGATGACATAGTCAAAAGAGACCTTATAACCGTTGGCGATATCGGCTTGGTTGCTAAAACGAGTGGACAGGACACGCTTGCATATGTTGTTCGGCCGGATACGGGTGAGCCAGTTGCAGGTGCAACAATCAGTGTGATACGTGAGCGCACTGTAGATAACGGTGTGACTGGCCAAGATGGTATCTGGAGAAGACCACTTACTACGAGTGGAATCAGCTCAGGTGACACTCTTCTTGTTGCACGCAAAGGGGATTCTCTTGCACTTCTCAGTTCGTACACGTGGCAATCCGATAGCAACTCACTTACAATCTACACCTATACCGACAGACCGATATACAGACCCGGACAGAAGGTGCAGTTCAAGGGAATTGTGCGTGAGTTCGTAAATGATGACTACCGCGTTCCCGCACCATCTTCTGTTCGCGTGGAAGTGAAAGACAAACGCGATACGGTTGTTTACTCTGGCGAGCTTCCCTTAAACAGGATGGGTTCATTCCACGGAGGGTTTGTTCTTCCGAAGTACGCAGCGACTGGCTATTACAACGTATCGTGCTCCTACAAAGGTCAATTCCGCGTTACCAGTTTCGACGTCGCTGAATACCGGAAGCCAGAGTTCTCTGTTTCAGTGAAGATGCCGAAACGCTGTGTGAAGGGAACCAGAGTTAAGGCTAAAGTAAAAGCAGAGTACTACTTCGGTTCTCCTGTTCCTGGCGCCACTGTGGACTACATAGTAACGAAATCCGACTACTGGTTCTGGCCAAACAGCGAAGACTCAGATTACTACGACTGGAGCTATGAGGACTATGGGGGCTACGGAGAGACTGTTACTACGGGCACTATAAGGACGAACGAGGACGGGACTGCTGACATCGAATTTACCGCCGACTGGGATACTCCTAAGTCAGAGTTCGCATCTAACGACCAGCAGTTTACCGTAAACGCAGTGGTCACCGACGCCAGCGACCGTTCGGCCGAGGGCGACGGCAGGATTACTGCAACTCAGGGTGAGTTCAGAGTCATAGTAGAACCAGAGAAGTATGTAGTCAGCCCTAAGCAAGAATCGCGTGTCCGAATTGTAGCAAGCGATTATGACAACCGACCCCAATCCGGAATCAGTTTGGAGATAGTCGCCAAACGGGCGGAATGGTACAAGGGTCGGGAACGTCTGACCACAGAGTTTTCATCTAAGAGAGTCACCGACAGCAGAGGGCTGGCTCAGTTCAGCTTCAGACCCAAGTCCTCCGGTTCGTACCACGTATTTGTGACGTGCGTCGACCGCAAAGGAAACCCCATAAGAGAAATAGGTTACCTTTGGGTGACGTCGCGAGAAAATGAAGACTTCAACTACAACTATACAGATCTAGAGATTGTGCTCGATAAGAAAGTCTACAAACCCGGTGAAACGGCAAAAGTGCTGATCAACTCGAAAGAGAAGGGAGGCACTGCTCTCCTTACGGTTGAAGGAAGACGAATTTTTGATCATAAGCTCGTAAGACTGAATAGCCGGTCAACCGTAGTTGAGGTGCCGGTCAAATCTGAGTACAAGCCGAACTTTTTCATTGGGGTCTGCTACGTCAAAGACAAAAAGTTTGCAAAACAGGAAGCAAGAGTCCGTGTGTCACTTGGTAATCAGACTCTAAAAGTGACCGTTACACCGGACAAAAAGAAATACAAACCGGGTGACAAGGCCACATACTTGATAAAGACAGAGGACCCAAAGGGGAAACCGGTATCGGCAGAAGTCTCACTCGGCGTCGTGGATGAAGCAATATATGCAATTGCTGAGGATTCGACTACCCCGATCCTCGACTATTTCTACGAACGTCAGTGGAATACGGTCTCTACACAGTACTCGTTCGCAGACGTGTATTTGAGCGGAGATAAAGCCAGTTATGCCGGAAGGGTGCGAAAGGAGTTTGTCGACACCGCGTTCTGGCAGCCAGATATAACTACAAATGCAGCTGGTGAAGCGAGAGTCAGTTTCACTATGCCGGATAACCTTACTACCTGGCGTGCGACAGCCCGTGCTTGCACTGCTAATACACTGGTTGGGCAGACTACATCAACTGTTGTCTCTTCGAAGGATCTGATTGTTCGTCTGGATACCCCCAGGTTCCTGAGGCAAAAAGACTCATCGATTATCTCTGCTACGGTTCACAATTATCTGCCTAAAGCTCAGCAGATTGCCGTTAGACTCGATATAAGTGGTTTGGAGACAAAAGACACTCAGTCCGTCACAGTGGACGTTCCGAGTCAGGGGATGAAACGCGTCCAATGGCACGTCAAGGCTCCAAAACACGGTACGGCAAGACTGACTGCATACGCTACGTGCAACTCGGCGCAGGATGCAATGCAGCTCGAGATACCGATTCTGCCTAACGGCCAGAAACAGACAAGAACGGTCTCAGGATCTGTTTCAGATGATGTCGATACACAGACGATAGCAATAGACCCGAAATCGGTAGCGGGCGCGAGCGAAATAAGAATCAGACTTGCGCCGTCAATTGCATCGGCAATGCTCGGGAGTCTCGATTATCTGGCGGCGTACCCTTATGGCTGCGCAGAACAGACGATGAGTTGTCTTCTGCCAGACGTAATGATCGTCAAAACAATGAAAGACCTCGGAATCTCAAATCCGGGTTTGGAGCAAAGGCTGCCGGACATGGTAGGAACCGGACTCAGCAGGCTGTACGATATGCAGAACTGGAGCGGCGGCTGGGGCTGGGGTTACTACAGCGAGAACAACACCTGGATGACCGCCTACGTCGTCTATGGATTGTTACAGGCGCGTTCTGCTGGATTCCAGGTAAATCAGGATGTAGTAAACAGCGGAATCGGATACCTGAAGGATCTGGTTCAGGCTCAGAAGAATCAATCGCATACGCAGTTGTACGCGCTATATGTGCTCTCGATTGCTGGTGAGAACGAACTCGTCAGACAGAAACTTGTTGCGATAGATCCTGAAACTGCTGACTCAAGCGATTTGGCGTATCTGGCTATGACTCTTGCAAATGTCGGATACTCCGCAGATGCACATTGGTACCTTTCTCATCTTTGGGACAGGGCAAAGGTCGATTCATTGGGTATCCACTGGGTCGACAAGAAGCAGGGATGGAACGACACCGACAATACAGCAACGGCTCTGACAGCACTGGTGCGTCTCACACCGGATGATTCCCGGATATCACAAGTGATCAACTGGCTTCTTATGAAGCGAACGTTCAACCACTGGGCATCTACCAGAGACACCGCAGCGATTCTCTATGCCCTTTCAGAGCATCTGAGCCGAACTGGTGAGCTGCAGCCCGACTTCACCTGCAGGATCAGCTTGAATGGCAGGGAACATCATTCAGTTGAATTCGACAGATCCTCTGTATTCCAGCCCGAAAAGGAGGTTGTGATTTCTGGTCGCGATATTGCCCAGGGGTCAAACTCTCTCGAGATAGAGGTAAGTGGCGAAGGAAGACTCTACTATACAGTGGAGACTGTGCAGTATGTGGAGAATCCGGAACCAACTACTACGGGTATTACGGTCTCCCGCTCGTACCATAAACTGGTGCCACGCCTGAAAGGCAGCTATGGTGGAGCGTTGGTTCCAGAAAAGCGTTCGACAAACACTTTCCGAGTTGGCGACATTATTCAAGTGAAGCTCGTTGTAAAATCTGACGAGGTTCACGAATATGTTATGGTGGAAGACTACCTACCGGCTGGATTCGAGCCTATTGATCGCGGTAAGATCGATGTTGACTACTGGACCGATTGGTGGGTCGACAAGGATGTAAGAGACGATAGAGTCTCGTTCTACGTCGAGACCCTGAAGCGCGGCATAAGCGAACTGACCTACAACGTGCGCGTGAGCACACGCGGCGCATTTCACGCAGTGCCGGCTGCAGCCCAAGCTATGTACGAACCGGATGTATATGGCAGTGGTAGTAGCCAGCAGATAAGAATAAGGTGATCAGAATGAAGATGCAGACAGCAATTGCAGTTGTTGCGGCATTTGTTATGATCGGCCTTGTTGCGTGGGCTGCTGGTCAGCCTCCAAAGTGGCAGGTCATCGCGGAATATAATACCGGACTTGCACAACGGAGCACATCTCAGTCACATAATGCCAAGCTCGCCGCTCAGCAACTAAACGGTCGGATAATTCAGCCGGGCGCTGAGTTTTCATTCAACCGAATCGTGAAATCCTGGACTCCAGATAGGGGATATGTGAAAGCTCCAGTGAGCTACGATGGCGAACTGATACCAGCCTGGGGCGGTGGAGTGTGCCAGACATCGTCTACAGTGTACAACGCCGCCCTGCTTGCCGGGCTCGATATAACAGAGCGCCACAGACACCATTTTCCGGCACGCTATGTTCCTCCGGGTCAGGATGCCGCCGTGGCGCAGTACGACATCGACTTGCGGTTCCGGAATCCTTACAAGAGTCCGATTCGAATAGAGTCGGGGGTAGATGGCGATCGCTTGTACTGTCGAATTCTCTCGCAGCAGTCTCTCAAAGATACTGTTTCTATAGGCCGAGAAATCCGTCAGGTGATTGCTCCGAGCGAAGTGATTAGGGCCAAATCGCCTGACTCAGAGTTTTCGTGGCGAGTGATCAATCGTGGTGAACCAGGGCTGCACGTTGCAGTTTATCGGACAATTGGCTCTACCAGGTCGCTGATCTCTGAAGATACCTATCCGCCGATGAACAGACTCGTTGAAAGAAGATGATGTGGTGCGTTTGACACTGCTTTAGCCTCGCTGATATACTCACCGCAGGTGATTATGCAGTTGGACAAAACATATTCAGCGCAGCTTTTTGAAAAGGCGAAAGAGTTGATTCCGGGCGGTGTAAACAGTCCTGTAAGGGCGTTTGGGTCGGTCGGTGGTCAGCCTGTGTTTATCAAAGAGGGTTCTGGCTCCCGAGTATACGACGAGGATGGCAACAGTTATCTCGATTACGTCTGCTCGTGGGGTCCGTTAGTATTCGGACACGCTCATCCGCAGATTGTAGATGCCATAAAACGGGCTGCAGAGCGTGGTTCGACGTTTGGCGCGCCTACAGCCACTGAGGTCGGGCTGGCTGAAATGATAGTCGATGCCGTGCCATCTGTCGAAATGGTGAGGCTGGTAAGCTCAGGCACTGAAGCTGTGATGAGTGCAATCCGCCTGGCAAGAGGATTCACAAGGCGGGATAAGATAATTAAGTTTGAAGGAGGCTATCATGGCCACAGCGATAGCCTCCTTGCAAAAGCCGGCTCGGGAATTGCCACACTAGGTATGCCCGATAGCGCAGGGGTTCCCCCTAATCTTACCGTCGACACAATCACAGCCCCCTACAATAGCGTAGAAGCCGTTAGAGCTGCTGTAGCACTGCATCAAAAAAGCGTCGCCTGCATAGTAGTCGAACCGGTGGCAGGCAATATGGGCGTCGTTTTACCAGAACCTGGGTTTTTGGAGTCGCTTCGCCATATAGCCGATGAGTATGGTATACTTCTTATCTTCGACGAGGTTATCACAGGTTTTCGTCTTGGTTACGGTGGTGCTCAGGACAGGTTTGGCGTCATTCCAGACATCACTACGCTTGGTAAGATAATCGGCGGAGGGCTTCCGATGGGCGCTTACGGTGGCAAGCGCGAAATAATGGAGTTTGTCGCTCCGTCTGGCCCCGTGTATCAGGCTGGAACACTTTCTGGCAATCCGTTGGCCGTAGCTGCGGGGATAGAAACACTCAGGATGCTGAAAGATCCGGAAGTATACGCTAGGCTCGAAAAGATGGGCGCAATGCTCGCCGACGGGCTTATGGATGCTGCAGTTTCCGCAGGGGTGCCGGCGACAGGAAACCAGATTGGCTCGATGTCCACACTCTTCTTTGCATGTCAGAAAGTCACCGATTACGCTACCGCCAGAACTTCAGATACCTCGCGCTATGCAGCTTTCTTCCGGGGAATGCTTGAGTGTGGATTCTATTTTGCACCTTCTCAGTTTGAGGCCTCCTTCGTATCCATTTCTCACACAGAAGATGACATTGCGGCAACCATAGAAGCGGCAAAAGAGGTAATGAAAATCCTAGCTGCGTAGCTGCTATCTATCGGATCGAGCACCTTCTGGGGTATCAATGTCGACAACTCGCGCACCGACAGCCGATAACGCCTGAGCAAGATCGGTTCCTGTAACGGCCGCGTTTCCGTCGGCTATTATAGGCGAATCAATAGGAAAAAAACCATTTGCTACGAGCATTGCGATGCTGTCCTTCGTCCACGGCGGGCAATTAGTCGGCAAAGACACTTCCTTTGGCAGCTCTTCAGCGGAGTGGAGTGTATTGCGTCCTTCTTCTATTACTTCAGCAAATCTGGCAAGAACTACAGCCAACTCATAGCGTGTGACTGTCTTGTCCCCTTTGAAGGTGGAGTCGGGGTAACCGTTCATAATACCCTGATCCGCAAGCTGTCGGACTGAGCTTGCAGCCCAATGGGTGTCTGGCACATCAACAAAATGGGCGCCAATTTTGGCGCCCGCAGCAAAGCACATTGCAGCTACACTCAACGCCGCAACTATAATAGCTACAAGTTTCATCATCCTTGATACGGGCATTTCGAGATCAACCTTCAGTAAAGAGTCTATAGGCTAATTCGCTATGCCCGGTGCCTTTCATAGATTCCAAAATCTGACTTACGCACGCCAGACTCTACTCAACGCCCGACATAATGAAGTTGTCTCGGATTATATCAAACTCATCAAGCGCTTTTCCGGTGCCGAGCGCCACACACGATAGCGGGTCTTCAGCGATGTGAATCGGGATATTCGTCTCGATGGTTAACAATTTGTCGAGGCCTCTTAAGAGCGCCCCGCCTCCGGTAAGCATCATCCCTCGTTCAATGATATCCGACGATAGCTCTGGTGGGGTGATTTCGAGGACGCTCTTTACGCGCTCGACAATGCTGCCCACAGGTTCCGAAAGTGCAGACCTGATCTCTTCAGATGTAACTTCCACTGTCTTAGGCAGTCCAGCTACCATATCCCGACCGCGAACCTCGAGCGTCATTTCAGTCTGCATCGGATAAGCAGAGCCTACCTTAACTTTGATTTCCTCAGCGGTGCGCTCGCCAATCATCAGGTTGTACTTATTCTTTACGTGCCTCGCGATGACTTCGTCGAACTTGTTCCCACCGAGTCTTATCGATCGTGAAACGACAATGCCTCCGAGAGAAATAACAGCAATATCGGTAGTTCCTCCACCGATATCCACTACCATATTTCCACCCGGTGTGGCTATCGGAAGTCCAGCTCCGATAGCTGCTGCCATTGGCTCCTCGATGGTGTATGCTTCACCCGCGCCGGCGCTTCTAGTGGCCTGTATGACGGCTCTCCGCTCTACGCTAGTTACACCCGACGGCACGCATACCAGTACCTTTGGTTTGAAAATGCGTTTGCGTCCGCATACCCGGGAGATCAGGTATTCGAGCATTTTTTGGGTGGTGGTGTAATCGGCAATGACGCCGTCGCACATCGGACGGACGGCAACAATATTGCCCGGTGTGCGACCGATCATCAATCGGGCTTCCTCGCCTACGGCACGAATCTTCTTGGTGACCGTGGACATAGCAACCACGCTGGGCTCTCTTAGAACAATGCCTTTGCCCTTGATATATACGACTATATTTGCAGTCCCCAGGTCAATTCCAAGCTGGGGGACTAGACTGAACACAGAGCATTTCCCTTTCTGTCTGAGTCGGCGCGGACAACATCTGCGCCTAGTTCCTTGAGCTTATCGATTAATCCCTCATAACCGCGATCGATATGCTCAATTCCAGTGATTTCGCTTTCACCCTCAGCACCAAGCGCCGCAACTACGAGTGCAGCTCCAGCCCGAAGGTCGGAGGCGGTAATCTGTGCGCCAGAAAGCCGCTCCACGCCCTGTACTATTGCAGTGCGCCCGTCCTGTTTAATATCTGCGCCCATACGCTGCAGCTCACTAATATACTTGAACCTGCGCTCGTATACGTTTTCTGTGACAATTGATGTTCCCTGTGCGGTTGAAAGCAGAGCTACAAAGGGCTGCTGCATATCCGTGGGAAAACCGGGGTGGGGCATGGTGACTACGTCGGTTGCAAGCGCTTTCGAGTTCGATCTCACCCTTACCCAAGTGTCGTCGACGGTAACAACTGCACCAGCCTCTCTCAGTTTCAGAAGAAAAGGCTCCATATTCATCGGGCCAGCATCTTCTATCCGCACGTCGCCCTGTGTTATCGCTGCAGCAACGGCATACGTTCCGGATTCCATACGGTCGGGAATCACTCTGTGGTTGGTTGCTCTCAGTTCGCTTACGCCTTCCACACGCACAGCCATCGTACCTGCGCCTTTAATTTTAGCGCCCATCTTAGTCAGATACTTTGCCAGATCGACTATCTCTGGCTCCATAGCTGCGTTTTGGATTACAGTTACCCCTTTAGCTAAGCAGGCGGCCGTCATTATGTGCTGAGTGGCTCCAGCGCTCGGAAAATCCAGATATATCTCTGAACCGTACAGGTCTTCAGCTTCAGCTTGAACATAGCCGTGTCCGGTTTCCACGCGCGCGCCAAGCGCCTGTATGCCTTTCACGTGAAAATCAATCGGTCTTGCGCCAATGTCGCACCCGCCCGGCATAGCGACGCGGGCAAATCCCTTTCTGGCTAGAAGAGGGCCCAACACAGTAAATGACGCTCTCATCTTCTTGACGAGCTCGTAAGGGGCTTCAGTCGATTTCAGATCGGTGGCATCAACGGTAACGGTACCGTCTTCGGTCAGCTCACACTCAGCACCGAGCGCGTTTAGCATTTCGACCATTGTGTAGATGTCGCCAATTTTGGGAACGTTCGTCAGCGTAGTGCGACCCTTGGCGAGCAGCGAAGCAGCCATAATGGCCAGCGTGCCATTCTTGCTGCCGCTGGCCTTGATGACGCCTCTTAAGGGAACACCGCCGTTAATGAATAATTGATCCAAATTATGAAACCTCCTGTCGGAGGACGCTAACACTCCGCACTCAGGCGTTCGTGTATTTTACAGGTAAAAGTGCCGGCTCAAGTATATAAGAAGGCAGAGTCAGTGTCAAGCAGCGTCCCCCCAAATCATTGCGACAGGTAGTAGCCAATTGCGGATCTTCTACGGCACGGCTTTCAAGTGAGAGTCTTCGGCAGGGTCAATCGCGCCGGATGGTCACAACTATACCGCCTTCAACCTGGTTGTACTTACCTGTCCGCAGCATTAGGCGTGACTGATGCCGATGCTCTCTTAGGTAATTACGCTGGGTATAATGAAAGGGTTTACATCACTGCAATCTGATCTGTGAGTTTGCGAGTCTCCTGCAGCTTCTTTTAATTGCGCAGTGTTTCTGCGATAATGATGAGGATTTTCAAGGAGTGGAACTCGCACAGATTGCTGTGTTTGAGGAGGTGTAGAATGACTGAGGAGATGAACAACTTGCGTGGTGAATGGGCGCTGATACTCGGTGTATCGAGCGGATTCGGTCGCGCAACCGCCATAGAATTGGCTCGTTGTGGGATGAACATATTCGGAGTCCACCTCGACAGAAAATCGACTCTGCCGAATGCTGAGGCAGTTATGCAGGCTATCAAAGCTGAAGGTAGCGAGGTAGAGTTCTTCAATCTGAATGCTGCGGACGCCAAACACCGCGATACCATAATAGCGCGTATTCTGGAGCGCCTCGGTGGTGACGGAAAAGCTATCAGGCTTCTACTCCATTCGCTCGCTTTCGGCAGTGTTCGTCCATTCATCGGCGATCCTGCAGATCATATTACTCAGCCACAGATGGAGATGACGCTCGACGTTATGGCAAACAGCCTTGTCTACTGGACACAGGGCCTTACTCAGCGTGGACTACTCACATATGGAAGCCGGATTGTGGCTTTGACCAGTGCCGGTGGGGAGCGTGTGTGGCCATCGTATGGCGCAGTCTCTTCCGCCAAGGCGGCGTTAGAGGCTCACGTTCGGCAGTTGGCGTTTGAGCTTGCGAAGCGAGGGATTACCTGCAATGCGCTGAGAGCCGGTGTAACAGATACTCCTGCGCTGAGAAAAATCCCCGAGCACGAGATTATGATTCAGTTTTCCAAAGCTCGCAATCCCATGGGGCGACTAACAGAACCGGAGGATGTTGCGAACGCTGTTGTGCTGCTTGCCGATCCCAGAAGTCAGTGGATTACCGGAAACGTAATCGGGGTGGACGGCGGTGAGTTTTTCGTGGACTGTGGCAGCCTCTGCGAGTGATTTGTATCACCCTTCTGAGATGAAATAACGGCGACGGTACGGTGACCCTTCGGCAGCGTCTTTCACCCGCTCGGCAGGTGTGAATCCGATTCGCTGTGCTTGCGCTCGGAGCTCGTTTGTGACATAATCGTACATAAGGTAGTGCAAGTCTATGAGTTTAAAAGGTGAAGAGAGTGGTTGCTAGACGCAGCCGATTTCCGAGAAGAGACGACTGGAGTGCCAACTGGATATGGTGCGAGGGCGATAACCGCCCAAGGAACTTCAATCTATATGCCAGAAAGTCGTTTGAGCTGGGCTTTGCCCCCGCCAAAGCATCGATTCGCATAACGGCAGACAGTCGCTACAAACTATACATAAACGGCGTTTTTGTTGGTCGTGGCCCCGTCAAGTCCGACCCTCACCGTCAGAGTTACGATACTTACGATATCAAAGATTTTCTGGTTAAAGGCCAGAACACGTTTGCTGTTCTCGTACACCACATTGGTCAGGGAACGTACGGCTATATGCCGGGCAGGGCTGGCCTGCTCGCTGAAGCCGACATTATACTCGAAGACGGCAACAGAAAAATCGTAACCGATGATACGTGGCGCGTCCTTCCTGCCGAAGCCTGGACATCCGCCGGAGGTCGTCTTAGCCAAAGGCTGGGTTGGCAGGAGGTTTTCGACGCCAACCTGGAGCCGAAGGACTGGACGGCTGTCAAGTTCAAAGACGCCAAATGGCCGCAAGCCAAAATCCTAGGCGGAAGCAATATGCCGCCGTTCGACCGCCTTGTCGCTCGTGAGATTCCCCATCTGCGCGAGGAAGTAGTCTATCCCAAAGGTGTCGGTGCGGTTTACGAGTGCCCCGCACTTCCGGAGAACGCTAAACCGGCTGATATGCCGGCGTTTATGGCGGAAGAAGAACTCACACTGTTGAACCAGGGCACGGTCGACAAACCCGAAATGATGCTTGTCGACAATACTAGCGCAACCGTGATTACTACCCCTGCGAAGAAAGGGGTGGTGATGGTGCTCGACTTTGGTCGCGAGGTGTTTGGCAGCCTGGAGATTGAGTTTGCTCGCTCACACGGCGGAATTCTCGATATTGGCTACAGCGAACTGTTAGACGAAGGTAGAGTCAAACCGAACAGAGGCGAGATCAACTACTCTGATAGACTGATCCTCAGAAAAGGCAAGCAGATTTGGACAGGATTCGAACCTCGTGCGTTTCGGTTTGTTCAGATCGATATTCGCAACTGCCCAAAACCGATTGCAATTAGCAGAATCGCAGTTCGTGAGACGACCTATCCCGTCGAGTGGAAAGGAAGCTTCGAGTCGAGCGACGATTTGCTGAATCGTATTTGGAAGACTGCTGGCGATACTGCACGGCTGGTTATGCAGGATACGTTCATCGACAGCCCTTGGAGAGAACGTGCCCAATGGTGGGACAACGCTGCAATAGCCGCTCAGACCGCTTTCTATGCGTTTGGCGACACACAGCTCTTTAGGCAGGGGCTAAAGCATATCTCCGCTTCTCAGGATCGCGAAGGTATAGTCTCCGCTCTTTTCCCGAGTGCCGCACGGATGAACTTCCCCGACTTTGGTGCGCTGTGGGTGATGAGCGTTTGGGACTATTACGCTATGAGTGAGGATGTCAGCCTACTGCACGACCTTTACCCTTCGGTTGTGCGTTGGCTGAAGTGGATTGCCAGGTTCACCAATAGCAGCGGTTTGCTCTCAAACGTGGCCGGAGATGTCTTCATCGACTGGGCTGAGATAGATCGCCGTGGCGAAATGGCGGCGATGAACTGCTTGTATGTTGGCGCACTGAGAGCGGCCAGCAGAATGGCCGAATCCCTGAAGCGCGATAGGGACGCCGGAGAATGGGCCAGCTTAGCATCTTCGGTTAAGGTTGCAGTCGCCAAGTACTTCTGGTCGCCTTCGCATGGGCTCTTCGCAGACGCTAGGGTCGACGGAAAACTGATTGAGCACTACTCCAGACAAACTAACATACTCGCTGCTCTCTTCGATATTGCTGATCACTACCAGAAGGCCAGCATTTTCCGCAAATCGCTCGATGCAAATGGCATGGAGCCTATATCAACACCCAGATTCATGTCGTTTCTGACCGAGGGTATGTTCAAATCTGGATATGCCGGATATGCAGTAGATGCTATCCGCGACAAATGGGGCGCTATGCTCGAAAAAGGAGCAACCACATTCTGGGAGCACTTCGAACCGACGGATAGTATGTGCTATGCTTCGTCATCCGGCCCTGCAGCACAGTTGCAAGCATACGTTTTGGGTGTTCGTCCCACTGGAGAACCCGGACGTGTAAGAATAGAACCACAATTGGCCGATTTGGACTGGGCGAAGGGAAAAGTCACTGCGGCGGGCGGTGTTGTATCTGTCGAGTGGCAGCGGTCTCGTCGTGGCTTCACTATGACCATCGAAGTTCCAAAGGGAATGACAGCAGAAGTGGTTCCTCCCAGGGAGACGGCCGCCTGTAGAGTAATGGTCGATAGCAAAGAGAAGCTCGACCAGAATATCGAGGTTGGATCTGGCAGGCACAGGATACAGGTGAACCCCTGCTCGCCGAGGCGTTCTCGGAATGCAACCTGCACTTGTCCGGAGCCCGTAGTTGAGTCTCTTCCTATCCCGGACGGTCGACGAGACATCGAAACCGTGGAGCAGATGATCAAAATCCTGAGCGAACTCGAAAGAGAAGCTGCCGAGCGAGCAAAAGAGGAAGCCGAAGAGAGGGCAGCTCAGGCGTTGCTTGAGCAATCAAGCAGCGAAAACGGGTCCTCCAAATCCAAATCGAAGCGGCGCAGACCGCGCAGACCCTCCAAACACGCTATGCACTCAGCAGAAGAGACGCCGGCTGAACAAGCTCCAAGTGTGCAGGCAGAACCGGAACCGGCTTCGGCGGCAGAGTCAAATGTCGAGCAGTCACCAGTTGCAAAACCCAGGAGACGCAGGACGAAAGCTCACACTCCTGAGAAGCCAGCAGAAGAAGCGGCTCCTGCAGAAGCTGAAGCGACAGCAGCAGACACTGACACCAAAAAGGTATCTAAACCGAAGACGACCAGTCGGCGCAGCCGTAAACCAGCGCAAAAATCGGAACCGGTGGCAGAATCTGAGCCGGTTGAGGCGGCAGAACCGGCGAAAGAGCCTGCCAAACGTCCTGCTCCGCGTCGACGACGGCAGCCTGCAAAACCCAAGACTGCCGAGGCTACACCAGAGGTTCCAAAAGTTGAGGCCGAGCCTGCTGCAGCAACGGAGCTTCCAGACTCGAACGAAGGTGAAACTCCAAACGGAAAGAAACCTAAGAGGCACTACCGCAGACGAAAGCCAGCATCCCATACTGAGCCTGTGCCCGAAGGCTGATCGTCGTGGTTATCGAAAGAGTCGACAGCCTTAAGCATCCGATAGTGCAGACGCTGCGTGATCTGCAAAACGAGAAGGGCAGAGGCGAGCATCGAGCGTTTTACGTAGAAGGGACGATGATCACTTCCCGCGCTCTCGATTATGGTAGTGTTCAGTTTGTTGTCTGTTCAGATAGATTTTCTTCTTCCCCTGAGTCAACAGGTATAGTCTCGTCGGCAGCAAGAGATCAAGTGAGAGTCTATCAGATTACCGAAGGGCTTATGGCGAAGGTGGTGCCAGCCAAGCCTGCGCCACCGGTGGTAGCAGTTGTCGAACGACTTCTGCACGAACCTCAATCGCTGCTTCAGAAGGGCTCCGAGCTTCTCTTTTTGATCGACCAATGCGAAAACCCAGACAACTTGGGAATGATCTTCCGTTCACTCGATGCTGCCGGCGTGGAATCGGTCGTTCTGACAGCAGACAGCGTTGATCCCTTCAACAGGCTTGCAGTTCGAGCATCAAGAGGTTCGATACTCAGCCTGAAACTAGCGCTTACATCGGAGCCGGAGCAGTGGATACATCAGGCGAAAGCCGACGGGTTCAGGGTAGTATCGTCATCGGCGCACGGTGCGAGTGATTACTGGGGCGTTCAAATGACTGGGCCGCGTATTCTAGTCATTGGGAACGAACACACTGGAGTGCGGCGGTCGATTAGCGAACTAGCGGACGAATCAGTTCGCATACCGATGTCTGGAAAAATGGAATCGCTGAACATTGCGGTAGCGGGCGCCCTGCTTGCATACGAAGCGGCCAGGCAGAAGGGTTCATCAATAGCCTGACCGCTTCAAAGTTAGGATTACTTTCGATCTTTGTACCAGGTTTCTGAAAACCTCTGGTGTTCCTTGTGCTCTTTGGCCTTTCGCCACCAGTCCTGATTATTCTGATACCAATCGATAGTCTCTTTCAAGTCCACATCAAACGACTGAGTTGGCTGCCATCCTAGCGATTTAAGCTTGGTGGTTACAATTGAGTACCTTCGGTCGTGTCCAGGTCGATCGGTAACATGCTTAATCAGACTCTCAGGCTTGCCGAGATGCCGCAGGATAGTGTGCGTAATCTGGACGTTCGTGCGCTCATTTCCACCACCCACGTTGTAAGCTTCGCCAGGAGTCCCGTTGTGCAGTACGTGATCTATGCCAGAACAGTGATCCATAACGTAAAGCCAATCTCGCACCTGTGTGCCATCACCGTAAAGCGGAAGATCCTTGTCGTCGATCGCATTGGTTACGAAGAGTGGGATCAGCTTTTCAGGATGCTGATAAGGCCCATATGTGTTTGAGCCGCGAGTAATTACTACAGGCAGCCCGTAGGTTATAAAATACGATCGCGCCAGCAGGTCTCCTCCTGCTTTGCTGGCAGAATAGGGGCTGTTTGGTTTTAGTGGCGCAGTTTCTGGAGATGAACCTGTTTCTATATCGCCGTACACTTCATCAGTTGAAACGTGCAAAAAGCGTTCGATTCCGTGTTTGCGAGCGGCCTCCAACAGTACGTGGGTGCCTAGAACATCGGTAGTTATGAAGCTGTCAGGATCGAGAATCGAACGATCGACAAACGACTCCGCCGCAAAGTTAACCACCATGTCTGCGTCGCGCACAGGGGCATCTACATCCTCTGGGTTTCTAATATCACCCTTGATGAACTTCACTCGATCTCCCAACACGTCCGCCAGGTTGTCCATATTGCCAGCGTATGTGAGCGCATCTAGAACAGTAATTCGGTAATCCGGATACTTTGCCAGCACGTAATGCACGTAGTTGCTGCCAATGAACCCGGCACCGCCCGTGACGAGAAGATTCTTCATTGGTATCTCCAAAGCCTGATTAAAACAGATTCAGGCTATCCCATCTTGATATTCCAGTCGAACGGAATTGCAGGGCTGTCGAACGGTGCCCGGTATTCGTCCGGCTCGCTGGGGTTATACGGCTTTGTCGGGAAGTTAATGAGAAGCGATGGCTCTACACCGATGGTTTTGTAGCCGTGATATACACCAATCGGTATCTTCAGGAGAATATTGTTGTTCTTTCCCATATAGATGGCCTGAGCTTCGCCCTCGGTGGGGGAGCCTTCTCGCGCATCGTAAAGCCCCACTTTAATCATCCCTTTAACGCATACCCAAAGATCCGTCTGCAGTTTGTGGTAGTGCCACGCTCGGATCACTCCCGGATAGTTCAGCGCCACATAAGACTGACCAAACGTTTCAAATACCGGGTCGTCCGCCCGGAGCATCTCCATAAGATAGCCCCGTTCATCTGCGTGCGGTTTGAGTTGTTTTATAACTATTCCATCTATCATAGATTCACCTTGTTCCTTGAGCCGAGTTTCATATTACACTGACGTTGCTGTTATCACCGAGCATCAGTCTGTACGCTCGCGGCTGTCCGTTATCTTTCGAGACTACTACATTCTTGCCAATCAGGCTGTCTTCTACACGAGCACCGATGTCCTGGATACAACTATCTTCCAGAATAATACTGTGTTCGACCTCGCTTGCGATCACTTTTACTCTGTTGTATATCGCGGTGAATGGTCCGATATAACTGTCTTCAATAATGCAGTCTTTCCCGATTATCGCAGGGCCACGGACTGTACTTCCCTTAATCACTGCGCCTCTTTCGACGACCACTCGGCCTAAGATGTTCGATGACTCATCGACTTCACCATCTATTCGGCTTTCGATTGCTTCCAGCACAAGTCGATTCGCCTCAAGCATATCCTCGAGTTTGCCGGTATCTTTCCACCAGCCGGTTATCTTGTGCCAACAGACGTTATAGCCCTTTTCAATCAAGTATTGAATGGCGTCTGTAATCTCCAGTTCGCCTCTGGCGGAGGGTTTTATGGAGTTTACGGCTTCGAATATGGTCTTGTCGAACAGGTAGACTCCAACAAGCGCGAGATCTGAGACGGGTTCTTTTGGTTTCTCCACAAGTCGAGCCACTCTGTCGCCGTCGAGCTCGGCAACTCCAAACTCACTCGGATTTCTCACTTGCGCAAGCATTATGTGAGCGTTTGCAGTATCGGCTTCAAATTTGCTTACAACCTCGCTTATTCCCTCTCTAATTAGGTTGTCTCCCAGGAACATAACGAACCTGTCATCCCGAATAAACGGTTCGGCAATCTTAACCGCATGAGCAAGGCCGAGTGGAGCAGATTGAGGGATGTATGTTATCTTGACGCCGAACTTTGAGCCGTCTCCAACTGCTGCCTTAATCTCTTCTGCGGTATGACCCACAATGATCCCGATGTCATCTATTCCTGCGTCTCGAATAGCTTCAATCGCATAGAACAGTATCGGCTTGTTGGCAACAGGCACAAGCTGCTTAGCGCTTGTGTGGGTTATCGGTCGGAGGCGAGTAGCTTTGCCTCCACTAAGGACCAGAGCCTTCACTTGCAATCACCTGTCGAGTATTGTGGATAGTGGAGCATTCCAGATGAATTCGAGATTACACCTCAATCTGTGCTTCCAGACCAGCCGGAGCGAGTCCTTCACTATAGTCTGTCGGACTGTGCACTCCGTACTGTTCTTTGTGCTGTGCCAGCTTAGTTCTTATGTAGCTGTCCATCTTCTGCTTAAACACTTCTACATCGAAAGTCTCGGCGTGTTCGCGGATTCGGTGAGGGTTGTAATCTGTCGGATCGAACGACTCGATGGCCTTCGCCAGTGATTCCACAGTCTGTTCTCCAAAGAACATACCGGTTACACCGTCGAGAACCGAATCAAGTGCTCCTCCCCGCCCGTAGGCTATAACTGGCTTGCCGCAGGCCATTGCCTCAAGCGGCACTATGCCGAAATCTTCCAGCCCCGGAAAGATCAATGCTCTCGATCTTCCCAGACAATCCACTACCTCATTGTCGGACAATCTGCCAAGAAACTCAACCGTGGAGCCAGCGAGAGATTTCAGGCGCTGTTCGTCTCGACCCGAACCGATGATCTTAAGCGGTACTTTCAGCTTATTAGCTGTTTCGATTGCTACGTCCACTCGCTTATATGCAAGGAGCCGCGACATTATCACGAAGTAGCCATCATCTTGCTCGGAAACCTTGAACCGATGAGTTTCCACAGGGGGACAGATGACTGTGGCGTTTCGTCGGTAGTATTTGCGGATGCGTCGTTCCACTTCACGCGAGTTAGCGAGATAGTGATCTACACGGTTTGCTGCAATCTCGTCCCATTTTCGAATTCGATGCACCACATACGGCAGCACCAGGCGAGCCAGCGAATTGAACTTCTCCCTCTTCACATAAGAGAAATACTGCCAGGCGAAGCGCATAGGCGAGTGACAATAGCAGATGTGGCAAGTGTCGGGACCAGTAATTATTCCTTTTGCAAACGCCGACGAACTCGACAGCACTACATCGTAATCAGAAAAATCGAACATCTCGAACGCATACGGATAAGTCGCCAGATAATGGCGAGCAAACTTCCGAACGAGAGGGAGCTTCTGCATAAATGACGTCTTGATTTCCGCTGTCTTGAAGGTGTCGGAGACGCTTTCAGGAATGTAGACTGATGTGTGTATCGGTGCCGAGGGATACATGCTGTGGAATACCTCCACAACTTTCTCTGCACCGCCCATCTGATTGAGATAGTCGTGAACAATCGCGATTCTCACCAGCCGTAACCTCCTATTGGTCTTAGCAGCAGGCATATTCCGAAAGCAGCGTGGATAATGCCTCATTGTAAAACTAGTACATTTACTAGAGACGAGCTAGAACATGATAGACTGCCTCAGCCTAACCGTCAACCTCACAAGCTACATTCGAAGTATTAACTATGTTATCTGTTGGCTGCTTATTTCTGGAGATTGCGAGTGAGTTCAAGCATTTGTCGGGCGGTGCTTTGCCAGTTGAATCTGCTTGCGCGTTCTATCCCTCGGTGTGAGAGTTCCTGCTGCAGGCTCTCATCGCATAACAAACGCACGATAGCATCTGTTATTTCCGGCACGTTTTCGGGGTCGATTGCAAGTGCGGCGTCGCCAACAACTTCAGGCAAAGATGTGGTGTTAGATACTATGGTGGGAGAGCCGCACGCCATAGCCTCAAGCGGAGGAAGTCCAAAACCTTCATATAGCGATGGATACACGAGCCCCGTTGCACCTGAATACAATGCCGGCAGATCGTCATCGCTGGTGTAACCGAGTGCCTTCACCCCGTCTTTTTCGATTGCTTCATCTGTATCTCTGAATTGGAAGCTCTTTACGCCAGCAACAGCAAGTGTGATCGGCAAATTCAACTGTTCTCTCGCTTTCGTGAAAGCCTCCACTGTTCGCTGCAGGTTCTTTCGGGGGGAGAATGATCCCACAGAGAGCAAATATCGCTCCTGCAAACCGTATTTTGCCTTTACGCGGTTGATCCTCTTGTCGTCAGTGGGGTGAAACGTGGGGTCGACTCCCTGGTAGATGACGTGTACTTTCTCACACGGCACTCCTAGTGTGCGAACAATTCGGCTTTTGGAATACTCGGATACAGTAACTACAGCGAGCGCCTTGCGTGCAGCACGGGGAACGATAGAGCGATAAAATCGTCCAAAGCTGCTACTGAACCATTCCGGATGCTCCAGAAAAGCCAGATCGTGAACTACGACGATATTTCGACCAAAGAGCAAGGGCGCTGTATTTATCGGGTTTATCAAGATATCTGCTTTTGACCTTGTCGCGAGCCTAGGCAACGTTACTTGTTCCCAAAACTGTCGCTTCGCAGAGGAACTGTGCAGACACGATCCGATGCGGCTTATGTTCGGCAAACCATCCGCCGGGGTAGGGGTCTCCCCGCAACCGAGAAGCAGGAACTCCTCTTCTTTGCCTTCCTTTACGATACTCTCGAGGAGATTCCAGGCGTATCGTTCGACACCTGTAACGTGAGCTGCGTGAGCAAACCTGCAGTTAAACCCGATTCGCATACTGTGCTCGATTCTGAATCGCAGCCTTTGCTTGAGGTCTGGCATCTCTCAGCACGTTGGCGATGAGTCTGATCCCAATAAGTGTAAAAATCTTCGGCAGCATTGATGGCCCTGCTGCGCTTATCACCAATGGGCTGCATATGATAAAAAAGAGCATCCAGCTTACGAATATTGGGAATACGTCTGGGCGCCACCTTTCTGGATTGCCTTTGCGAGCCAATCGCACTACTCGATTATCCACCAGTCCGGCCGCGAGCCCAAGTATCATAGCTTGCACTATAACACCGCCCCAGCCGAAGTTGAAATACCATTCGCCGAACGGCCCGGGTCTCAGTCCAAAATGCTTCTCAGGGTCTAGATTAGCTATGGCAGCACTTACTCTTCCCCAGGCGTAATCCTGGCGAAATCGACTGATGGAGGAAGGCAGCATTCCGAGGTACCCCGCGGCGATAGTCTTCCCCATATAATGCCTATGCCCCTGTCTGTTGAACTCGGTAAGAAGCCACGAGAAGTCTCTGAAGTCGGAGAATGTGTCTCCCTGAACCAGTTCGTAAGGTGCTTTGGCCAATCCCTGACCAAACGATCCGCCCCACCGCACTGCCTGTAGTCCGAGCGCAATCACAACTAGTACGAACCCGAACGCGAGTATTCGCCCCAGGCCAATTCGCCGCCAGTTGATACAGCCGTAAATCAAAAACCCCATAAGTACCGGTATCAGCACCCAGCTTCTGTTTGCAGTAAGTAGGAGGGAGATTATCGAAAAAGCCAAACTACCACAGACGAAAAGAGGCAGCCTCCCTTCGCTGCGGCGCACCATGCACCAGGCGATGACGTACGTAACACACACACTGAGGATCGCGTTTCCGGCCTGATAAATCGGCCTTACCGGCTTGAAAGCCGAAAATGTGTTGCCGAAAGTGCGCGCCACACCGGGAACTGGGTCGAGAAGCGGGATGGTGTGAGTCTTAACAAATGCCAGCCATATGCACGCAGAACCGAAAAGCATAAGAAGCGACGCTGTGTATGCCTCGCAGGTCTCGTATTGGTTAGCCGGATGTAGGTTCTTTATCTTGTTGGCTCTGTATGTTCGCTGAACTACTAATCCTGGTAGAATCGCAGTTGATGCCAGAAACACTGCTGTTCCCAAGGCGCACACCAGCAGTGCTTCATCTGATGCCTTTATTATGTCGGATATTCCGCCCCAACCGATCATCTCAATGCCGTAGCGGAGAAATGGATATGTGAGGAAGAGCGTAAGAATAGATTGAGCTACAAACAGATTGAGCGGAGTCGCCGCTACCCGGGTTTTCAGATAGCGCAGCCACAGAAACGCGATAGTTGCTATAAACATAGCAAACGCCAGCAGGCCATTTGCTGTCATCTTTTGGTCTCCCGTGCGTGTAGAGCTAACATTCTCATTCGGTACACAAAGACTACTTCAGTCTGCACCGAATCTCCTCCCGAACAACCTCGTAACGGCTCTGCCAACTGTTCTGCCTGGCGAATTCCAGAAACTCTGGCCTGTCCGTGCCGCTGTCTATCGCTCGCTGAAGAGCTTCTGCAAACTCTTCGGCGCCAGAAGCAAATGTAACGGGTGGGTTCATCCTCTGCGACTGTTCGAGATCAGTAGAGACCACCGGTCGCCCCGCTGCCAGGTATTCAAATAGCTTAATCGGATTGATGTTATCGGTCAGCTTATTCTTTACAAACGGGATAATTGCCACATCGGAGTGCGTAAGATAAGCAGGTATGTGCGTGTGCGCCCGCGGCCCAAGGAATGAGACATTTGGCAGCGCATCCAAGCCGTTGTTTCCCGAGGAGTTGGGGCCAATCACCACGAAGCTGATATTTTGCTGCATCTCCGCAACGCGTTTCAGTAAGTCAAAATCGAACCAGTTGTCTACCGCACCAATGTACATAGCTCTCGGTCTGGGAATCAAAGCCAGGTCGGCCGGTTCTTCGAGGTCTCTTGCGGCAAAGGCTTCAGGACTGACACCATTTGGCAGGTACACCGGCTCCTTTCCGGCAGCGTGGACTTTTTCGACTAATTGGTCGCTGGTTACTAGTATCAGGTCGGCTTTGTTGACAAGCTCCATTTCCTGTTTGACAACGGCTTCGGTGGCGTTATCAAAGCTGGCCAGATCGTCTGCCATTCGGTATACAAGAAGCTTGGGGTGCACAAAATCGGTGACTCGTGCCATATAGGGATTAGTAATCCAGAGCACGTCGGGTTCCTGCCAGCCATTTCGCTTCACCCACTTCGGAAACGAAGGGATCGTCGCTCGCATCATATTAGACAATACTCTCGGCGAAGCTATTCCCGGAGCTTTTCTGTGTGGCAGCCAGGTGAATGGCGAATACTGCTCAGGGCCACCGTCAAATCTGATCGAACGACCTCTCAGGTACGCCTTTCGTTCTTCTGCAGGGCGTGGAGCGAGCTTGCTGAATCGGCTGAGTGCGTGCCAGAACGATGCGATCCACAGCACTTCGTGACCGTCGCCTATGAAGCCTGCACCGTATTTGTGTCCACCTATTTGTATTGGGGAGTTCCACGAATGATACTCCACCATCATTATCTTAAGCCGATCCACTCGTAACTTGCCCGCCTATCTGTTTTTACGAATGAGTATGCACGTCAGATGATGCAGGTCGTCTTTGCCCACGCATTCGATGGGTTTGACTCTACCACCTTCAGTCCAAAGGTTTCCTTGGAATATTCGATAGTACTCCTGCTCTACGATTTCTCCGCCGATGACTCTTAGCCATTTGTCGATCTGCTCTCTAGAGAATACCCGGCAAATGTAAGGGTTATCCTTCCCATAGCCGGCATTCTCGAGTTCGTAGGCGTTTTCTACATACTGTCGTTCGTTGTAGGGGCAGGTGAGTACCAGATAGCCACCAGGTGCGAGCAGCTTGTTTATTCCCTTAACAGCAGCAATATCATCCGGGATATGTTCGATGACGCTTATGCATGTAATGAATGGAAACACCTTTTCGAGCTTGGGATTCGTAATATCGTCGTGCAGCACCAAATGATGTCTGTTGAAGAAGTCCCCCTGCCAGTAACCGCGTATTTCGTCTATTGCGGTCACTTTGAACCCACACCCCGCCATAACTCCCGGCCACGGGCCAGTGCCGGCTCCCACGTCCAGTATCTCATCCGGACAGATTTGCCCCAAGCATCTCAGTGCGAAAGAGTACTCTGCAGGTCGCTCGTTCAGTCCACCCGACGTCTGCATATTCCACTCTCTTCTGAGCATTGGGCGGAGATACCATCCACCTACAGTCTTATACGCTCTATAAGCTGTCTTTGCGAGGTTTCTTGCTATTTTCAACTACTTTTCTCCAGATTTGTTGCCGTTTCTCGGGCTTTGCCTAATCATACTTATCCAGGTGCGCAGGTCGCCAGGCTGTGGCACGAAGAGTTTGCTGATTTTGGTGCAGCCAGTCATTCGAACAAACCAGTATATCGTTATTGCACCAGTCACGGTATAGGCAATCGACGATGCCACCGCAGCGCCATTGATACCATACTCTGGAATCAATAAGAAATCCAACGCTATTGTAAGCACTACCGAAACAGCACCTGCGTATGACCCGTACTCCGGTTTTCCCTGTCCCGCAAGATGCACTCCCAGCGTCTTGTAGTACGATAGTGCAACAGTCCCCGGCAGGAGCAACCATGTGGCAACTATTGCAGAGCTAAATGCCTTTCCGAACAGTATTGGGATGGCGTAGCGGCTGATTGGCACAAATGCAGCAGCAAGGAGCAAGCTTGCGAGTGCGCTGTGCCGCGCCGAGTCAATTGCTACCTGGTCTCCACCTTCTTTGTCGAGCACAGAGACTCTGGAATATAGTGCAAATGCAATGGCGTTAGGCACCTGCCAGATTAGGGTCGGAACACCTGCTGCAACACTGTAGATTCCCAACTCAGCCCTTGTTCGCAACGCATTTACGATGAACAAGTCAAATCTGTAGTTGATCCATTGCAGGATCTGTCCCGCTTGACCTTTCATCCCGTAGCACAGAGATTCCTTCAGAATCTCTCGGTTCATCCCGAAGCTCAGTCTTATACCCTGTTGTCTGATGAGATACGCTGTTGCAATCAGGCTGAATACTACAGTCGCGTTTGCTCCCCAGACTACCGAAGCCTGTCCTTGCTTTAGCAAAAAGAGCGTTATAGCCAGCGCCGCCAGCCCTGCTACACTTTCCAGCGCATTCACATAGGAGAGTTTTACTATCTCTTCCAGACCACGGAGTGCACCTGCCAGCCAGCGAGACAGCAGCCCGGCAGGGATTCCCAATGCGAGCAGGACAATCAACTCCGGATACGAACCATTAAAAAGCAGGTTAGCCAGCGGCCGGCAGAGTGCCACCATGACAATTGTAGTTACAAGCCCAACCACTACTCCAGTGGTCAGATAGGTGCTTACAATACTCTGTGCAGTGTACTTTCTGCGTCCGACGAAATAGACGCCCGATGTAGTGAGTCCGAGATCAGTCAGTATGACTGCCACAGATGCGGTGAGGATCAGAATACTTGCAACACCCTTGCCATTCGGCCCGAGAGCTCTGGCAATAACGATTTGGCTGATCTGAGCGGTAAGTAGTACAACGGCACCTACAATCAGTCGTGAAGTGGTGTTAACCCTGAAGCTAGGTCGCTGTGTATCCGCCGCGCTCGTTGTGTCAACCATTTCGGCAGGCATCAGCAGCTAAACTCTCCCATACAAACAGATTGAAAATCTAGGGATATGGGGCGTTGGGATGATTAGTTCTGCTAGAGCACAGGCGTAGGTTACCAAGTTCCGTGTCTGTCGCTCGCCGGAGATTTCTCCACACTCTGGGCAGGTTACGTGTGGGTTTGTCGGGTACTGTCTGCCTATCTTTCGCCTGATCCATCTGGTTGCGTGGTTCTTGTGTTTCTCTTTGCCACACTTTAGATGCGTGATCAGCTTGAGCTTCGGGCTGAGGTTTTCAAGATCGTTATCGGTGAATCTTCGCAAATGCCCCCAAAGGTGATAGTATGCCCCGCATTTTCGGCACCTCGTTGTGCCATCTGCAAGGTCTTCGGCAGCAGGGACTGAGATTAGGACATACTTTCTTGCAACGCGTGCCATTTCGGATATAGCAGCAACGTAGTCTGTTTCACTCAGGTGCTCGAGCATCTCCGTGCTACACACCAGATCGAAAGCTCCATCAGAAAAGGGGAGCCTGCTCGCTGATGCTAAAATCGCCTTTGCACCGGTGGCGCGAACTGCAGCTTCGCTTAAATCGACAGAGACCACATCCCAATTCTCGCGAAGTGCTCTGGATAGTCGGCCGTCTCCGCATCCAACATCCACAATAGTGGAAACATCGTCAGGAACCAGTCCGACAGTTGCAGCCATACGTTCTGTTTCAGAAGGAGTGATCGAGAGAGTGCGCCAGTATTCGGGATCGCGATACTGTGAACCGGCGTTCGTTTTTGTGAGTTTGATGCTTTCGGGACTTGTAGCGTGGTCGGTAGTCATACAACAGCTTCCGAGACCAACGAGCCGACAAAAGTCGGTTCGGAAGCCAGCGACTGGTCTACGTCTATCCACATTCCTCTCGTGTCTATCAGTTTGCCGTTGAACCGGCCTTTCAGTTTGCTGCCGTTCAGGCGTCTGAATTCGCTATGATCCACCAGAAGCACTACGCAATCGGCGCCATCTAGTGCTTCTTCAATAGGCGAGAGCGGCAATCGGCAGCCGTTCAGGCTCTTCACGTGAGGGTCAACCACGCACACGTTGTAGCCTTTCTGCTGAAGAAGTTCAATGACTTTCATTGCGGGACTTTCGCGAGTATCGCCAACATCGGCTTTGTATGAAGCCCCTAAACACGCCACTTTTGCACCCGGACTTGCAACGCATTCGACCTTCGAGACTACTTGCTCTGGCATAGAATCGTTTATCTGTCTGGCTGTTGCTATCAGCGATGTTGCCTCAGGAACGCGTTCTACCAGGAACCACGGGTCTACAGCTATACAGTGTCCACCAACCCCAGGCCCCGGGTTAAGTATGTTTACTCTGGGATGTCGGTTGGCAAACTCTATAACATCCCACACGTTTACTCCAAGCTGATTGCAGGCCATCGACAGTTCGTTTGCAAAGGCAATGTTTACGTCTCGGTAAGCGTTCTCGACGAGCTTCACCATCTCAGCAGTTTTCGCCGTAGCCATAACAAGCGAACCTCTGACATAAGACCGATAGAAGTCTCGGGCGCGCATAGCCGACTCCCGGCCGACTCCTCCGATTATTCTGTCGTTATTTGAAAGCTCGTGGATGATCCTGCCAGGAAGTACGCGCTCGGGGCAGTACGCAAGGAAAATGTCTCTGCCCACTTCAAGCCCGCTCTTTGCGAGAATTGGAGCAACGTGCTCTTCTGTGGTACCTGGAGGAATAGTGGACTCAACGATTACCAGATTGCCTCTTTCTACAACCGGCACAATGGACTCTACAGCCGATTTGACAAAACGAAGGTCGGAAGTCTTGTCTTCGTTTATAGGAGTGGGTACAGCGATCATGAATACATCAGATCGACAGGGAGAGGTCCTGACAGTGAGGGTACCGTCGTTCAGTACGCGAGCCAGGATATCGTTTAGCCCTGGTTCATCAAAGTGTGCGCTACCGCTGGAAAGGTTCTTAACGACCATCGGGTCCACATCTACGCCAACCACGTAATGACCGTTCTTCGCAGCCAGGGCAGCCGTGGGGAGTCCTATGTACCCCAGTCCAAGTACGCAAATCTTGTTCATCTGGTTCTCCATCGCCTTGCCAGGCAATCGCAAGCAAGTATAACACGCCTTACAAACACCGGTCAAGGTTCTAAACGGCACTAATGGAAGCATCTTGTACTCATATTGCTCACACTAAAAAAATTAATTGTGCATCTGGAATTTCTCCCCACAATTTGTTGGTCTGCAGCATTGACACGGGCTGCCTGCTATGGTAAATTATGCACGCCAAAAAGATGGGGTGCTTATTCGGATTGCTAAACAGCACATTAGCCATCGCAAAGTTTCACACGAAAGGAAGGGACGCTAATGGCAGACGGAAGGGGTGTAGTTACCGAGGTCAGCATCACCAGTAATCCCAACTATCTGGCGCGGCTCCGCAGAATTATAGGTTGCGTTGCTGATTGCGCCGGAATGGACTCCCGAGAGATACACGATGCCAAGCTGGTTCTTACCGAAGCCTGTTCCAATGCCATCCGACACGGTTCACCTCATGGAGACTCCGACCGGGTAAGTATCCTGATATCCTCGGACCCTGGAACCGTTGTAGCCGAAATCATCGACCGCGGCGATGGATTTGACCCATCAGAGACCGTTGATCGGGCAACCAGAAAAGACGGCGGACTCGGAATCCCCCTGATGCGAGCACTTGCTGACGAAGTCGAGTTCGTGAGAAGCGGCAAAGGCATGACTGTCCGGCTCACCAAAAGAGCCAAAATTCCCGCAAAAAGACACTGGGTGCGTATCTCTCGCTAACTCGTAATTACCAGCACAAACCCACTTAGAATTCTTCGCAATAAACCTGTTTTTCTGTTTCAGAATATACCCCCGTGGGTATATTGCATCAGCAGTGCAATGAGACTGCAACCAATGGCCTTCCACCAAGGAAGAGGGGCTTGCCAGAAAGTGGAGAGTGCCCAAAATGAAATGCAGCAGATGTGGAACTGAGACAAAGAACCTGCCAGAATACCTGGTCGACACCGAAACCGAGCTTCTTTGCACAAAGTGTTCTGGCACTGCCGACAGACGGGATGATGCTGTGAATCTGTTCCATAGATATCGCTATGGCCGCAACAGATTCACCATAGTCGACGACTCAGGAGTAGAGGTTGCAGCGTAGTCTTGCGGACACGGGGCCTGCATCCTGACCCGATCGGGTCCTGTGTTCGTCTCGCCCAAACTCACCCATCCGATTCCCAGATACCCTGTTGATAGATCGCGCCCGGCTTGTCTATAATGTGAGCGGATGACGGCATGGAGTGAGGTGCCACAGTTGAAAGACAGCGAGTTCGTACTCAAAACAGCTAAGGATCAAAACATCAGGTTCATCCGACTCTGGTTCACTGATATTCTGGGGTTTCTAAAAAGCGTATCCATAACTGTGGCGGAACTCGAAGGAGCGCTCGAAGAAGGAATCGGTTTCGATGGTTCTTCCATAGAAGGCTTCGCGCGAGTCGACGAAAGCGACAGGATTGCTAAACCCGATCCAAACACCTTCACTCTCCTCCCCTGGCGCACCAGCGACGATAGCGCAGTGGGGCGGATGTTCTGCGATATCCTCTACCCGGATGGGACTCCTTATGAAGGTGATCCGAGATGGGTGCTCAAACGTCAACTCGAACGTGCGGCAAGCCTGGGCTACACTTTCTATGTTGGCCCGGAGCTGGAGTTCTTCTACTTCAAAAGCTCAGAAGGGAGCCCTGTGGCACTTGATGCCGGTGGCTATTTCGATCTCACCCCGCTTGATGTAGCTACCGATCTGCGCAAAGACACCATTCTCACACTCGAGGCTATGGGGATACCCGTTGAATTCAGTCATCATGAAGCAGCGCCCAGCCAACACGAGATCGATTTGCGATACACTGACGCGCTCACGATGGCCGATAGCACTATGACATACCGGTTGGTCGTGAAGGATGTAGCAATGCGCCACGGCGTCTATGCTACGTTTATGCCGAAACCAATCTTCGGGCAGAACGGCAGCGGAATGCACACTCACCAGTCGCTGTTTACCGGCGAGAAGAATGCTTTTTTCGATGAATCTGCCGAATACAACCTATCGCAAACCGGCAGGCAGTATATCGCAGGGCTTATGGCGCACGTGCCGGAGATCACTCTTGTTCTCAATCAGTGGGTGAACAGCTACAAGCGGCTGGTTCCAGGCTATGAAGCGCCGATTTACGTGTCTTGGGCTATGCGGAACAGATCCGATATGATCCGTGTGCCCGGATATCGTCCGGGCAAAGAGGATGCTATGCGCGTGGAGCTTCGCTCTCCGGATCCTGTGTGTAATCCTTACCTTGCCTTCGCCGTAATGCTTGCCGCCGGGTTGGAAGGCATCGAAAATAAGTATCTGCTTCAGGAATCGCACGAAGGTGATATCCTCGATCTTTCCGAAGCCGAACGCGAAGTCAAAGGCATAAAGGTGCTTCCTGCCGACCTCAACGAAGCGATAAAACTCGCGGAGAAAAGCCAGTTGCTGCGCCGCACGCTCGGCGAGCACGTGTTTTGGAAACTGATTGAAAACAAAAGGGTGGAATGGGCCAGGTTTAACGCCGCTGTTACCAGCTTTGAGATCGACCATTACTTGCCTGTACTTTAAGCCAATGCATCGAGTTCTGATAGTAACTGATAACGAGACTCTCGCATCGAAACTGACTTCATCGCTCGTAGGGCGGGGCGTTAAGGTGATGCACTCTGGGCAGGGTCTCGATAGTATAGATACAGTGCTTGCGAACGGTGAACCTGAGCTGATAGTAGTTGGTTCGGAATCAGAATCTTCTCCGTGGATTCTCATCAAACAGATTCAACAGCGCAACTATCTGGAAGATACTCCGATATTTGGTATACTCTCTCAAAGCAATCTGGAGTCGCCGCACATTCAATCATTGAGCGATTTTGCACTCGACACGGCGTCAGTGATTGAGACAGTCGCGAGGATACTTTTTCGTCTTGCAAAAAACAGTGCCATGGACGGTGGGGATACCGTAAGGGTTGGGGGACTCGAAGTGGATGTAGACAACTACAAAGCCTGGGTCGATGCGCGCCCGCTGGACCTTACTTATAAGGAGTTCGAACTCCTGCGGTTCTTGGTGACCAACAGGGGCAGAGTATTTACCCGTGAGATACTCCTCGATCGGGTATGGGGCTGTGACTACTACGGCGGAGCCAGAACAGTCGATGTTCATATTAGGCGGCTCCGTTCAAAGCTTGGTTCGCAGCAATCGCTGATCGAGACCGTAAGAAATGTGGGGTACAGATTGAGCAGCGAAGGCTGAATCTGTGCCGGCCTGCGTGTATTTCGGCCGATTACACAACAATGCAGTAAAGTGCAGATGGAGGTTAATCAACATGCTAAAAGAGTTTCGTGATTTTGCGACGCGAGGAAACGTTATAGACCTCGCGGTAGCGGTTATGATCGGTGCGGCTTTTGGATCCATCGTTACGTCACTTGTAAACGATGTGCTTATGCCGCCAATTGGGCTCCTTCTTGGGAAGGTAGACTTCAGCAATCTGTTTATCAATCTGTCTGGCGAAGCTTACACCAGTCTTACAGAGGCTCAGAAGGCAGGAGCTCCCACGCTCAACTATGGTGTGTTTCTCAACACCGTGCTAAACTTCCTGATCATAGCTTTTGCCATATTCTTGGTTATTCGTCAGATCAACAAGGGTCGACCAGCTGCAACTAAGGATTGCCCTTACTGTGTGTCGACAATTCCGATAAGCGCGACACGCTGTCCAGAGTGTACATCTCAGTTGGATTAGTCAACGTCGCAATATGATCTGAATGTGGGTTCGAACCATCCCACACGGTGGAAGATACCGGGCGTCTATAGGGCGCCCGGTTTTTTGGGTCTTGTGCATCTGCCACCGAAGCGCCGGTGCACCAAGGTTGGACATACGGGCCGCAGCGGGATGACACGTTTCAATCCTCACCGGCACCGAAGCACCGGTGCACTGTCACACATGAGCTGGAAAATTGCTCCTTTCCAGCTCAAATGACAGCACAATTGTTACACTATGTACCTAACCACAGTAGTATTCAATTGTCAAGGAACTCAGCCATTCACGCTCGCTACTATGCGCGAACGTGTATAATGCAGCCAAATCACTTCGCATCCGCGCAAACCAGCTTAAACTACTAATGTGTCCTTCTCAAAGCTTATGTATTTGTCCAAACCGTAGACTTCTATGTATTCACTTCTAAGCCCTCGCAGCCTGTAAATCCGCAGGCTGTCTTTATCAGCATTGATAATCGTCACTAGCTTGTGGCGGAGCTTTTCATACTCTGCCGCATTAACGCTGCACTCAAACACAGAAAACTGAACTCTCTGTCCATAGTTCTTACAAGCCTTAGCAACTCTAGCTAATCTCCTGCGACCATCTTTGTCTTCTGTGTTCACATCGTAGCTAACAAGGTAATCTTCTCTCATGGCTTATCTCGGATAGTAAGGATAATACTCCCTCATATCGCCCCTCAAATGTCGAGCAAGTATCCTTGCCTGAAGATGAGGGACGAGACCAAGAGGTGTCTTCGCCTTCAGCAAAGAGTGATGCACCTCTGTCTGTTTGCGCTTCTGGTAAGCTGAAAGTAATATCTTTCTTCCCTCATCGGTCAGCATAACAGACCCTCCCGGTCTAATCTCCAGATGCTCTGCCTTGATCTGTCGACGATTGACGAGCGTAAGAGCTACTCTGTCTGCAAGCACTGGTCGAAACTCCTCCATAAGATCCAGAGAAAGGGCGGGTTTACCAGATCTAATGGCGTGAAGGAACCCGAACTGGGGATCCAAACCCACTCCTTCTGCTCCAGCTGTGCAGTCTCCCAAAAGTAGTGCATACAGAAACGACATAATCGCATTCATTCTGTCCCGTGGAGGCCGCCTGCTGCGTGTATCGAACTTAAAATCGGTCCTCTGGGCGAGAATCATATGATCAAAAACTGCAAAGTAGTCTGCGCTGGACTGCCCTTCGTAACCCCTGATCTCGTCTATACTCTTGCACTCCTTGAGCCGCACAAGATGATTGGTCATCCATCCCGCTGTTTTAGCTAAATCCTCTTTCTTTTCTTGGTCTTCTAACTCTCTTGCAGCTCTAAGTATTACCGCTCTCAGGTTCTGTATCTTTCCTGCTACTATAGATCTGGCTATGTTCGTTCTGACTCGTTCATCGCTATACGCCTTGTACTGCGCTTCTCTAAGTAACACATTTCCGGATACAGGGCCGACTACTCTGGCCATAAACCTACCGTTCATTCCCAAAAAACAGACTCCCCGACCTTCGCTAGCACACTTGTGCATCAAATGTGGGCTCATCATAACATTTCCAAAGGTGACTATGCCTCCGAGGTGGTGAAGAGGCGTCTGAAGAAGAGTTTTTCCCTCTGCTTCTACTTTGGCAGTCTCTCCCTCCAAACGAATGTAAGCTCCTTGTGTCATTACAAATAGAGTGTTCAGAAGCTCTCTGCTCATTCGGGTGCCTCCTCTTCCGTCGGTTGAAACACGTCGAACGATGTCCACGGTGAAGCGATGGACGGCATACATGCACAAGCGAACAATTGGGGCAGCGGTTGTCATTCACAGGTTCTGGAAGTGAACCTTTAACCTGTATTGTCCTTACGGCTTCTATTGCCATTATTGTCTTAGCTCGAAGGTCGTCCGTGAACTCCAGTTCCCGTCGATGTCGAGCTGAGCCGGAGTAGACCGCCCCGCGCAAAACGGGGCGGTCAAACATCACCTCAAGGCACATCGCCTGAGCGCAGATTTGGAGCGCATCGTGGGTGGTAGCCTTCCGCGTGTCTATCTTGTATTCAACAGGATAGATACAGCCATCAGGATGAAACTCTACCACATCCGCTCTTCCCTGCAGCCCATACTCTTCCGACCATAGTGGAAGTGCCCTCTCTACAGTCGCGCCATTCTCAACAGACATGTGGGGTTGGTCTACCCTCGAATGAGCCATTGTTCCACGAATCGTAAAGACATTCTCTTCAAATACCTTCTCGACGTGGATCAAAGCACACTGTCTAGGGCAATAGCTGACGTGCTCTATTGCCGATATAAGGACAATCTTATCGTCTGTCCAAACAGGCACGGTTCTAACCCATAAGTCTTGTCAGAGTAACACCCTCCGGGAGCCTCACAACTTACTACGGCTTCTTTATCTCAGATACTACCTCCTCAAATAAGTCAGGGCCGAACTGCGACATTCCCTGCGGGCCGTATCCCAGAAACTCTTTTGTTGAGATGTCTTGAGATAATACCCAATCGGACTTTCCAGGAAGCTTGAAAGCTAATCGGGCTTTTTCTGACCCCGTACTCAGCACTCGTAACGTGCTGCATCCAGAGTCATTGTATCTGATGCGAGTTTCGACGGTCTGCGGGGGAGGCCACCACTTAAAGTACTTTGGAACGATAAGTGTTCCGAATGCAGCAGGTTGAGCCAGTCTTACCTCAATGTAGCGGTTCGATAGACTACCAATCTCTCGGCCATCTACAAGCTGGCATCCTCTCAGGTCGTTTGGATTCCACAACTTGAGAAGTTTGACTAGGGGCTGTTGAATCTTACTCCATCGCCCGTTCGACTTTGGAGATACTGTTGTAACGCCGTTGGATGCTACACATACCTTCACCAGCTTGCCGACTGGAACATGAGTTGTGTGCTTGTAAGCGGGATTGTTGAAGACCTGTCTCAGGAGTTTCATTAGCTTGCTCGACCCCTGACGTGCTGTTAGGTCTCCTGCTTCACTATACGCGAGATAGGCTACTTGTCCACTTGTAGACACGAACGCAATCTGACGACTACGCGCCATCTTGCTGACCCAATTCCTATCCGGGTTATTGACGGCATCATACAAGTGTCCAATCATAGCTGCATCCGTTACGCAGACACCACCTACCAAGACCGCTCTGACGTTTGTGGCACTAGCCAGTCCTGCTTCTGAAAGCAGCCCCTGCGAGTGTTGTGAACCTGCGCCCGACCCGTTACAGCCTACCAGCAATACGCAACCAAACATCAATCCACCTAATGTGAGCAAAGCCATGCTTTTCATACAAACCACCTCCATTGTTAGGGGCCGAGGTACGTGCTCCAGGGATTTCCATGTACTCGTAGATTGTGATATGGCGGCATTGGCACGCGCCAGTTCTGGCAATCTCCGTACTGCATGTCAATTCCCTCCGGGTAGAGTCCAGTAAACCGTCCGTCATTCCATGCGTCACGAGTAATGCCTTGATCGAGATTGTAGCCTACAGCAAGCGACCCAAAGACACGACCCAGAAAGTTCTTATATCGCTCGTCATCAAGCGAAATCTCGAAAAACGCACAGTAACTCGCGCCGATTGTCCACGCATTATCGTAGATGCCAAACATTGAAGCGAGGTCATTTGCGCCATAGATGTCTACAGCGTAAGGGTTAAACTGATCGCTCAAGTCTCCGTACAATGACCCGATCCGCCCGTCCATGCACGAATCCATCCAGACCAGCTTTAGTGCTGAATAGTATGTGAGGCCCAACTCGCTTACGTAATGTGCATACAAGTCGGGATATTCTTCAGCAGGGTCACCCGTGATTGGGTTCAGTATGGTAGCAAATGCGTGATCGCCGGGAGCCGGATATTCTGGGAACCAATTCCCTTGACCGTCTTGTGGGCGATAAGCATGAACCATAGCATCCTTTAGCATGAATCTGGACACTTGAGGTAGTCGTGGTGGTTGGCAATCTTCCCCGTCACGAATCTCATAGTGCCCATGAGTCGTAATATACAGCACTGTCGGCTCATAGACGTTCATGAAGAAGTGGAATCTGTCCCAAGTCGCATATCTGTAAGGGATAGTGATTACTTGAAGCCCACGTCGTTCACAAGCGTCCTCAACGATGTGCAGGCAGTCTGAGCTATAGACAAAAGGATAGCCTTCCACCAACAAAGCTGTGGGAGCATCAGGATTGGTTCTCAGGAATACCCAATAATCCCATATCGAGAAGCCATAGCTAAGAGACATGCCGCCTGATTCACCAGCCCGTATCGTGTAACCATATTGTCCGGGAAGCGCAGGATTACCGCCTGAGTCCGTACCGTCCCAAGTGGCACTAATCGTGGTTCCCGTGCCTGTGAATACCTTGGTTGGTGAGGATGCGCCTTGCTTCTTTATCTCGATTTCCCAGTCAGTCGGCTGTTCCTGATAGGCGGTAATAGTGGAGGTTCGATTCGCTGGGTTGGGATCGTTCGCGTCAAACATGTCATTCGTTGTGGATACGCTGAATATCCCGTTAGAAATCGACACAGGCACAGCTTGGGAGAATCCGGTTTCTTGGTCACCGTCAGCGACCGCCGCCCGCAGTACGTGTGTTCCGTTGCTTAGTCTGAACGTCTGCCAGGTTATCTGCTGACGCGACGGAGCGGCTGAGTCAAGTGGTTGGTCATCAACACTGACTCCAATGTTTGTGATTCCTGGATAAACGCCACCATTGTCCCAAGCTACAAGTTTGACCGTGATGACCCCGGAAACCGTCTCATTCTGAGCAGGTGTCAATATGCGAATCGACGGCGCAGTAGGCGATGCAAACTCGGCATATCCAACGTAGGTTACCCCTCCTACTGTGACAGAGATACTTCCCGTTCCGGGAGTACTCGGAGCTTGCAGAACAAGCCTTGCTTCTCCGACTGCATCGGTTGTGGCATCTGAACTTATCACCGTACCGAGGTCAACATCCCAAGTCACAGCCTCATTGCCGAAACGCCGCCCTTCCTCATCTCTGACGATAGCCGTTATGGTCATCTGGCTCACGCCGTCTGGTGGAATGCGCCAAGGAGAAGCAACTACATCTATTCGCCGTTGAAGTGTGGACAGGGTGAAATCGAGATCAACGGGAGTTCCAGAGCTTACCGTAGCAAGCTGTGTGGTTGTCTTGTACCCCAAGAGAGTAGCCGTTACTGCATGGTTGCCATAAGGAACGGCTAAGGTATAGTTTGCCGTGTTCCCTGAGAATGTTGCAGTAGTGGAAGCACTGGCACAATACACCCTGACTGTCTTGCCGTCTGCACCGGTTGCAGTCACCGTGCCGGAGATTGTTCCCGAACCCGACTGAGTGGAGACCGGAACCGAGGCTGTTTTCCACACAACTCTTATGTTGGAATCGGAACCCTGGGGCCATTCGGCGGCGGACACGCCGCTTAGAGTGACGTAATCATTGACGGAAGGCAACGGGTCATAGGTAACGTCATACACCTTGATTCCAGTATGACCATCGTCAGCCGCGACAGCCGAGCCGTCGTCAATCCAGAAAATCGGATACTGTGCATCAACTGCCGTCACCCTGCCCCAAGCTCTCACGAGCAAACCGGTATTGTTGAGTCCGGCGTTGTCAGCATCTCCTCTCTTTCCAACTGGAGGAGTGAATGGAAGCACTGCGCCCCCGCCGAGGTCTCGGTTGCACAGTCCTACCTCTCTCGGCCTTGGGTAGTCGTAGTCGAGGACGTTGACGCCGCCCTGATCGGCAATGACGGTTCGTTCGCCGCCGCCTGTCCCCATTCTTCCGGTAATGTCCAGAAGCTGGCCGTCGTACACGTAATCCGGCGCGCTAATCCAGATGCCAAATGACCTGTCACTTTTCTCAACGTAGAAGAACCCATAGTCACTGAAACTGGCTGACACTATTGCACCGTTTACGCTTACGGGAGCACCATCGGGGAGATGTTTGAGCGAGTCTTTGGAACCAGGAGCAGGAGGAGAAGGAGGAGGCGGAGGGTCGTCACCGGGAGGCAATTCGCCGCCTTCTGACATAACCGACATCGTGTTCTGCGGAACAAGCTCCGCTAGGGTCTTCTTCGTGATACCCGGCAAGTCCAATCCCTTAAAGACAACTGGAGCTGGAAGGCCCTTGTCTGTGCAGTACACGTACACCTGCGAGGGTGAAGTTATAATCACGCGCTGCTCGATAGCAGCAGTTCTCAGGGTTTGCAGTGTTCCTGTTACATCAACAGTCCACCAGGATTGCACTGGAAGCGGTCTTGTGCTGACCACCAGTATTCGCGGACGGCCTTCCGGCCATTTGTCAGTCCATTCCTTGATTGCGAATGACTTGCCACTCATGCCGCGCCACATGACTTGTTCGCAAGTCAGCGTGACGGATTCGGAATCGGCCTTGTTGCTCAGGCACCATCCTATAGTGCCGGGAGCGCCGTCTTGAATTAGCGCGCCACACAAAGCGGCGCTAGACAGGGAAAGCAATACTACGAGAAACAAATACAGCACTACTCTTGGGTACAACTTCACGACGATTCCTCCTCTCTAAGCTGGGTGCATGTCAGATATCCGGAATCAGGCCGCTAATCTGGCTCCCTCGATAA
>CAZCCV010000017.1:0-48595 GCA_964497515.1 uncultured bacterium | reverse complement strand
AGGGGACATTTTCCCTCTGCAAAAAAGGGGACATAGTCCCTCTGCTATAACATGCAGCCACTCGTTTCATACAGTCGCGGTACCCTTCCATTTGCTGTTAATGTACGGATGATCCAAATCGTCTGTACATTGACAGATGCCTGAAGACCCGCATCTGTTGCACCGATAATGGAGGAAGGTAACCAGGCAAAAACACCTGGACGGCAACGTCTTTTATTAATGTAGCATAAAACAATCAGTCGAAGTATACTGTAACCAGGTTGCTGATACTCCTTGCAGCATTCTTGCTTGATCACTCTACTAAGGGTGAGGATAGTCCCAAGAAAGCGCTGCATGGACATTTAAGGGAGGAAGTGTATGAAGAAAGTAATGATAGCAGTGATCGTTGTAGCACTGCTGCTCGGCCTCGTTGCGCTGGCGTGGGGCGTGCGCGTCGTTCCCGGATCGGACAAGACTGCCGTGACAGCTACTGAGTCGCCAAAGAAACCAGGCCCTCCGCCGCTCCCACCCGGAGTCAACAAGGAAAACACTACGACTAGTGTGGCAGCAGCTCTCACCCCTCCTCCGGCTCAGCTTCTTGCTCGTGCCGATCAGATGTTTAAAGTGACGCCTGAGCAGTTGGAGAAACTGAAAGCTATCGCCACCAAGTATACCCAAGACATTCAGCCACTTCGCAAAGCAGCTATCGATGCCAATGCAAAGCTCCGCACAGCGCTTCTGGCCGACAATTACGAAGCCAATGAAGTTGCTACAATGGTAGCCATTGCACAGAAGGCCGAAGCCGCCATATCAGCGCGCGAGCTGGAAGTCTGGCACCAGATACGTGCTATTCTCACTGCTGAGCAGGTAAAAGTGCTTCGAAATGGTATGGCTGCTTTCCCAGTGGGAGGTCAGGGTTCTACAATGATGCGACCAACGGCCCCTCCTGGACCGCCAAGCGAATGGCCTAAGCCGATTATGGAATAGCGGCGTAAGCCATAAGACCTTTTAGGAACTATCGACCCCTTCTCTTTGCAAATAGTGCTGAGAAGGGGTTTTTCTTTCAATTGCTTGGCAAGCGTTTGCGATCGGAGATGGCTGAAAGAAGAACCCTACCACATATCTTCGAGCAGATTCGTGAAGGGTATAAACGGGTCGATACCTCTCTTCGGATGTATGGCGCAGCAGTTGTGCTCTTCCTTGCGGCATTTGCGGGCTCGAGGACACTCCAAGCCTCTTTCTTCTACTTCGTAAGTGCCATCCTCCAGACGATGCCGCCGCACCACAAAGACAACATCGACATAGTCTTTGATGAAGTAGCAGAACTTTCTTTCGCTTTTGCGTTCGTAGGTGTAAGACATCGATATGCAGCTATTTTGGGAAGACTACCAGCGACTTGATGATGCCGCTGTCGTTTTCAAGAACGAACTTGCCGTGCAGGTCATCCATTACAAGGTTCTCAACAATCTGCAACCCCAAGCCGCGGTACTGCTTGAGGTCGAAATCGCTGGGGAGTTCTTCGCCGTCGTCAGCAACACAGAGCTCCACCGTCTCGCCTTGGTCTTTGATTGTGATTGTCACAGTGCCGTGGTCGGTGTGTTTGAACCCATGTTCAATGGCGTTTTGCACCAGTTCGTTCAGTATCAGTGCAACCGATGTGGCTTTTCTTGCAGAGAGCATCAGGTCCGCGCCTTCCACTGCCAGTGATATGTCTTTGTCTGGTGGAGTGATACTGCCCGCCGTGCCGGCAAGTATCCCTTCGGCGACTTTCTTTATACTTACGTTGTCCAGATTTTCGCTAGAGAGCAGCTCGTGAACGGAGGCAATAGCTAGAATTCTATTTATACTCTCATTAAGCATCTGTTCCACCGACTCGAAGTTGCCGTAACGAAGCTGCAGCCTGAGCAGGCTGGCAATGGTCTGCAGACTGTTCTTCACGCGGTGGTGCATCTCTTGGATGATAGCCGAACGAACCATCAGTTTTGCGTTTTCGATAGCTATTGCAGCGTGATTTGCCAGTGCACCCAAAAGGCCAATCTCCTCTTCGGTGAAGATACGCGGCTTGGCCGTATAGCAGTTCAACACGCCGATTACACTGCCCTTCACTGTTAGCGGCAGCGCGATGAGTGAACAGAGTCCTTCGCGCTTTGCAATATCCGGGAAACGGTAATCGGAGGTCTTGCGCACATCGAGTACAGATATCGGTTTGCCTTCGATGGCAGCTTGCCCGGAGATGCTTTCGTGCAGCTTTATCCTCGGCCGTTTTGTGTACAGCTTGCTTTTGCTCTGCGTGGCCTTGATAATTAGTTCGTCCTGATCTTCATCGAGCAGCATAACGGAGCAAATTTTGAAGTTCATACTGTCTGCGGTCATCGCCACTATGAGTTGAAGCACCTCTTCGAGGTACATATCGGAGGTGATAGTTCGACTGATTTCTGAGAGCGTAGTGACGTGCGAAGCCTGCTTCTTCAGCTTGCGGAACTGGAGTAAGTTATCTACTGCCCAGCCGACCTGTGTCGCAATACTGTTTAGCAGCGCTATTTGTGTGGGAGTGTATTCGTGAGGCGGCGTTGTGCGCAGATTGATAACACCCACCAGGTCGTCTTTGCCCGGAACCGGGACGGAGAGCATGGAATGATAGTTGTCTAACCCGCAAATGGGGACACTTTTGAACCTCTCGTCGCGCCAGGCTTCCCTGTCGAGAGCGACTGGCTGGCGTTCTTTGGCGACCCAACCTGTGATCCCCTCTCCAATTCGCAGCCTGATGTGTCCGATGTAGCCCGAAGCAGGCATACTCGCTGCTCTTAGCACCAACTCAGTTCGAGTGTCGTTAAGCAAATAGATGAGGCAGAGGTCGGCGCCGGTAACCTGAACGATGACATCAGCTATCTGCCGCAGCATATCCTCGACATCAGCGAGAGAGCCGATAGCACGGCCAACCTGCCGCAAAGCCTCCACTTCGAGGTCTTTGTCCTTTAGCTGCGTTTCGAGCTCTACTATCCGGGATCTTAGCTCGTCAACGCCTGTATCGGGTTCGGTTTTGGAGTTTGGGCTCATACGTCGTGTGCTATTATTATGGCTTCCGCAATCTCACGCATACCCTTGCGGGTGTTCATACTCTGCTGCTGAATCCTTCGAAATGCTTCGTTTTCCTTCAGGCTGTATTTGTCCATGAGAATGCCTTTTGCCCTGTCGACGATCTTTCTGGTTTCGATTTTTTCCTGAAGATCGCCTACTTGGTTCTCCAAGTCCTGGACTTCCAGGTAGCGCGCTATAGCTATTTCAATAGCCGGAAGCAGATCGGACTCCTTAAAGGGTTTGATAAGGTAGGCGAAGACGCCTGCCTCTTTGGCTCTGTCGATAAGATCCGACTGGCTGTACGCGGTAAGCAGAATTACTGGGGCTATCTTTTCTTCGGCAATGTACTTAGCAGCATCGAGTCCATCCATCACCGGCATTTTGATATCCAAAACTACCAGATCCGGCCTGAGCGATTGAGTCAGTTCCAATGCTCTTTCTCCATCGCCGGCTTCTCCAACCACTGAATGACCCATCTCTTCAAGCATCTTTTTGAGGTCAAGACGGATTATAGACTCGTCGTCTGCTATTACGACTTTGAGCTGCGACATTAACGCCCCCTGTATTGCCGTTGTCGGCAGATTCATTACAAATAGATTCGGGCGGTCGGGTAAACCCAACCACCCTGTATATCAATATTGTATATCGTCGTCCTATTGTCGTCAATCGCGAGAAAACTGCTATAATGCTCTTGGCAGATTTAGGAGAACTCATTGAACAACCGACGACTCTTCTACTTGATCGCAAGCTGTGCAGGATGTGTTGCACTTTGGTACATTGTTCCGCATATCCCGCGACCTGAAAACGCGATTCTGGCCAATCTTTTGTGGATTCCAATTCTCATCGCGACAATGTTTACACAACTCAGCATTGCGAGATGGGTGTGCAGCCTCGAGGTCAAACCTGTGTGGGCCGTGTTTACACTGTTAGGCAGTGTTCTCCTCTTCGTTTCTATCGTCTTTGGAGTTAGCTCAAAGTACGTGCGGTACGATGCAGATGTGGGCGGTGGACAGAGGATCATCGTTCCGATGAAGGTTACGCAGAAGCCTATGCCTCCCACTATGAAAGTCCCCATCAGAAAACCGGTGCTTGATAAAAACGGGAAAATCGACGGAACGGAGCAGATTAAAGTGAAAGGCACGCTTGGCGAATCTACGCTGAACTTCAGATTCGGTGTCTTCAACAGGTTTGCCGGCCCCTGGCGCGCCATCACTACTCTGATCATCATAATTGCGGCCTCTGTGTTCGGATACCTGGTGTCTTTTATACTGCGAGAACCGAACATTGTGCTGCCGGTAGCGTGCCTTGCGGCTCTTGTGGATGTTTGGACCGTAATTGCAGGCCCGACAGCAGAGTTTATTAAAAATGCACCCCACGTAGTAAACGCTGTTTCTGCAGCTATTCCCGATATAGGCGGGGCGGCGCACGATTTTGCTCCCATATCGTTTATCGGACCGGCAGACTTTATATTCTTTTCGGTGTTCCTCGGTGCAACTGCAAGGCTCAAAATGGCGCCGGATCGCACGTTCTGGTTCGCATTTCCGCTGCTCACAATCGGTATGGCTAGTGTAGTTGAAAGCCTCTTCCCAATCGGCCTGCCGGCGCTTACGCTAATTGGGATATCTGTCATACTGGCCAACAGGAAGTTCTTCAGACTGAAAAAGGAAGAGTACGTGGCGATAATAGTAGTCGGTGCAATCCTCTTAACTGCAATGATTGCCATTACACCTGTTGTGCGACGCGCGGGCGCACAATCATCGCAGCCTTCGGTAAGTCAACCTTCTGAAGCCAAGTAGTGGATTAAGAGAGCGCTAATGTGGAGTAAGAGCCTGTCAGCAATGAAACCGACAGGCTCCGTTTGTGAGTACACTAAACCGGGCCGAGCCCCATATGCTCCTCAAAGTAGGCTGCGAAGCGCTCCATACAGTCGGGAAGGCTTTCGTGCCGCAGAGTGAGACCGTGATCATCTCTCGGATATATCGCAAGATCAAAGTACTTGCCAGCTTCGATCAGCTTCTGAATCATCCAAACAGCATCCTGGAACAACACATTGTCATCCAGCATTCCGTGGACAAGCAAGAGATTTCCTTCGAGCCCGGCAGCGTGGAACACCGGTGATGTCGCTTTGTAAATCTCAGGATCGTCCTCAGGACGTCGCAGCCTGGGTGCAATGTAACCATCCCAGTAGTTTCGCCAGTCCGTGACAGGTTTCCAGGATATTCCTGTGTGGAATACACCCGGATGATTGCACATTACCATCAGCACTAGGAATCCGCCGTAGCTTCCCCCCCAGATGCCTATGCGCTCGCCGTCTATGTAAGGCAGCGCTTTGAGGTAATTCGCGCAGGAGACGCATTCCCAGGCATCTACGATTCCAAGGCTCTTGTGGTAACCGTAGAAGAAGTCTTTTCCGTAGCCCATACTTGCGCGAAGGTCTACGCTTACGAGGATGTATCCCATCTCGTTTGCCATATAGGCGTCAAGCAGTTGATAACGCCCGAACCCTTCTTTTGCCTGACCCGCATAGACACACGTAAGCACCACGGGGTACCTCCTCGAAGGGTCGAAGTTGTGCGGCAGAGTCATTCTGGCGTATACTTCGGCGCCGTCGCTCTCGTTTTTGAATGTGAAGCGTTTTACCTGAGGCTTCGCAATCTTCGAAAACCCTGAAAGAGGAGTGGTTGTAACCTTCTCAGCCGGTTTGCCATCCCACTGTATGTATAACTCGTAAGGAACCATAACAGTGGAAGACAGAAATGCCAGCGATTTGCCATCGTCTGAGGGTGCGACGGATGTCCACGTGAAACCTTCTGGTGATACTCGCTCTGGCTCCCCGCCTTCGAATCCCACAGCAAATACCTGCTGCTCCGTGGGATAAGGATGGTTTGCAGTAAAGAGTAACCGCTCACTCTTCTTCGGAACGATTATTCCTGTGATGTCGTAGTCTCCGTGGGTTATCTCTTCGGCTTCTCCACCCGCGATGGGCACTCTATAGAGCCGCCGCCAGCCGGTTTTGTAGCTCAGGAAGTAGACAAACCGCGAATCAGGGCTCGGTGCCGGGAACGACCAATCACTCCACGGCTCGGTAGTCTCTGAATACAGTTCGACGGCATCAGCTTCCTTCCCCGGTTCGACGGAGATAAGATGCCAGTCGGTAAGACCGCTGCTGGTATAGGTGATTAGAAGTCGCGAGCTATCCTGAGTCCACGTTATACCGTGTGTCCAGACATCCGTGCCGGTGTCGGTTCCAACTGAAGTCTCAAGCCCTGCCAATTTGATCCGGGCGATCTTTCCACCTTCTGCGGGAATAATGCCGAACCTGACTTTGGCTCGGGCTTTGCCAGCGTTGTTGCGACGAAGTTCGTTGATCTTGACCTCGTTCTCTGGCGTGTAGTCTGGCATACGAATCGTCTCGAACATACTGGAATCTTGCACTTCAACAGCGATCCACTTGGAATCGGGAGACCACGAGTAACGGAGCACCGAAACCTGGCTTTTGCCGAAGAAAGTGAGCTGCGCAATTCCGCCGGTAGTAGTGTCGTAAGACCACACATTGCTGTTCATCAAGAAGCCGATGCGCTTGCCATCGGGAGATACCTGAAGCCCTCCCATACCCATACTGCACTTGGTAAGCCTTATCGGTTTGGGGTCGGAGGTCTTTATCCTGAACAGATTTCCGCGGCATATGTAGACCAGTTCCTGCTCGTCGCCTCCGTCTTTTGTCAGCCAATCGAAGTCGGTGACGCCAGTCTGCATAACCTCTGCATATTCGACATCGTCTTTAGGTCGCTCATCGTCCTCAACTGGTAGCGGTGCGAGCGCGGAGACGTCGGTAAGCCTTCTCGGCTCAGGGTGCTTGGAAGCAGATATGTATATATCTTTGAGAGGCCCTCCTTCGTTGTTCCAGAGGAAGGCAACTGCGCTGCCATCCGACGACCACTTCAGACTGGCCGCATCGGTTCCATACACCAACGGGCGAGTGAACATCTCCCGCAGGGTCATCCCGCCCTTCGGCAGGGTCTTTAGAAAGGTCTTTTTGCTGTCTGCCATAAATACTCGTCCTTCTTGCGATTATCCCGGCGCGAACCTGCAGGCTAGCCTGATACACATCCCGTTCCTGCAAAAGAGCTCCGCCATTTACACACTTATCAATTGCAGATGGTTAATCCTGCAAAACCTCTTCCGTGCGCTGTGCTTTTTGGGTATACTTGGCTGTGGTCTGGCGAGGGTAGATGGTTGCAGGAGTTCACAACCAACTCGACGAATTGAGTATAAACAGGATTGCCCACAAAGAGAGGAAAGGAGTAACGAAAATGTCCAAGCGCACGGTAGTGGGAGTGCTGCTCACCAGCAGAGTCACCACGGCAAAAGAAGTGCAGCAGGTCTTTACGGATTATGGCTGCAACATCAAAACCCGTATCGGACTTCACGATTCTGGAGAGGGCGTCTGCTCTCCCAGCGGATTGATCCTTCTCGAGATGTATGGGGATGATTCGAAGATCGCCGAGATGGAGCAGAAACTGAAGTCCTTTGATGGCGTAGAAACAAAGAAAATGGTCTTCGAGGGCTAGAAAGAATACCGGGGCCGGGGTGTATTCCCCGGCCATCAAATAACCGCATTCTACGCTGCGCAGATGAAGTCTCGCAGTTCTTTTCTGCCTATAGAAACAAGGTACTCTCGAATCCGCTCTCTCGCGCCCTCCGAACCAACTGCTGCAATTATCATAACGCCGCCACACTCCTGCAGCGTATCGGGCGGTACAATCGGTATTCCGCGCATTGTCTTTCCCGTCTTAGCCTGGTCGATATCAACGACCAGTCGAACTTTTACTCCTTCCCTAACCAAATGCTTGCTGAGTCGCCTGCCAGTCATTCCTGCGCCCCAGACTATCACCTCTCTATGAGTAGAACCAAGATATTTTGCCAAGTAGTGCGCCTTCGCACGGATGAAGTTTTCGAGTGCGTAACGAGAATCGGTGAAAGTCAGACGCGATGTGTGTGCCCGCCAGAAGAGCAAATAACGCGGGACTTTGCCGAAGTGTTTTCCGGCGGTGTAGTACCGCAACCAGAGATCGTAATCTTCCGGCCAGTTGTTTTCCACATAACCGCCAAGCTCGCGAAGCTCCTCCGTTCGCAGCATGACACTTGGATGCGCTACCGGGCTTTCGATGAAGAAATCCCGGCTGATCTCAGAGTGTTCTGTAAGCGAGTTCAGCCAGATTTCATACTTGCGAAACCCATCGCGCACCGCCGACTGTGGAAACGACCGCACAAGCGACGAACAGACACTGATTTGTGGGTTGGCGATCAAATACTGCACTTGAAGTTGAAGTCTGTCCGGATGAGAGATGTCGTCGCCATCCATCCGAGCCAAAAACTCGTCGCGACACTCCAGAAGCCCTGCGTTAAGAGCCGGGATTAGCCCGGCGTGGTCTATATCGATTAAACGGAAGCGATTGTCCCCGTTCGCAGCGGCTACCGCTCTTTCAGCCGTGCTGTCTGTAGAACCGTCGTTTACAACAAGGAGCTCGAAGTCATCGTGCGTCTGATTTAGAACACTCCTTATTGCGTCGCCTACAGTAGCTGCGGCGTTGTAAACGGGCATCAGAACAGAGACTGCAGGGGAGGACATTTGCTCCACTACTCCTTTCAGTTGGTCGAAATCGACCGAGTTAACCGTTAGATCGCGAGATAGCAACTCACAGGGAACGAGGTTGCTCAGGAGGTCTCGAAACCTTGACAGCATAGCCTGCCCAGATTAGAATGTGACTTACCGCTTCACGCAATCAGTTATCGGAGGGCTATTCGATGGGGCCAGACCAACATCCTCCAAAAGAGGTCGTCGAACGTGTTACTGCCCTTAGACACGAAATAAACGAACACAACTACAGATACTACGTTCTCGACGCCCCCACTGTCTCCGATCAGGAATACGACCGGCAAATGCGCGAATTGCAAGACATCGAAGTGCGTTTCCCATCGCTTGTCACTTCGGACTCACCAACTCAGCGGGTCGGCACTACTCCTCAATCAGAGTTTAACCCACATCAGCACCGCGTGCCAATGCTCAGCCTGGCCAACGCCGTGAGCGAAGCAGAACTGATTGCCTTTGACGAACGTGCCAGACGCACACTTGGTTTGTCAGAAACTGATGTTATCGAATACATAGCTGAACTTAAGTTCGATGGCCTCGCTGTATCGCTCACTTACAATGAAGGCGTTTTTGCCGTTGGAGCGACGAGGGGCGACGGATACACCGGCGAAGACATCACTGCCAACCTCCGCACTATCGGCAGTCTGCCTCTCAGGATTAACGCACGCCCGACCGGTGACACTTACGAGATTCCGCAGTCTGTTGAAATCCGTGGCGAAGCTCTTCTGCTGCACGAAGAGTTTAGAAGGATTAATCTGGAGCGAGAGGAGCGCGGAGAACCAACCTTCGCAAACCCGAGGAATGCTGCAGCGGGTTCGGTGCGACAACTAGACCCCAGAGTAACCGCGAGCCGAAGACTCGATGTCTTCTGCTACAGTATCGGTTATGTAGAAAGAGCAGGATGGAGCACACAGTGGGAGATACTTGAGACGCTAAAGAACTGGGGATTCAAAGTGAACCCGAACGTTCGTCGCTGTGTTGGGATAAACCAAGCCTGGCAGTTTTGCCAGGAGTGGAGCGAGAAACGCGAAACACTCGGCTACGACATAGACGGCGTGGTGATTAAGGTCAATTCGCTAGTGTATCAGGAACAGTTGGGACACGCCTCCAGAAGTCCACGATGGGCAATAGCATTCAAGTTCCCTGCCAGGCAAGCGTCGACAGTAATACGAGACATTATCGTGCAGGTGGGCAGAACCGGCGCGCTTACTCCGGTTGCCGTTATGGACCCTGTGGCAATCGGCGGGGTTACTGTTTCCCGCGCGACGCTGCACAATGAAGACGAGATACGCAGAAAAGAAATACGAATCGGCGACAGTGTCGTTATCCAACGCGCAGGCGATGTGATACCCGAAGTCGTTGAGGTGATAGAAGAGAAGCGCAACGGAAGCGAAAGAGAGTTCGTTATGCCGGACAAATGCCCAGAATGTGGCTCCGATATTGAACAATTGGAGGGCGAGGCAGTTGCAAGGTGCATTGGGATAATCTGCCCGGTGCAAATACTGCGGAGAATTCAGCATTTTGCATCCCGCGAGGCTATGGATATCGACGGTATGGGGCCGTCGCTGGTTCAGCGGCTCCTGGATAGCAAGTTGATATCCGACCCTGGGGATCTTTATCCGCTCACCGCTCAGGATCTTCTTAACATCGAAAGAATGGGCGAGAAGTCTGCGCAGAACATCGTAAACGCAATAGAAAACAGCAAATCACGAACTCTTGCACGACTGATTTTTGGACTGGGTATAAGGCATGTTGGGGAACGTACTGCTCAGGCGCTCGCCGAACATTTTGGGTCTCTCGACGCGCTGGAAGTGGCATCGATAGATGATTTGGCCTCGGTCGTCGACGTGGGGCCGGTTATTGCTACCAGCATTAATCGGTTCTTCTCTCAAGATGAAACGAAGCGGGTTCTCACGAAACTCCGACAGGCTGGTGTCGCTACAGAAGCTGAAAAGACTCAACCTGTTCAGTCGCCGATTTCAGGCAAGACTTTCGTCTTCACCGGTGGACTAGAAACTATGACGCGAGGTGAGGCGGAAGAGCTGGTATTGAAGCTGGGAGGCAAGGCGAGTTCCTCTGTAAGCAGGAATACGGACTTGGTTGTCGCCGGAGAAAAGGCCGGTTCAAAACTCGAAAAAGCACGACAGTTAGAGGTGAATGTGTTATCGGAAGCTGAATTCCGCAAGATGGCAGGGCTGGAATGACGCATGGCAGGGCGTGGCTTTGGCTGCCACCAATTGTATGGATGGGTTTGATCTTTTTTGCATCCTCAAAATCCCGATTGCCGTGTCCGGAGGGGTTTCTGGGATGGGACAAACTGCACCACGCAGCAGCGTACGCTGTGCTCTCCGCTCTTGTTATGAGAGCAGTCAGAAGAACCTTTAGCTGTCGTTTGATAGTGGCAGCAATTGTAGCGATAATCGTTACAGCTTCATATGGCGCAATAGATGAACTCCACCAGTGGTATGTGCCGGGGAGAACTTTCGATCTGTTCGACTTGGTAGCCGACTCTGTAGGCGCACTCGTTGGAGCGATTGTGTATGCCGCAGTTACAAGTGTGCAGAAGTGCTGTAAAGACCAATAGACTCTGTTTAAGATGGAGGTGTGACAGTTGGCTGAAAACAATGCAGAAGACAGAGGATTTGAGGTTGTAGATAAACGTATGCGCGATGAGGAAGCATCTGAACCCGAGACGACTAAGGAAACTGAAGATACTTCGCCCGAAGAAGAGACCGAAGGTGAACCTGCAGGCGATGTCTATTCCCTGATACAGTGGACGGTTCTGATGCTCGCCGAGGGCGCCTGGTACTGGATGGGGCTTAGAATCAATCCCGCAACAAAAAAAGCCCAGGAAGATATGCTGCAGGCAAAGATTGCCATCGACAGTGTGGTCTTTCTGGTAGACAAGATTGCCCCTCATCTGGAGGAAGAGCAGAAGAAAGAATATCGACGGATGGTGAGTGACCTGCAGGTCAACTACGTACAGAAAAGCTCGGCTGGCTAGCGCAGGGCTCCCTTCAAAAAGACTTGCGGTGGCGCTGTCCGTAGGCGCCGCCGCACACTCAATGTACGTCTGTTTCGACTAGGAATACTTCGACTGGAGATCCGCAATCGCTTGGATAACGCGGCGGCCTACTTCGGCAATAGTCTCTTTGTTCATCCCCTGTTCGTACAGATCTTCAAAGGTAATCGGCTCACCATAAACTACCTTGACCCGTGCAAAATGCAGGAACTTCGAATGAGGGGGCAGCATATCGCGTGTGCCGACAAGTGCACACGGAACTACTGGAGCCTTAGATTTCAGCACTATCATCCCCAACCCGGCTTGTGGCTCGCCCAATTTGCCATCCAGGCTTCGGGTGCCCTCTGGAAACATACAAACAAGCTCACCATTTTCTAGGTACTTGAGTGCTGTCTTTAGCGCTGCTCTATCGGCGGTGTGCTGACGAACTGGAAACGCCCCAACAGCCTTGATCAGAAACCCCAGAACCGGAACTTGAAATAACTCCAGCTTCGCCATAAAATGAATGCGACGGAAGTTGATTCCCATACCTGCGGCAGGAGGGTCGATGTAGCTTATGTGGTTTGGCGCTAGAATGACTCCACCTTCTCGTGGAACATTCTCGCTACCATAGGTCTTGATTCTACCGAAGAATTTGGTAGTAATCAGACAGAGTGTCCAGCCTATCCAGTAGATCATTGACCTGTCACCCTGTTGTAGACATCGAGAATTGCAGTAACAACTTCTTCTAGACTCATCTGGTCGGTGTCTATGTGTACTGCATCGGCTGCCTGTCGAAGTGGAGCCATGTCGCGGGAACTGTCTCGCTCGTCCCGTTCGAGTATGTCCTTTAGCACCTGTTCGTGATTTGCAACTACTCCGGCCGCCGTTAGGTCTTTGCAGCGTCGGCGGGCGCGCTCCTTTGCAGATGCTGTCATAAAAATCTTGATTTCTGCATCCGGGAAGACGTACGTGCCGATGTCCCTGCCTTCCATTACAACGCCGCCTGCCTCACCCATCTGGCGCTGAATATCAACCAGACGTCTGCGCACTCCCGGAATAGCTGATACAGGGCTCGACATTCGGGTCGCTTCGGGAGTGCGAATCGCCAGTGTGAGGTCTTCCCCGTCTACCAGAATCCGCTGTTGGTCGTTCTGTGCGAATCGAATACTAAGCCGTTCGGCCAATTCGACGATTCTTCCCGGCTCATCGATGCCAATTCCTTCTTGCATTGCCCACACACCTACAGCGCGATACATTGCGCCAGTGTCGATATAAGTGTATCCGAGCCGCTCGGCAACCAAGCGAGCAATCGTACTCTTCCCCGAACCCGCCGGCCCGTCTATCGCAATAATGGGTTTTTTCATTCGGTTATTATACACAACTCCCCGATGGTCTCGAAAAGATTGACTGCAGATTCACAGTTAGCTGATGTTGGCGAACCGGCCAAGCTGTTCTTCGAACCCGGGATAGGATATAGCAATGCACTCCGCACCCTGAACGGTAGTTTCACCACTAGCTATCAGCCCCGCAATGGCACACGACATAGCTATTCGGTGGTCGCCGTGCGAGTTGCACTCTGCTCCAATGAGATCAACTCCGCCGTGGATAATCATTCCACCTGGAGTTTCATCTATCTTTGCGCCAAACTTGGAAAGCTCCTGCGCGATGGCGGCGATTCGATCGGTCTCTTTTACCCGGAGTTCTTCGGCTCCCGAGATGATGGTATCCCCAGAAGCAGCGGCGGCGGCAACTGCGAGAACCGGAATCTCATCGATCAGCCTTGGAATAATCTCGCCCCCGATATTTGCTCCCTTAAGCTGACTCGATCGGACTACTATGTCCGCCACTGGTTCCCCCGTCACTTCCCGAGTGTTTTCCAGCGAGATATCTGCTCCCATAGCTTTCAGCGCGTTTAGTATGCCTGTTCTCGTGGGGTTGATCCCCACATTCTGCAGCAAGACTTCTGAACCGGGGACTATCAGCGCCGCTACCATCCAGAAAGCTGCGGAGGATATGTCGCCGGGCACTGTTATTGCCTGCCCCACAAGCGATGGTCGGCCAGACACCGTAGCAGTCGTTCCTTCAACCCGCACATTTCCTCCAAAGCCCTTAACCATAAGCTCGGTGTGGTTTCGGGAGAGGACGGGTTCTGTTACGGAAGTCTCACCATCGGCGAAGAGCCCCGCCAGAAGCACTGCACTTTTTACCTGTGCGCTCGCGACTGGTGAGCGATAATCGATCGGCACCAGATCGCCTCCCAGTATCGTAAGCGGGGCTTTGTTTCCTCCCTCTCGCCCGAAGATGGTTGCCCCCATCTCCCTGAGAGGCTCGGTGACTCGCTTCATCGGCCGCTGCCTGATCGAGTCATCACCTGTGATAACAGAATAAAATGGCTGGCCTGCAAGCACGCCTGAGATCAATCGGATTGATGTTCCGGAATTGCCGACGTCGAGCAGATCCATTGGCTCCTTCAGAGATGAAAGCCCTGCACCGGAGATAACGAGTTCTTCGGGCCCTTCTCTCGATATCGAGACACCCATCCGCTGGAACACACCAGCCGTGTTCAGACAGTCTTCACCTGCCAGAAAGCCGTGGATTCTGGTAATCCCTTTCGCAAGTGACCCCAGTATCACCGCTCTATGGCTGATAGACTTATCTCCCGGAACCGATATCTTGCCTCGAAGTGATGTTTTGCAGCTAAAATTTAGCTTCGTCATATCTTCTCTACCAATATTAAAGAGCAATCGACTGCACCAAAGACTGCTACTCTTGCTTTTCGTGTACCCAGGTTTGCCTCAATGTGCGGCCTTCTTCAAAAAGGCTTTCGATCTCATCGGCATCTGCTGCTTCGATGCTCTTCCTGACACCGGCAAGGATTGTCTCGTAACTCTGGAGTATATCGACTATTGCGGTTTTGTTGGAAAGGCAGATGTCTACCCAAAGCTCAGGAGGACTGCCAGCAACGCGGGTCATATCTTTGAAGCTACCGGCTGCCAGATCGAATACTTTGCCACTCTGCCTTTGCTCTTCCTCCGCCAGCCTCAGAATAGATGCCGAGAGAACGTGAGGAAGATGGCTGATAACGGCAGCGCTTCTGTCGTGCTGTTCTGGACTCATCAATACTACGTTGCTGCCGATGTCCTCGGCAAAGCCAACCAGCGTGTTCAGTGCTTGGACATTTGTATCGTCCGTGGGTGTGATGACATAGGTGGCGTTAAGAAGCAAGTACGGGCGCGCAGCCTCGACGCCGTCTTGCTCGGATCCCGCCATCGGATGCCCGCCAACGAAGTGTCGCCCCTCGGGCAGTACCGACTGCGCACCAATTGTAATCTCGCTCTTTGTGCTTCCGACGTCGGTTATAATTGCCCCATCTTTTAACACCGGAGCAATTGCTTCGATAACGGGAACGATTGCGAGCACCGGCGTACAGACAAATATCAGATCGGCTTCACTCGCAGCGGTGATAAGATCGGTAGCGTACGAATCGATGGCAGCGAGTTCTTTGGCACGATGAAGCTTCCGGAGGTCACGATCAACCCCTATGACACGCCTGGCAAGCCCTTTTGCCCTGGCGGCCATACCTATCGAGCCTCCGATCAGCCCCACACCAATTATCGCAATGGTATCTACGCGCTCAGCCATTTGTTACGCTGCAGAACAGACAGGCAGACTACACATATCGCCCCACTGCACGTGCCACTGTACCAAGTTCGCTCATCAGCTTCTGGAACGAGGCCGGTGTGAGCGACTGTGCGCCATCTTTGAGTGCCTTATCCGGCTGAGGATGAACTTCCACCATTACCACGTCGGCTCCCGCCACTACTGCAGCTTTGGCAACCGACGGCACAAGCTGTGCACGCCCTGTCCCGTGGCTCGGGTCGGCAACTATCGGCAGATGTGTAAGCCCAAGAAGCGCTGGTATTGCGCTTATGTCGAAGGTGTTCCTTGTGTAGGTTTCAAAAGTGCGAATCCCGCGCTCGCAGAGCAGAATATTGTAGTTGCCGCGGTTCGCGATATACTCCGCAGCCTGCAGCCACTCTTCGATAGTCGAAGACATCCCGCGCTTCAGCATAACCGGCCTTTCGCTAAGCCCCACCTCTCGCAGCAGAGAGAAGTTTGTCATATTGCGGGTGCCTATCTGCAGAATGTCGGCGTAGCTGGCGACCAATTCCACATCCCGAGTGTCCATAACTTCGGTAATAATCGGAAGCCCCGTGACATCGCGCGCGGTTGTCAGTATCTTCAACGCGTCTTCCCCCAGGCCATGAAAACTGTACGGCGATGTGCTGGGCTTGAACGCGCCTCCGCGGAGTATGCTCGCGCCGGCCGCTTTAACGGCTTTTGCCGTCTCGATAGTCTGTTCTTCGCCCTCTACCGAGCAAGGACCCGCCATAACAGCTATCTTCTGCCCACCGATGTCTACATCCCTCACTCTGATGATTGTTTTATCGGGGTGGAATTCTTTGCCCACAATTTTGTATGGCTTTAGAATCGGAATGACCCGCTCTACTATGTTGAGCGAGGATAGCTGCTCGGCTATTATCGCTTTGTCATCTTCGGGCGCCCCGATAGCTCCGACTATGGTCTTCTCTACGCCTTTGGAGATATGGACCCCATAGCCGCGGTCTTTCAGATTCTGAACCAGTTCCTGAAGATCGTTATCTGACGCCGATGGAGTCAATATGATGATCACGACAAACCCTCTTCTCTCTTAGCGTTTGCCAATGCTTCGCCGAGTGCCGCTATGCACCGGTCGTTTTCACTGGACGTTCCTATAGTGATACGAATATGTGTTGGACAGCCGAAGATATCGCCTGTGCGGATTATTACTCCGCGCTTAAGCATTTCCTGAAATACCTGCTTGCAGTTCGTTTTTGTATCTATCCAGACGAAGTTGGCTTCGCTTGGGGTGTAAGGCAGATTCATCTGGTCAAGCGCCTTGTACAGGCTGTCTCTGCCCTCTACGTTGATTCTGCGAACGCTTGCTACGTGCTCTTGATCGGCTAGCGCCGCTATCGCCGCTGCTTGTACCACTGAGCTTACATTAAACGGCAGCCTGATGCGCTCTATGAGTTCGATTAACTCCGGTCTTGCAACTGCATAACCCAGCCTGAGCCCAGCGAGCCCATAAATCTTTGAGAATGTCCGCAACAGGATAACGTTCTTCCCCTCTTTTATCCACTGCAGTCCATTTGGATACTCATCACACTCGACATACTCGTAGTAAGCCTCGTCGAGCACAAGGATTGCATGCTCCGGCATTGCAAAGAGAATCCGCTCCATTTGCGAATGGGTAAGAATTGTGCCTGTAGGATTGTTTGGATTCGGAAGAAAAACCAGTTTCGTTCGCTGATCTATACAGTCAATTACTGCATCCACATCGAACTCAAACTCGGGAGTAAGAGGAACCATAATACATTCGCAATCATTCGCGGTAGCAGCACCTTCGTACTGCGAGAACGACGGATCTACCTGCACTACAGTGTCACCCTGAACGAGGAAGACATTTCCGATTTCCCTTATAAGCTCGTCGGAACCAGTCCCGAAAGAAAGACACTCCGGCTCCACTCCAAGATGCTCGGAAACTGCCTGGCGAAGCGCAAAGCACGAACCGTCCGGGTAGAGAGCGACTGATTTGCACGCAGCACTCATCGCTTCCACCGCTTTCGGACTCGGCCCGACTGGGTTTTCATTCGAGGCAAGTTTGATGATATTACTAATCCCGAGCTCTCGTTCGACTTCCTCTATGGGTTTTCCTGGAACATACGGCCGCATCCGGTCTATGCACTGTTTGTAGAATCTTGCGGACACGTTACTAGCTTCACCTCAACTGGGATATTTGCAGTATAACACAAAGGGCGGAACGATGGGAAACCAGGAGTAGGCACGGTCTTTCGAAGATCGCGACTGAGTGTCCATATACCAAGAGTTGGTTGTCTTATAATTATAGACACAGCTTGCACGAACGGATGTTTGAAAGGAGATCAGATTGCTGTCGGCCAGACAACAGAAGGCAATCAAACGAATGTTTCACTTGCGGGAAGATGAGGTCGCCAAAGAAGTCGGAGTTAAGCCGGAGACTATCGCCAAATGGATGAGATCCCATAAGTTCCGCGCTGCCCTTAATGCAGAAGAGGAAGCTGTTCGTGCGGCGGCAGCCAGAATTACATCTGAAGCGTCACTTGCAGCGGCGAAAAGACTGCACGAACAACTCTCGAATCAGGGTGACGCCAAACTTGCGCTGGATACACTGAAAGCGAGTGGAGCGTTCAACGAACGAGAAACAAAAGGCCCTACGTTGGAAGAAGCAATTCGGGAGGTGGCGGCAAACCGTGAAAAGCGCAGTTGATGCCGCGTTCCGCCTGGATCTGGCAGAAGCTATCTTCGGTTGGGTGCCACACCCCACCCAGCGGCTGTGGCTGGCAGACGAAAGCAGCGTAAAGATTGCAGCGTGTGGCCGGAGATGGGGTAAAACTGAGGCCGCTGCTATCGATGCCGCTACCTATGCTCTGGTCTCGCCTGGCTCGGTGCAGATGATTGTATCACCCACTTACGACCAGAGCCGCCTGATATTCGATACCATCGAAAAAGTCATGCTCGGTTCCGCTGGCTGCAGAACACGCACAAAGATCACCCGCACTCCATATCCCCGGCTTCAGTTTGATAACAGCCTGATAATGGCTCGAACCGCGGATGAAGATGGGCGCAACCTGCGCGGCCACTCTGCAGACAGGGTGATAGTCGATGAAGCCGCCTATGTTAAAGGGTCGGTGGTGGAAGAGGTCATATCGCCGATGCTGGCAGATAGAGACGGGCAGTTGGTGATGATCTCTACACCTTTCGGCAAAAACCATTTTTATCGAACATTTGTTCAGGGGCAGCGATCAGTAGAGAGCGAAGCGGAAGAAGACACCCGGGGGCTGAAGACGACAAAAGTGCCTTTGGCCCCCAGGCGTATCCGGGCATTTCAGTTTCCATCTTGGGAGAACCCGCACATAAGTCGCAGCTATATCGAGTCACAACGCAGCTCACTTACACCGCGCCAGTTCGCTGTAGAGTATGAGGCGGAGTTTTTGGATGATCAGGCATCGGTCTTTCCCTGGGATGCAATACAAGACGCTATCAAGACAAGTGATACTGCAACCGTGGGCGAAGGGGAGTTCATCGTTGCAGGAGTAGATTGGGCCAGATACTCCGATTACACCGCGGTAGTTGTTTTGGATGCAGGTACAAGCCCTGCAAGAACTGTTGCAATCGATCGATTCAATAGACTCTCGTGGGAAGCGCAAGTGGAAAGAGTGGCACAGATACTCGAACGCTGCCGTGTGAACACGGTGCTAACCGATCAGACTTCTGTCGGGGATCCGCTGTTGGAACTCCTCGAAAAACGACTCTGGAGCAGAGATTCCGGAATCTCAGTCGAAGGCTTGACCTTCACCAACCAAAGCAAGCGGGAGATTATCGATAACCTTGTGATCCGCCTTACAGGGCGTGAGCTTGCGATACCAGACGACGAACAGCTTATCCGTGAACTCCAATACTTCGAATACGAACTAACTACCTCCGGAAATGTGAGGATGAACGCACGAAGCGGTTACACAGATGATCTAGTAGTTGCACTTGCTCTTGCCGTTTGGAAAGGAAAATCACACGCTGCTCCTGCAAGGTATCTTTCGAGCGGTTCGAGACTCCGGACAGTCGACTGTTAATACCGCTTAAACAGAACGAAAGGAACGCTTATGCTTGCAAAGCTTCGATCTATTCTGAAACGCCCCAAAATGGTTGAAACCGCCGTTGCAGATAGACTCGCCTGTGCCCGAGGCCGAATGACTCCTTACAACCCGGATGACCTGATTACCAGCCGCGGCTTCGCGATATACGACAGAATGCAGACTGACTGCCAGATAAGAGCGTGCCTCAACATCAAGAAGCTCTCTATCCTGTCGCGCGGATGGAGCGTTCATCCCGCCTCAGAAAAAGCGGAGGACATTTACGCCGCAGATTTCGTGCGATTCTGCCTGGAAGATATGCGCGGAACGATCGTCGATGTGCTCTACAACGTTCTCGATGCTGTGGCGAAGGGGTTTTCTGTCTCAGAGATCAACTACAAAGTCATCGAGAATGGCAGGTATCGCGGGATGATAGGGCTGGACTCGGTCAAGGCGAAGGATCCTGCAAGTATCACATTCGAGACCGATGAGTTTCTGAACCTGAGAGGGCTGCGCCAGGAGCCGCTGCAGCAGAAGAAGCTGCCCCCTGATAAGTTCCTCATCTACACTTATATGCCGCGCTATGAATCGCCTCACGGCATGTCGGAACTGCGCGCGGCCTATAGGCACTGGTGGAGCAAGGATGTGATACTTCGCTTTCACAATACCTATCTGGAGAAGTATGGCTCGCCTACGGTGGTGGGAAGCTACACTCGAGGCACGCCACGAAGCCAGCAGGACGATCTTCTGAAAGTGCTCGACAGGTTGCAACAGGAGACTGCCATTGTCCTTCCGGACGATATCAAAATAGAGCTTCTTGAGGCGCAGCGGGGAGGTGAATCCGGTTATCTTCAGGCGGTGGAATACCACGACCGACAGATAGCAAAGGCAATTCTTGGACAGACGCTGACTACCGACGAGGGGATGCGCTACGGCTCATTTGCACTCGCCAAGGTGCACCTGGATGTGCTCAGAATGACTCTTGAGAAGATCAAAAGAGACATCGAGGAATCGGTGATGGAAGAGCAGCTTATCCGCAGGCTCGTTGACTACAACCTGAATGTGGAGCGCTACCCCAGTTTCTCCCTCGGCACGCTGAGAGAACGCGACTTGACACTGCTTGCCGGTGTGATAGGCAAGCTCGTAACTGGCGGCGTCGTAGCACCCGATGAAACCTGGATAAGGGACTATCTTGAAATCCCCGAGAAGAGTTGATTGCCTGCCAGAGAAAGGAGAATGCATTGCATATCAGGCGAAGAGAAGGCGTAGATCCTGACGCCGGAATTCGAAAATACGGTAGAGTACGGTTTGCCGACCCAGTGAACAGCAAGTATCCCCTGGATACTGCCGAGCACGTAAGGAGTGCGTGGGCTCGGATCAACAATCCGCGAAATGCGATGTTCTACTCAGCGCGGGAAATCGAGATTATCAAAGGCAGGATTATCGAGGCTGGGAAGGATTTTGGAATAGAGTTTCGAGCAGATACCGTAGAGCGCGATGCAAAGCTCTTCACGGCAGGCAGTTATCCGGATAGAGGGTTAGAAATCACCGAGGGTGACCTCGAACGTATGGCGGCTTCGCACCGACCAGTGCCAATCAAAGTGGAACACACCGACTCGCCGCTCAACTTGGGCTTTGTAACGAGAATCTGGCGGGAAGGTAAGAACCTGATGGGCCGGCTGGCCTTCACGAATCAGGCGTGGGCGCTAATAGAATCATCCAGCGCTACAAAGCTCTCTGCTGCGATAAGACGCGACAAATCGGGGATCGCTGAAGTCAGCTTGGTGCGCAACCCCCGCATCGCCGATGCTGCCGTATTTGGTGAAAGCGAAACAATCTGGTTCGCTTTCGATATAGATAAGGAGGAAAATGGGATGAGCGATTCTACTACTCTCGAGTTCTCCAACAGGATAGCCGAGCTGGAACAAGCTCTCATTACAAAGCAAGTACATCAACAGTTAGACGAGCTGAAACGGTCGGGTAAGCTGGCGCCTGCATCACAGGAACTAGCGCGCGCGCTGCTTTTGACTGATGCCAATCAGGTGGCAACCTTTGCTGATGGCAGCGTGCAGCCTGTTGCGCAGGCTTTCCTCGCATTTCTTGAGTTGCAGCCAAACGTTATTGAATTTTCAGAACTCGCCACCGGTGAAAGCACATCCGAAGAGGTATCTGAAGAGGAACGTAGTATCTTTGCGAAGCTGGGTGTAAGTGCCGAGTCGGCTGCGAAGTATCGAAACAGATAGAGTGTGCAATTGGCAAGCGATCGTACGAAAGAAAAGGGAGTGTGGCAGTATCCCTCTGTCACACTCCTCAATGCAGTAAAAGAAAGCAGAAATGATGAAAGCACTTTAGGCGGCTTTCGGTTCACTATCAGTGAGTTCCAATCCTTCTTCGGTTGGAAAGAGTTTTTTCTTTAGCTCTTTGTAGAGCGAATCTGGGTTGTCCGCTGTTATATGCGGATAAGTGACCGTTGCAACTCGCGCTGAAACCGACACCTTATGTTTGTGACTGGCAAACTTGCTGCCTGCGACTTTGTTTTTCAGTCTCCAAGAGACTATTTCCGCGCCGTCAGTATCGGTGCATCGCAGAAGCACCAGGAACTCGCCGCTTCCGGAGCGTCCAACAGTGTCTGATGCACGTATCTCGTTGGTCAGCACCTGTGCGACTGTGCGAAGCGCTTTGTCGCCAGCTTCCAGACCGTAGGTATCGTTGATCTCGTCGAGATTATCGATGTTTACCATGGCAACTGAGAACGGGCAGTTGTGTGCTGCGGCTTTTGCTATGTCTCGGGTGAGCGCATCCCAGAAGAGCGCACGGCCTGCAACCCCGGTAACCGGATCGGCCATTTCAGCACGCTTCAGCCTGCGCGATGTGGTGGCAAGCTGAGAAATGATCTCAGCTAGTGCAGAGAGCCCCTTTGCGACGTCACGCAACTGCTCTACTGTCCAGACCGGTATGCGTGATGCGTAGCTGATTGCAGCCGGTGGAGCCATACCCTGTTTTCGTGCCGACTGCACTACCTGTGGCGCACCTCGGCCGGCTGTAGTATGGCTGGTTACAAGATAGCCAACGGTTCGCCCCTCGGCCGTTATCGCAAAGGCTACGTCACTTAGCCCAAGAGGACAGGTGTGGATGGCGTTACCTATTGGCTGACTACTTACTGCTTCCTGTCGGTCGCAGTCCATGCAAGGTCGGATGGCTTCCACATTCTTCGCGAACTGAGAACAGAACATCTCCAAACCGCTTGTTGTAGTAACGGGCGTGCCATCACTCGACGAGAAGAGAAGCGGAATGTTAAGTGCCGATGAGAATGCGTCCTGGGCCTGTTGAAGCACTGACACTGGAATAAGGACTGCTAGATCGTCTAAGGTCAGGTCTTCTTCAGACTGCCGACCGCGCGCGATCGGAACATCTGCAGATTGCGATGTTTTCAACTCGTACTACCTCCGGCGCGGATACTCGATTCGCTATTTTAGATTATGGCAACTGGTGATTAGTGCTTTAGATGTAGATATTAGTCAGATTTGGCGAGCTGCAAATCTGACAGAGTGCAAAAGGAGACTAATATGACAGCAACCACAACTGCAAGAGAGTCTATGCGGCAGGATGGCAAGCTCATTGCCCATAAAATGGCCGCAGTCAAGATTCCGAAAGGAGCATTGGTGAATATCAGCGCCGTAGGATATGCGACCAACTCCACCGACGCTTCAGGCGAAACCTTCGCAGGAGTCGCATACGAAACGGTCGACAACTCCGCCGGCTCTGCTGGGGACAAATCGATACGCGTTCGGACCACGGGCACCTTTGTTTTTGTTGACGGAGGTGGAAACGGCGCACAGACAGACGTTGGTGTTGAGTTCAAAATCGTTGATAACCAGAGCGTCACCGATGCCGCCACCACAAATGACCTCAAAGCGGGTATCTGCGTGGAGTCGATTGACTCGAGAACAGTGCGAATTCGCATCGATCGCTACGCAAGCTAACAGAAGCGAAGGAGTGATTATGCTATCAGCAGCTAACGAACTGACCAAATGTGCACAGGAGGTCGTCGCCACGAATGACGGTGCACTTAAGGTAGACCCTTCTGGTGCAAGGTACGCGGATTTGGGATGCGTTATCGATGCAACCGACGTGGCAGCCAACGCATTTGTCTACAGCGCCTGGATGGATAACGTTCAGTGGGTCAGGAACGTGATTATCACATACTCAGGGAGCAAAACTCACAATGCCGGGATATTCAGGCGGGATTCGGAACTCGTAGACGCCGGGGGAACCACGTACGTAAGCGATCAGGCGTCGGTTTCTGGAGTGCGCGGATACTGTGCCAGACTCTTCCTCAAAAATCAGGATCCGTCTGCAACGGCGGATCTCACGATGCGCGCACAACTGCTTGGATAGGAGAGATGATGACCGAATTGTTCAGCAGGCTGTCGGCTCGCGGACTTATCGACAGCGCAGGAAATATCATACTGGAGCAGTACCCGGATGGTGGATATCAGGGCGTGGATGCAGAATGGTTCAAAAACGAGTTTGGTAACGCCATAGATGGACTCGACCAAAGCAAGTGGCATTCTGCCCTGGTTGCCACTGATAACGGCCGCGGCTACGCCAGATTCTTCGATGTCTGGAAAGCCCTTGGAGTTCTTTAGCACCTTATACACCACAAGGAGGGTTTGGCAATGACACTTACCAAGTCGGATATACCCCGGTTGCTCGAGGCCGGGTTGAAGAGCGTGTTCTTTGAAGCATACGATGCAGCTGTCGGCGATTGGGAGAGAATCTGTACTACCGTTCCGAGCGAGCAGGATACAGAAACTTACGCTTGGCTGGGTTCGGTTCCGAAGATGCGGGAGTTCAAAGATGAACGACTCCCCGCCGGGCTTCTGGAACACCAATATGCGATTAGAAACAAGACGTGGGAGGCATCAATTGCGGTTGAAAGATCGGTGGTTGAAGATGATCTCTACGGACAGATCAAACTTCGGGTGCAAGGTCTGGCTCGCGAGTCCAAGCGGCACGTGGACGAGCTTGTCTTTTCCCTTTTGGGGAATGGATTCACCTCGCTCTGCCACGATGGACAGTACTTTTTCGACACCGATCACTCTGAAGGGGATTCTGGCACTCAGTCGAACAAGGGTACCGCAGCGCTTTCGGTAACTTCGCTTCAAAATGCAATCACCAGCATAATGAAGTTCAAAGACGACCGCGGAAAGCTGTTAGGAATCGTGCCGGACACATTGGTTGTGCCCCCAGACCTACAGTGGACAGCGCTGGAACTGGTGGACTCAAACTACTATCCCGATGTGCTCGATTCTGCGGATGGAAGCCAAAAGTTTTCTTCAAACCCGTTGAAAGGAAAGCTGGACGTGATAATCTCACCTTACCTGACAGACACGAACAACTGGTTCTTGCTTGCCACAAAGTGGGTGGTGAGGCCGATCATTTTCCAATCCCGTGTGCCGGTTGACTTCAGTGCACTTGAAGATACCAGTGAAGCAGGCTTCATGCGCGACGAATACATTTATGGCGTGCGTGCTCGCTATAACGTGGGCTATGGGCTGTGGCAGACGGCTTTCGGGAGCGAGGTTGCCTAAAAGAGCAATGGGGGTCGGCTGGTCCGACCCCGAACAAGAAGGGAGTGACATCTATGGCGATCAGTATCACCAAAGCCGACGTTAAGCGAAAGTGTATGATTCCCGCGTCGGATACTTCCTACGACGGGTCTATAGATGCGCTGATCTCAGAGATGCAACCGGCAGTGGAGTATATGATTTCAGAAGTCTATCTGACCGACACCAGTGATACTAAGCTCCAGAGCACACTGAAGCTGGGCATTCTCGAGATAATATGCGGAGAGCTTCTGAAGCAACTTGCCAGGGAGTTCGGAAGCACGGAGCAGTTCAGTATTGCAGGAATTACCATCGGGCAGATGAAGGAACAGGGGCCGGATCTCATTGCTCAGGGAATGGCCAGGCTCGCACCTTTTGCAAAAAATCTTCTGCCGGAGCTGCCGGAATCGGAAATCGTGAGCAACACGCTGAATATACGCCCGGTTTTCACTGTGAGAGAGGGCATATAGGGCTGATGAGAGTAATATCGAGAATTGAGAAGAAGATCGCACTGCACGGAGAAGACGTCACTTTTCAACGTACTGGCGGATCATCTACAGCTCGTGGGTTCTTTCGCATCGTGGATACGGGCACCCTTCGAACCTATTTCGATGACACCGAGGCTGCTGCGGTGGAGCGCCCCACACTCTTCTTCATCACCACGGCCGACGCCGATATTGCGCTCGATGACACCCTCACAAGGGACGGGCGAAGCTACTCAGTGTACAAGATTGTTATCACACGTTTTGGAGGCAAACCCATCGCAAAGACGGCTGCTCTGATTTAAGACAAGAATCGGGAGCACAGATATGCAAACAGCCACAGAGGCGGGTGAGGAGCGAATCCTTGCCCGCCTCGCTGTAATTGAAAGCAAGATCGACACTTTGGTGGGCGAGATAGTGGCAATCAGAAAGTATGTGCCAGCAGGTGTTGTAGAGCACTCCGAGCGAATATCTGTTCTGGAACGCAACATGCGGACTTTTCAGTGGATTGCTGGAGTATTCGCCTCTACGCTGATTGGCGCCTTTCTCGCACACGTGCTTGGAAAGTAGGTGTGAATAATGCATCTAGTTGAAGTTACCTCGATCTATCAATGGATCGGGTTTGGTATAGGAATAATGGGGCTGGTGCTAAGTTACCTGGAAAGCAGGCACCGACTCCCTAAGTGGGCCAGGGAGTGGTTGACACGCATCGGCCACGAAAGAATCTACGACGCAGTTGTCTATGCTGCGCGATTCGAAGAGATGACATCAGAAGAACGAAGACGGGCTGCGGTGACCTACCTTGTGCGAGTTGTGAGGAACGAGTTAGGACTCAACCTCCCGGAGAGTATCGTGATAACACCACTAGGCATCAGCATCCTGGGCAGGAGGTACAACCGTACACTTCACGGGAGGAGTGTCCATCGGCGAACGGATGTTCCTGGACACAACGTGGTCATCGGCTATAGCCGACCAGGAACCGGGGATGCTTTGGATATATTCGTCCCCGCTGGAATGCCCGTATATGCGATGCATTCGGGAACGGTCAGCAGAATTGCCGATCGTGACGGCAGGCTAGCGTGCATATACATAACTGGAGGCGGAATTACCACTGTTTATGCGCATTTGCATATTCGAGAGAGTATTTCTATAGGTATGAAGGTTACGCATGGGCAGGTTATCGGATGGGTAGGCAGGGTGCTTAAAGACCCGCACTTGCATCTGGAAGTGTGGATTGGAGGAAAGGTACTGTCGGCAATGAAGCCTGCACTGCTGGCTGAGCGGATTGACCGCGAGATTTCGTGATACTGATAAAAGAACAAGCCGCCCTGCGCATGCCGCGGGCGGCTTGTTCGAAGAGCTTATCACACCTCTACGGCGAGATAGCGATGATCTTTCTGTCAGCTCTGGTGACGTCGTTCCACCACTGGTTGGAGATCGGATCCCAGTTGTTAGCTGCGTTCAGTGTCTGCGGCATGTACGATGCAGCAATCATCTTAACGTGGCCGTCAACGAACAGAACGTGTGAACCTGCGTTGTGCAGTCTGGCTTTGGTCTCACGATTTGTGGATGCATCCCGAAGTGTCAGGAACGGATCCCTCGGAACCTGGTTCTGTGCCAGAGACATATTTGTCGGGCGGCACGCAGATGACATAAGTACGTCCATCTCGCGGCAGAGCATTGTGTTACCGGGCTGCTTCACGATGCCTTCCGGCTGCTCAAGGAGACAGTAGTTCATAACGAACGTGACACTGGCATTTCCAGGTCGCTCACCCAATTTGGCCGACGGGCACTTCCACACTGACGAGTTGTCGCCAGGGGAACCAACCCGCTCGATGAATGGGTACAGAGCCTCGACCCAGTTAGGACCGTAGTAGAATGTAAACGGCTGCTGGCCCGGAAGCGGTGGCGGTGAAAGCGGCACTTCGACGTAGACGAATGGCACCGGAACACCACCAGGACCCATTGGTCGGTTGGTGGGATACATGTCTTCCCAGTCTGTAATATAACTCTTAAAAGCCTTACCGATCTGGTTCATGTTGGAAACGCATGAACTCGCGCGTGCGGCCTCTCTCGCTCTTGCAAAGACAGGGAAGAGAATAGCCGCGAGAATTGCTATGATCGCGATAACGACCAAAAGCTCAATCAGCGTAAAACCTCTTTGTCGTTTCATCAATGAAAGCCTCCTTCTTACATGAGATTCTAAAGCTCTGAATAGTAAACTGTCAAGAGAGAATGCTAGTTGCTATCAACCTCCCTTCGAGTATCGAATGCAATTTGAAAAGTTGGATCGCTAGACATACGATAACTCTCCGAAGACGAGAGCACTCGTCCCTCATCGTCGTAGGCAAGAACCATCCACGAGTAATGGCGGCCTGGAAGCAGGCTTAGAGCTCTTGCTTCGGGAGAGCCAACGAACGCACTGAAGCCGTCCGGTGATACCGAAACGGATGTCGACCTAATGTGTGACATCGACCAACACTGCCGTCCCTGACTTGATGCTATGTTGGAGGCAGGATACGTATCGCTGGTAGGTGCGGTGACTATGGTAACCGCATAGTACGCTGCTCCCGGGTGCGGCGACCACTTGAGAGTCGGTATTCGGCTCACAGTCTCGCCTGCAACTGGGCTCAGCAGCTCAATAGCTGGAACAAAATTGATATCATCGATGCGCACTCTGTTATTGTTGACACTGATGACCGGCACTTGCTTCGAGATAACCCTTTCTGCAGGGAGCTTTGATACATCCGCACCAACTACAAGCTCATAGTCCCCGTAGGGAACCTTCTCGATAGTGAAACGTCCTTCTGAATCGGTTGTAGCAGCAAGTCCAAACCAGAGCGGCACTGTTGATGCTCCGGTGAACTGCCGGCTTTCATCCGGGTAGGCGGCGTCTATGTGCGGCTCAACAAGGGCAACGTAGGCACCCGAAAGCGGATGACTGTTAGCGCGCACCACCCCCAAGACAACGCCATTTTTGGCAACTGAGTCTTCTGCAATACCGAGGGAATCGATGCGATTCTCTGCATAACTGAGTGCCGCGTGAGACCATGAGCTTCTGGTTCCCGCGCCCTGGTTGTAGACATAAAACGTATACGCTGCAAGGGCGTCGGGCTTGCTGCCAGCGGCCTCATACGCGTGTGCAACCATCATTCGCCCCTGCGCAGCACGCCAAGAGACGAACATATGATCGCATGGCACACTGGAATCAATAACATCGCCAAACTGCCCCTGCACCAATTGGGTGTATACCTTCAACACTGAACTAGCACCCCTGAGTGACTTGTATCGGTGTCTCAACTCTTCGAGTGTATTACTTGCTTCGGCGAATTGCCAAGATGCGAACTGGCTCTTCGCTTTTAGATAAACCGCCTGCGAGTAGTATATGGATCGCGGATAACGCTTAATCAGACGATCGCAGTGGTCAATTATCAACGGGTCGGCGTGCCGCTCGAATGTTCTGGTCCATCCGCCATCCTTGGTATAGTGAATGTAAGCACGGGTTCCATAGTTGGGTGAGCGCACCGCAGCGAGATAGAGATCGGCTCCGGCTCGAGAGTCTGCAACATAGACTGCGGAAGCACCTATGAGCAATATGATAGCGCCAGTGAGAACGAACCGCACCCTTCGCGCAAGCGAACCTATGAACAGGCCAATCCCTACTGCCGCAGCAATCGCTGCAGACGGAACTGCCACTAGCGTGGCAATACAAGCTGTTCGTTCATTGAACGCTGACTGCATTATCGCTGTACCCACCGCGGAGTGTGCAGCATAGAACACACCAGAGATCCAGGCACCGGTAAGTAGCCCGTAGAACGCTGAATAAACGGCTCGACCTCGTGCCCTCACCAGTGTGAGTGCAGCACCGGCGCTAGCTCCTACAATTGCCCCGGTTGCTAGATCACTGATGAGAGATGGGTAGGCTCGTAGCTCAGGTGGATTCGAGAGCGCTGCAAATGTCCCCCAGCCACCAAACGATATACTGCCCGCCTCAACACGAGACAACCTCATGAACAACTCCAGGAGCATCCACACGATGGCAACCGCTGCACCTCGCACCATAGCACTACGTGCATTACGCATAGGTGGCGGAACCGAAATGTAAACGATCAGTGAAGAACAAGCGGCAAGCAGAACGGCGAAAGCCACTGCATATCCCACTGACACGAGGTGGAATACGGAGGTGAATCGGATCACCAGACTGTAGATCGCAAGGCCGAGAGCAATGCCCAGTGCATAGCGAAACACCGCGTTGCCTTTTCGCTCGCTGTCGAACCGCAACGCCAACGCATAGAGAAGAATCGTAAGGCCTACTACGATTAGAGCTGATGCAATCCAGACTGAGCTCCGGATGAACAGGAATGCCTCTGCCCAGAAAGTATCTGGCGCAGAGAGTGCGTGCAGCCATTTCCCTGCATCCACTATGGCCAGTCCGCCACCAGCAAGAGCAGCACCAACACACATCATCACAACCGGGCGTTTCACGGCAGTGCCTCCTGACGATCGCGGCTGATCTTGCAGTAGCGATGGGCATCAATATCTGTTACAACTCGCCCGTTTGGACCGGGTTTGACGGTAAATGCTATCAGATGACCTGTATTCACACGGACGGCTGGCACCGGAGTCGCATCCAGCGCCTTTCCGGCTCCGATACCAACTATCGTTACCGCAATCGCCAGCGCTGCTGTAGCGCCAACGGCTGCCACGCGCTTGTTGGATGCAAGAGAAGTCAAATAGGCAGACAGTCTATTACCAAATGAGCCCACTATCCCTTGTGGAGCCACCTCGTGCGGTTCAACCTGGGAAGCTACTGCGGCGGCAAAATCTGCAGGAAGGTGGAATGCATCTACGGCTGAGCGGAGCGATCCCGAAAGCGACTCGATGGCTGTGACGGCTTCCGCGAACGCTGCGGCACAAGCTGGGCAGTGAAGCAGATGCGCATCTAACTGTGCCTGGCGCGTCGAATCGAGCGCATTATCGGCCGCGTAAGGTATGAGGTTCTTTGCCTTTCTGCAGTCCATCTTGTAGCTTCCTTTCTTGTCTATGTTGAGCAGATGGGCTCAACTCTCTTTGCAGCAGCTGTCTGGCTTTTGCGAGTCTTGATCTCACCGTACCGATGGGCACTTGAAGTGCTTCCGATATTTCTTCATAGCTCAGTTCCTCGTAGTGGCGGAGAACTATCGCTTCACGGTAATGAAGTGGCAATTTCGCTAACGCAGATCTGATTTCGAGCGAACGTTCCTGCGCCAGCAGGATTTGCTCAGGCAGCCTTGAGTCACGATGAGAGTAATCATCGATCAGCACGAGCTCATCACGGCCCCTTTTGTTGCGGCGCAGCCAGTTGCGGGCGGTATTGACAGCTATCCGATGCAGCCACGTCGCGAAGCTGGAATTGAACTTGAAGGTGCGAATGTATCGGTAGGCGCTGATGAAGGTCTCTTGCGAAACGTCCTGTGTATCATCCACGTTGCCAAGCAGAAGGTAGAGTACGCGGGCAATGCGATCCTGATATTTCCGGACCAACATTTCAAAAGCCAGTTTATCACCCGATTGGCACGCTCTTACAAGCGACTCTTCGTCATTCATTGGGTACCTTCCGTTGGAGTCACCTATTAGACACGGCTGAATGGCAAAAGGTTCGCGACAATGCAAAAGAATTGTTGGATCACGGATTGTCGGCTAGTATTGTGGCCGGAAAGCCAGCCTTCTTGAGCTGTGCCGCCAGCGTATCAGCGCCACTGCGGTTACGGAATGCGCCTGCCTGCACGGCAAAGAACACCCGACCATCTCGCTCAATCGAAGATAATGCAGGGGAGAACCCTTTTGCGGCCAACTCTGCTGCAAAGGATTCGGCATTATTGCGGTCTGCGAAGAGTCCAGCTCGAACCCTGTAGAGCGGCTCGGTTTTGGAAGCTGCGGGCGCAGTCGGTTCGGAAGCCGGTGCCTTGGGCTCGACCGTCACGGGCTTTGACTGCCCCTGATCAGTTAGAGTATCAGGAGGCTGTATTCGTAAGTCGTTCGTTGTATCCGCAGCCTTGGGCGACTTCGGCTGATTATCAGTCACTTCAGGTGTCGCATCGGCAGACGGGGCCGCTGGCGCTTCGGCGGGTCCTTCAGTGATTGTTACCATCGGCGCAGAAGGGCGGCGAGCAGGCACATCTGGCGTGGCCACAGGCCCCGGATCCAGGTCGGGAGGGGCGACCGTGGCCACTGTTTTCACCGCACCTTGACGAGAATGGCTTAGCAATGGCCCCACAACAAAGACCCCGAGCAGAAACACTGCCACAACCGAGAGCGTGAAGAGCGCACTTCGCAAAACCTGTCGACTGCCTTTGGATCGACTCCGGTTTCTGCGGGACGGTGAATCAGATGCCATATCAGCCTCCTACATCGCCCCCAGCAGGCCAAGTATACGGTTCAACTCGTCTTCACTGTAGAACTCTATCTCGATTTTCCCGCGGTCACGCCCCATCGATATCTTCACCCGTGTTCCGAACAGCCTGCGCAGCTGATCTTCAACCTCTAACAGGTTCGGATCGATCTCTGGAGCAGGTTCCACAGCGGCACGGGATGTTTCACGTGAAACATTTGCAGGAGTCGACTCGCGGCACAGCCGTTCCGTGTCGCGCACGTTGAGCTGCTGAGCTACAACCTGCTTCCACACAGAGCGCTGCAGATCGGCGTCGGAGATCGATAGCAGCGCACGAGCGTGCCCTTCGGTTATTTCACCTTCAGCAATGCTTTCCTGAATCTCTTCCGGCAGGTTCAGCAGCCTCAGTGTATTCGTGATGCTCGGCCGGCTTTTGCCCAACCGGAATGCAATATCGTCCTGAGTCAACCCGAATTCGTCTGCCAACCTCTTATATGCGAAAGCAGCCTCCAAAGGTCCGATATCTTCACGCTGCAGATTCTCTATCAGGGCCACTTCCAGACTCTGCTCGTTAGTAAACTCCCTGATCACAGCAGGCACACGCGCGAGCCCCGAGGCTGTTGCTGCGCGCAAGCGGCGTTCACCAGCAACTAGCTCGTACCCGCCATCACTCTTCACCCTGAGCACCAGCGGCTGTATGATTCCGTGCAATCTTACAGAGCGCACCAGCTCCTGGAACTTCTCATCATCAAAGTTCCTCCTTGGCTGATACGGATTCAGCGCGATCTGATCGATTGGAACCTCTGCAACTGTCCGCTCCTCACGCCCGGCGCCAGGAATCAGCGCACCAAGCCCTTTACCGAGACCTTTCTTTTCCAAAAGCAACTACCTCCTCGGCAAATCGCCGATACGCCTCAGCACCCTTCGACTTCGGATCGTACGCTATGATCGGCAAGCCGTGACTCGGCGCCTCAGACAAACGGACGTTCCGTGGCACCAACACATCGGATACGGTGTCACTGAAGAAAGTGTGCACCTCTTTTACTACCTGCTGTGATAAGTTCGTTCTATAGTCGTACATAGTAAGGAGCACCTTTGCGATCTCCAAATCAGGGTTAAGGTGCTGCTTCACCAATTCCACCGTCCGAAGCAACTGGCTGATACCTTCCAGCGCATAGTACTCACACTGAATTGGTAGAATCACAAAATCGGCGGCGGTTAGTACGTTGATTGTCAGCAACCCCAACGATGGTGGGCAGTCGATGATAATCAGCGAATAATCATCTTTGACGCGGCTGAGCGCTTGCTTGAGCTTCGTTTCCCTGGACATAATCGACATCAACTCGATGTCAGCCCCCGCTAGATCCAATCTGGCAGGAACCAAGTCCAAGTTCGGTGTGTCGGTCTTCACCACAACGTCAGCTACTGGCACGTCGTTAATAAGTACATCGTAGATACATGCATTCAGTTCGGACTTCACTACACCTACACCGCTCGTAGCGTTGCCCTGTGGATCTGTGTCGACCAACAGAACCCGCTCACCTCCGACTGCTGCGCACGCGGCAAGGTTCACCGAGGTCGTCGTCTTTCCAACCCCGCCTTTCTGGTTCACTACAGCGTATACAAAACCCATCTAGAACACCTCAGAACCGTTCAGCTTGAACCTTTTCTTCGACATAATGCCGCAGATTTCCTCCATGCTCGTACGCCAAGAAAGAGAGGCCGGTTTCGCAGCCCCTCTTCTCAGGACACACGTCATTACCAATAATTCATCTTATGCGGTCCGCAGCCCTCCGCCGCATCATCATATCGGCGACTTCTTCACCGCTAACTTTATACTTGCCTTCCGCAATCCGCTTGCGAATATCTTCTACAATATCCTCGCGGACGTCGGGTACGCTTTCCAGCGCCTTCTCAGCTACAGCTATTCCCTGTTCAAGCGGCGTCAGATGCGTTTTCCCTGCTCCCTGCGAAGCCTTCTTTCGTGGCATCTCCTTCGGTAGAATCTTCTCCTCGGGAGCTGATACTCGGCTCTCTACAGCGTGACCGCACTCCGTACTCGATATTTTCATCTCATGCCTTCCCGTTTGCTCCGGTGCAGCCAAATGCAAAAAAGGCAAACACATCGAAGCAGAAGAACGGCAGCCTGGCCAGCATCTCCCACATTTTCGGTGGAAGGAAGCTCCTGCGGCTTTGCGTCCCCTTCTTTCGAAGAGTTTGCCTTTTCGGTCAGATTATCTCAATAACGATTATCGGTCCGAACGGAAAGTTTCTTTAGGGTGAATTCAAAAGATATTTTCGAATCCATCATGCGAGTTTAGCACCGCACTTTGTTGCTGTCAACTGATCCTATTTCGTCTTATAGCTGCGATTTGCAAACCCAGTTACTCACCAATCGCAAAGGTTAGGCTCACATTTGCTCTAACGGTGATCTCGCCGGGGCTTATGGGAGTCGGGCTGCCAGCACCGAGCATTTCGGCTCTGGCATACACAGGAACAAACGATGGACCGCCAGACTCCTGAACATTCACAATACTACCCAGGCCAACATTCAACGCTTTAGCTATGGTAAGAGCCTTCTCTTTGCCGTCTGCAACTGCATCTGCAAGTGCCTGGTTCCGTGCAGCAGATTCATCAGCCAGCGCAAATGACACATTCTGCTCCACGTTTGCACCTGCCTCAGTGGCCGCATCGATAATTGGCCCTACTTGCGACAGGTTTCTGATTGTCACCCGCACCAGGTTAGTAGCTTCATACCCGATGAGCTTTCTGGGAGCGTTCTGCGGGTATGAATACGTAGGCTGCAGTGTGAACTGGGTAGTCTTGATGTCGGCATCGGCGATTTTCAGCCCTTTTATCGCCTTAAGCACCTGTTGCATCGTAGCAGCGTTCGCCTGAGACGCTTCTTTAGCGTTTTTCGCCTGTGTCTGGACCCCAATAACTGCATATGCGATATCGGGAGCTACCCGAACCTCAGCCGTCCCATTAACAGAGATTCCTTTTTGGGTCATACACATCATACCAGGGCCCTCCTGAGCCAGACTAAAGACGCTCAAAGCCGCCAATAGGGCAATACTGAGTGCCACCACCAAAAACACCGATGTTTTCATAACGCCATACCTCCCAAACATATGTTTGTCGGTCTTGTATTCCTGCTTTTCTGCTTTTACCCATTAGAAGCCGCTACTAACTCAGCAATTGTGATGTCAAGATCCTTTTCTTTCTCTCGAAAGAATCCAAGTGTGCCAGTCACCGCCAATATCGCCCCTCTTGCGATAGCGTTCCATCGACTGACCACAGCGACAACTGCGCCCGCTACTCTCTATCGCACTGAGAGCTGCTATCGCGATATCTGCAACCTCAGCAGCGGCAGAGTCTACTGTAGTACGTTCGTTATCATCGAGAAGCCCTTCAAAGAGGACTCCAGGGCGGAATTCGCGTTTCCGGATACCTTCTGCGTAGTTCGTCACATAGCAGACTGCAGAGTAACAGATTTCCAGTTCCTTGGCGAGAAAGACCTCCGGAACAAGCGTCATCCCCACGAGTGTCCCACCGTAAGCCGCAAATTTACGGATTTCCGCGGGAGTCTCAAGACGAGGGCCTTCCGTACATACGTAAACGTCCTCGGTTCTGCATTTTCCACGGCGCTCAGCCACCTCATGGGCGATAGCATCCCCCAACTCCGGACAGAACACCGGATTCTGTCGAATGAAACCGAGGCCGCGCCCGTCGAAAAGGGTCGTTTCCCTTCGCCTGGTCTCATCAACCAAATCTCCGGGAACCAGTATCTCACCGATGGAAATCTGCGTATCTATTGCTGCAGGCCCCGACCAGCCGACTATTCGTTCGACACCAAGTTCCTTTAGAGCCCAAGTATTAGCTCTGTAGTTCACGAAAGACGCTGCAATATCGTATCCCCGCTCGCCGTGGCGAGAAATATATAGAAACTCGAAACCATTGCGCTGGGCGAGATGCACCGGCGCCGAATCCCCGAACGGAGTATCCAAACGACCTATCAACTCCAATTCGTAGTTGCGATCCTGCACCAGCTTGAAACCGGTGCTGCCGCCGATTATCGCGGACTTGATCTTTGGGAGATCAACGGACATATTTCACCGCTTCCTCCTCAGCAGCCGTTCTAAGACCATCTGGGCGGGGATGACTCCTCAGGATGCTGTAACCGGTGTTGCGCTCAGCGGCAACGTACCCCGCACCGTGGATCAGTTCAATAAGCCGGTTTTGAGACAACCTGAACCGACACCCTGCTGCTGCCACGACGTTCTCTTCGATCATAGTGCTTCCTATGTCGTTGGCACCGAAGCGAAGTGCTACCTGAGCCACCGCATCACCCTGGGTAACCCACGACGCCTGCAGATTCGGGATATTATCGAGTGTGAGCCTCGAAATCGCCAGAGTGCGGAGGTAATCGTGTCCTCCCACAGGGTCTCCTCCGAGATCAGTGTTGCCAGGTTGGAAAGTCCACGGAATGAATGCTGTAAATACGCCTGTGCGATCCTGTAGGTCACGGATAACCGCCAGATGCTGAACTCGGTCACAGAGCGACTCCACGCACCCGAAAAGCATTGTTGCCGTGGCCTTCATTTCGAGCCTGGCGGCGTTCTCCATCACTTCCACCCACTCGGATGTGCTCGCTTTTCCTGGGGACACTTGAACCCGTATGTCGTCTACCAGAATCTCAGCTCCTCCACCAGGAAGGCTGTCCAATCCTGCATCTTTCAACCGTCTGAGGGTGCTCTCAATGTTCAGCCTCGATACATCGGCTATGTGCACGATTTCCGGCGCCGAGAGCGAATGAATCTGTACACTGAAGCGAGATTTGACCTCCCTAAACAGATTTTCGTAGAAAGAGATGTCTAAACCCGGGTGCAGGCCGCCTTGCATCATTATCTGTGTTGCGCCGAGATCCACTGCCTCACTGACCTTAGCAAGCACCTCTTCAGTGCTTAACACATACCCTTCCGCATGGCCCGGCGGGCGGAAGAACGCACAGAAACGGCACCCAGAGCTGCATATGTTCGTATAGTTGATATTTCGGTCGATGACGTAAGTGCGAACCGGTTCTGGATGGAGGATATCACTCCTGTTGGCGGCTGCAAGGCCGAGTTTGGCCAGTTCTGCGCGCTCGAAGAGCTTCAGCGCTTCGTCAGCAGTGATTCTGTCCCCTGATGCAGCTTTCTGAAGAATACTGTCAACCATTTAGCCCTCTACAACCCGGATATCGGGCACGGAAGGGATCAGCCCGTGTTTGTGCGCAAGACGCCCAAACTCCTTAAGCGAGCAAATCTCCTGTTCTCTCAGATCATACTTCATAATCTCCGATAGATATTCCTCGCAGATATTTCTAGGTACTCCAAGAATCGCCGATTGATCGGCTGCAATCTCAGGTATGGCGGGAAGGCCAATCTCTTTCGCTTCTGCGAGCTTTTCGATCATCTCGCGGCTGATCGACATCTCTGGCCCTGCCCAGACTGCGAAAACAGCAGGCAGACCAGTAAGGCGTCGCCACTCTTCGCCTATATCGAGCACATGAAGCCCCGTTTTATCGCAAAGCATAGCCGGATTTCCGATTATAAGTGCTGCATCGTGGTTTTCGAGCATCTTTCGCGAATCGGGCTCACAATCGACGAACATCGGTTCGACGGAGTAGTTCTCAGAAAGGAGTATTCTAAGCAGCGCACGGCCAGAAAGCGAACTAGTGTCTGCTGCGACACTCTTGACTTTCTCTGGTTCGGTTTTCGATAGCATTAGCACAGTCATCACAGGGCCATAGGAAGCGATGCATATTCCAGGTACTATCGAGAGCTTCGGGTTTGCAAGGCAGGCGAAGCTGGAGACTGGAGCTATATCGATCCGATGGTCGTCGAGCATAGCTGCAAGCCTAGAGGGCGTTGCATATACAATATCCCAGTTCACGGGCAGTTGGCCGTGTTCGAAAGGGTAGACCAGCGGCTTAACGTTCAAGTATGGCAGGCAACCGAGCCTTACAGCGCCCGAACTGCGCGCTGCTCCAGATTGTATAGCTCTATCAGACATCAGATCATCCCTGAATCGTTACGCTATCTCCGTTTCGCAATACTTCGCGATAGAGTGTATCTCTTTCCACCGGCACTGTCCCAGTCTCTTCGATCATTCGACGAATGTCGGCTACAGTAAGGCTCTCCGGCGTCGCGGCTCCTGCCCGGTGTGTGATTTTCTCTTCGACGACCGTTCCATCGAAGTCATCTGCGCCGAAAGAGAGTGCAATCTGAGCTAGTTTCAGCCCAAACATAATCCAGAAGGCCTTTATGTGCGGGAAATTGTCAAGCATCAGCCTGCCCACAGCAATTGTTTTGAGGTCGTCCATTCCTGATCGCGGGCGCGCGAGGTGCGATAGATCGGTATTATCCGGATGAAAACGCAGCGGGATGAAGCTCATAAACCCACCCGTTTCGTCCTGCAACTCACGCAGGCGCAAAAGATGATCTACGCGATGCTCCGCAGTCTCAACGTGACCGTAAAGCATTGTGGCGTTAGATTTGATCCCCAAGCGATGAGCCTTTCCTATTACCGAAAGCCAGTCATCGCCACTCATCTTCTCCGGACACACCTGATTTCGCACTTCCGGCGCGAAAATTTCTGCTCCACCACCCGGGATAGAACCGAGGCCGGCATCTTTCAATCGCTTCAGACACTCATCCACACTGTACCCGCCGATATCCGCTATATGAGCGATTTCAACAGCAGTAAACGCCTGGAGGTGTACGTCTGGAAGCGTTTCACGCAGAGCTGAGAGCATTCCTGTGTAGTAATCAAACGGCATCGTCGGGTGCAGTCCGCCAACCAGATGCAGTTCTGTGAACTTCAGATCACTATAGAGCTCCAGCGCGCGGTCTATGATCTCTTCGATGCCCATCGTATATGTGCCTTCTTCGCCTTCGCTCCTCGAAAACGCGCAGAAACGGCAGCGGTTCACACATACATCGGTGTGGTTGATATGTCTGTTGACTATATAGTAGGTGCGGTTGCCGTTTAACCTCCGCCGCACCAGGTTCGCCGCCCAGCCGATAGCGGTTATATCGTCGCTCTTAAAGAGCCTTACACCATCGTCGAAGGAGAGCCGTTCCCCTGCTTCGACTTTGGATACTATATCCGATATGCTGGATTTGGAAATCAGTTGATTCATCACTTGTTCTGCGCTCGCTGCGAACTTTCAGTATGGCAGCTAAACCCTTTCTTCATTCTTTACCTTGGCTCTGATCATCGTACCATCACATCCGCAAAGGTAAAACAGAAGAGACCTATGCTTACACAGCCGTTCATCGTAAAAAATGCTACATTCACCCTGGAAAAGTCATCCGGAGATACCAGTGTGTGCTCATAAATGATAAAGAGCGACACTATTCCAAGCCCAATGTAATAGACAGTCCCCAGGCCGCCGAGCACGCCGAACCATACCAGAAGCCCGAGCATTACAGCGTGCATCATTCGGGACATAACCAACGCACGGGCAGCGCCGAACGCCTTCGGCAAAGAAAACAGACCCATTTTTTGGTCGAAATCAATGTCTTGAAGCGAGTATATGACGTCGAACCCGGCCGTCCACAGCATAACGCACGTTGCCAGCACCACCGGAGCCAGGTCTATCCGTCCGGTTACGGCAATCCACGCTCCGACCGGTGCGATTCCGAGCGCCAGGCCGAGAACCAAGTGCGACCACGATGTAAACCGCTTCGTATACGAATAACCAAGCACTACCGCAAGCGCAACTGGCGACAAGTACAGCGCCAATCTGTTCAATTGCCAGGCCGCAAGCACTAGAAGCCCCGACATAACCAGCATAAACACCCACGCAGCCAGTGGTGTAATGAGTCCTGCAGGCAGCGCCCTCGTCGCGGTTCGCGGGTTCTTTGCATCGATCGCGCTGTCGGCTATGCGGTTAAACGTCATAGCAGAGCTCCTGGCACCTACCATTGCAACTATTATCCAGCCGAGCACCCGAAGCTCAGGAATGCCGTCTGCTGCCACCGCCGCAGACATAAGCGCAAAGGGCATCGCGAATATGGTGTGCTCGAATTTGATCATCTCTAGGATGATCAGCAGCCTGCGCATTATTCCTGCCAACCATCCACCAGCCGCGCACTGAGCCCCAGATGCCGCAGCACACGGTCGACCACGAAATCTACCAGATCATCTACTCGCTCTGGATTGTGATAAAAAGCAGGGGCTGCCGGCATAATGGTTGCACCTGCACGCGCAAGCCTCGTCAGGTTTTCCAGATGAACCAACGACAGAGGAGTCTCGCGAACCACCATTATCAGCTTGCGCTTTTCCTTCAAGCAGACATCTGCGGCGCGCGTCACCAGATCATCGGAGACTCCCGCGGCTATCCTTCCTGCAGTGCCCATTGAACACGGGATAATAACCATACCTTCGCAGTCGTGAGACCCACTTGCTGGAGGTGCGCCCACATCGCTCGGCTCCAAAACCACGAGATTGTCAGCCGAGAGGAGGTCTTTTGGATCGTCAATGCCCAGTTCGTCACTAAGAATCGAGCGAGAGTTATCGGATGCAGTCAAATAGACACGATCGTACGATCCGACTGCAGCTTCCAGCAGACGTTTTGCATAACAGACTCCGCTTGCGCCGGATATCGCCACAAATAACCTATTAGCCAATGCCCAAATCCTTCCAGATTGAGTCCACCTTCGATTTCACCGCCGGGTGCATTTCGATATCCGGTGGCCATTCGCGGGGCATACCTTCTTCGGGCAGCTTTTTGGTGGCATCAATGCCCATCTTGGAACCGAAGTTCTGCATTGGTGCAGCGTGGTTTAACACGTCGACGGGGCCTTCAACCAACGACACATCCCGCTTGGGGTCGATGTTGTTCCCAATGCGCCACAGCACTTCGCCCATATTCTGGACATCCACGTGATCGTCTACTACTACAATAATCTTAGTGAACGCGGCCTGACCCATCCCCCACAGCGCGTGCATAATCTTTCTTGCGTGCCCTGGATACCGCTTGCGGATGGAGACAATCGCCACATTGTGGAACACGCCCTCTACTGGCAGGTTCATATCGACTATTTCGGGAAGCTGCGCCTTGATAAGCGGCAAAAATATCCGTTCTGTAGCTTTGGCAAGCCAGCAGTCTTCCATAGGCGGCTTGCCGACTATAGTGGCAGGATATATCGGGTTTTCGCGGTGAGTAATCGCCGTCACGTGAAATACTGGGTATTCATCGGCCAGGCTGTAGTAGCCAGTGTGATCTCCAAATGGACCTTCTATGCGTCGTTCACCGGGGTCGACGTACCCTTCGATGACGATTTCGCTATCTGCAGGGACTTCCAGATTCACCGATACGCACTTGACCAACTCGACTGGCTTTTGTCTTAAAAACCCTGCGAAGATCATCTCGTCGAGCCCCTCGGGAAGTGGCGCAGTCGCCGAATATGTGATCGCCGGATCCCCGCCCAAGCACACTGCAACTGCCATACGCTTGCCGAGTCGCTCATAACCCGAATAGTGCATCGCTCCGACTTTGTGCGCGTGCCAATGCATACCCGTTGTGTGCGAGTCGTAGACGTGCATTCGGTACATTCCGACATTCCTGTGCCCGGTTTCTGGGTCTTTGGATATTACTACAGGAAGCGTGATGAATCTTCCGCCATCCCCTGGCCAGCACTTCAGAATTGGGAACTTATCCAAAGAGGCGTCGTCGCCCTTCAATACAACTTCCTGACACACGCCGGAACGCACCGTTTTCGGAAAAGATGCGCTCAATTTCACAAGTGACGGCAGCATCTTCACTTTGCCCAGAAGACCATCGGGCATATCCATCTTTATGAGTTCGTCGATTCTCGATGCGACTTCCTCGATGTCATCGACACCAAGCGCCATGGCCATACGTTTCTTAGAGCCAAACGCGTTGATAAGCACCGGAACCGAAAACCCTGTGGGGCGTTCGATGAGAAGCGCGGGGCCATCGGCTTTTACGGCTCTATCTGCAACCTCTGTTATCTCTAATTCAGGGCTAAGAGAGGTGCTAATGCGTTTCAGCTCACCTTCGGCCTCTAGCCGATCGACAAATTCTCTCAAGTCTTTGTAGGACATATCTTCCCTTCAACTCACGCGTAGCGGCGTTTCTACCCCTGCCAAGTCAGACTATAACACTCACCAAAGGCGAGTGTCAAAGAAAGAGGACCGCACATTAGTGTGGCTGGCACCCTAGAATCTCAGACTATTTGTGGTGGTTATCCTGCGTATTTGGTGCGCTTAATCCCGGGTTTAGCGGAGGACTCTGCGTTGACAGTGGAATCTGCGGGGGATATAGTAAATGCGAACACGGAGTAAGGAGGGTCAAATGGGGCTGATTGATAGACCTTACATTTTGGGAATCGATCTCGGGGGAACCAATGTTCGTGCCGCTGTAACTGATGCAGAGGGGAAGATTATCGGCGAAGCTCGCGAGCTATCGCGTGCTCAAGAAGGCCCCGACGTGACTATACCTCAGATAATACTCGCAGCGCGCCGCGCCATATCCGTTGCCGGTGTGGAAGCGCCTGAGGTGCTCGGCGGTGGTATTGGTGTTCCCGGCTGGCACAACTCTAAAGAAGGGATGGTGCTGTGGTCACCGAACTTCAGGGGTTGGGACGGAATACAACTCCTGGCTCCACTTAAAGATGCGCTTGGTATACCAGTGTTTATGGGAAACGATGTGAACATTGCTGCGCTCGGCGAATACAGGTTTGGTGCGGGGCGCGATGTGAGATCTCTGGTTATGATTGCGCTAGGAACCGGAGTCGGGGGAGGAATCATCATCGATGGCAATCTGCTCTTAGGGGCAAACGACGGAGGAGCCGAAATCGGCCATATGACGGTCGTCGCAGATGGCCCTATGTGCAGTTGCGGCCGACCCGGACATTTGGAAGCGCTGGCTTCCATCGATGCAATTGTAGAACGCGCTAAACGAAAGATACAAATGGGCCGGCAGAGCGTGCTAATTAGAGACGAAGACTGGCCAGATTGGAGCGTGACTCCAGCTACCATCGCTGAAGCAGCAGAAAACGGTGACGAAGTCGCTATCGAGACAATGGAGGAGACCGCCTACTTCGTTGGCGTAGGCGTAGCGAACATGATAAGCGTGCTGAACCCTGAGATGGTGATAGTTGGAGGAGGTATCTCTCAGGCCGGTGACGTGCTCTGGAAGCCACTGCTTAGAACTGTGGACGCATTGTCGCTCACGCAATCCAGGCGCGTCTGCCGGGTTGTTCCTCCTGAACTGGGGGACGATGCAGGAATAATGGGCGGCGTGACACTGGCACTTACTGAATTGCAGAAGCTAGAATAGACTGCAAAGTACCAAGATGAAAACGACCTTCATCGCTCTTGGATCTAACATCGGTGACAGACGGCAGAATCTCGACCGCGCGGTTGCTCTTTTGCACGAGTTACCGAGCACAACGCTTGTTGAAGTCTCTTCATACTTGGAAACGGCTCCGGTGGGCTACACCGAGCAGGCCGACTTTTTGAACGCTGTCGCGAAGCTCGAAACCAGCTTAAGCCCGACTGTGCTTTTGAAGAACCTGCAAGAAATAGAACGCCAAATGGGTCGAAAGCGAACAATAAGGTGGGGTCCGAGAGTCATAGATTTAGATATTCTGCTGTATGCGAATGAGATAATTGATGAAGCAGGCCTTAAGATTCCACACCCGCGGATGATGGAACGGAGATTTGTTCTTGAACCACTTGCAGAGATCGCGCCCTATCTTATGCTCCCCGGTGGAATTACTGCGAAAGAGGCTGCTCTGCAGGTTTGTTCTGAAGAAGAAGCGAAGAGATAAGTGTACAGGAGGGAATTGAACAGAGCTGCAACCTCTGTTTCGATTCAGTATCGCTATGCCGCTTTATCGCTACGAAGCAGTTGATCGTTCGGGAAAAGTCGTTCGCGGCGCTATGAATGCTGCTAATGAGCAGATGATCTCTCAGAAGCTATCCGTTATGGGATACTCTCTAAAGGCTGCTATGCTCGCAAATGCGAACACTAAGCAGCGAGCGGCGGCTTCACAACAGAATGCCAGATCCAAGCGTACGTCCTCACCAAGTGCCCTCGGACATCCTGTGACTGTCACCTCGTCTGTCAGCATCAGTGCTCTTACGCGATTCTACAGACAGTTGGCCACATTGGTGCAATCTGGGATGCCGCTTTTTCAATCGCTGAGCGAAGTACAACGCACTACTGTAAACCGCAAGCTGCGAAACATATGTGATAGTCTCAGCACTAGAGTACAGTCCGGCAGTTCTTTGTCGTCGGCTATGGCCAACTATCCCGGTATTTTTCCTGCATACACCGTGGGTATGATATGGGCTGGTGAAGTAGGTGGGTATCTGGATGTCGCGCTCGATGAGGCGGCAACGGAACTCGAATCTGAGTATCGCTACGGCTTTCTGGCGAGAATCGGGTGGTTTATCGTTCGTTTCAACACGCTTCTGTTCTTTCTATTTGCTCCGTTATTAGGTGCTGAGAAGCATTTACTGCAGTTCGTGAACGCTTCAATTGGAGACTCAGAAAGTGCAAGCAGAGCTCCCGACCTGTTCGCCGCATACTTGCACGGTATCTTGACTATCTCTGTACCACTCATACTTGGATGGATAGTGCTTAACTGTGCAGTCAGGCGGATTAAACGGGTACCTGCCGTGCGAGCAGCATTGGATTCATTTATACTCATTGTACCAGTGTGGGGCCCATTGCAACGCACACATTCGGTAGAACGTTTTATGCGAACACTGCACGGACAGTATCAATCGGCGGTGCCGTTGTCTCAATCTTGGTTGGTAGCGGCGTCCACAGTCAGGAATTCGACAATCGCTGCAAGGCTGCGGGTGCTCGGAGATATATTCCACCAACCAAACTACAGTCTTCAGGCGGCATTTGCTAAATCAGATGTATTCTCGCCCGAAGATATCGGTATGATTGCAACGGCTGAAAAGGCCGGATCTATCCCGGAAATGCTCGAACGACTGACAAACTACCATAACGACCAGTTAGGTAGACGTAAAACTACCAGTCGTGTGGTGTCTGTTGTGTTGTTTAATCTTGCATTGATTATTCCGAGTGGGATTGTTCTCATTATGATTGCCTTGATTACAAGGCGATTCTACTCACAATTTCTGTCGATATTTGGTTGATCAACACCGCTGATTCGTGAGGCAGCAGTATGTCCAGCTTCGTTTACAAGGCAAAAAACTCCTCAGGGAGCATTGTGGAAGGCATTGTCGAGGCCTCTGATGCCCGAAACGCTGCTGCGAGCGTTCGTGAGATGGGCTTGTGGCCTGTAGATATTCATCCTGTCAAAACTGAGCGCAAACCACAGCCCTTAGCCTCAGGAGGTCTGGGGCCCATTTGGACCGGTGTTTCGCTTCAAGCGCAAGCGCTGTTCTTCAATCAGTTGGATACGATGATAAAAGCCGGGATGGGGTTGGGAGAAGCCTTGGATGCGCTCAGCAGGCAAAGAGCGATGTGCAGACTTCCAGCCATAGCTGCAAGAGCAGCGGAACACGTTCGTGCGGGAGGACAGCTCTCTGAGATTATGGAACAGTATCCTTTCGTTTTCTCTTCGATAACTATGGGGCTAATACGCGCGGGGGAGTACGGTGGAATGCTCCATTCTATGACTGGTCAGATAGCCAATCACATCGAAAGAGAACTGGAGATCAAACACCTTTTTTCGAGGGTCACATTCTATCCGAAGATCATTCTGGTGTTCATCATCGCAGCAGTGCTTTTCGTGCCACGGATGGCCGCAATTGTGAATGACGGAATGCCTGTCGTGCTGGATGTACTGCGCCAAACTGTGTTGCCGCTAGCCCTATTTCTTCTTCTGCTGTGGGTGGTTGCTCGTGTGTTATTCGCTGTTCGGCCTATCAGGATCGTGTGGGACTCTATTGTGGTATCGATCCCGGTTATTGGAGATATAGTCCGCAAGCTGGCTATGAGTCGGTTCAGCGCAGCGCTGTCTACGTGCTACAGTGCGGGGATCCCGTTTGCTGACGCCGTGGAATACGCAGCGGATGCGATGGGAAACGAGGGTATGAAAGGCAAGATAATGCGAGTAGTGCCTAAAATCAGAGGAGGTAGTGGGCTGCACAAAGCATTGGCTGAATCCCGCGCATTTCCGCCAATGGTGCTTGATATGATCGCAACAGGTGAGACAACAGGGAATATGAGCCAAGTGCTGGAACAGGTTAGCGAGCACAGCACACAGGAGGCAAAGCTATCAACTGAAAAGCTGGCTTATGTGCTTTTTGCTATGCTGATACTTGCCGCCGGAATTGTCGTTCTGCTAATTGTCTCCGACTTTTATGGCAACTACGCAGGCGGGATGTTACAGCAGTAAATGTCACCACATAAGACACACTACGATGTATTAGGACTACATCGAAACGCAACCCTGGCTGAAGTCAAAAAGCGCTTCCGCGAAATCGTCCGCAAGCATCACCCGGATGTTGCTGGGGACAGAGCTATGACTCCTGCAGAGTTTGCAAGGATAACAGAGGCGTACAAGGTACTGAGTAATCCAACTGCTCGCAGGTCGTACGATGCCACACTTCCTAGCGTAACACAGCGCGCTGAACCACCGAAGACACACCAACTCCACCGAGAACAGCGATGCGGGCTGACGTAAGAAAACTGATCAAAGATGCTGAAATGGCCTTCATCCGTCGCCAGCCGGAGCGTGCAAAGGGACTCTGCAAACAGGCACTGGCGCTCGACCCAAAATGTGGTCGCGCACACGCTATATTGGGTGATATTTATCGCGCAAAACGTATGAATGAACGCGCGATACAGGAGTATTCCTACGCCATTCAGTTCAACCCAAACGACAGAGAGAGCGAAGAGAAACTGAACAAGCTGATCGAGCGTTCGGCACCAATCAGCTTCTCTTGGGAAGATCACGATGGCACACTATCTAAGTCGCACCTGATTGCAAGCACCGTAGGCTGGACGATTGCTGTATTTGCGCTGTTCTTCATTTGGATATTCCCGGGCACACCGATTCCCTGGCTTGTGGACTACAGGCTCACGTATATTGCCGCGTGGAGTTGGAACGTGGTGTTTGTCATCTTCGGAGACTCTCTGCTCATGGGGTTCCTTCTGGGCTTCAGCGGACTTCTGGAGCATCCGGACGATGCTATTATCTATGAGCGCGGCGCTTCTGGGTGGACGACAATCCACACCGGCCTGCTGCTCGTTATAACCGGCCCGCTGTTCTTTCCGGCGGCTGCAATAGTCTATTTGGTTTTTGCCTTCATCCAGAATGCATTGTCGAAATCCATAGTCACTGTTCTGACGGTAGCTACTGTTGTAACTACCATTACGGCTTTGCTGTACCCACCTGCGACCAAATCGATTCTACTGCTGGGTGGGAACATTGCATTTGTGGGTGTTATGATAGGATGGACTTTAGGATCGATTCTTACGGCAGAAAGGTAGTATCAGATGCAATCAAGAGTTACAGCACCCAAGCTTCGAGCAATGAAAGAGATGGGAGAGAAAATCGTCGTTCTTACGGCGTATGACTATCCTGTTGGCAGACTTGCCGATCAGGCAGGTGTGGATGTGCTCCTAGTTGGCGATTCCATTGGAATGGTGGTCTTTGGCCTCGAGAACACCCTTCCTGTCACAATGGAGATGATGCTGCCACATACCGTTGCGGTCGCACGGGCTGCAACGCGAGCGTTAGTCGTCGGTGATATGCCGTTTCTCTCTTATCAGGTCAGTATGGAAGAGGCGATCCGAAACGCCGGCAGGTTTGTACAGGAGGCCGGAGCGCAGGCAGTAAAACTTGAGGGCGGCTCGACCGTTGCTCCGATTGTAGAGCGACTTACAAGCATTGGTATCCCCGTAATGGGTCACTTGGGAATGACGCCTCAATCGGTACACGCTTTCGGCGGCCATACGCGGCAGGGAAAAAAAGAATCGGCGGCTATTCGAATCCGTGAAGATGCCCTGCGGCTTCAAGATGCAGGGGCTTTCGCTGTGGTGCTGGAGCTGGTGCCATCGGAACTCGCTGCTGAAATCACCGAAGAGCTCTCCATACCTACTATTGGCATTGGAGCCGGACCCCGCTGCGACGGCCAAGTGCAGGTTGTCCACGATTTACTGAACCTCTACGACAAGTTCGTGCCCAAACACGCCAAACAATACGCCAAACTCTGGGATCAAATCGGAGATGCTCTTAAGACTTATACTGAGGAAGTCCGTACAGGAGTGTTTCCGTAGGCCTATGGCTATGAGGGCGTAGAGCGATTGGTCTCTAGGCTTTGCAGGTGTTAAAACAATCGGCTGCGTTGAAGAGGGGAGATCAATGATTAGGGCCGCCACACAAAGGTGGCGGCCGTTCTTTCGATTCCTACCCTCACAGGTAGTTGAGGCTTCTCGTGAGGGTTCTGTTCATGACCCGGAGGTCATGGTGACCTGGGCTAAAACTGCTAACCCTCCAAGTCACCTCGTTGACTATCTATCATTAGCCACCACCTCCTTTTTCGTCATGGCTAATATACCATTGCCACCTGATACCGTCAATGCTTGGTATTTCAGCTGTATATGCAGAGCGACTATGTCCCCCATAACTGCCGTGGGATAATGTCCCGATGGAAAGAGGGGTTAGAGGAATAGGAACCAAGCAGATATCACGCCATCATATTC
>CAZCCV010000016.1:0-54419 GCA_964497515.1 uncultured bacterium | reverse complement strand
TGGGGACATTATCCCACGGCAGTTATGGGGGACATTATCGCTCTGCATATACAATAATTCGGTAAAACCCTTGACAGCCTACTGGCAAGCATACTATCATGCCATACCTAGCCAGTGGCGGGTAGATGCAATTGACAAACATAGCTGAAAACCTTGCGATCGTACGCGAGCGAATAGCACGAGCAGCGGAGAGTTCTGGCAGGGCTGCCGACGAAATCGCGCTGATAGCAGTTACTAAGACATTAGGCGTTGAGAGAGTTCGAGAAGCGATCGCATCAGGCGTTACTGATATCGGAGAGAACTACGTCCAGGAATCTGTTAGGAAGTGGCAGGAGATTGGCTCTGAAGGAGCAAAATGGCACTTCATCGGTCATCTTCAGAGGAACAAGGCCAGGCAAGCCGTAGAGACGTTCTCGATGATACAGAGCGTGGATAGCATAACTCTTGCTGAAGAGATAGGCCGAAGAGCCGTTCAGCAAGGAAAGCAGATTGAAGTCCTGATTGAAGTCAGGATTTCGGAAGAAGACACAAAGTTCGGTGTAGTGCCCGAAGAGACTCTGGCTCTCGCTGAACAGATATCGCAAGTCGAAGGCATCAAAATGCTGGGGCTGATGGGAATGCCGCCGTATGCGGCCGACCCCGAATGCACCCGGCCTTATTTCGCCCGCCTGAAATCACTCTGGAACAAGCTGCCAAAAGAGCAGCAGCACTGGCTGTCTATGGGCATGAGCCATGATTTCGAAGCCGCCATTATGGAAGGCTCGAATATGGTGAGGATTGGCACCGCCATCTTCGGCCCAAGAGCCTGATTGCATCCCAGAGAACGAAGTTAGCAATGAGCTAGTGTCTGAAGTCAGGCAAGGAGTGGACGCCCAACACCCAACCCCATGACCGGCACATAACCAGAAATGGGAGGGTAAAAGCGTGAAAACAGCACCGTTAGACGATTACGAGGAGCAGCCGAGGACTATTTGGAGCAAACTGAAAGAGCGAATAGGATTCGGTGACTACGACGATGAATTCGATGATATGCTTGATGAGACAGGCGGAAGCCGTCGTCCGGTAACGCTCCGAATACACCCCTCGAGAATGCATCACATCTCGGTATGGAAGTCCATACAGTCTATTGAGAATGCTCAAGAGGCTGCGGATGGGCTGAAAGCGGGTCACCAGCAGATTGTCAACCTCGAAAAGGCAAGCCACGACATCTGCGGACGAGTCATCGACTTTCTATATGGGGTCATATATGCACTCGATGGCTACGTCGAAAAGATTGGGGACAAGGTGTTCCTGTTCACCCCCGCTAATTATCAGATCGACGTAGAAAACGGCCCGGAAGGGTCTTCTCGAGAATCATTCTTCCCTGGCGAGCGGTAACCGTTTCGCAGTTTGGCAATTATAGCTGCAACTGCTTTAACGCAGATTGCCGAAGGGACACCAGGTGCGCGAAGTCCGGAAGCTTTGTGCTTTCCGGGCTGCGTTACCGTGTACAGGAGTGATAATATGCCCGGAGTCGCACGCAGGCTGACAGTAATCGGCGCAGGAAATATGGGGCAGGCACTGATCCGCGGAGTAATTGCAGCCGGAGTCTATTGTCCAAAAGATATCGTTGTAGCTGATGCTAACATAGTCGGTCTTGCTGCCTTTGCCGAAGAGACAGGAGTCGAAAGAGCGAGCAATGTCGAGGCAGCAGCCGGTTCAGAGGTAGTCCTGATTGCTGTAAAGCCTTTTGCTGTCGAAGAAATTCTACAAGAAATCTCCACTCATGTGACGAGAGAGCAAGTAATAGTCTCCGTTGCGGCTGGTGTTACCATCCGACAAATCGCTGCAAAGCTCGAGAATGAAGTGCCTATAGTTCGAGCAATGCCTAACACGCCGTCTCTTGTCTGTACTGGCGCGACAGCTATTTCCAGAGGAAAAAGCACGAGTGACGAATCTGTAGAGCGCGTCCGATCGATATTTGAGGCTGTCGGGCAGGTAATCGAAGTTTCGGAGCAACAGATGGACGCTGTCACAGGTGTGTCCGGCAGTGGACCTGCTTACGTGTGCGTGATGGTAGAAGCGCTGATCGATGCTGGAGTCAATGCAGGTCTATCGAGAGCTGATGCCAGGCTGCTTGCAGTGCAAACAGTCTATGGCACAGCAAAGATGATGCTTGAGACTGGTAAGCATCCGGCTGAGCTTAAAGAGGCTGTTACGAGCCCTGGAGGTACTACCATTGCGGGGCTCGCTGCACTGGAACGAGGGGGATTTAGAGCGGCCTTACTTGATGCAGTAGACGCCGCCATCAGAAGATCCCGAGAACTGTCCGACAAATAGTCGTATCCGAAGAAAGAAGAGCCTTCTATGATTTTGCTTATTGCTTGGCTGATACAGGCAATCACAATACTGATTATTGTAGATGTCATCATAAGCTGGGTACCATCTATTTCACAACAGAATCCAGCAGTGGTCATTATCAGGGATCTTGCGAAAGCGATTCTTGCGCCCTTCAGAAAGGTGATTCCACCAATTCGCGCTGGCAACGCCAATGTAGATATTACTCCAATTATTGCCATTATATCTTTGCGCGTTATTGGCAATATCCTGATTAAACTACTCCAGATATAGGGTTCAATTCGCTCTTTTCAGACAGTGGTAGGTGATGATGATACGAACTCCAAGTTCCAGAAGTATGGTGTGGTGGCTGTATGCGGGACTTGCATTCCTCACCGTGGTACTGACTTTCGTCATCAGCAACTCAAGAACCTCAGGAACACTGCCTAGCGAAAGTGATTTTGAAAAGATCACCCGTGCCGATTGGCAGGTAAAAGTGCATCTGGCGCAGCAGTTTGCATCGAAGAACGTGCCTTCAAAGACTCCCCCAGATGGTGAGGCACAACTGCCAGAAGCAAATACAAGCTACTTGCTCGCCGGTTCCACTCCATCAGCGATACGCCGTTCCGCGATTCTATCTGATGTCCTCGGTTACAAAGATGCGCACAAAACCTTCCACTTACTCACCTCGAGCGCCGTATTAGAGAAGGTTTCTGCAGTCGACGCCGAAGACCTCAAAGGCGAAGCGGTTATGTGGCAAAGCATCTACTCCGAAAAGCCGATAAGCTCTGGTCAGCTAAGCCATTACGCTTCTCGAATCTCCGCAATGAATCTGGGACCAGTGAAGGGTTTTGCATTGCAGAAACTCTATCTGAAAGCGGGCAAACAAGAACTCGCAGCTCAGGCAATTGAAGATGCTGAACTGCGAGCCACCGTGTCGCTAGTAGTATGCGCTGCAATTGTGATTCTCTGGGGACTTCTGGCGTTGTCTGGAATTGTATTCCTGATACTGTTCGTGCTAAAACGGAATCGATGGCTAAGAGAGCCATCTACTGAAAAAGCGACAGTCGCGCATATACAGCCAGAAGAGAGTGCTGCTGGTGAGGTAGCCGAAGACGCCACTTTTGAAATAGCTGAACAATGCGAGAAAGACATCCGGAGCCGAAAAGGCATTATGCTCTTTCAGGGGTTCGCATTGTATATGCTGATCACGTTGGCGCTCAGTGTAATCATCAACACAATAGCAGCACCTGTCATAACAGACCTCCACCGCGAACAACGACTGATATACGTGATAGCAATAGTCTATTTCTCGGCTATTCTTAGCGGCGGCATTGGAATAGTGTACACACTAGGTTTGCTCCGCATTATTCGATGTGGACTCGCCTCTATCGGGCTAAGAACAGATAGCCTTGGACGCGATGTGCTCTGGGGAATTGCTGGGTACAGTGCTTGTTTGCCGCTTATGCTGCTTGCCACACTGCTCTCTCATAGTTTGTTCAGACGTTTCGAGACCCCAACCAACCCCATTGTTCCTATGGTTCTTGGGGGAAATACAGGTACATTCATCGCTGTATTAGTAATCGCCTCGGTGCTCGCACCATTCTTCGAAGAAGTCTTTTTCAGAGGAATGCTATATGGCGGACTCCGCACAAGACTCGGAATTGTACCAGCGGTTATACTCTCTTCAGCCGCATTTGCATTTCTCCACCCATTCCCCGGTACGCTTCTTCCGATTATGACCCTGGGTTCAGTGTTTGCAATCCTCTTTGAGGTGCGGAAGTCACTGGTCTCCTCGATGGTAGCACACGCACTGAACAACGGAATTCTATCATTTGTGCTCTACTTCATTGCAGCAGCCTAATTGCCCTGTAAGTAAGCCTCATTGCCACCGATAATAACGAATGACAACTGATGTACCCTCTGACGCCCTGTGAGAAAAAATAATTTTTGCTAAGACCTGTTCGAAGTGCGGGGATTGGCACGAATCTTGCAGTTACTATAGTCAGAGAAAAACATCTTTTTCTCCTTCCTAAAGTGTTGTGGCAAACATAGTGATGGAGGCTAACCTCCAACAACCCGTCCGGCAAGAGCCCGACGGGCTTCTTTTTTGTACGGCTTCTCCGTGGGTTGTGCCATAGCTGCAAGAATTATTGGAAGAACCTCGCAATAATACCGGGATTGGCACAAATATTGCAGTGTATATATGCAGAGAAGAATGCCTTTTTCCTTCCTAAAGTGTTGTGGCAAACTGATGGAGGTTAACTCCCTGAGACCCGTCTGGCAAGAGCCTGACGGGAGTTTTTTTCTATGCCTCCGGTACAACAAAACACGGATGAAGCAGTTTCTCCATCCGCGATACTCACCCAACAGCTCATTGAATTCGCACTTCCTGCTATTTCGTCCGTCTCGCCTCAGCCATCTTAGCCTGTATATGCCTGTCGGCGGGGACATAGTCTCTCTCTTTCGATATGGGTATCACATTTACAAAAACAAAACCTACAACATATGAGCCGAGATATGCAGCTATTGCACCTCTCAGCATCCATTTCACGAACAAGGGCTTGTATCGCCTGGACCATTCTGCAACGAAGATGGGCATAAACAGCAGCACCAGCTTGACAATCACAAACGCTAAGATGCCGTGTCGCAGGTAGTATGCCATAACGGGATTGCCTTCTTCGGCCGTCTTTCCTGCCAGCAGACGCAGAGTAAACAGCAAATCGGCCAATCCGATGGCTATCAGTATGAGACTCTCCCTTAATAGTCGCATATTTGACAAAACCCTCACATCCGGTATTTTTATTCCTTAGTCGGTTGGGTTCCGAACATAGAAATACTCGTACGAATGTGGGGTTCTGTCTGTTTGCTTCCGCTCGTGATGAACCACTCGGGTGCTTAGAGTCAGGCGTTTTCGGCTCGTTTGATGATCTCTCTTGCTGCGATCAGCCCAGAAGCAGAAGCCTGCACGATCCCACGTGTTACTCCGGCTCCGTCCCCAACTGCAAATAGGTTCTGGATATTCGATTCGAGGAGCGGTGTTATCTCGACACGGGATGAGTAGAATTTTACCTCGACTCCATAGAGTAGTGTATGCCTGGAGCCAACTCCCGGGGAGAGTCTATCCATTGCCTCAAGCATTTCGAGGATACCATCGAGATAGCGATACGGCAGCACGAACGACAGATCACCTGGCACAGCGCTCTCAAGTGACGGCCTTATGAGTCCTCGCTCGATTCTGGCGCCTGTGGAGCGGCGACCTGTCCTCAGATCACCCAGCCTCTGAACAATAACTCCTCCAGAGAGCAGATTTGAGAGTGTGGCAATGTAACGCCCGTAGGTAATCGGCTCCCTGAACGGTTCCGTAAACGATGTAGAGACGAGGAGTGCGAAATTAGTGTTCTCGGTCTTTGTGTGCGCATACGAATGCCCGTTTACAGTGCGGACTCCATCGCTTTCCTCCATAGCGACTTCACCTTTGGGGCAGACACAGAACGAGCGCACCTGATCATCGAACTTGCGAGTATAGTAGATCAGTTTTGGCTCATACACAATATCTGTCAGTTCGGCGAGAACCGGGGCTGGGACTTCTACTCGCACGCCGATGTCTACAGGATTGCTTGTAGTTCGAAGTCCGAGTCTGCGTGCTTCAGAGGCAAGCCAGTCCGCGCCCTCGCGCCCCGGTGCTGCAATGACATAATCAGCATCTATCCTGCGTCCGTCCACAGTCTCCGCACCGATAACTCGAGAATCGGAGGTGATCAGTGAACCGATAGCAGTATCCATAATGATGTCCACTCGATTCTTGAGTGCATCACGCATAGCTCGCAGGACTTCCGGACAGACTTCTGTTCCGATGTGTCGTATCTCAGTTGGCACCAGTTTGAGTTCGGCAAGAGCGGCCTTTCGACGCAGTTCGGCAATATCGTCGCCGTCGACGCCGTAGGTTTTCTCGGGTGCGCCGAACTCAATCCACATCTGATCGACCTGGTGAACCAGATCTTGCAGGTCGCATTCGGGCATGAGCTGATCCAGCCAGCCGCCAACGTGAGTAGAGAGGGTGAGTTTGCCGTCTGAGAATGCACCAGCTCCACCCCAACCCGAAAGCAGCGACTTTCTGCGGGTTCGCTGATCGATATCGGCTCCTTTGTCGACAATCGCAACCTTCAGATTTGGTGTTTTTGCAAGCTCGAGCGCAGCAAATACTCCCGCCGGACCCGCTCCGATTATCATCACATTGTATTTCATAGTTAGCATCCAACCGATGAGCAGCAAACGCCCATCAATTAAATCTATCCTTCCAAGCGTTTTTTGACTGAACCAAGGATCTCATCCATGTTCTCTTTCACAATCCGCTGGATGAGTCCCTGAATCAATGCTCCAATGAGAGGAACATTGTATTCGTAGTCCAGCACAGACGAAAATTCAGTGCCACCTTCCACTTCACGGAACGTCCACTTTCCGCTAAGAGCTGCGTAGTCGCCTTTTTTCAGACGAAAAGTACACTCCTTGGATTCGTCATCCCAGATATCCTCTTCTGTCCAGTTGACAGTGATCTTAAAATCCGGAACAAAAGCAGTCCAGGCTGTTATAACACGGTTCCCATCACGCTCCTGAACTACGACGCTCTTCACATTCGAAGTATGCGGCGGGATCTGTTCTACATCCTTGGCAGTTACGAAGACTTTCTCTACTGGAGCATTGATAACAAGGCTGTTTTCAACTCTCGGCATCGGCCATATCCCCTTTGTACAAGAAAACGCCCCGCGAACCCAGCTCGCGGGTCAACGACTCAGTATAACACATTATGTATTGCACAATTGCACTGCGGGCAGGGCGACCGGTAGCTATGAAACTATGCGCTAACCCATCTTCCTGACAAGCCCTACGACTTTGCCAACTATGTCCACACTCGGGTAGAACATCGGGGACAACTCTCGATTCGCTGGCTGCAGACGCACTTTGCCATCTTCGCGGTAAAAGCGCTTTACCGTGGCCTCGCCATCCACCATTGCAACGATAGTATCGCCTTCATCTGCTGCAGGCTGCCTGCGGACTATAACATAGTCGCCCTGGTGGATGCCATCATCTATCATACTGTCGCCGCGAACTTTCAGAATGAACCCGTCTGCACCAGACAGAAACTCCTGAGGAACCGGGTAGACGTCTTCAATATCTTCGACGGCCAGTGTCGGCTTGCCTGCCGCAACTGTGCCAACGATGGGAAGGCTTATCACTTTGGATGGTTTGAAGCGGGCATTGGAAGCAGCGTTCGATCCGGCAACAACCTTGATCGCGCGGGTGAGAACTCTGTCGCGCTGGATCATGCCAGAGTCTTCAAGATTCTTGAGATGGGCGTGCACTGTAGAGGACGATGACAGATTCACCGCTTCTCCGATCTCTCTAACGGTAGGCGGATATCCGTGCGTGTGAATGTGCTGCAAAATATAGTCCAGAATCTGCCGTTGTCTAGGTGTCAGTTCTTTCTGCAAATCGTTCACCTCGTTTCAGCCCAAGCAGGCCGGATACTACACATCTACATATACTTGTATGCGCCACTTGCCAGCAGTCTCTTCGACCTTAAGCTGATGAAACGTAACCGCTTTAACTACCGATCCGAACCACTCAATATCAGAGTCGATGCGTCTTACCGATACCGTTGCCGTCAATCTAGTATCGGTTATCTCTTCTACAGAGAAATCCAGAGGCAGAACGTTCTCCACCTCAAATATGTAGTGCACCTCGGAGAGCCACTTCCACAGAAGCTGCTCTCTGTCGTCGGCTTCTACTTCAATACGCCGTTGGTCGGTTAGACGGTAGCGAGCCGGATCTATGAAGAGCGAAAACATCCCAAAGGCGGCAGCTTCGAAAGCCTCTGCCATAGTGCGCCCTTCAGCCGCTACACCCTTGTCTGCAGTATGATCCAGTATCTCGAATGTGCGTTCGGTCATATTCGTGTAGAGGATAGCAGGAATGCACAAATGATGCAAGCAAATCAGTGGGATTATTAAGAAAAGGAAGAATGAATGGGAACCTCACATTACAGCCCCTTTTCATTCTTCCTTATTGCGGAATTACTCTGTTTCATCCTCTTTGGATGGGTCTGCCTTGGGTATCCGGGCGATACTTGCGACTGTATCCCAGTCCATAAGGTTCATCAGCTTGACGCCCTGCGTGCTCCGACCGCAGGAGCGTATCTCTTTTACAGGACACTTCATAACGATACCCTGAGACGATATGGTTATGATTTTATCTGTCTCTTTGACCACGGCGACATCGACGATCTTTCCAGTCTTCTCTGTCAGCTTCATAGTAATGAGCCCTTTGCCGCCACGGGTCTGTTTCCGGTAGTTAGCCACCGGCGTCCGCTTTCCGAACCCGAGTTCGGTCGCACAAAGCAGCTCACAGTCCTTCTTGGCCAAAGTCATACCCACCACTCTGTCGTTTTCAGCCAGCCTTATGCCACGCACGCCTCCAGAGGCTCGTCTGGCAGATCGGAGATTGCTCTCGTGGAAGCGGATAGACATACCATTTCTCGTGACCAGTATGACTTCGTCATCACCGTGAGATAGCTCCACCCACTTCAGTTCATCGCCTTCTTCGAGATCGAAAGCTCGCAGTCCGTTAGAGCGAAGGTTTATGAACTCCGAAAGTGCCGATTTTTTTACCTCGCCGAGTTCTGTGGCCATAATCATGAAGTCATTCTGATTCATATTTCGGACAGGTACAGTCGCCGTTATCACATCACCAGGTTCAATATCGATCAGATTGATAATAGCCGTGCCCATCGCTTGTCTGCTGGTCTGCGGCACTTCGTAGGCTTTCAACCGATAAACCCTGCCCTTGTTTGTGAAGAAAAGGATGTAATGGTGGGTTGTCGCTACGAACAACTGATGGATTGAATCCTCTTCTTTGGTGTTCGCACCTATAATCCCCTTGCCGCCGCGTCTCTGACTGCGATAGGTATCGAATGGCACGCGCTTTATATATCCATCGCGGGTGATAGTTATAATTGTCTCTTCGTCGGGAATCAGATCCTCATCGCCAATCTCTTCAGCTTCGACTGGGACAATTCTCGTTCGCCGCTCATCGCCGTGCTTATCCTTGATGTACTTCAGCTCACCTTTGATGACCCCAAGAATCTTAACTGGGTCGGAGAGCAGATCCTCAAGATATGCAATGCGCTTCATAACGTCGCGGAACTCATCTTCTACTTTCAGCCGTTCGAGCGCCGTAAGCGATCGGAGCTGCATGGCAAGGATTGAATCTGCCTGAAGCTGAGATAGCCCGAACCGCGACATCATTTGGTTGCGTGCGGTCTCCGGGTTCTTCGACGAGCGAATGAGTTGAATCAGCTCATCTAGCACATCAATGGCTATTCTAAACCCTTCGAGAATATGTGCTCTGTACCGTCGTTGTTCGAGTTCGTGGCGTGTTCTTCTCGTAACGACCTCAAATCTGTGATCTATGAACTCCTGCAGCATCTGCGCAAGATTCTGCACCTTCGGCTGACCGTTTACCAGCGTCAGCATAATGACGCCAAAGGTCTGTCTAAGCGCAGAGCGCTTCAGCAGGAAGTTCAGCACTCTCTTCGGGTGAGCATCTCGCTTCAACTCGATAACGACTCTCATACCCGTTCGGTCGGAGAAGTCGTGAATATCTGATATGCCGTCCAGCTTTTTTGTACGAACCAAACCGGCTATGTGTTCGATGAGTCTCTTCTTGTTCACCTGATACGGTAGCTCTGTAACGACAATAGCCGAACGATTGTTGTCGAGCGGTTCAATCTGCACCTGAGCCTGCATAACGATGGAACCGGTGCCGGTCTCATACGCACTTCGAATACCCTTTGTGCCAAGAATCAATCCTGCTGTAGGGAAGTCAGGGCCCTTGATGAACGTCATCAGCTCCGAAGGAGTAGCCGCCGGATGATCTATTAGATGAATAGCACCGTCTACAAGTTCCGAAAGGTTGTGCGGCGGAATATTGGCCGCCATCGCAACACCAATGCCCGCAGAACCATTTGCAAGCAGGTTAGGAAACTTGCCAGGCAGAATAGTGGGCTCGTCGGTAGTCTGGTCGTAGTTCGGCATCCAGTCTACAGTGTCGCGGTCGAGGTCCTCGAGAAGCTCCATAGCGAGCGCAGAAAGCCGCATTTCTGTATAACGCATAGCCGCCGGAGGGTCACCATCGATAGACCCCATGTTTCCCTGTCCGTCTATCAACGGATAGCGCATATTGAATGTCTGCGCCATTCTAACCATTGTAGGATAGATGACAGCTTCTCCGTGTGGATGGTAGTTACCTGAAGTGTCACCAGCGATTTTAGCGGACTTTCGATGCTGGGAGTTCGGGGTAAGTCTCAGGTCGTTCATCGAGACAAGAATGCGCCGCTGAGAAGGTTTGAGGCCGTCTCTAACGTCGGGAAGCGCCCGGGCAATGTTAACACTCATTGCATAACGGACGTAAGACCCCGTCATCTCATCTTCGATGTTGATAGGGATGATTTCCCGTGCTATTGTACTCAAGATGTTTTCCTCATCGTGCCAAGCGCTGTCTGTGCCGAAGCACATCCGTTCTGGTATGCGGGGGAAATTTCAGGTTCGAACAAAAACCTTAAGAGTCGGGGAGACCTCCCGTACATACGTCACGGCCCCTCGGGCCGTTCAGTTGATTATAGCAAAACAGAGGCTTTCGGTCAAATCCGGGGGACTCCACTCGCGAGCACGACTTTCTTTTCATAGGAAGCGTTCTGAAGCAGAGTAGAGCAATATCTGGCTGCAAGACTCGACTGTGTTATATGGGAGAAAACTCTCCCGCAGCACTTCAACCGAAGGAGCCTATATGAAAAGAATACTTACGGCGATATTAGCCCTATTGGTCATTCTGACTATCCCAGCACTGGGGCAATCTGATGAAGAATCAAAAAGCCTGATCCCCGTGCCAAAAGGCGCAAACATCACACTTGAAATGTCTGCCACGCGAGAACAGTTGCTGCTGCAGATTGACTTTTTAGTAAGCCAGATGGTAGCAACCAGTTCCGACGAAATCAATGTAGCAGCGAGAATCAAGGATGCGCTCGGCACACTAAAGGAACTCCAGCTTTCGATAATGGAGACCAGAGCCGACTCTTCTTTGGCGGATATGCTGGCATTCTTCGAGAAGGAAGTTGGCGGAAAGCGCTTGCTTTACAATATCGAGCCTGTATTGGGAGGCGCGTTTCTGGCGCTGTCGAAACCTGAGGATGGAGGCCTGTTTATAGCAAAAATCGATCCCATTGGCGATGAGCGCGACAAACGTATACCAGAATACAAGATCCAGGCAGTCCGTTTTGTCGGCAGCCCTGATCTGGTAAAACTGGCTAAACTCGTCGGTGAACTGGCCAAGAATGACATAAAAATTGGTAGCTCCCCGTTCTAACTGCGAACGGTAGCAACTATTGGAGGCATATATGAGGACAGTTTTGTTCATAACCCTTGCGTTGGCTCTTTCGGTGATGGCAATCCACGCAGAAGAGACACCCAGCATCCCGATGCCGCCTGGCACAACTCTGCTGACAGAGATCAACCTGAGCGACTCCGATATTCTGGAGGCCGTGAAAATGATGATTCCTGCTTTCGCTCAGGGTATTGCTGGAACTGAAGGAGAGGTTGGCAAGGCTCTGGCGCAAATCGATCTTACTGCGCTCTCAGAAGCAGTACGCGGCGTCAAGCAGGTTCGCGTAATCCAAATGCAGCTTGGGGCAAAGCCGGATACTGCAAGCATCGTGTCTGTTTTCGAAAAGGCTCTGCCGTCCGAAGATGGCTGGTTGAGGTCGATTTACGATACAACAATTGTCAAGAACGGCGCTGTTGCAGTATATACGCGCTCCGGACAGGAGTTCTTTCTGTTCGCAGTAGCGCCAGATAAGCAGCGCGCTGTTGCGGCAAGAATCGTAGGATTCATCGACATCCCGAAGATTGCTGCGTGGGCAGGTAACATCGCTAAACAGTTTGTTGAGGCCACAGCTGCCACACCAACGAAGGAGAGACAACCTGAACCGATAAAGGCAGAACCTACTAAGCCGGCAGAAAAAACGCCTGCGAATAGAAAATAGCAGTCTGAATCAAACAGCAAACCAGTCAGTGGCGGTAGTCTTCTGCAGCTTCAGGGCAACTATCAAAGGACAACTCTCTGCTGCTATGGAAAGATAATTGAGGGGCGCCTCCAGGCGTGACAGCCGTGGGCGTCCTGTTTTTGTGAGTGTTAGAGGAACACGATGAAAGACGGAAACAGAAGAGAAGTGGGAAGCTCCCTTCGTGAGCTGATATATGCGCGAGATATGAAGAGAATGCGAGTCTCAAGCTGGGACAAAACCGGCGGCAACGCAGACTGGTGGGATCTGGCCGAGGGAGAGACGTGCGTTATAGCCGACCTTGAGGGGCCGGGGCTTATAAACCATATATGGTTTACCTTCAACTCGCCAGACCCTTACTACTTGCGACGAATTCTCATCAGAGCCTATTGGGACGACGAAAAAGAGCCGAGTATAGATTGTCCGGTCGGCGATTTTTTCGGAGTTGGTCATTCCAAAGTAAATGCTTTTCAATCGCTGCCTCTCAATATGACGGGATCATCGGAGAAGTTTTCCGCGATGAACTGCTGGTTTGCAATGCCATTTCGGAACAAAGGCCGTATTGAAATCGTCAACGAAGCTGAAGGCGATGGCACATTGATATATTTCTACGTCGACTATGAGCAGTACAAAACGCCTTTGCCCGATGACGTCCTATACTTCCACGCGAAGTGGCGGCGAGAGAACCCAACCGATGGGTGGATGCCACCAGTTCCAGATCGCCCTGACCCAGAGCACTACAAGAGAGTAATCGCACGCAAGCAACTGACCGACGAAGGCAACTACCAGATTCTCGACGCCGAAGGTCGTGGACACTTTGTAGGATGCAATCTCTCCATCCACAACCTGCAAGATGGTTGGTGGGGAGAGGGAGACGATATGTTTGTCATTGATGGCGAGCCTTGGCCTCCAAGGTTACACGGAACTGGCAGCGAAGACTATGTATGCAACGCATGGGGTATGCAGCCTCACGCATTCTTATACTACGGTGCATCGCTTCCTGAGGAAGTGGGAAAGGGTCGAACGACCGTCTACAGATTTCACGTAGAGGATCCGATAACATTCGAGAGGTCGATTAGAGTATCCATAGAACATAGTCACGCAAACTCAGCAAGCGATGACTATTCGAGTGTCGCATATTGGTATCAGACAGAACCTCACAAAGTATGGGCGCCAATGCCATCGGCTGAAGAGCGCCTTCCCAGGCCGGAGTGAAACGCTGCCGGCCTTAGAAAGGCTGGCAACGTCTATGAGTGTAGTGGAGAAGAAGTTGACTGAATACGACAGAGTGCTGACACAGACAGACGAGCGGAGCGATGCGGCTGAAGCGCTCGCGCAGATGGTGGCTCAACGCGCCATCGAGCGACTGACTGGTTCTCCTGTAGATCGCAGTGTCCTCGTCTTGTGCTGCAAAGATGGTAAGATCTGTAGTTGGCTGGCCAGACACGGAGCACTTGTCACCGGAGTTGATACATCGCCCAAAGTAATAGGAAAAGCTAAAGAGCGAGAAGCAGTTGATCGTCTTGGGATCACCTATGTTCAGAGTGAGCCTGATGATCTGTACACAATAGATGACAGTTCATTCGACGACGTCATTTGTCATATGGCATTAGACAAATACGATAGCCTCAGCTCTATAATCGCCGAAATATCGAGGACTATTAAGCTGGGCGGGAGATTCATCTTCTCAGTGGGACACCCTTGTTTCGAGCACGCCCTTATGGCTGCTTCGCAAGGAGTATGCGAGAATAGTCACGAGTACTTTACCGAAGATACTCGCCGTGGTTTCAATGGAACCATACGCCACAGAACCCTTGCAACTTATATCAACGCTGTTGCGGCTAGAGGCTTTACAGTCCGACGCGTCATTGAAGCTGCTGCCGAAGAACGCGATGTTCGTGACAGACCAGATTTCGTTGCCTGGAAAAACTACCCTGTCGCACTAGCAATAGAAGCCATATTCCCATACTTATAACTTGAGCTAGTCGACAATTGACAGACAAAAACAGGAGCCCTGGAGAGTACTCTCCAGGGCTCCCTTCACCATCGGTCAGAGAAGCAGCACAATTAAGCTGCGAGAGGAAGATCGTCTATTTCTGGTAAATCACTTTCGAGTGTCTTCAGCGCCATTCGTCGAGAAGAAAGGAACTCCGAGGCAGGAATGGGAACTGACTCGACTGCCTGGTCTATACTCTGCAAGATATAAACGTTAGGCTCCAGTCCGGCAGTCTTTAAGATTGCTGCAGTTCTGCCGCCAGCAATAACAATCACCTGCGTTTCGACGCACCCCATACGCAGGGTGCGAATAAACGTCGATACACTCTCGACATCCGCAAACACAGCCTCGGTAGTATCGATCGTTATGACGGCTGTAGACTCCATCACGTAACCATCTACAATGTCTTCGATGGTTTTACTTTGCCACGGAGAGACTTTTCCGGCCACAGTAATAAGCGGATAATCGTTTAATGTCCCAATGGAGACTGCCATCTCTCCAGCACTTGTCATTACGCTAATCCTTTCGGCGATTTCGGAACCGAGTTTTTGGCAAGACCATTGGAATTATCGGCAAAGACAGATGTCGACTGGAGTGTAGCAATCGGAGGATGGAGGCGTCTTTTTGAACAACGCCTCCACATTTTTTGAGTCAGCTTAGTAGGTTTGCGCCTTTATCAGCCGCATCCAATTCGGGAAGTCTCTGGTAAAGCTCAGCGTCTCGTAACTGCTAACGTAGTCCCCTGGCATAGGCATGTATATTGAAAGCCCATGGCTTCGCTCTACGGAAGTTCCTGTATGCCTTTCGAAGATCACTGCTAACGACATCGCAGACTTCAGCCTGTTGAATGCCAACGACACATTTTCGTCGGGTATGACCTGGTTGACCAACCCAGCATAATCGATCAGATCTTTGTAGAAATCAAAGGCGTACGCTTGAGCGCTCTGCCTGGCAGTCATTAGTGGTGATGCGTTGGACGAAGCAAATGGCAGCACCGCTGCCGCAAATTCATCGGCTGCGGCGGCAACTTCAGGAACCCAGGATGTATCAATCACCGACTCGGTAACAGGGTAGTAGTATCCTGAGCTGGAATAGTGCTTGACGTACTCTTCTGCTATAACTTTCGCCAACTGCCTGGGATTCATTCTGGGATTGGATGCAAGCTTGGCAAGCCACTTGTCGTAAGGGTATCCATCCCCTGGCGGGCTTTCTTCGGAGCCAACTATAAACCGTGTTGTGCCCCGTATTTCGTAGGCAACTTCGAGCATCTGCATCAACGATGCATCCATAGCGATCACATCCAGCCTGCTAGTGCCTGCTAGAGCAAATGGCAGATCGGTAGTCTTTATACTAGATCCACTGGTGTCATCGAAGGATATGTTCCTGGGGACAGTCTGTTTAGCAACACTTTTGCTTGATCTCCAGCCAGAGCCGTGGTTCCAGATAACCAGACAGTAGTTCTCTGCAGGGAAGTTCTGCTGCCCCCACTGAATGAACTCTCTTAGAGTGTTTGGATTCCCCATATCAACATTGCCCATATCTTCGAGCAGTGTAGAGTTCATTATCAGGTTGTCAGAGTCTTTATTTACCAGATAGCGCCTGCAACCAATCCAGTTGCCATTGGTTCGATCGTAGTGCGGAGATCTGTCCATCTGCACTACAATTTTCAGTCGATCACTTGAGCCGACCTTCTCCATTTGGTTGAAGTTCAGTATTCCGTAGGGTTCCAAATCATTATCGGCGTTCAGATAGACAAGAACCGTCCAGTTTCCACTGTGGCCATCTGTCGAGTCACCGAACTTATCGCTGGCAGAGCCGCCACCACAGCCTGCGAGCATCCCCAACGCCAAAAAACAGCAAAGAACCGCTGCTACAAAAAGAAACCGTCTATTCAAATCGCATAGCTCCAAAAGTGTCAGTTAGAAAACCAGTAATTGTACCAGTTGATGAATAGCCATCGCCAAGCTAAAATTATTGTTAGGTATGGGTAGACGGCTGATCGGCAGTTCCTGACGAGTGACAAGCCATCGCCCGTCTGTCCATCGTCATCACCACTAATCGACCGTTATTATACATTGACGATAACTCCTATAGCAAATTGCGACGGCATCTGGCACCACAATTGTTGGACGCCATCATCCAGCAGTAGAGTTCCAGATGGGTCAGCACTTGCCGACCTGTAAATACTACTAGTCTTTTTACGATTACCACAATAGGCACAGTTTGTGCTAGTAGGTTATACAGACCTACATACTACTTGTTGCCGCACGATGATTGCGAGAATCGAGAACGTCATTGCCGGTTCTCATAGCATGGCTCCTCAGATTTGTTCGACCAACAAGAATGTGGTTAGCAAAAGGAGAATACACAATGAGAATTACCAGACTGCTTATGTGCGTTTTTGCACTCCTCGTAATTGCTAATGCGAGCGTAATGGCACAATCGTGGAACTCTGCCAAATCGGAGGAACTGACTGGTGTCGATCTGACCGTAACAGGAAACGAGTTCACATTAGTGCTGTACAATCTTACCGGCATAGCTGGTGACACTACCGAAGGCTACGACGTAATCGTCTGGACTCTGGAGCCATTTAACCTGCCTGCACCAGATACTATCCTTGAAATTCCAGATGGTTGGGTGTGGTCTGGAAAAGGTTGGAGTGCCTTTGAAATCGCCAGCCAGCCCAACAAGTGGTATACACCGCCTGCGTTGGCTCCGGGGGGCACATTCACTTTCAGATACATTTCGGACTCCACAACACCTGCCAATGTGCGTCCAGATAGTAGTGATCCTGGATTTCTTTGCCACGTTGCAGGAGTAGACTCAAGCAAGCCCGGAAGCGACACAGTCAAATGGACTGCATTTGCTCCGCCAGGATATGGGACTGAAACCTGGTTCGATCGCTCAACAACTCCAGTTGTTCCGGAACCAGACAGTATAATTGCCCTTATGTCAGGAGTAATGGGCACAGTTGGTGTAGCTATTCGCAGACGCAGATAGAATATCAGTCATCTGAATAATCGAATATAGATCCCTCAGACAATTCTCTGAGGGATCTATCTGCTCGTCCGCACTATTATTGAATTCTGGCATTTTTGTGGTGGAATTCTGACACTTACAGGAGGAATTCCAAGTATTGTCGCTAATACATTAAGTGAGTTTGACGTTACCGGGGGTCAGGATGCCAAAATCCGTATTACTTTTGCAGATGATGGAATTGCTGCAGAACAGGCCAGGACTTACTATCAGCGAGCTGGCAAAAAAGCTTGGCCGGTCTGAAAGGACGATTTATCGGTACCTCGAAGCGTTGGCGAAAGAGCTGCATATATCAGTCTGCTTTGAAGATGGCGGCTATTATATCGCCGAACGCCCGCTGCCCAGCCGACTCAACCTGACCCCAAAAGAAGTGCTGACGACACATCTCGCTCTCACTTCGGGAGCACTTCAGCGCAGCGGAATATTCTCGGAGCACGCTGCATCCACGTGGAAGAAGATTGAATCGGCGCTAACTGGTGATACGCTTGAGGCTGTACAGTCGAACTTGAAACGATCTGCTATCATGACCCCTGCCCAGAACTTAAACGACCTGGGATCACCCGCTATTCAGTGCATCACCAATGCTGTTGAGCACAATAAGCAGCTTCTGATCGACTACAATTCGCACAGAAGCGGAAACACCAAGCAGTTTGTTATAGAGCCATACGCGCTGGTCTTTCGAAGGCACAACTGGTATCTTATCGCTAAATCTCATCTGCACCAGCGGATTATACAACTCAAGCTTGTCCGCGTGCTCTCTGCTCAGGAGACAGGAGAGTCATTCCAGTTGCCGCACGATTTCTCGGTAGACAGCTTCTATGCCAAAAGCTGGGAGATGTGGACCGGAGCGCAGGAATATCTTGTGCGGGTGAAGTTCACTCCTAAAGTCGCACAGATAATCCGAGAAAGCCGACGGCACCACACTCAGGAACTGGAAGACACCGAAGACGGCGGAGTCATTCTGTCGGCCAAAGTGGCGGGGATAGAAGAAATTGGTTTCTGGGTGCTAAGCTGGGGTGCTGAAGCCGAAGTTCTCGACCCACCGGAACTGAGGGCTAGTATTGCTGAGACAGCAATCCGTATGGTAGCGCGCTACACAAAGGAAGTATTTGCCCCAGAGCCTATAAGTCCCAGCAACGAAAGAGAACTAGTCTTGTAAACACCTGTTGGAACAGGACTCTCTTGTTGAATTCTATCCACCGGACGCAATCTGCTAATGTTACACGCACACCTCTATACTTGCGCCTGCTCGATAACGGCTTTCGTAGTCCCTTCGTATTACTCGGAGTAGTACTTTTCACCGACATAAAATACGACAATCGGGGAATTGTAGCTGTTGCCTTGGATGGATAAACTGGTTTATAGAGGTCGGCAGGCAGTTCTATTCGGAAACAGACGGGTTCTCTGATTTTTTAATTGCCGCCTCGAAGTGCTCATTATGCGAGTATTTCGGCTCGATGCGCTATTGGATATAGGCCATTCCCCGCCGCCGGAATCCATACGCTGAGGGCGCCGACCTTTTTTCTGCTGGCAGAATCAATCCTCGGGGTCGCTGTTCGCTTTTGTCGGCAGTACTACTTCAACTCGTGTTCCATCGCCAGGACTGCTGAAAAACTCCACTTTGCCATCGAGTTCGCCCACCCGCTCTTCGATTCCTACCAGCCCCAAATGCCCTTTTTCGCTCGCTTTTCTGCCTTCTTCCAGGTTGAACCCCACGCCATCATCGCGCACTTCCATCTTCAGGCTTCCATCCTCAAAACGAGCCATTACCCAAACATTTGTGGCATCTGCGTGCTTCACAGCATTGTTAAGCAACTCTCGAAGTATCTGGAAAGCGGCTAGGGATAACTCTCGGTCGAAAGCATCTTCTGGTATATCGATATCGGTATGTATCACGAAGCCACCGCGCCGCGCTGCCTGAACAGCCGACTGTTCCGCAGCTTGTCCAAAGCGAGAAGGTTCCGGCCCCATAAGCCTCAACTGCGAGAGATACGACCTGACATCCGCAAGTCCCTCTGTAGAAATCTCGTGTAACCGCTCTACCGATGCCTTCGCTTTTTCGGAGTCTTTGTCGATTAGCAATCTGGTGCGTTCCAGATAGAGTTTGATTGCGCTTAGAGTCTGCAAGAAATTGTCGTGCAAGTCGCGAGCGATTCTGAGCCTTTCCTCGCCAGCGGCGGCTTCCTGCAGCCGTTCCCAAAGCTGGATATTCTCGATAATAGGAGCAGACTGTGCCGATATCAAATCCAGCAGTTCAACATCGTAGCCAGAGAACCCGTGAGGCATCTTGTCCGATGCGTAGAGCACGCCGACCGGCGCATCTCGAACATAAAGCGGCACTGCGGCAAGTGACTTGAATTGTATAACCTTAAGCGCTTCTGCGGGCACGCTGGCATCATTTCTGGGTTTGTTGGTTACAACCACCTGGTTTTTCTCCAGAATCATGGCTGGTGACCATTCGCCCAGATTCTTAACGAGCTCGTCCACCTCTTCAGGGGATGCACCAACAGCAATTGTAGGAGTAGCTTCAGAGTTTTCGCCCCTAAAACCGGCGAACCAGCAGCGGTCTGCACGAATCAGTTCCGCAGTCTGTGAGACCAGCAGCCTGATTATCTCTTTCGAAGTCGAGAGTGACACAAGCGCTACGCCGAGTTCGTTTACAGCCGCAAGCCTCGTCTGATAGCTCCTCTGACGCTCCGAAATAATTCCGAAGAGAAACGCCAGAACAAACAGGAAGACCGTGTATCCGAGGAACATCGGCAAGTATATGTCCCCGCTTTGGATAGATACCACTGTATACAGAACAATGCTCGCCGCCAAGCCGATTATCGACACCTGCAATCCGTAGCGAAGCGATATGCTGATTACATAGAAGACATACCAAAGGTAGAACGGGCTGAGTGGAGCATAGCTGGCCCAAACCAGAAGCGTAATAAGACCAACTTCCAAAAAGCTCGACAGCACTGCAGCCACTCTAATGAAACGCTGAAAATAGTGCGTCGTGAGCAGCATTGCAATGGTGTATGCCAGGAAGAAGCTGAGACACGAAGTGAGCCAGAACCTGCTATGAGCACTGTCTTCGTGGAGTCTCGAAGTAACAATAGCCGTAGCATACCAGAGCACCATCCGCACATCTGCGAGTGTGCGCTCCATTGCGACAGATTCTCTTCGAATGGTATATGGTGCTTCACGAGGCATATTATGCCTTTGCCAGGCCGTGACGTATCGCAAAACGTATTGTCTCGGCGCGTGTGTCCAGTTCCAGCTTCTCCAAAACCCTGCTTACGTGGACTTTAACAGTATGCTCACTTATGAACAGTACATCCGCGATAGACGAGTTGGATCTTGCCTCACCGAGGAGTTTTAGAACCTCCAGTTCGCGGGCTGTAAGGAGAGACAGCCGTGCGGACTCATCCACATCGGGTTTCTTGGAGATTCCCTGAAACAGTCTGTTTGTAAGACCCGGGGGAAGCCAGCAGTTGCCTGCTGCCACAGTGCGAATAACTTCGATGAGCTGGGAGGATGCCGCATCCTTAAGGAGATACCCTTTGGCTCCCGCCTGTATGGAGCGGGCAAGCATTTCGTCGTCATCGGCTCCAGTAAGAACAATAGTCCTGGTTCCGGGAGTCTCTACGCCGATAACCTCCAATGCGTCAACACCGCTCATCTCCGGCATAATCAAATCCAGAAGGAGAATATCGGGTTTGAGTTCGCGAACCTTCTGAATAGCATCTCGGCCGGTAACCGCTTCCCCAACAACAAGCAGGTCATCGTGTTCTTCCAACAGCCCACGAAGCCCTTCCCGCAAAATGGAGTGGTCATCAGCTATTAAAACCGTTATGGTCGAACCTGATGGTGCTGAATTTTGCACTTAGTCCTCCCTGCAAATAAACGATCTAACACTCGCACTGTCCAACTGCTGTATGGGCGACACTGATTGCAGAAAAGATATTAGTATGTCAGACTCCGAAAGTCACTCGACACGGTCAATATACACCGAGCACAGTCCTTCGGTCAAGCGCAGGAGCGAGATGTGTGTACAGGTGATGGCTGAAAGTCCTTTTTCTGGTTTTCCGGTATTAGTACGGGCAGAAAGGTCTTCTCACGTATGGAAACAGTTGAATAGCAACGAAATCTCGCTGCCCACAGGAACCAGCAAGCTTGCTTGGCTCCTGTCTGGGACGAGAGTCTCAAGTGAGGAGCGCAAGGCCGCAACTACCTAATATGCTGCCTCTCATCCTTGTGCTCTTCACTTGCCTGACTATGCAAATGCGCGCTAGACACCGAACTCCCGTTGTCTTGAGAAGCGTCCTCCCCCTTCACTTTAGCAATTGCTGCATCCACAGACTTGACCGATGGTACAAACTTGTCCAATTGCAGAAGTCTGAATGCTCGCTCGGCCGGGCCAGCCAGTCCGGCTACCACGAGTGACCGGCCAATAGTCTGCAGCCTGCGAAAGTGGTTGACGATCCATCTGAATCCGGGGGTTTCGATGTACTGCAGCTTGCTTGCGTCGAGGATAATGTCTTTCTCGGGCTCAGCTTCTATCTGCCTTATGATTCCTTCCAAGGCTTGAGCACACTCGTCGTCACATGCCCCTTCTGGGCGGATGACTATAACCTCTCCGAGGTACTCAACGCTGAGCGTGCCAGTAGGCTCCAGTTGCTTCATATGCTTTACCCTTCTTCCTCCCGTGCCTACGAGGTTAGCTGACGGGCTAGAGTAGGAAGACACTCTTCCTCAACTTCGAGGATTCGCCCCACCAAATGGGTTCCCCGTTCCCGTTTAATCGGGACTCGGCACTCGCATGTTTATTGTAGGCAATAGTTCACCTACCGAAACCTTAAGTTCTTTCTAACCTGCAGTACTATTTTCGGACAACGACAAAGCTTTCAGCAGGCAGGCATCACCATATGTAATACGATACCAGCGGGCATTTCGTTCCATCTGAAGGCAGGGCAAGCCGACACTTGCCCCTTTTTTGCCCTCCGATGACTAGGTGTGTGAGACAACACCAGAGGGTTGCAGATCATTCATTTGAGACTCCAAAAGGCCCATTGTGTTTGCAAAGGAAGTTATCGCTCTGTGGCTGATTTGTGTGGTACTCAGTGCGCCAGCAGCATTGCCAAACCAAGCGCATCTGTCCAAACTCCAACCTTTTGTGAGACCGTGAATAAACCCGGCCGCGAAAGAATCGCCGGCGCACGTGGTATCTACAGCAAGAACCTTGAGACCCGGATATTCCCCTACTCCGCTTCTGCTGACAACAATCGAACCCAGATGACCACGTTTTACCACTACTGCTCTAGCTCCGCCAAGAAGAAGCTTCTGCCCAATGTCTTCAGCAATGTCTTCTCCGGTGATCATCCGTCCTTCTTCTTCGTTTGTCAGGAGATAGTCTATGTGCCCGATTGCCTTTTCGATAGTCTCCATCCACTTGCCGCTTACATCCCAGTCGGTGTCGAGAGAGACCACACAGCCCATCGCTTTTGCACGTGCCAGAAACGCTGTAAGGTCGAACTTGAGCAGTTTCATAGCGCCGCCCACGTGAACGTACTGTGATTTGCGGAGAGCTTCGTCTGAAATCATATCGGCGGTCAGGCTTTCGTTGCCGCCTTCGCGGTAGAGGAACGATCTTTCGCCATTCGACCCGACCACTACTACCACCGATGAGGTGGACACCTCGGCATCCCTTGATACCGGATCGATATTGACTCCACATTTGGAGATATCAGCCAGCACCACATCGCCAAATGGATCACTGCCCACCAGTCCGGCAATAGAAGTCTCAGTGCCTAGTTTTGCAAGCACCGATGCAGTATTAGCTGCGCAGCCACCAGCGACAAGCTCAAGATCCTCCACGCCAACGGTAGTTCCCAGCTTTGGCAGTTGGTCTACCGGTCTAACAACAATGTCGGCAACAAGCTGTCCCACACAGAGTACGGACATTCGAACCCCCTCAGGCCGGACACACTCTAAGGGAGGGATCGTACATTGCTACGATATTCTCCACCGATGTGTCCGGTTGAATATTGTGACTAGGTGCAATAATATAACCCCCGCCCGGCGCCATTGCCGTTACACAATCGGTAACAGCGCGGCGCACATCCTCCGGTGTACCGACTCGAGAGCGCGAGAGAGGTCTTCGCAATAAAAGCTTGTAAACTTCTCCATTATGTAGTGCGTCATATCCGGTCTCAGGCACATATCGAGCATCATATTCTCCATCCCTCGAAGAATACACGGCCTTGTAAAGAGATCGGAACCTTCGAACAGGATAGCATGCTCCGGATACTTCTCGCACTGCTGTTTCATTGTGGAGTAGTCGAAGATATCACAGGTAGGCCAGTCGTACCTGTCGGGATCTTGGACAGTCTCCAGTTTCCAAAGCTCATTCTCGACGAACATGCTATAGGTGCCGTGAGAAGCAGCCATAACTCGTTCTCTGGGCGTCACTGAGCGTATCTCAATAATACTTACAGGGCTTTTTCGGCCGGCACCCCGTCGTGAACGATGCGACAGATGGCGTTTAGCACCTCTACGCGATTCTCTCTAGCCCAAACATTTCTGCCAATACATACACCAGCAGCACCAGCAGCGATGCACTCCTCGACCATACGGAGGAGATCGTTTATAGAGTCTCCGCACGGCCCGCCAGCTACGATGACCGGAACATTAGCACCCTCAACCACACGTCGGAAGCTCTCTGGAGAGCCGGTGTAGTTGACCTTAACAAGGTCGGCACCGAGTTCTGCACCAACTCTTGCTGAAAGTGCTATCTGGTCAGCGAGTTCATCTTCCGTCAGTTTCTTGTCGGTTGGGCCATAGTGCGCCTTAAGAGCAGCAGCAGGGATCATCTCGCCAACGAGCGGCACTCCCCAGCGAGCGCATTCCTCGCCAACTGTGCCTAGTTTCAGAAGCAGTTCATCTTCGTTATCTGCACCGACGTAAATGTTCAGAACACAGGAATCGGCGCCAGAGGCCACAGCGTGCTCTACAGTATTGAACTGATGGATCCTCTCCAGGTGATGACCCAGACGGGTATGCGCACCATCGATTCTGGCGATGGTTCCCAGGCCACCAATCACGTCGACGACGCGATTCATAGTCGCGATTGTAAGGAGAACGCCATCGGCCGGAGTGGATGCAGCATCCTTAACAACCTGTTTAGGATCCTTTACTCCGTCCAGCGGGCCAAAATACACCGGATGGTCAATCGGAAGGATTACAGCACGGCCCTTGCTAAATAGTCTTCGTAGTCTGAGTTCTTTGCCTTTCATTGGATCACCACTTCCTCATTGTACTCAATGCAACCGGTTGAATTATACCGATTTTTGCACTTTCTGTCAAGACCCTGCCAGCCGAATGTGGCGCCCGCACATCCTGCATAACCAGCCTTCTAGCACCGGCGTAAGAGTGACTAATACCTTAAATGTGTGTGCGGGGCGTCATTAGGATGACCCTGTGCGCACATCACGCTGCAGGCACGCGCTCGGGTTGACCTGACTGGCACACCTTGGCTATAATGCAAACGGTTGTTAGCGTCTTTTTTGATAGTTTGTAAGGAGCGCCTCGATGTCTCAGACTCAAAATACAGATTCCACAATCCTAAAAGTATCAGCCGTCCCTATGCACGACGGGAGAATCACTCGCAGGATCTACGGCGGGTTCATAGAACTCCTCGACGACCTTGTACCTGGAATGTGGGCTGAGATGCTGAACGATAGAGCCTTTGAAGGAGTCGGAAGGGCAGTGAAATGGTGCTACTACACCGGTGTTCCGAACTTCTGTGACCGCGACTGGGTAGAAGATGGCTCCTGGAGTTACGATAAATCGAACCCGTTTGTGGGCACACGTTCGGCAAGGCTCGCGGCGCCGGCATCGCTAACCCAACCCGGACTCGCAATCATTAAAGGGCAGACCTATCAGTTTTCTGGCTGGTTTAGAACTGGTTCAGGGGATACTGCTGCAAAGGTAGTGCTGAAGACACTCCTTCCGTCCGGAAGATGGATGGTTCTTGCTACGGCAGACATACCCGTCTCTGGCAGCAAGTGGACAAAATACGAAGCCAAGCTGAAATCGAAGGGGACAGCTTCCAATGTAGTTTTCGAACTGGCTGTGCCGGGTAAAGGTATAATTTGGGCAGATAAGCTCTCTTTGATGCCGGTCGACAGCATTCTGGGCTGGAGAAAAGACGTTGTCGAAGCTATTGCAGCACAACGCCCCGGAGCAATACGCTGGGGCGGTTCACTGATCGACCCGGGCGGCTACAAGTGGAAAAACGGCATCGGCGACAGAGACCAGAGGGTTCCTTTCCCCGACCCGTACTGGGGTAGAAAGCACTCGAACGATGTAGGAATAGATGAGTTCCTGCAGTTCTGCGAGCTTGTGGAGGCAGACCCGATAGTCTGCTTCAGCTTCGGCGACGGTGTCGACAGCGCGCGCGACCTGATTGAGTATTGCAACGGCAGCACTTCCACAAAGTGGGGCAAAAAACGGGCGGAGAATGGTCACCCCGAACCGTATAACGTGAGATGCTGGCAGCTTGGCAATGAGCTGGCCGGGGAGGAGTATTCTGCCGGGTGTGTCGACTTCTGCAAAATGGTAAGAGAAGCCCAGCCCGATGCAGTAATATTCTCGTCTGATCCTACGCCAGAGCTCTTTCAGAAAATAGGTGAATATGTGGATGTAACCTGCCCGCACCATTATTCACCTGATCTCGAAGCTAACGAAAAGAGTATCGAACACGCTCTTAAGGTGATAAAAAAACATACCAACAGAACAGTCAAACTCGGGATAACCGAATGGAACATCAGTGCAGGTTCGTGGGGGATACCTCGCGGCAAGCAGTACACGCTGGATTCCGCAATATTCGGTGGAAATTACATCAATTTGCTTCATCGCCACTCGAATGTAGTCGATGTTGCGTGCAGATCGAATATGTGCAACAGCTATTGCAGCGGAATGATTCAGACTAATATGACAAGCGTTCTCGGAACTCCGAGTTACTATATGCTGAAACTCTACTCCGACCACACGAAACCTGTCCCAGTTGCAGTGGAGGGCACATCTGAGAACATCGACGTCACGGCGTGTAGATCGGAAGACAAGAAAGAAGTCGCTCTCTTTGCCGTGAATGCAAGCAAAGAACCTGTTACCGTGAAACTCGACCTCAGCGAATTTGCTGCTGGAATGGTTCCGGTTGGTGGCGAGGTAGTCTGCGATACACTGGATATGCGACAAGTAGACATTATGAACCATTTCGATGTGCCCGATAGAATCCGCACTGTAGGACTCGCTGTGGGAGATGGCACAGTCACCCTTCCGGCATTCTCGGTATCGGCGATTGAGTGCAGAGTGCGCAAGTAGAGTCTTTCTGAAACAAGCGTCTGCAAACAAGTGCGTCGGATGTTCTGGACGCGACATACAATATAGGTCATAATCAAATCGGCTGCGAATCAAGCGGCCTGGAGGAGCTATGCAGGAACTTAAATCATCCAAGCGCCCCGTGCCAAAGATTGGGGTACTGATCAATTCGATAGAGGTATTCAACCCGGCGGCCAAGGATAAGACCGAAGCTGCGCTTAAAGCATATTTCGACAACCTGATTGCCTCAGGCGCTATCGACAAAGAGTCGATCATAAGAGGCAGAATTTTCGGTCCGCACGAGGCCACCGCAGCAGCCAACGATTTTGCAGCCGCTCAGGTGGATGCAGTCGTTGTATCGAACGTGGCATTTCCGAATGGCCACGTTTTCCTCACCCTGGCCACTCATCCGAACCTGGCAAAAACTCCGCTCGTTGTAATAGCAGAACCGGAGCCCGAAGGTGATGAATGGGCGACGAACGCGTGGTGCGGTGCGATAATGAACAACTACGTGGCAAAACAGATTGGCCGCCACGTGGAGATCATTCCTGGTCGCATCGGAAGCGACGAGTTCAACGAAGGCTTCCACCGGATGCTAAAGGTTGCAGCTACAATCAGGTTCCTGAGGAACGACCTGGTGGTGCGATTTGGAGATGCCCCAAGCGGGTTCCATTCCGCAACCGGTAACCAGCTTGCGTTTGCAGAGAGCTTCGGCACCCGTGTTGACACGGTCGACCTCTCAGCAGTTCTGCATGTATACAAGACTGGCAAAGCAGAGGGCTATCTGGGAGAGAGCACATTTACAGACGCCGACGTCAAGGCTACTGCTGCCGAGATGAAAGAAGGACGCCAATCGATCGAAGTAAGTGATGAAGTAATGGAGCAAGCAGCCAGATTCTACCACGCGTTTAGAGCTATCATACGCGCGAATGGTTACACATCGTGTTCTGTCCGCTGCTGGCCGGAGTTCCAGGGAGAAGTAATTCCTCCCACGCCTTGTATTTCTCAGTCGTGGCTCCTTGTGAAGGGAGATGTTGCAGCAGTTGCGTGCGAAGGCGACTGGCCGATGGCAATCGCGCAGACGATGGGCACAATGCTCTCCGACAAGCCGGCGGTGTGTATGGATTGGATCAACTACACTGCTGATTCCAATATCATTCAGCTGGGCCACTGCGGCGTTGGGATGGGTGGTTATATGGCTACCACTGAATCCGGATGCACAGGGATTTGTGATGCTATCGCACTACATCCTGTCAGCCGACAGGCGGGTGGCGATGTGCAACCTGCGAACATCGGTCAGTTTATGTTTGGCTCGAAAACAGGAATCTGTTTGTCACAAGGACCGGATGGATGGTTCAGACTTCTTGCATTCAGCGGCGAAAGCAGTGCCGAGACGGCTAAGGGACTGAAGTATATCGCCTCCGACATCAAGTTTGACAAGTATAAGGAGCTTAATCAGGCTATTCTGGACTACGGATTCCCACATCACGTAGCAATGGCATTTGGAGATATTACGAAAGATCTGGAGATGCTCTGCAGATTCTTAGGTGTAGAGTTTGTGGCGCCCTAGCGTAATTATGGGCGTACTCATTCTCTACTGGCTATAAAGAAAGGGCGACTGGTCCTATGGCAAATGGAATGGCGACTCTCGACGATGTTGCGAAGCTGGCCGGCGTGTCAAAATCGACAGTGTCCCGCATTCTTGGCGCGCGACAGGATCAACGGGTTCCGTTTTCTCCAAAGACGCAGCAGCGAGTCCGCGACGCCGCCCATATGCTTGGCTATAGGCCGAGCAAACTGGCACGCGGACTGACTCAATCACGAACAGGCATAATCGGGCTCGTGATTCCGTCGGTCAAGGACAGCTTCTTTCCGAGCCTCACCAGTGTCATCGAGCACGGGCTGGCTGCTGAGGGCTACAATGTCATTCTTGCCAATACGAGCGCAGATTCCGATGTTGAAGAGGCTAAGATTGAAGAACTGCTCTCGTGGCGGGTAGACGGGCTGGTCATTGCGCCTTCACAAGAGACTGGCGATGCAAGAATCTTCTGGAATCTCTGGCAGAAGAAAGTCCCTTTTATTCTGGTCGATAGACTCTTTGCCGACACACCGTTTTACAGCGTAACCACCGACGACTACAGCGGCGCAAAAATGGCGGTAGAGCACCTGTTGGATACCGGCCGTCGGCGAATAGCTTCCGTTGGCGGTTCGCCGGTGATCTCGACCAACAGGCTGAGGCATTCGGGGTACGTAGACGCGCTGTTAAGAAAGGGTTTGATGCCAGATCCGAAACTCATTATTGAAGTTCCTGCCACTGTAGCAGGTGGAGAACTCGCCGTTCAGATGCTCTTCGACAACACTCCACCTCCTGATGCGCTCTTCTGCTTCAGCGATATTGTGGCGATGGGCGCAATGGAACAGTGCCTGAAGCAAGGCATACGGATACCGGAAGACTTGGCGATTATTGGTTACGCGGACCTGGAGGCTACATCAATGCTCCGTGTGCCGCTAACTACAGTGCGCCAGCCGATGGAACAGATGGGGGTTAGGGCTGCTCAGATGCTGCTGAAACAGATGAACGGCCTGGTTCCACTCCCAGCACAGTCAAAGCTCCCCGTTGATCTGGTTATAAGGGAATCGACGGTAAAGAGGGGCTAATCTGATCTTAGAAAAACGTTTCTGGGTCTATTAGATTGCAGTGCTAGAGAATCCGTTTGGTATTGAAGGGCGGGAATAGCTCCCGCCCTTACACTTCAGTTAGTCAATGACACCTGCGCCGTCTTCAGCAGTGCAGACGAACAATCTGGGTTCAATACCCGTCTTCGATTTGTAGCTTTCGGGCACTATCTGCATAAACTCATCAAGCGACTCTTCGCGAACCAGCGACACCGCCGCACCGCCGAATCCAGCTCCACAGAGTCTGCCGCAGAGTGCGCCAGGGGCAGATCTGGCCGCCTCTACCATCGCATCGAGTTCGAGACAACTGACCTCGTAATCATCGCGTGCAGAATCGTGTCCCTGATCCATAAACCGGCCAAGGTCTTCGATTCTGCCGTCTTTTAGTGCATCTCTGCTTGCGATGACGCGGGCGTTTTCGGATACAACGTGCCTTGCACGTTTTCGCACCACTTCCGGCAGGCGGTTGGAGTATTCGGCGAAGGCTTCGGGAGTCACATCGCGGAGCGCTTTCACGCCCGGAATCCACTGTGCAAACATACGAGCAGCCTCTTCACACTGCGAGCGACGAATGTTGTATTCGGAATCAACTAGGCCGCGGCGCTTCATAGTGTCTAAAATGACCACTTTGACCTTTTGGGTGTTAAGAGGCACCAATTCGTAATCGAGCGTGCGGCAATCGAGGAAGAGTGCGTGATCCTTTTTGCCCAGTCGAGATATGAACTGATCCATAATCCCAGAGTTCACACCGACAAACTTGTTCTCGCACTTCTGGCCGATGAGTGCCATCTCCGGGCCAGACATTTCAAAGCCGAGCATAGCCTGCAGAAGCGTGCCCGTCGCCATTTCGATAGCAGCGGACGATGAAAGGCTCGCTCCAACCGGCACGTTTCCCTCGAGAGCAATATCCACACCTCTTAGTTCAACGCCGGCATCTTTCAGGTAAGTCAGCATTCCTCGGATGTAGTTGCTCCAAGTGATATCGCGGTCGAACTGACTATCGTCGATGGAGAACTCTACCATAGTGCCAAAGTTCTCTGAGTATGCTCGGACGATGTTGTCATCTCTCAGCTTGCCAGCGGCGATCACCTCGAAACTGATGGCAACGGGAAGAACAAAACCTTCGTTGTAATCGGTATGAATCCCCATGAGATCAACTCTACCAGGGCCTTTGGTAATGGCCTGAGGAGATGAGCCATAGAGCTCTTGAAACTTCGCTTTGAGGGCAGCAATCCTGCCAGTCATCAATCTAGACCCTCCATAGTTGGATGTTTGTGATGCGCAAGCCCCTTGGCGCCATCGGCCAGGCGGCTAATCTTTTCGGTAAAACCTCTATTGGCGATCTCGAATCGTTTGGACATTATATGTCCGTAAGTGCGATAGAACCACGCGTGCATACGCATTCGCACCTGTGATCTGGCGTCGCGCCAACGCCCCATCATAAGCTTGTAAAGAAAACTGACAAAGTCCCAATTGACCAGCATTTTGGTACACTGATACACGCTGTAGAACCGTTTCAGTGCCAAAAGCATTGCCTTCTGCAATTCGTAAGGACTCATATTCTGTGGGCGGAAGACGACATGCTGACCATCGTACAGTGACCAATCGCGGGTCAGCAGGCGGTCGCTTTCCTCCATATTCTGAAAGACCGGCGTACCTGGAAGTGGAGTTAGCGGCACCAACTGAACCGTATCGACTTTGTGTCTGAGGGCGAAATCCACAGTATCTCTAATCGTCTCCAGGGTATCGTGCTCTGCCCCAAGGATGAACATACCGTGCACCATTATACCGTGCTCACGCAGTATCCGAATAGATTCAACAATCTGTTCCACCTGCTGGCGCTTGTTGAACTCCTCCAGACTCTCCGGATTGACAGACTCGAGGCCTACGTAAACATAGTAGCAGTTACTTCTCTTCATTAACTTGAGGAGTTCTCTATCTTGGGCAACATCCACTCTCACCTGTGCAGTCCAGCCTGGAGTAACCCCCTTGGTAAGCATAGTATCAAGAAGCTCTTTTGTATGTTTCCTATTGGCAGCGAAGTTATCGTCGTAGAAGAACACCTTCTGCTGGCACAGGACATCGGAGTTGGTGAGTTGAATCAGCTCTTCGATCACATTATCGGTACTCCGGTAGCGATACCCTCTGCCGAACATAGGAGTAACAGAGCAGAAATTGCAGCCGAAGGGACACCCTCGCGATGTAGCAACGGGTAGGAGCGATATCTTGTCCGCACCATGAATGAGAGAAAGATCCGGGAAAGGAAGGGCATCGAGATCGCTCACCAAACCTCTATCCGGGTTATGAACTACTTCGTCTCCGTTTCGATAGGATAACCCTCTGATTCCAGCTGGTACATCGCCAGCTTCTATCGCATCCAGTAGTTCGAGCATCGTAAACTCGCCTTCACCGCGAACAACGTAGTCTGCGTGTTCCAGCGCTTCATCGGCCATAAACGTGACATGGCTGCCGCCTATCATCACAGGAATCCCTGCTGCTCTGGCCTTATCGGCTATTCGATATGCTTCAGGAGCTGTTGAGGTAGTTGTCGACAGCCCAACAAGATCAGAGGAGAGGACACTGTTCATGTCGAGGCCGCTGAACTCCTGACAATAGATGCTTACCTCACGCCCCCGCTTCTTCAGCATTGCCCCGAGCAGCGGTAGGCCCAGTCTGGGAAGCGCAATATGGCTGTAGATATGATAGCCTGGTGACTTCGGTTCGATAAGTGTTACTTTACGGAGGTTCATTGTCTCATCTCTTTTCAGGAATTGATATATTCTCTGCAGAATACTCTTTTCCCGGTCCGCCGGCTTCTGGTTCACATTACAGCAAGCAATCTTACTCATCGCCATCAAAGCCGGTGGGAGCCGCCGTCATGATACTACCGACAACGACCAATAATCAAGACAGATAGGTATCGCGATGCCGTTTTAAGGATCGTCGTGGAAATGACCGATCAGGGTTATAGGCGGATTTGTCACGCTGTGTACCATTATATTGCAGTTGACAGCCCGCCTAACCGGTGTAATAATGCGATTGGTGCACTAGCGCGCGCACTTTGTTAACGAAGGCACCACAAAAAGGTGCTGTGAAAGGAGTTCGCATAGTGAAAGGCTCTCACAATCTGAAGATTGCCCTGCTTGCGGCCATCTTCGCACTCACTGCTTTAGCAGGGGCACTTCCTGCTCTTGCAGGTCCCGATCTGGATGTTTCGTATATCTCCCGTACTCCAAAATACGACAGGTACAACGTTACATACACCAGCAACATTAACCCTGCAGACCCCGGCACAACTCGACCGTCGCTCTCCCCCACTGAACAAGCTAAGAAACGTTGGCCTTCGGCAGGAGAGTTGGTAACATTTACAGCATTGATCCGCAACTCTGGAAATGCCCACACCGGAACATTCGCCTATAAATGGTACTTTGATGGCGAGGAAGTGGCATCGGGCACAATGAATTCTATTCCTCCGGGTGGGTATGCGACCACATCTTGGATATGGAACTGGGATTCCGAGCAAATATCACACAGAATCAAGTTCGTTGCAGACCCGGACAACCTCATAGCCGAGGACATTGAGACTAACAACTCAAGAGAAGACTACACCAACGCGCTCTGCTTCAGTATCTACGTATGGCAGGATCTTTACGACTGGTTCAAAACCGAAGCGCGGAAGACCAATCCTAACATTGCCTCTTTTGATGACTGGGTACAGCAACAGATATTTTGGATGAACAAGATGTTCCAGCAGGCAGTTTACCCGTCCTCGCCAAATGGAATTCTGGAACGCGTAAGAATAGATCGGATAGTCATCTACCCCGAAAGCACTCCCGACCCTGAGCCGTGGGCTACTCACGCGCCGGAGGACATCTGGGCGGATGGCCGGCGTGGTTTTACAACAACAGAGTACTTGCCGATTTTCTTAGAGGATCTTTCTGTACTCAATACCTATATGCCGAGTTGTATCCACGAGTGGGGGCACCAACTCGGGATGATAGACATCTACCAACTGAACAATGAAGGTGAAAACACTGTCGGCCCGAAGGTCGGTTGGATAAGCACGCGCGCCGGCGACATGATGGAAAGCTGCGGCGATCATTATACCGACCACACAGCCTACTTTATGAACAGCAACCTGCATAGTCGCAGAGGCTTCTACGGGGAATACCTCTACGATGTCCCTGCTACCTGCAGAATACGACTGCTGGACGCTTATCACAGACCTATTCCGAACGCAACCATCAAATTCCACCAATCAAGAGACAGGCGGATAACAAGCCAGGCTGCTTTCACTGGTGTTACAGACGCCTTCGGGTACTTTACTCTTCCGAATAGAAACTGCTACGGCTCTTTCACAACGGCTACAGGACACACGCTGCATAACAACCCGTGGGGTCTTATCAATGTGGTTGGGGTGAACGGCAACTTCTTCTGTGATATTACTACAGCCGACAATCAGAAAGACTATCAGTACATCGAGATACTACAGTTCAATGTAGCATACCGCGCAGGCTATACCGACTTCTTCACCTACGATTTGCAGTCCAGTATAATCGCCGACGGCAGGCCAACAACTGACGACCTGTTTGGCGTGAAGATGGTATCACCAAACCTGGGCTACACTGTAGGTAGTGGTGGAGTGATCCTGAAATACAACGGCGAAATCTGGGCACCGATGACAAGCCCCACTACCAGAAAGCTCGTAGCCGTCGATGCTGCAAAGGACGGGCTCGCGTGTGCTGTTGGTGACAATGGAACGGTTCTGCTGCTGCAAAATGGTGTGTGGACATCAAAGAGCCTTGGAACAACCGCTAACTTCAAGACCTGTGCGATCGTCTCGCCAACCACAATAGTTGTGGGTGGTGAGGGTGGTGCGCTCTACAGAACCACCAACGGTGGAAGCACTTGGACAAAACAGAGTACCACCTATAACGACATTCGAGGACTATCTTTCTTCGACCATATGATCGGCATTATGGCAACAGGCGGCACCACACAGTATCGAACACTAAACGGCGGAGCCACTTGGATGGCAAGTGCTGGCACACCTGTCGGCTACTACTGGCTGATATCCGGCTGTTCGATGACCAGCCCGTCTGAAGCCTGGATTTCGACCAAGTTCGGAGACGTTTATAAGAGCACTGACGGCGGACGCACTTGGAACTTCGATTCCGGAGTCGGTTATACCCAGGGACTAACCTGTATAGATATGCGTCCCGGCGGCTACGGCTGGACCGCAAGCCTGCAAAACGACATTGCCGGCATAGCCGTAAGCAGTTGCTGGCGGTTCGACAAATACAATAGATGGAAACAGCCGATGCTGACCTATGGTGACAAAGGGGACTACTACGGAGTATCGTGCGTCTCTGCTAACGAAGCGTGGGCTGTGGGAAAAGGTGGTTTGATTCTTCACCTTATGCAGGCCAACATCGACGCAGCGGAGCGAGTGACGCCGACTACAGTATCCGCATTACCTGATGGAAGTTCGATTATGCTTACAGGGATGGCAGCTAGTGCCAGTTTCCCCGAATCGATCTATCTGGAATCCTATCCGGAAAGAATCAGTGGCATAAAAGTCCTCACACCACAAAACGCAGCTCCCGGCACGTTGGTAAGAGTCACGGGAACGCTGGATACGGTTGGACTGGAGAGAGTAATCCGCTACGGAGACGTTGTAGGTATTGGAGCTGTCAACCTGAAGCCGCTAGGAATGAACCTCAAGGCAGTAACCGGGTCGGCATCTGATGCGACGCTGAACACTATTCCGTTGCTAATCAAAACCGCTGGTCAGGTTTCGGAAAGAAACGAAGCCGAAGGTTGGTTCACACTCGATGACGGTTCAATTCGATTCGACGCTCTGGGCAACAGAGGAATCAAAGTCATATCGACTGGCATAATTCCTCCAGTGATAGGTCAGAACGTCACCGTAACAGGAATATCGACCTTCGAGACTGTTGGAGGCGACACCTTCCCAGTTATCCGTACTAGAGGAGCTGAGGACATCGAGCCATAAGTAGTTATCTGAGAAACTCTCTGGAGGCAGATAACACAAATGGTTGAAGACCGCAAGGTTGCAGCGATAAGTATCCGCCCGGAGCCAATGCACTCCGGGCGGATAAACCCTATGATATATGGTGGGTTCGTAGAACTCCTGGACGACCTCGTGCCCGGTATGTGGGCCGAAATGCTTAACGACAGATCCTTCGAAGGCACAGGTCGCACCAGAAACTGGATGTACTACACAGGACGCCCCAACTTCTCCGACCGCGAATGGGATGCAAATGACACGTGGGAACGCGATAGCTCCGCTCCGTTTGTCGGAACCTGCTCCGCCAAGCTGAATCCACCGGCAAATCGCCCGGCGAAACTGTCCCAGCGCGGGATCGCTGCCAAGAAAGGCACCACTTACAAATTCTCTGGGTGGTTTAGAGCGGAGTCTACGTCGGCGCAGGTGAAGGTTGCACTTAAGACCCTCCTCCCCGATGAAACCTGGACAACCCTGGCATCTTCGGAATTTGTCGTTGAAAGCGACGAGTGGATAAAACATACCGTGGCGTTTGTATCCAATGGAACAAGCGAGGATGTGATCTTTGAACTCGACGCCGCAGGTGGAACCATCTGGGCTGACAAGCTCTCGTTAATGCCTGCGAAAAACTTGCACGGCTGGCGACAGGACGTCGTTAAGGCGATCAAAGACCAGAAGCCGGGGATGATTCGCTGGGGCGGCTTGGTTGTAGATCCGGGCGACTACAAATGGAAGAATGGTATCGGTGACAGAGACCACCGTGCCCCCTTTGCAAACTGGGCCTGGGGCATTAACGATTCGAATGACGTAGGTATTGATGAGTTTCTGCAATTCTGTGAGTTGGTAGATGTCGAACCTCTGGTCTGTGTGACCACATCGGAAGGCTCCGAAAGTGCAAAAGAGCTTATAGAGTACTGCAACGGCTCTGCAGAAAGCACTTGGGGGGCAGAGCGGTGCAAAAACGGCCATCCCGCTCCCTACAATGTGCGGTACTGGCAGGTAGGCAACGAACTCAAAGGCAAAGAATACACCAACGCCTGCACAGCTTTCTGTAAGGCTATACGAGAAGCACAACCAGATGCGTTGATTCTGTCATCGTATCCGACTCCCGAGCTTCTTGAGGCAGTCGGTGACCAGCTCGACTACACTTGCCCGCATCACTACACTCCAAACATGGATGAAAACGAGAAGAGCATAAGCGAAATCAGAGAGATGCTGAAGCGCTACGGACTGGAAGGCAAGATGAAAGTCGGCGTAACTGAATGGAACTCGACCGGGGGTGATCCTGGAGTTGAGCGTGGCAGACTGATGTCGCTCTGGTGCGGACTTTTCGCCGGAATATACCTGAACTTTGTTCACAGACACAGCGATATAATCGACCTTGCTTGCCGATCGAATATAACAAACAGTTTTTGCAGCGGGATGATTCAAACCACCTTGACAGAAGTGTTAAAGACCCCAGGCTACCACGTTCTAAGACTCTACGCGGAGCACTCAAAGCCGGTACCACTCTCAACAGAAGGAGCACCCGAAGGCGTAGACATATCGGCTTGCCGATCGGAGGGCAAGAGAAAGACTACGCTCTTTGCAGTCAACTCAAACAAGGAACCTGTGGAAGTTGCTATCGAAGGTGATTCGCTTGCTGCTATGACAGGAGAGGTGGTCTGTGACACGCTCGACAGACGGCAGGTTGAAACACTGAACCACTGGGAAGCTCCAAATCGGATACTAGTTCAGCCTCTGGATGTAAGTGGAAATACTATCATTCTGCCAGCTTACTCCGTGGCAGCGATTGAGTTCGACGCTAGATAGCAGAAGGTTCGGAGGCTATTTGGGCGCGGATGAGATTATACACTTCGTCCGCGCCTTTTATATCGTGGAATGCAATGAGGTCGGAGTCATCGAATCCGGTCAAGCAGTTCATCCCGGTATTTCCGCACCAAACGGCAGTGAACCTTGACCTGCCGAAGGTAATCGTCCCTACCCCACGCCGTCCGACCTGTTTTCTGAGGACGGGAATACTGTCGAAAGGCTGTTCAAGGACAACTCGTTTGCCGAACAGAACAACTGAGATCGCGCGATTATCGGTGACGGCGTAAAACGTCCGCCGTTTCCTCCAGAGCTTGTAAACGAACCGGCCGAGTATCAAATACAGGCCGGCTGCCACAAACGGCAATCCAATCGCAACCGATACAAAAACACTCTCCAAAGTGACCCCATAAGCCAGAAGCTTCAAGACGTACTTGGCGCCGAAATGAATCGCCCGCGTACCGGCAAGAATGCTAACAGGCACCAAAAATGCGTCTGCGCTTGAAAAGAACACCGAAGGCTCCGGCTGCCCCACCCAAAGCACATTCTCATCGCTATTCAGTTCGCCTGTAATGACATTTGTGATATCGACTGCCATCGCAGTTCACCGACCGACAAAGCTAATGAGTCTTACGTCGGGATCATAAAAAGGATGTCAGGGGCAGTGTGGTGGCTGCCCCTGCGGTAGGATTATATCGCCGTTAGATGCACCGGCACGCTTGTGCCAGCGGCGAGAGGGACTACAATCCCAGCAGCGCACTCATCTGATGTGACACTTCGAACTGCCACAAAATTGGCACTCAGGGTGTAGTTCCCTTCGGGCAAACCTCGTACAATCAGCTTGACATCCATATCTTTGCCAAGCGGCTCTTTGAGGAGGAGAGCAATCTTCTTTCCACCAGCTTCAGCGTCGATTCGCTCCAGTTTCGCACCCGGAGAGTCGATCTCAACACCGAACGGCCCGATGTAAGCACGCTTATACATGCCATCTCGAGGAATGGCAGAGATGTGTCCGTCGATACTGCCTTCTACATCGCACCCATAGCCAACAAGGCCAAACGCAGGGTCATCGACTATATACGAACAGCCCATAACGTAGGTGAAGTAGATGCCAGTACCCATCTCGCTAGTCCACGGGTCAAAGGTCATCCGCTGTGGCTCCCAGGTATAAAGGTTGCGACCTACGCCATTTGCGCTGATAAGCGACCAGTTGGCGAGAAAAGAACCATAGCCTAGGCGAAGATCCTCAATATCTCCTGCTACCCTGAATGCGTCGAGGAGCGGGCAACCATTCTGCGGAACCATATAGTTCATACAGAGTTCGTCGTGATAAGGGTACTTGCTGGCACCCCATCCCCAGCGCACGTCGCCGCCGTAGTGTGGCCAAGACCATTGTCTGCCCCTAGTGGCGCGAATCATGTCGAGTGCGCTTTGAGCACCCTCCTGCCCGCCAGCCATCTGCCGCAAGTAGTAAGCATCGGCGTAGCCGGTAGTATCGAAAGGATACTCTGACAGATACGGATGCTCTTCAGAGAGAAACTTATCGGCTTTCTTCTGCATCCAGCCTTCGAGTTCGTCGGCTTCCTCAGTGAAGCCCTTCGCCCGAAGCACATCCACGATTTCGAAGAAGAACGACTCGCCGAAGTTTCCGCACGCCCAGTTGTTGTCTTTATACATGCTAGTGGTGAAATAGGATATCGCAGTGCGGTAAGCCATCAGCAGATACTCTTCCGCTGTTTTGAAGCTGGTGAGCCCATAGTTCTCCGCGATTTTTGAGAGACCGAAATAAATGTTGACAACGTGCGGGTAGTTGAACGATCTGGTCACACGTGATCGCTCATCCGGGTCGTCGCTCACACCAACACTGACCTGATACGTCTTCGGATCCTGAATCGACTTGAACAGGAAGTTCTTGACGTAGTACTCTGCAATCTCCACTTCTTTCGGGTTCGGATCAACAACGTTCTTCCAAACCAGAACAAGTGGTTCCGAGAAGCCGTTTTCATCCGATCCACTCGACATATGCCCATGCCTTGGCCGCATAAGCATTCTGTCTTCTTCGGCGTCCCACATAAAGAACTGCCCGTCGCGATGAGAACCAGGGCTGCGATACTGCTGATCGTAAGCGATATGATGCGCATTTGCCTTGGCTAGCTTTTCGATCGGCTCAATCGCTAGGAAATGCAGGTTTGTAACCTCGCCGGATTCATCGGTAATCGTTATATTCCTCTGCCCCGGCTTATTGAATCTGAACTTGTAATAGTCGGCAGAACCCGTTTTTTCTGGATCTTCGATCGTTGTAGAATCATCCCCTGAGACTGTGACAGACTTCTTGCAGCTCACCCGTATATGGCCTGTCATATCGGTAGGAAGCACCATTCCGGGTGCCAGATCGACAGCAACCTTGCCATCAGCGAGCAGCGTGCCGTTGATCTCTTCGTAGCTGTCGATGAGCTTAACGCCAAAGTTCAGCACCAATTCTTCGCCAGGAAGAACCATTGCCTGTGAGTGACCATTAAACCACTCGTACCAGCATCTTGTTTCGCGGCTCGCTTTGGAGACAGGGAAGACATTTACCACACCCTCCCAGCTTTCAGGGCGAGGGCCATACTCATCGATGTGAGCCATTGCTTCGAGCTTAGTCCCCTCTTTGCACCAGATCAGAAGGTACGGTGGCTTGCCAGCAAGCGGTGCAACAAGAACCCACGAGGACGCACCATTTATCGACGAATGGAGCATTACTTTGCGCTCGTACATCTCTTTGAGATCGCACACACTGTTCAAGAAAGTGTTGAGCGTAAGCGGCATCGCAATCTCTCCCAGAACCATTCCCGATTGACTGCGGTTTTTGATTCTGATCTTCCAGTTGAGTGCGTCTCCATCAACGGAGAACCGCTCGCTTACAAGCGGATCTGCAGCGTCCACTTGCTCTGGTGGTCCGGGATCGTACATAACAAGCACGGAATCATCCTGAGCTGCGACACGACGGATCTCCGACATATTGGCAGTGTTCACGCTCCTCCAGCTTGTGTCACCGTTGAAGCGGTACTTCAGCACTAGATCCCCCAGCCATCTGTGATTCGGTGTTGCTAGCTCCGGCAGATTGTCCGGATTGCCTGCGAACTGGACGGGGTTTTCATCCGTTGAACTAAAGAGACCCCAAACAGCCCCAGTGCCTTTGTCTATTTCTGCGTTCAGTCTGTCTGATTTGAGCTCGAACAACCAATGCCTGTCCAGCACTCGTCCGGTTTCGTCTTTTGGCACAACAAAGAAGCGTTGACAGATATCTGCGATATTCCCCTCTTCGCAGATCACCTCCACCGCTGCGCTGTATTCGCCCGGATGCAGTGTGTCGACCTTAAGCGGGATTTCAATCGAAATATCTTCTCCGGGTTTGACTGAGGCAGTTACAGTCTCCGCTCCGAGTGGTGTCCGACCGACCACGGTGATTTCAAGAGGTTTCCAGACTCTGCCTGTCACCAGAGCTCGGATGTCTTTTCCTGCCTCAACTACAATGCCACCATCTCCGTAGTGCCCACCAAGATATCCAGCACCTGATTTGACCTCAGGCGAATCGGCAGCAAGGGTGAGATCGACAGTAATAGGAGAACAAATGTAGCGAAAGACGTTGCCCGCCAGCTTTTCGAGATTCTCCGAGAGGCTGCCTTCGTCGAAACGGAAGTTGTGCATTCCCATAGCAAGAACTCTTCCGCCGCCGCAGTCCCATTCTACGACTACACGTTCATTTTCGACGAACCGTGCCCCCCAGTTAGCAACAGCGAGGAGTCTGCCGTTTTCTGGAGGTGCATCCAGCCATCGAGCAGAAACCATCGGCTTCAACTCCATAGTGTCGGCTACGAAGAAACCCTGTGGGAAACCTTCAAAAATCGGGTGTTTTTCGATGGATTTGTAGCCGTTCCAGTAGAAAAAGCCGGTGTCACTGCACTCGATAGCGTCGGGAACTCTGTCGAGGCCAAGTTGTCTTACATACTTGGCCGCGATGAGCCCGAGGAGGAGTTTTCCACCGCCTTCAACAAAAGACTTAATATCGCCCAGGGCGTCTATTGCTGCAGTGGGGAGTTCCGGACTCTGGGCATAGTACCATACAGCGCCATCGTAGTCTTTCAACCTCGAAGCATGTCCAAATGGCAGTAATTCCACCTGCCACGGATGATTCCCTTGAAGCCACGAATATGCTGCCCGTTCGAGGGTGGGCAGCATTTCGGGGTCATCGTAGTGCGAAAGAAAGGCTATCCGCCGCTTCGCCAGACTCATTGAATTACCTCACAAACTACTTGCCGTCACTAATTAACCGATGCCGTTAAGAGCACAGAAAATCCGGCATTGTATTCACAAGGTCTGGTTCGGCACTTAGCGGTAAATAACCTGCAATTTCTGCTATCGCTAGAATAGTTGCGATGTGCCTTTGGGGTCGGTGATCTCGCCTCTCAATGAAACCATCTTGAGAATCATGGGCACATCCTTGCCCGAAGCAGCAATGGCCTCACGAACAGCGTGAATCAATCCGAAGCAGCACGGAACCTCCATATACAGCACGGTAACGCTCTTAATGTCGTTTCGTGCCATTATGAGGGTGAGCTTCTTCAGATACTCCTGCACGTCGTTCAGTTTGGGGCAGCCAATCACAACGACTTTGTCTTTGATGAACTCGCGATGTATGCCTGCGAATGCAAACGGTGCGCAGTCGGCAGCAACCAGAAGATCTGCTCCCTGAAGATACGGCGCGCTGGGGTTAATGAGATCAATTTTAACAGGCCACTGCCTGAGTTCACTCTCGATTCTAGGCTGGTCAGTGCCAGATGATGAAGGTCTGGCTTCGCTTCGGAAGTCAAGCATCCGCGCCGACGGACAGCCTCCACCGTGACAAGCTTCTGCCACAGGCTCCGGTGTTATCGGTTCCCGACCAATCGACTTAAGATGCTCTCCAACGGCCGCTTCGTCGAACTCCTCAGCCTCTCGCACCTCAAAGCTGATAGCACCCTGAGGACAATCGCCGAGGCACGCCCCCAAACCATCGCAGTACTTATCTGAGACCAGTCTGGCCTTCCCATCTATAATCTGAATTGCACCTTCGGCGCAAGCAGGGACGCAGAGTCCACATCCATTGCAGAGCTCCTCGTCTATCTTAATAACCTGTCGAATAACCTTGGCCATATATGTACCTCGCTCATACTGAGTAAGTAGATGTCCGTTTCAGTGTTGCTTCCTAAAGAGTCCCTTTTGTGCTGGGCACACCCTTGACACGATCATCTTTGGATACAGCTACACCAAGCGCCCGTGCGAATGACTTGAATGCCGCTTCGACTATATGGTGTGAGTTCGTTCCCGTAAGCTGCCTTAGGTGGATAGTCATCTTTCCAGTGCGCGCAACGGAAGTGAAGAACTCCTGCACCAGGTCTACGGGAAACTCGCCGATAGTCTCAGTAGGTATGCTAAGGCCGTACTCCAGATGCCCTCTACCGCTGATATCTATCGAAGTCATCACCAGTGCCTCATCCATAGGCACGGTCGCCTCTCCATATCGCCTTATACCCTCTTTCGTGCCGAGTGCCTCATCTATTACCTGCCCGATTGTAATTCCAACATCCTCTACAGTGTGATGGGCATCGATTTCCAAGTCACCTTTGGCTTTGATGTCCAGATCGACCAGCGAATGCCGCCCCAACTGATCCAGCATATGATCGAAGAACCCGACGCCTGTGCTGACAGAAGACTTTCCACTTCCATCGAGGTTTATCTTCACCAGCACATCGGTCTCTTTTGTCTTTCTGTGAACTTCACTCTGTCTGGACATTCTACTCTCCCTCTTTAGGCAAGACTCTCATCCTAACAGAGTCTGCGTGCACCTGAAATCCTTCTGCCTCTGCTATATCAACAATTGTTCCCGCAATATCGCCCAATGCATCCTTTGAGTACGAAATGACGCTGCTCTTTTTGATGAAATCGTCCACTGTGACAGGTGAACTGAACCTTGCAGTCCCTCCCGTAGGCAGTGTATGACTCGGCCCTGCTGCGTAGTCTCCGAGAGCAACGGGGCTGTAAATACCGAGCATTATTGCGCCTGCGTTTTTTATCATTGGAAGCATCTGCCACGGGTCGGCAACCATAAGCTCCAGATGCTCCGGTGCAAACTTGTTTACAGCCTCAGCAGCCTCTTCTATCGTTCGGGCTATGATTACCACGCCATTTGCCGCGAAGGATTCCGCAATAATATCGCCGCGTGGAGCTATTGCCCGGAGCCGTTTGACTTCCGAAAGCACTGCATCGGCAGCCGACCTGCTTGTGGCTACCAGCACCGATCTTGAATCCTCTGCGTGCTCTGCCTGTGAGAGCAGGTCTGCTGCTGCATACTGCGGATCTGCTGAATCGTCCACGACGATCATTATCTCACTCGGCCCAGCGATTGCATCGATTCCAACAACCCCAAAAAGCTGGCGTTTGGCTTCAGTTACAAACGGGTTGCCCGGGCCAACCACCTTATCCACCTTAGGAACAGTCGCCGTGCCATAAGCCATAGCAGCAACAGCCTGTGCGCCACCGACCTTAAACACCTGATCTACCCCAGCCTCTTTAGCAGCGACCAGCATAAGCGGGCTGGCATTGCCATCTGCCTGGGCAGGACAACACATCACAAAAAACGGCACGCCCGCAACCTTTGCCGGAATGGCTGTCATCAGCACAGTGCTCGGATATGCACCTTTTCCACCTGGCGCATAGAGGCCAACACGTTCGATAGGTCGAATCATCTGACCTACTATTACACCCTCTGTTATATCCAACCAGGACTGGCGAAGCTGCTTTTTGTGAAAGCTCTCGATGTTATCCTTTGCGCATCGAATAGCACTCAGCACTTCTGGTGACACCATTTCACGCGCCGCTTGAAACTCCTCATCAGTTACAGCTAGTGCAGTGAGGTTAGGGGAATCGAACCGTCTGCCGAGTTCGAGGAGAGCTTCGTCACCTCTTTCCCGAACGTCGACGATTATTGACCTTGTAACCTCCTCCACTTCCTCGGTGGATGGTCGCTCGGGTGGATTCAGCGCCGCATCTATCTCAGCCTGCGAATCGCGTCCAATTTCGAAAATCTTCATACTGTAACTGTCTCCTGCTGTTGCTGGAAGATTATACCAAAGCGAACACTATAAGGCAAAAAAACACTGTGCCTGCTTGCATGGTATAATTGCTGGCAGGCGTCAGATAATAATCTGCATTTGTCGCCTATCCACCCTAAAGATATCGATCGGAATTGCTGATTAGCTATATGAGTGCGAACGTCGTTCGCATCTCCAGTTCCTGCACACGATACGGGAAAGGACACCCTAAATGTTGGTCTTAGCCAGGAAGGTTGGCCAAGCAATTGTTATTGGAGACAATATTGAGATTACTGTGATTGAGGTGCGCGGAGAGCAGGTGCGTATCGGCATCGACGCTCCGAAATCAATCTCAGTGCACAGGAAGGAACTTCTGGAGCAGATCAAAGCCGAGAACATTCAGGTTGCTACACAGCATATCTCGAGTGACGAGCTGCCAGATGTGCTGAAAAAGTAGGGCCTAATTCTTCAGCAGTCAGCCTTCGGCTTCATCATCTCACGCTTGCTTCCTCAGATGGTTGAGGGCTGACTGCTGAGCCTATTGAACTCGCTCCTCATTGGTCAATCAAACAACGAAAGTCTCTGCTGCCCCGCCGACTCAGCCGCAGTTTTGGCCGAAGGCTTTGGTATCAGAAGATCGAACTCGTCCCCAAACGCTTCTTTTACTCTGCACGCGAACTTGTACAGCTTATCCAAGAGGTATTTTGTATCTTCGTCGTTCGCATATTCCGACATTAAGCCGATTGATCCATCTTCGCGTTCGTAGACATTTACGTAGTCACCAACTTTTGTACCCCTTGCTGCGGCGGCAAGTCGCTTTCGCGAGGAGCTGGTGAAAGTTTTGTCGGTGATGCGTTCACGCCTTGCGAACTGCTCCACCGGCATCTGTTTCGATTCAATCTCTGAGACAACGCTCCGGTACAAATCGCCCACCTTCTCTTTTTCTCCTTGCACCAACAGGTCGACAGCCTTAGAAATGAACTCTCTGCCGAACAACTCATCTGCTCTTGACCTCATCGATGCGCCGCGAAACACCCTCTTGCCATCGTAACCGACCAACACGTAGTTTTTGACCTTGAGCGAAAGCATTGCACGGTAGCGGCCATCGTGCGCGAGTCGTATTCCCGGTGGGAGCGCACTGCCGATTCGTTCGATATAGCTGGCTTCGGCCGATTCGTCATCGATGCCACCCGGAGGATGAAAGTAGACCCCATCGGTGTCGATTTCAATCACCTTGCTGCCAGTTTTCTCCAAGTCGTCGGCGATCTGTTTTACAATCCGCTGCCCCTCCGTTGTCACCCGTTCTGCCGCTGAGTAGTCGTTGAAGTTGAGCATCGTCCCCAAGTAACCATAGAACGAGTTGATCAATATCTTAAAAGAGCTTTGCACTCCATCCCAATACGACTTATCCTGGCCAGTGGCAGCTTTTGCGCGGGATTTCGCATCGAATCTGCGCTGAGTAAGCTCCTCCAAGAGAGGGAGAAAGACACCGAGAGAATCCGAATGCGGTTTAATCTGCTGCACCAGCATCAGACTCGGGTACAGACTCTCCAGGCACATCCTTGGTGGCCGTGCGCGGTATTGGAATGGCGTGTCCCTGTCTTAAATACTCGCGAACAATCAGCGAGTTGATCTTCTCTCCCGTGCCTGAAGTAACGACGCTCTCATAGATATCGGGAAGCATCTGTGTAAGGAAGAATTCTGGGGGGCCAACCAGTTTAGAGAGCCCGCGTGTTTCGTAGACGTCATGCATTGCGTAACGTCTGACCTGATCTGGTGCGCTCTTCCAGAGCGACGCGATTTTATCGTGATCGATATACACCCTGTCAGACGCCGCGATACCAAACGCCTTTGCACACTCCTTAAGACCGTAGCTGGATAGCTGACCCTTCGCCACATCGAACCGTTGAACCGCAAGCAATGTATCTACAATGTGTCGTCCGAAGATGTAAAACGGCAATAGCGGTTTGGAGGTTCCGCCGATTGGCACTCTCCGCTCGTTACCAGCCCTGATTTCGGAACCGTCCCGGCCAAGGCTCAGTTGCACCCCGTGCATCCTTGCGCGCTTTGATATATAAGGCAGGTCGAAACCGAATATGTTGTGCCCTTCGATTACATCCGGATCGCGCTCGCGGACTATTGTAACCATATCTTCAAGCATCTTCTTTTCATCGCCATCAAGAAGGCGCTCGAACCCCTGATTGTCAGAAATTGCAATCAAGAAGATGGCATTCTCTCGCGGTTCCGGGGTAAAGCCCAGGGTTTCTATATCAATCTGCATCCGATGAACATCCGAGTACGACATCCCCTTGAAAAGCGTGCGTCCAGAGGTCACGAGGTACTGTTTTGCGGCATTTGAAACAGTGTAGTGGCTTGTGTGTTCGTCGCGCAGTGTGAATCGAGCACGGCGAAATGCTTCCCAGTCGCTAAACTCTGCAAGGTAGCGAAAGCCTTCGCCTTCCAGTTCGCGCCAGTTGGCTCCAGGAATGTCCAGGGGTTCAGCGGTGAGCAGCCACGGAGAAAAGTGGCACTCCTGTTGACGTACACGACCATTCTCACGCAGGAATACCAGCGCCTTGTTGAACTGCGACTCAACCGCGACTATACGCTCCGTGGTATCGGAGCCAAAGAGTAGTGTTTGAGTGTCTACCATCAAGGCCAGTGTAAATGGTAACCCGGAAAGTGTAAAGCTCGACTCTACGGCAGCGGCTTCTGCATAAGGATCACATCCAACCAATGGTCGAACTTGAATCCCGCATCTTTCAATGTGCCTGCAATCTCGAATCTACACTGTTTGTGGAGGTGCAGACTTGTATCGTTACCTTCTACAATCTGTGCAACAATCGTCCTGAAACCGAGTCGTTTCGCTCTTTCTATGAGTGCTAGCAGCACGGCTTTTCCCACACCTCGTCCCTGAAACTCCGGGTGGACATAAACGGCGTTTTCGACAGTGAACCGCCAGCCCGGGCGTTCAGCGTAACGCGTTAACGACCCCCACCCGGCAACTCGCTCATCTATAAGAGCCACAATTACAGGGTATTCATCGCCGTGTGACGTCAGCCACTGCATACGGTCTTCCACGCTTTTTTCGACGGTATCGAAGGTAGCGGTGCTTGTTCTGATGGCGTGATTGTAAATATCTGTGATTGCAGGGATGTGTTCCGGCCTGGCTTCTATCAATTCCATTGCGTCAGATACTCTCGTACAGCCTTCTTATGACACGGGCAGGGTTTCCCACAGCCACTACACCTGCTGGAATATCTTTTGTGACCACAGAACCCGCACCAATCGTAGTGTCATCCCCAATAGTGACACTGGGGCAGACTACCGACCCACCACCTATCCATACACGACGTCCGATATTAATCGGCTTCGTGAGTTCCAGACCCGACGTTCTCAACTCGGCGTCTATTGGATGAGTCGCTGCATATAGCTGAACAGTCGGACCGAGCATAGTCTCATCGCCGATGGTCACCTTTGCGCTGTCGAGTATTACGCAGCCGACGTTCATATATACTTTCGATCCAAGATAGATGTTCTTTCCGTAGTCCACAAAAAATGGCGGCATAATCGTGCATCCCGCCCCGAGGCTTCCGAGGAGTTCACCCAGCAACCGAAGCTGTTCTTCTGGGTCTTCTGAGGAGTTGAAACGGCGGTACAGTCGCACGGCTGCGTCTCTTGCTGACACCAATTCTGGATCGTTCGAATCGTACAGCTCGCCAGCAAGCATCTTTTCTCGCTCCGTCATCTTTGGCACTGTTAACGCGAACCTCCCTTCTTGCTTTCAGATACATCGAAATACTCGGTAAGCCCTATGAGGTTCATAATCCGCAGAACGTCTGGTTGAACGCCAACAATCCGCATTGGTTCGTCTTCATTTGGGCACAGCTTTTCGGCGTTGATCAGCGCTTTCGCTCCCGACGAGTCAAAATACACTACGTCAGAAAAGTCGACGGTCGGCAGTCGGCCGAGTTCCTTTGCGCACGACAGCAGAGCTTCGTAAAGCGTAGGTGCGGTGTTAAGATCGATTTCCCCTCCGACGCGGACGACATCACCCTCGACAATACATCGGAAAAACAGTTTTTCGGCATCGTTCTCGAACAAACCTGCTACCCCCAATCAGTTCTGGTGCAGCACCGTTGCTTCATCAGATAATATAACCCCACCAAGCGCACGGGTCAAGGCAATTCAGTGCTATCGGCATTCGCTTCCTGTTACCCATGGTTCGTGATATAATTGTGATGTATACAACTTTGGAGGAGTTCAACCCTTTGCCGGAACTCGATCTAACCGGGGACGATGGATGGTGTTTCGCCTGCGGTGAAAACAATCCGATAAGCCTCAAGCTGCAGTTTTCGAAGATTGACGGCGACTACGTGGCCCGTTTCACTCCGAAAAAGGAGCACCAAGGCTACAAAAGCATTACACACGGCGGTATCGTAGCCACGCTCCTTGATGAGGCTATGGCAAAGCTCGCCTGGGCGGAGGGTTACAGCGCTGTTACAGCAGAACTGTCGGTGCGACTCAAGCTGCCGGCACTAACAGGCGAGGAACTCACCATTGCAGGGAGAATTCTGTCGGAAGACCGGCGAACTCTTTCGTGCAGTGCCGAAGCGAAGAATAGCGAAGGCAAAGTTGTAGCAGAGGCACGAGCAAGGTTGATGAAGATATGAATGAGGAGTTGAACCTCGTTTGCATATACAAAGCCTCTTCAGAGACTGAAGCTAATTTGGTGAAGAATCTGATTGAAAGCGAAGGGATTCAGGTAGTCTTCCGATCAGACCATTCTGCTTCGGTTTACGATGGCGTGTTCCGAGTAGCAATGGGCTATTGGGCCGAACTAATGGTAAGAGAAGACCAGGCAGAAGAAGCTTTGAGACTTATTCGGGCGTTTCACGAACAAAACGGGTAGCCCAAGGAGATAGACCAGATGACCGATAAGCAAGGTTGCCGACTTACGGCGGTAGAAAAGAACCTGCGCGAGCTAGTCGAAACCGGCGCCTCGAACAAGGTGCTTCGCAAGGAGCAGCTTTCGGAGACGATTGTCCTTTTCGAGATAGATAATCCACTGATAGCACGCAGTGCGAAAGCTGGACAGTTCGTGATGGTTAGGCCAAACGTCTTTGGAGAGCGGATCCCGCTTACTATTTCGGATGCGGACAACGAAAAGGGATCTATAACCATCATTTTTCAGGTTGTGGGTCGAACCACGATGGAACTGTCACGAATCAACGTTAGCGAGCCGGTTCCCGACGTATCCGGACCACTCGGTATGCCTACAGAAATCAAGAATTATGGAACGGTGGTCTGTGTTGGTGGTGGAGTCGGCATAGCTTTCCTGCGGCCGATCACAAAGGCGATGAAACAGGCGGGTAACGAAGTGATTACCATCCTGGGCGCGAGAGACAAGAGCCTAGTTATTCTGGAAAAGGAGATGAGAGAGCTCTCCGACGAGACTATAGTGTCTACCGACGACGGCAGCTACGGCAGGCAGGGACTGGTAACTGACGTTCTTCAAGACATTTTCGATGCTGGGAAGAAGGTGGACTACGTGTTTGCAATCGGTCCAATGCCTATGATGCGCGCAGTATCGGAGGCGACCAGACCGCACGGCATTAAGACTGTTGTTTCCCTCGACCCAATTATGATAGATGGCACAGGAATGTGTGGGGGCTGCCGTGTGACAGTTGGCGGCGAGACCAAGTTTACCTGCGTAGATGGTCCGGATTTCGACGGTCACACGGTTGACTGGGCTGAGCTCAAAACCCGCAAAGCCTACTATTTTGCCGAAGAGAAGTCTGCCAAAGAACTCGCTGCCCAGGAGGAGAAGTGATGAGCTCGAAGATTAGACAGCGGGAGCCTATGCCGCACCAGCCGCCGGAAGAGCGGATAAAGAACTTCCTTGAAGTGGCGTTGGGCTACAACGAAGAACAGGCTCTGAGCGAGGCAAAACGATGCCTTAAGTGCAAAACCAAGCCCTGTATAAGCGGCTGCCCTGTGATGGTGCAAATACCTGAGTTCATTGCGCTTGCTGCGGAGGGAAAGTTTCTCGAAGCTGCAGCTATTCTTAAAGAGACAAACGCACTGCCGGCCATCTGTGGAAGAGTCTGTCCTCAGGAAGAACAGTGCGAAAAGTACTGTGTGCTAGCAAAAACCGGCCAACCTGTAGCGGTCGGTCGGCTGGAGCGATTCGTGGCTGACTACGAGGCAAAACACTCAAACGGCAGCGCTGCGGAGTATCCCGTAGTTAAAGACCCGGCTGTTGCCGATTATGCAGTGGCCGTTGTGGGGTGCGGTCCTGCCGGACTTACGGTAGCCGGTGACCTGGCAAAAATGGGTTACTCAGTCACGATATTCGAGGCTCTGCACGATACAGGTGGTGTGCTTCGCTATGGCATCCCGGAGTTCAGACTTCCAAGAGACATTCTGAACAGAGAAGTCGACTACGTGAAGAGCCTGGGGGTGAAGATTTTCACCAACGTAGTAATAGGGCGAACGGTCACGGTTGAAGAGCTGTTGAACGGAGGGTTTGAAGCCGTCTTCGTTGGCTCCGGTGCAGGCGCGCCGCAGATGATGAACCTTCCGGGCGAAAACCTGAACGGCGTGCTCTCTGGAAACGAATGGTTGACCAGAATTAACCTTATGCGCGCTTTCCGATTCCCTGAATACGGCACTCCATTGAAACAACCAGTTAAGGTAGCTGTCATCGGCGCCGGAAACACTGCAATGGACTGTGCTCGCACGGCTCTTCGTGTAGGCGCTGAAGAGGTGAATATCGTCTACCGTCGGTCTCGCACAGAGATGCCCGCAAGAGCAGAAGAGATAGAAAACGCCGAAGAAGAGGGAGTCAAGCTCAGGCTTCTCACGAACCCCGTACGGTTCATCGGTAACGACGAGGGTTGGCTGACCGCAATGGAATGCCTGCAAATGGAGCTGGGCGAACCGGATGATTCCGGTAGAAGACGACCGGTGCCAATTCCGGGTTCTGAGTTCATTTTGGATGTCGACACGGCCATTATCGCCATCGGTCAGTCGCCGAACCCGCTGATTCGAAGCACAACAGACGGGCTCGAGACGCAAAAGTGGGGCGGGATAATTATCGATGAGAAGACCGGCATGACATCAATTCCCGGAGTCTTTGCCGGAGGTGATGCAGTAACCGGAGCTGCAACGGTCATCACAGCAATGGGAGCCGGCAAAGTGGCGGCAGCCGGCGTCGACGCTTACATTAGAGAGAAACACAACCTACCGAAACCGAACGTCAAATCTGACGAATAGGCATCAAATGACACTGCAGTGGCCCGACATAATCTAAGTCGGGCCATTAGAACGTTTTACGAAATGAACCTGATGCTGATTGGGTAGCGGTACTGCACTCCATTATATGCATCTATTGCCCCCATAATCACAAGTATTATTTGGGCAATCCCAACCACAGCCATAGACACATAAGCAATAGTGGCTAATACTGCGGGTAAGACAAGAAATGCTAGAATCATACCGAGAGACGCGACAATCCCAAGCGCTAAAACACATAGAAACACTGTAATCTGGAAGTTTAACGACTCTTGGGAGTGGCCTTTTACATAGTCCGATTCGTTTCCTCTGACTAGCAGAACGATGAGAGGACCCAGAAACCACAAGACAAAAACTGATAAGTGAGCAGCAATAGCCCAGTAACGGTCGATCTGCTCACTTTGAGCGTGGTTACCAGGCTGTGTGCCGGCACCACAACTCGGGCAAAAACGAGCGTCCGGATCAATTTGTGCGCCACACTTCGTGCAGAACATGACTGTTACAACCTCCTCTTTTCGCCCTCAGAAGTTCGAGGATTATCGCATTAGCGCCATATGTAGCATCTATTCCGGATCAATATCAAAAAATCCTGCCAGCAACGCTCACATATTCACGCGAATACACGTGAAGATGAGCATTTATCGCCAGGATGCGCGTCTTTCAGCGAGTTTGCGATCGGTTGCAGATAGTATTCGCTTTCTGAAGCGGAGGGCATCGGGAGTCACCTCAAGCAATTCGTCGTCGCCCAACCATGCCAACGACTGCTCCAACAGAAAGTGTCTTGGAGGGGTTATCAGTACAGTTGCATCTTCTGTCGAAGATCGCATATTAGTGGCGTGTTTGGCCTTGGTGATATTGACTACCATATCATCCGAGCGAGAGTTCTCACCCACTACCTGGCCTTCGTACACCTCATCGCCTGGGGAAATGAAGAACATAGCCCGTTCCTGTAGTGGCGCTATTGCATAGGCTGTTGCACGTCCGGTTTCCTTCGCAACAAGGCTGCCTCTCGTACGGTTGGCTATCTCTCCCCGATATGCACCGTAACACTTGAATGTATGAGACATCAACCCCAGACCTTTTGTCCACGTGAGAAAATCCGTACGAAAACCTATGAGTCCTCTGGTAGGAATATCGAAGATAAGCCGGTTGTTTCCGCTGTCTTCTTTGCCCATATACGTCATCTCGCCTTTTCGTGAAGCGATTTCCTGTATAATTATGCCCACGGCGTCATCGTTAACGTCTATAGTCAGCTCCTCTATAGGTTCCGAGAGCGCGCCATCGATTCTTCTGGTTATGGCGCGCGGCTTGCTGACCATCACTTCGTAACCCTCGCGCCTCATAGTCTCAAGCAGAATGGCTAACTGGAGTTCTCCTCTACCAGAGACATTCAGAGCATCCGGGCTGTCGGTAGGCTCAACTCTAAGACTGACATTCACTTTAGCCTCGCGGTGCAATCTGTTAGACAGATTCCGCATTGTCACCCATTTGCCACTTCTGCCTGCCCACGGGCCATTGTTGACTATGAAGTCCATCGAGACCGTAGGTTCGTCTATATGAATCAACTCGAGTGCTTCAGGGTGCTCGACATCGGCAATTGTCTCACCTACCTGAACTTCATCGTAGCCAGCAATCAGTGCGATCTCGCCTGCCGCCGCTTCTTCAACTTCAATCCGTTTCAGACCTTCATATATGAACACCCGGCTAACTGCGAATGTATCGGTAGTGCCGTTGCGCTTGATAATGGCAACTGTTTCACCGCGTTGGACTCTGCCACGCAGAATCTTTCCTCCGAACATTCTGCCCAGATGGTCGTCGTAATCCAGATTGGTCACCTGAAGCTGAAGCGGTCCTTCCGGTTCCACCCGAGGAGGGGGAACACAATCAATTATCTTTCTGAACAGCGGGTCGATGTCTTTCGGTTCGTCCCCCGGATCGAGCACCGCATAGCCTTCCACTCCAGATGCAAACAAATACGGAAAGTCCAACTGACTCTCGTCGCAGCCTAGTTCTATAAATAGATCCAAAACCTCGTCGACAACCTCCCAAGGTCTCGCACCCGGGCGGTCTATCTTGTTGACGACGACTATCGGTTTAAGCCCCTGCTCAAGTGCTTTTTTCAGCACAAATCGAGTCTGTGGCATCGGGCCTTCGCAGGCATCGACAAGCAAGAGCACGCTATCGACTGAGCGAAGAATACGTTCTACTTCGCCGCCAAAATCCGAGTGCCCAGGAGTATCGACAATGTTTATCTTGGTTGCACCATAGTAGACGGAGGTCACCTTGGAGAGTATAGTTATTCCTTTTTCGCGCTCGAGATCGTTTGAATCCATCACTCGATCTGCAACAACCTGATTGGCGCGAAAAGTCCCGCTTTGCCTCAATATGGCGTCTACGAGAGTCGTTTTTCCGTGGTCGACGTGTGCAATGATTGCGATGTTGCGTATGTTATGTAATGCTTGACGATTGTCTACGGCTGCTTCCAAAGTGCCCCCAATTATTCAACAAAAACGGCCAAGCTCCATAGACGGAATTCGGCCGTTACAAGAATTGCTATGTATATGCAGTAATATTCTATCATCGCGCACGGATTGTGGTCAAACAATAAATTGCAAGCTGTATATGCAGAGCGACTATGTCCCCCATAACTGCCGTGGGATAATGTCCCCA
>CAZCCV010000015.1:0-56283 GCA_964497515.1 uncultured bacterium | reverse complement strand
AGTATTCCAATCTTTTTTCAGCCTCCCCTTTTTCCGTAACTTTGACACGCACCCCCAAGTGCTTCCGCGGCGCACATCACAAGTGCTAAGATATATGAAGAATGCTGTTTTAAAGGAGAACAACGTGGCACTACAAGATATTCCGAAGGTCAGTCTCGGGCACTTTCCGACTCCACTCGAGGACGCGCCTCGTCTGGCGGAAAGAATCGGTCTTAAAAAGCTACTCTTCAAACGCGACGACCAGACCGGCCTCGCGCTCGGTGGCAACAAAGTGAGGAAGCTGGAGTTCATAATGGCTGAGGTACTTCGGCAGGGGTGCGACATTGTCCTAACTGTTGGTGGGCCGCAGTCAAACCACGCCAGGTTAACCGCTGCTGCAGCGCGGATCTTCGGACTGGACTCATTGTTGATTCTCGGTGGTCCGAAGTTCGACAGGTTCGAAGGAAACCTGCTACTCGATATTCTCCTAAATGCAGAAATCCGATATATGCCAGATGCTAATACCGCCGAAATGCTCCAAGCAATGGATCAGGCTGCTGATGAGCTGCGCAGAAGTGGCCGAAATCCCTACGTTGTGCCATTTGGCGGGTCGACACCTCAAGGGGCAATTGGGTATGCAAATGCAATAAAAGAGCTGGCTGAACAACTGGGCAGTGACACTGACCCGCAGATCGTGCTGGCTGTCGGCTCTGGTGGAACCCTTGCAGGTGTCAGGCTTGGAACAGAGCTATTCTTACCAGAAGCGAGAGTGATCGGCATCGAGGTAGGCAGAAACTACGAGACATTTCCCGTAACGTGCTCGGCGGTTGCAAACGAGGCAGCAGAACTCGCCAGCTTGGAAGTTCGATTCAAACCCGATCAGTTCGAAACATATTCGGATTATTTGGGCGACCGATACGGCGTACCATCCGAAGCTGGAAACGCAGCCATCATCCTGACTGCTCAGACTGAAGCGACTATTCTTGACCCAGTCTACACAGGAAAAGCAATGTCGGGGCTGATAGATATGGCGAAGAGCGGTGCGATTGATCCAGATAGGACAGTGATCTTTCTGCACACTGGCGGCTCACCGGCACTCTGCGGTCACGAAGAATCGTTCCGTCACCTGGCGAAGTATACTGAGATCTGACAGTGGGCAACTATCCCCACTCACCATCGTGCCTAATCATATAGATGATTAGTGCTATAACCAGAATAAACGCAGCCACAATTGCAGGAACGACGAGTCTGCCATATTTGCGTTCGGCAGGAGGCTCGGCAGGGTCAAGGCCAAGAGCACTGCGTGAGTCTACATCCCCTGTCATAACAGACTTTCGAACGAACTCGTACAGCCCGTCTTTTCCGGCCTGGTTCTCGATGTACTGGAACGAGAAAAGATTCCGTTTGTAGTCTTCTGGAAGAGTGGTCTCGACTATTTTGTTTTCACCGACTTTGTAATGGAGCCTTTTGCTGGTCCCAGTGGAAAAATAGACAGCGGCACCTTCCTGGAACCAGTGTGGAAGCACCTTCGGACAAGCTAGTGTTATGTATGCGTGAACCAGTTCGTGCGCAAAAATATCCTCCAGCGCACTGTGGTATTCTGGAACGATAATTGCGATAAACCGCCCTTGAATTGTAAGCCCCTGAGGTGAGCCATCAAATCGTTTGTCTGCCTCTTTCTGAAACAGGCGGGCGACGAACGGAGGCATCTCGTCGACATTTTTATACTTGCGAACGTATACCAACCCTTCAGGAGGCGGGATTTTCACCTTTTCGCGCAGCGTTACTACAGAGTTCACCTTGCAAGTAGCAAGGTCGTAGCAATCGCCCTTCATAAACTCTGCAGCAAACGATGCGGCCTGTCTGAGCTTCACCAGTTCAGGCGTTAGATTGGGCAAATCATTGAGTTCGATCAGAATCTCTGCAGCGCGGGAAGCAAGCTGCCGGGCAGACTGAACATCAGTCAGTCGTGGTTCGAGTACGAGAGCGACATCACCACTTTCTTGATACTTCTGAATGACCGAACTCTCGTTGGATTTTGTGCCAAAAAACGCGTCCTGCCCTGCTGATAACCCCGCCACAAAAACGGTCAATATAGCAATTGCCAATGCTATTCGCATTGTAGATACCTCATCCGGACTGCGATTTGAGTCCAGCTTCTGTTTTTATGATAACCCATATTCTCCAATTGTGCCAAACGCCTGAGCCTCCGCTGCGTGTAGAATTGAAGCAAGATGGCGTATAAGTGTTTTCCCGTATTGCCACCACCATTAAGGACTGATATCCTTCAGGAGGAGGGTAGCGAAATGCCGAGAGCCGAAGTTCAGAATCGTCAGATTTACGTAGATGGCACTCCAGTGCCTTTCATCTCCGGTGAGGTTCACTACTGGAGACTTGCGCCAGCCAGATGGCGGGAGATTCTCGAGCAGGTAAAGGCAATGGGAATCAAGACTGTTGCTACATACGTCTGCTGGGAATACCACGAGTACGAGCGTGGAAAATTCGACTTTACAGGTGAGACCGAACCACAGAGAAACCTTGTAGGATTTCTCGACCTTCTACAGGAGATGGGTTTCTGGATTATCATCCGCCCCGGACCTTACATCTATTCCGAATGGAAGAACGGTGGCGTGCCTGACTACATCGCAAGCTATCACAGGTTGTCACCGGAGTACCAATCGGCCGCTCGAGTGTGGATGGCCGCAGCTGCCGAAGTAATTAAGCCGTATCTGGTCACAAACGGTGGCAGAATTTGCGTGTTCCAGCCCGACAACGAGATGGATCTGTTCACCCACTGGTTTGAAGAAGAGATGGGACTCAAAGGAAAACCCGGTCTTTTTCAGGAGTATTTGAGCGAGCGTTACTCGTCGGTGGACGAGCTGAACCGCGTTTGGGGAACGGACTACTCCTCCATAGATGAGGCTCAGCCAGTCACCAGAAGCACTTTTGTCCTCGACAGAGGAGAGCGCGTGCGCCTTCTGGACTATTGGAGATTCGAGCATCATTTGGTGGCCAAGTGTGTAAAATGGCATACCGATGTATACAAGGAACTCGGCATTGATGTGCCAATTTATCACAACTACTACTACGGTGGTGATGTTCAGAACCACCGAGAGTTAGCCAAAGTAGTCGATTTCGTCGGAATAGATGTCTATCCCGGATACAATTTCGAAAACGAAGGCTATCCGAGCGCGCATAGTTTGTATATGAACTCTCTAAGATACCAGCGCTCGATATCCCCAATTCCTTACATAGCCGAGTTCGAAGCTGGCGTATGGCACGGGGTTCACCAGCTCACAGGGATTGTCTATCCCAACCATTATAGGATCTCTTCGTTTTCGGCTCTTGCGGCAGGTATCGTCGCGTGGAACTGGTATATGCTGGTTAACCGCGACAACTGGTATTTCTGTCCGATCCAGGAGTGGGGACGCATACGCGGTGAGCTGTTCGATGTATTCAGCCGAATCACCAATGCGTTTAACGTGATGGATCCTCCAACCCTCGAAAAGCTTACCGACACCACTGTGGTAACCGATCCGCTGCATATTGCATCCATGAAACATTTTCACAACGACCCTGTTCTTCAGGCGCTTTACGATGCAGACATCGAGCACGAAACCTTCGACCTTGAGACCGGCAACATCGAAAAATCGCTGGCGTTTTACGCAGGCGATCAGTGGCTCTCGAAAGTCGATCAGGAGCGGTTGTTAGAGTATGTTGAGCGCGGCGGAACGCTGGTCGTCTTCAAGAGTTTCCCGAGACTCGACGAATATCAGTTCCCGCTGAACCTGCTTGGAATACGCCAACCCGATAGAGTGCTCACTCCTCTCGGAAAGGATCTGATTGTACATCTGGGCGAGTTCGAAGCACAGGCGGACGGAGCAGTGTTCGAGTACGACCAGAAAGCCGGAGATTCTGTGGAATGGATTAAGGCAGAACAGACTATCGGCCCGATGCAAGCAGTCGAAAACAGCGACATCCTTGCCGTAAATTACAAGGGAACCGAGTTTACTGTTGGATATGTCGAGAAGCGCGGAAAAGGCAAAATTGTGGTTATCGGCCTCGATCCGAACCCAGAGTTGATCCGTGCACTCCACAAGTATCTGGATGTGCCGACTTACGCTGTAGCAGACGCTTCCGGAGTTCATACAGGACTACTGAAACGGGATAACACATGGTTCCTGGTAGCTGCAAACCTCGCCTGTGAAGAGCGGAAGGCAATAGTCACGTTGGAAGGCCCCGGAACTCCTATGGGGCACTGCAAAGTGACCGATCTTTGGACTGGAGAGACCACTAAAGTCGATATCGACGGTTCAATTCTGATCTCACTTGATGGCAAGAGCGGAAACGCTTGGAAGATAGAGGTGTAAACCTCTAAGGATTAGGTTAGAGGCTGCCAGTCGGCCTCTAACCTGCCCACACCACAGTCACTATTGCGCTAATGTGTCGCCTCGGAAACTTCCTCTCAATTCGCACTCAGATCAATTCACAAAGAATCTCGCACTACTGTTTGCTTGAAGAATAGCGTATTAGAAGGAAGAAAGGCGGTGTGTGACCAACTCAGATGTAGCCTTAAGACACGGAGGTAACCAGTGAAATCACACACCGAATACCTGTGGTTTACCACGCGCGAGCGGGTCGAGTTTGTAAACATAACAAACGAGTGCGAACGAGTGCTGAAAGAGTCTGGCATTAAGGAAGGTCTTATGCTCGTCTCGGCAATGCACATTACAGCGAGCATCTGGGTGAACGATAACGAGCCGGGAATCTGGAAAGATGCGCAGGATTTTCTGTCTAATCTCGTGCCTTATCGCAAGCCGTACAATCATAACCGCACCGGAGAGGATAACGCCGATGCCCACCTTAAGAACCTTTTGGTTGGGCACGAAGCCGTCTTACCAATAACGGATGGCCAGTTCGATTTCGGCCCCTGGCAGCAGGTGTTCTACTGCGAGTTCGACGGAAGAAGGCGCAAGCGAGTGATTGTAAAAGTAATTGGAGAATAACCAATAAAAGAAGGCGCGGGTTCGCATCAATTCGGAACCCGCGCCTTATATTCTCAACTGCGCTACAGAGCGCTTACAGGTTATATCAGTTCCAGATAGTCTCTTTCTGGAAGCTCAGGAAACGGCGCAGCAGGGATAGTCTGATACCAGTAAGCCACCGAGGCAATGTCGTCCTGTAGAGGGAGATACTTGCCGTAGCTTCTCCAGCCGAGCGCTTGAATTGTGACGCGAAGATCCTTTTCGAAGCGAATAGGATCCATTATATGCCATCGGTACATTCCGAAGCGCGTCTGTGAGTTATACAGTCCATCCGGCCGAATCACCTGCGAAAGCCCGGCGTACGGAGTCGTAAACTCTCGATATCCGCCGTTTTCAATCCCGAGATCGAAATCGTACGAACCACAGAAGTAGTCTTCAGTCCCTGTGCCGCAGATTGTGGGCCATTCCTTATCGCCGTCCATATAGAACTTGATTTCACCTTCGCCCCACCATCCAGTATTATTCACTCCCCAGAGCATATAGGTGCCCACATACTGCCCTTGGCCTTTAACTCCATCGAGCACTGTGAAGACCTCTTTGTACGGCAGAGGGTTCACACGGCGGAATTGAGCGTGGAAGTAAGCTGCATCGTCGGGGACATCTGTCAAAGTATAGTCGATCTGGTAGAAGAGCGTCATCGGCTCATCTGCAGTGTTAGTAAGAGTGATCTTGCAGCGTTTTCTAAACGGCATCTCCCAGTAGCAGTTCAGTCCGCTTTTGGGGTTCACACATACTGCGAGAGATGAAATCTGTGCGTACTCGTTAAGCGCACTTGCGAAGAAGTCACCTATCGGACATTCCACCGAAGGCGTATCCTGTCCGTCCCAGTAAATCCGAAGTATACTAAACCGCCAATTGCCGGTTGGTGTACACCAGATGTGCTGAATAGCTCCAGACTCGGTGATATCCGCCATAACGTGTGTTTCACCCGGAGCGATGATCACCGACGGGGATATCTTCCAACCCTGTCCCAAGTCGCGTGCCGGACGCGCCCCGGTGCCTTCGGTGGCCATACCCCCTTTGCCCTTATCACCGGTTGGGTTTTCGGGGCTGATAGAGCGGGTTTTCGCCGACGACAGTCGGGAGAGATTCCCCAAATGAATCCCTAGTCCATTGAAACCAGACATAACTTACTCCTTGCCTTTCACGACCTACAAATGGTCGTCCTCACAGCTGCAATCGCAGCAACATCCGTCGTCCAGATAGTACTTCACTTCTTGCCTAACCCACTCTGCAGTGAAGCCGAATTCCTCTGACACTCTGCTGGCAGGTGCAGATGCTCCAAAGCGTTCCATACCCAGTACCATGCCAAATGTACCCGTATAACGCTCCCAACCGAAGTTTGCGCTCGCTTCGACAGCTATTCTTGCATCCATCTCAGTCGGAAGCACACTCTCTTTGTAATCATCTGACTGTTCTTCGAAAAGTTCCATACTCGGCATTGAGACTACTCTTACGAGGAAACCATCTTCTGCAAGCAACTTCTGTGCACCCAAAGCCGTCTGAACCTCAGAGCCGGAGGCGATGATAATCGCAACCATCTCATTCATCGGGACATCCGAAACCACATACGCTCCTCTTTCGGCTCCTTTAGCGATAAGCGGGTTCTCTGCGCTAAGCGGAGCGAGCTTCTGGCGAGAGAGAGCCAGCACAGTGGGGCCAGTAGTGTTCTTCATAGCAGCAGCCCAAGCAACTGCTGTCTCAGCCGCATCCGCCGGACGGATAACGGTTACATTCGGAATGCACCTGAGACTCGGAAGCTGTTCGATCGGCTGGTGGGTGGGTCCATCCTCGCCGACAAAAATGCTATCGTGGGTAAACACGTATACTTCTTGGTTTCCATTGAGGGCGGCGATTCGAATAGTCGGACGGGCATAATCCGAGAAAATCAAGAATGTCGAGCCAAACGGAATGAATCCACCGAAACACGCCAAGCCGTTCATAATGGAACCCATAGCGTGCTCGCGTATTCCGAAATGGAAATTCTTGCCTGAGAAATCGGTTTTATCTATGACGCCGGCATCTTTAATCCAGGTTTTTGTGGATGGAGCCAGGTCTGCAGATCCTCCCACGACACTCGGAATCAGCTTTGCCACTTCCTGAAGCACCAATCCGCCGGATTCGCGGGTGGCCATTTCCTTTGTGATATCGATAGACCCCAGCAGTCTGTCGGTAATATCTTCAGGAACTGCTTTATTCCACACAGCTTCCCATTCGGCAGCGAGTTCGGGATACTTCGCTTTGTACTGCCCGAACATACTCTCCCAAGCAGCGCTCTGTTTCTGGCTTTCCTCCTGCACTTCTGCAAACAGAGTGCGAACGTCGTCGGGCACATAGAAGTTCGCGCCTTCCGGCCAGCCGGCAGCCTGTTTCATTGCTGAAACCTCTGCTGCTCCAAGGGGCTCACCGTGGCTAGTATGTGATCCGGCTTTGGTCGGCGCACCGAAACCGATGATTGTCCTGGCAATGATAATACTCGGCCTATCAGTAACGACAGCGGCTTCATCCAAGGCTCTTTCGATGGCCTTTCGGTTGTGTCCATCGACAGAAACGGTATGCCAACCGTAGCTTTCGAACCGCATTTTCACGTTGTCCGAACACGCGAGCGAGGCTTTGCCTTCGATAGTTATCTCGTTATCATCGTATATGAGAATAAGGTTACCGAGCCCTAAGTGTCCGGCAAGCGAGGAAGCTTCGTGCGATATTCCTTCCATAAGGTCGCCATCGCCTACAATACCGCACACTCTGCAGTTGATGAGCTCGAACTCTGGCTGATTGAATCGCGCGGCCATCATCTTAGCAGCGATTGCCATACCTACAGCGTTTCCGATCCCCTGGCCCAGCGGCCCTGTAGTTGACTCAATGCCACACGCAATGTTGTGTTCCGGATGACCTGGCGTCTTGCTTCCCCACTGGCGGAACGATTTGAGCTCGTCCATAGTAAGCTCTTCGTTGCCACACAGATGAAGCAAAGAGTAAAGCAGGGTCGAGCCGTGACCGGCCGATAAGACGAATCTATCCCTATTTGGCCAAGATGGCTTCTTTGCGTCGTAGCGCATAAACTTCGTCCACAGCACGAAGGCAGCATCCGCTGCACCACAAGGCATTCCGGGATGGCCAGAATTGGCCTTTTCAACCATATCCACACTTAGTAGCCGGAGCGTATTGACCGACTTCTGGGCAAGGTCCGACTCAACATTTAGCTTCTGCATCAGTTACCTCTCTGGAAAATCACTATAGGGACTTACCAGTGCTAGATTACCGGATGAAGCATAGTAGAGTCAAGGAAAGCACAGCTACAGACCACCTGAACGTTTCTTGACGCATATTAGCTCGTATGCTATATTGCCAGTGCCCAGTCCGACGGTATATCATCGCCGTGCGGGGTATATATGTACACTAGCTGACCTGGACGGGAGTTGATATGTTGGACTGCTCTATGAAGACCAATGCGGGGTCTATTGGCACCCTTCCACCAAATAACATCCAGATATCCTCGTTACTCTTAGATTCCATCACGGATTTGGAGAAAGAAAACCAGGCGCAAGTTAAAGAAGAGGTACAAGAGAGAATGGAGAGAGATGGCTCTCACGACACTGACATTCTGTTTTTAGGTTCGGGGCCCGCTGGCTACGTTGGCGCTATACGAGCGGCAAGAATGGGCGCACGCACCGTTATTGTAGAAAAAGGATCTGTCGGAGGTACGTGTCTCAATGTTGGTTGCGTACCCACCAAAGCGCTGCTCTCCACAGTTGAAGTGCTGGAACACGTGAAGCGAGCCGGTGAGTTCGGAATAAACGTAGAAGGCTACTCTGTGGACTTTCCTAAGATAATGGATCGCAAGAGCAAAATTACCGACCAGCTTCGTAGAGGTCTGGAGTTCATCTTCAAAAAGGAGAAGATTCAACTTACAAAGGGCGCCGGACGGCTGATAGATGCTCACACGGTGGAAGTCTCTTATGATGATGGTAAGAAGGAACAGATAACGGCTCAGAAAATCGTGATAGCGACAGGTTCGGTCTCCAGCCTCATTCCCCTGCCCGGCTTTGAGGTTGGCGGAGCTGTTTGGACGAGTACTGAAGCCCTGGAAACAAGGGAAGTGCCCAAGAGCCTGCTGATTATCGGCGGTGGTTACATTGGATTGGAGTTCGGTTATGCTTTCGCGCGACTCGGTGCAGAAGTCACAGTAATTGAAATGCTCCCGCAGATCGTTGCTGGAATGGATCAGGAAGTCGCAAAGGAACTGGATAAGAGTCTGAAGAAAGCCGGACTGAAGATTATAAACAATGCCGCCGTTCTTGGAGCAGAAGACACTTCCGCTGGAAAGAAGGTTACCTATCGGGATCCGGAAGGCAGGGAGCAGACAATGGAAGTGGAGAAGGTGCTCCTTGCGGTTGGTAGAAAGCCGAATACCAGTGATATTGGCCTTGAAGAACTGGGCATCAAAACCGAGCGCGGCAGCATAATCGTTGATGATAGAATGCGCACGAATGTAAGTGGCGTCTATGCAATTGGCGACTGCATAGGCAATCCAATGCTTGCACACGTTGCTTTCCACGAAGGTATAGTTGCTGTCTCGAATGCGCTAGGTGAAGAGAAACATATAGACTACAGGGCAGTTCCCGGAGTGGTCTTCACCCACCCAGAGGTCGCAACGGTAGGCCTAACAGAAGAAAAAGCTCGCGAAATCCACGGCGACAATGTGCGAATTGGCAAGTTCCCCTTTATTGCAAACGGCAAAGCGCTCGGTATGGGCGAAAAAGAAGGTTTTGCTAAAGTGATTGCCGATGCCAAGTACGGTGAGATTCTGGGAGTACACATCATCGGCCCACACGCGACCGATATGATATCAGAAGCAGTGCTGGCTATCCAGGGAGAGGCCACAATCGACGACATAGAAGCGTCGATTCATCCTCACCCAACACTCTCGGAGCCTTTGCACGAAGCAGCACTCGATACAATCGGAATGGCACTGCACAAAGTGTAAAAAGATATATCTTGGCCGAGGCACACGTCCTCGGCCAGCATTTTGATTGACACATCCCAACCAAGTGGTATTACAATGCAGTACCGGCTCGTTCTTCTGCTTTTTCGAAGACCATTTCTCCGTTTTCCGCTGCATCGACTCTGACTTTCTCCCCTTCTGCAAACCGACCTTCGATAAGCGCAAGAGCCAGTGGATCCTGCAGCTTTCGTTGAATAGCTCGTTTCAGCGGTCGCGCCCCATATACAGGGTCGTAGCCCTCTTTTGCGAGAAGATCCTTGGCGGCATCGGTGAGATCGATTTCGATTTTCCGCTCTTCAAGCCTCTGTTTCAATTGATGAAGCTGTATATCCACAATCTCTCTTATGTGCTCCATCGACAGAGAGTTGAAAATGATTATCTCATCGACACGGTTCAGGAACTCTGGTCTGAAATGCGAGCGTAACGCCTCAAGAACCTTGCTGCGCATTTCGTCTTCATGATCCTGGCTGCTGGCGTCCGCGCGGAAACTCATCACTCTGCTTTCTCGGATAAGATCGCTGCCGATGTTTGAGGTCATAATGATGACAGTGTTTTTGAAATCCACAGTTCGCCCCTGACCATCGGTCATCCGCCCGTCATCCAACACCTGCAGCAGCGCGTTAAAGACCTCCGGGTGTGCCTTTTCGATCTCGTCGAAGAGTACCACCGAGTACGGTCTGCGTCGCACTGCCTCTGTGAGCTGACCACCCTCTTCAAACCCAACGTAGCCCGGAGGAGCACCGATCAGCCTGGCCACCGTGTGCCGTTCTTGGTACTCCGACATATCGAGTCTTATCATCGCCCGTTCATCATCAAAGAGGAACTCGGCTACTGCACGCGCGAGCTCCGTTTTACCGACACCGGTCGGCCCCATAAAGATGAAACTGCCTATTGGTCTGTTTGGATCCTGCAGCCCAGCGCGAGCCCTGCGCACAGCGTTTGCTACCGCTATAACAGCTTCGTTCTGTCCGATTACACGCTCCTCCAGCCTGGATTCCATTCGGATGAGCTTCTGCATCTCACCTTCCATCATTCTGGTTACGGGAATCCTAGTCCATTTGGAGACAACTTCAGCTATGTCGTCCTCGTCGACTTCCTCTTTCAGCATTTTTTGCGACTTCTGCAGCTCGGCAAGATGCTGGTTCTGCTCTTCCAATTCGCGCTGCAGATTGAGCATTGTGCCGTAACGCAGCTCGGCAGCTTTTCCAAGATCACCGGAACGCTCAGCCGACTGTTCATCGAGCTTTGCCTGTTCGATCTGCTCCTTCACCTCGCGGATACGCGAGATCGCGTCCTTTTCGTTCTGCCAATGAGCCTTCATTTCCGAAGAGCGTTCTCGAAGCTCTGCAAGCTCCTGCTCCAGTTTGGAAAGGCGTTCAACAGAAGCCGGATCGGTCTCTTTGCGCAGCGCCTCTCGTTCGATGTCGAGCTGCATTATCCGCCGCTCTACCTCGTCTATCTCAATCGGCATGCTGTCGATTTCGATTCGGAGCTTCGACGCTGCTTCATCTACCAGATCAATCGCCTTATCCGGCAGAAATCTATCTGAGATATATCGATGTGAGAGTACCGCCGCTGAGACGATAGCGGTGTCGGTTATCCTCACCCCGTGATGCACTTCGTATCGCTCTTTCAACCCTCGGAGGATTGCGATAGTATCATCTACAGTCGGCTCGCCAACGACAATCGGTTGGAATCGCCGCTCCAGCGCCGCGTCCTTTTCGACGTGCTTTCGGTATTCATCGAGAGTAGTTGCACCGACTGCTCGAAGCTCACCTCTTGCGAGCATTGGTTTCAGCATATTGGATGCATCCATAGCACCTTCAGCAGCACCAGCACCGACGATAGTATGGAGCTCATCCATAAACAAGATTATCGTGCCGTCGGACTCGGAAATCTCTTTAAGAACCGCTTTCAGCCGGTCTTCGAACTCGCCACGGTATTTGGCTCCGGCGATAAGCGCCCCCATATCGAGGGCTATCACCTGTTTGTTCTTCAGTCCTTCCGGTACATCACTCGAAATGATCCTTTGAGCAAGACCTTCAACTATCGCAGTCTTGCCGACCCCTGGTTCGCCGATTAGCACTGGGTTATTCTTTGTTCTGCGTGAAAGCACCTGTATCACGCGGCGGATCTCATCATCGCGCCCGATTACAGGATCGAGTTTCCCATCGCGTGCGAGCTGGGTTAGATCGCGGCCGTAGCGCTCGAGAGCCTGATATTTGTCCTCAGGGTTCTGATCGGTCACCCGCTGCCCGCCTCTGATTTCAACAAGCGCCTTATAGATGGCGTCCTTGGTTATGCCGTGGCTCCTAAGAATGCTTCCAGCATGAGATTTGTCTCCCACTTCGCCGAGGAGTAAGTGTTCTGCGCTGACATAGTCGTCTTTCAGACGCTGAGCCTCCTGCCAAGCATCATCAAGAACAGCTTTCAGCCCAGCGCCGACATATGCACCACCTGTCACAGATCCCGAGACCTTAGGCAGGCGGCCAATCTCATCCTCGGCTTGCTGTGCAACCAATTGTGGGCGAACACCAAGCTTCTGCAATACCGGTATTACCACCCCACCGTCTTGCCGTACGAGCGCAAGGAGCAGATGGATTGACTCGATCTGCTGTTGCCCATTCTGGTCGGCCAAATTCTGCGCTTCCTGAATAGCCTCTTGTGCCTTAATTGTAAACTTGTCCAGTCTCATCTGCTTGATCTCCTGCACGGGTCGCTAGCTTCCCAAGGTCGCTGCTGCGATCCCGTACCATCTTACCCATTTATGCCATACATAGCATACTACTTGAGTGTCTTATTGTCAAGTAATATAAGTAATATTTTGCAGATATAGAATGGTGAAATTGATTGGGTCAGCAGAACAAGGGATAAGTGTGCCGGAATCACTCAAGGAGCATTGTTGCCGCGTAGTCGGTTGGCCACAAACTCGTGAACCGATGCACGAAAGGCACCCCAGTCACGCCACTCGTGTGTGAGCGCGCGCAGTTCTGCCGCAACGCTTAGGAGGTCTGATACCGTAACATCGGCAAAGCCGGTTATTTGTTCGTCTTTATCACGTGGAATCGGTTGTTCGGCGAGTTCCTGGGACAGAAAGACGTGCGAATCGAAGGCTGCTGCCTTTGAACCGGAAACGAATCGATGCTGAACCACCCCCAATTTCCGGTCGATTGCTCCGCTGCACCCCAATTCTTCCAAGAACTCGCGATAGAAGGCATCAATCGCCGCCTCGCCTGCTTTCATCTTGCCCGTTGGCAGGCGAAATACACCTTTAGGATAGAATGATTTCGTGTGCAGGAGAATCTTGTTTTGCGGTCTGGGGACAACCAAAACTACCTCACCATGCTGGCTGCCGCTGATCCAATTGATAAACGTCTCCTGTACACTAATGGTGCATTCGACAGATTCAAAGCCTGATTCGTTGCAGGGTTCATTCACAACGCACTGAACTCCTCTGCCACACGGTTATACACTTCATCCAAAAAATCTGCATAAGAGAAATCAGTGGTCGGCAACACGATTTCGAGCTGCTGGACAATCGGCGCTGCAATCGTGGTAGCGAGATGCTCCTGGGCGTGTTTATCAAGTTGCATCCTTCGTTCAGAGAACTTGCGAATAACAGAGATCTGCTCCCTAGTTAGAACACTTACATCCATCACCAGCGACGACATCTTGGCGTGCTTTCGATCTAACGGCTCATACGGCTTAACCACAGGCACCTGAATATTGCGGCTCGCTTCCCTCACAACTATTGTACCGGCAGCATAATCTCCAATGCGCTTATAGCCTGGGCTGAAGAACATAGAGATAATGCTAATAATGTAGGAGAAGAGTATCATTTCCGCTATCCGCACGATGTTTCTTATGATTGCACTTGATATATCTACTGGAGCCCCTTCGTCCATAATTACGCGGAGTCCCAGATACTTTTTGCCTGGTGTCTGTCCGTTTCGCACGGACTCAAAATAGACAAAGTACCCTGTCCAAAGCAAAAAGGTAGCAATCATGTATAATGCGAGCATCCAGTCGAACAGTGTATCCAGTGTATGCGGTATTATCAGCCCACCAGTATAGAGCCTGAAAATGACACTGATAATCACTGTCGCAATAGTTAGGATTAAAACATCCATCAAGTAAGCAATAGCCCTTGAGCCGATTCCGGCTAATTCGAAAGTGATACTGGTATTCTCCGGAGTGACGACTGTCAATTCTCTTGTCAATTCAATTGCACCTCCGACAAAACCTTGTTATAATCCCGTTATGGACGAGCGAGCATTTGTGGAAAGAAGGCGCTCCGATTGGGAACGTCTACAAGCTATACTGAACCGTGCTACATCGTACCGTGGGTTGAAGTCTCTATCGGCACAAGAGCTCACCGATTTTGGCAAACTATACCGGCGGGCTGCATCCGATCTCGCTTACTGCAAGGCAAATTCAGTAAGTGAAGAACTCATTGACTATTTGAACGATATAGCAGGCCGAGCCCACGGAGCACTGTATTCAGATTCGTCATCAAATGGAATCAGCACTATTATAAGATTTCTTCTTCAAGGCTTTCCAATCCTCTTTAGGGAGAAGCGCCGTTTTATTGCTGCAGCCACGGCTTTGTTCCTCATAGGAGCCATATTTGCAGGAGTAAAAATTCATATATATCCTGAAAGTGGTTCGTTTATTACGCCAAGCGGCTGAGGGAACAATTCAGATGGATCCGTGGGATCTGAAGTACCGATACCTGCTAGCTTTTCAAGTTTCATTATGACTAACAATATAAAAGTGTCACTACTGGCATTTGGGGGAGGTTTCACTTTCGGGGCATTTACCACCTACGTGCTCCTATACAACGGGGCAATGTTGGGTGAATTCGCTGTGAAACACTCTACAAAGACGGCTGGACTCAAGTTCTGGTCAATCATCCTCCCTCACGGGATTATTGAGCTTACGGCAATTATGATTTCTGGCGGAGCAGGGCTGATACTGGGATGGGCATTGGTAGCTCCTAAGAATCTGAGCCGTTTAAACTCACTTAGAAAAGCCTCGCGAGAAGCACTGCCACTTATGGGAGGAGTGGTAGCAATGCTGGTAGTTGCTGGTTGCATTGAGGGGTATTTCTCACCATCAAACGCGAGTGCAACTGCAAAGCTGATATTTGCGGGATTCACAGCAATTGTGTTGATTGTATACTTTGGTTTTGCGGGACGCGACTTAAGAGACAATTCAAACTAGCTGTTTGCCGGCACGATTCTAGAGTATTCTTGACACTCCATCAACAAAAGCTCGACTGGTTTCCGGGAAAAGAAACAGCCACACAGTGCCGACTGCCGCCAAGAGTATAGCAATGGCAAGCGGTGTGGGAATGTGTAACTCTATCGTCTGCTTTGGACGCTCCATAAACATAATAATCGTGACACGCAGATAGTAGTATGCGGATACCACAGTCGTAATAGCGGCGATAATTACAAGTCCGATGGATCCGGCTTGAAAAGCAGCTACAAAGACATAGAACTTCGACCAGAATCCTGCAGTAAGTGGAAGCCCTGCAAGCGCAATCAGAAACAAAGCCATCGCTCCTGCAAGTGTCGGATTGTTCCAAAATAGCCCTGAATAATCGGCGAGTTCCGTCCCCTTCTCCCCGCGCACGGTCAGAGCAGTGACTACAGCCCACGCTCCTGTGTTCATAAGCGCATAGGCTATCAGATAGAAAGCGATACTCTCCACTCCAAGTTTGTTCGCGGCGTGCACCGCAATCAGAATGTAACCGGCTTGAGCAATACTAGAATAGGCTAACAGACGTTTGATGTTATCTTGTGCAAGGGCTACGACATTCCCAAATATCATCGTAAGCACTGCCACCAGCCAAATTGGTCCCGACCAACCAGGATTTGCCTCGGAAAAAGCTCCGATAAGCACTCGGGTGATCGCGGCAAAGGCAGCGGCTTTGCTACCTATAGACATGAAAGTGGTGACAGTAGAGGGCGCGCCCTCGTAAACATCAGGAGTCCACATCTGAAACGGCACCACAGAAACCTTGAAGCCGAGGCCGACCACCACCAGTCCCATCCCAGACAGAAGCAAAGGGTCACCGGCAAGTCCAACATCGGCAATTGCAGATGCAATTCCTCGTAGATCAAGAGTCCCTGTTACCCCATAAATGAGAGCTGAACCAAACAGCAGAATGGCTGCAGAGAAAGAACCGAGCAGGAAGTACTTCATCGCAGCTTCTTGAGACCGCGGCCTGTCTTTTGCAATTCCAGAAAGCACGTAGAGTGCAATTGACAGCATCTCAAGAGAGAGGAATATCATTATCAGGTTGGTGCTGGACACGAGTAGAAGCATACCTATCGACGAAAGAAGCATTAGAGCGTAGTACTCGCCGATGGGCAATTCTTCTCTTTGCACATAATAGACTGAAATGAGAATAGATAGACTTGTCCCTATCAGTATGGCGTAGTAAATTGGCACGGAGAACGGGTCGATTATGAGCATTCCCGCGAAACCGATACGCCGTTCTCCATACATAAGACCAAGGATAACCAAAACCGCTAGAACACCGATAAGTGCAATCCAGGGAGCAGTCTTATCGGAGAGCTTTCGGGCAAAAGCATCCGTCAGCAACAAAACCATTGCCGTAGCGAGCAGAATCAGCTCGGGAACCAGAATGAACCAGTCGGACGCGTGTATATCAATGGTCATTTTGACGCGTCCTTTCTCACTGCTTCTACGGATGCGAGCGACGAAGGTGTTACGCTATCTGCAATGCGAACCTGACGTATCTTTAGAGCGATTTCTTCGACAGATTTCTCACTTTTCGATAGCAGGGCTTGTGGAAAGACTCCCAGCAGGATAATAAAAATGATAACCGGCGCTATAAGTACAATTTCTCGCAAGTTCAAGTCTTGCATCTGCTTAACTTCAGGGTTTTCGGTCGGCCCTTGCATAACATTACCAAAGAGTCTAAGCACATATGCGGCAGCGAAGACCACACCCATAGCAGCAAGCCATGCAAAAACCCAGCTCCTTCCTATAAACGCGCCCAGGATAACCAAAAACTCACCAGGGAAGTTCGAAAGCCCCGGCAATCCAAGCGACGCAAAACAAGCCAGTATGAAGAACCCTCCAAGAACCGGTACAACCCGCCAAGCACCGCCGTAGTCAGACATCATTCTGGTGTGTCGACGTTCGTGAAGCATTCCTACAATGAGGAATAGTGCACCCGTTGAAAGCCCGTGCGCTATCATTACTATTAAAGCTCCCTGAAGCCCCTCAACAGTAAAGGCGAACATTCCGAGCATAACGAACCCCATATGGCTCACGCTGGAATATGCGACCAGCCGTTTCATATCAGGTTGCGCAAAGGCAACCAATGCCCCATAGATAATGCCGATCACTCCGAGCACGGCAATATAGGGCCCGAAGATAACTGAAGCCTCGGGAAAGAGCGGCAGACAGAATCTCAAAAAGCCGTATGCGCCCATTTTTAGCAGTATTCCTGCAAGAATAACGCTCCCTGCAGTCGGAGCCTCGGTGTGTGCATCCGGCAACCACGTGTGAAATGGGAAAACCGGCACCTTAACAGCAAAAGCAAGTCCGAAAGCGAGGAACAACCATATTTGTGTGCCGCGTGCGATCGATGCGCTGCTTAATTCGAGAAGATCAAAAGTGACTCCACCCGGATTAGTAACACCGAGATAGATAATAGACGCCAGCATAAGCAGGCTACCCAAAAATGTGTAAAGGAAGAACTTAATAGAGGCATACACCCTGCGTTCGCAACCCCAAATGCCTATGACGAAGTACATCGGTATCAACACCAAATCCCAGAAAAGGTAGAATAGAATGAGATCCAGCGAGACAAAAACACCGATAAGAGAGCCCTCGAGCAGAAGCACAGAGAAGTAAAAGACCTTGGTTTTCTCTGTAATGCTCTTCCACGAGACAAGCATTGAAACTGGCGTTAGAAACGCGGTGAGCAGCACGAGAAAAAGACTGATTCCATCGATTCCCAAGTGGTAGTTGACTATGTAACGCGTCTCCCCGGAATATTCGTGAGGCATCAACTTAATCCAGGGAAGGAACTCCTGAAATTGCATTGCCGCAGTCTTTGCATCGAACCAGAAGAACAGTGGAATAGCAAATCCCAGCGTGGTCAGTCCGATGATGAGCGAAAACCATCGGGTCGCCCACTCAGCTTTACGTGGAATCAGCAGAGTCAGTATTCCGCCGCATATCGGCAAAGCTATTAGAATCGTAAGAATGTGGTCTTTAATCATTATTTTCGGACAATGAAATAACCCACCAAGGCGACTGCGCCCACAAATACTGCGAGCGCGTAGTTCCTGAGATAGCCGGTTTGAACTCGTCTGAACCACAAAGAGAGAATAGACACGATCGCTGCAACGCCATTTACTGCAAAATCGATTATGCCGACGTCCACCCTCTTCCAGAAAGCAGCAGAGAGCGATCTGCCAGGCTCGAGTATAGCGGCATTGTAGACTTCATCAACATAGTATTTGTTTACGAGCGCGTTATAGGCCTTGGGCACTCTACCTGCAGCTCGGGCAGCACGACCTGGCTGTTTTACGTAGAGATACCAGGCAATCAGGATTCCAATCGCACTTATCGCAAGCGATATGGACATAAACGCTACGCCAGCTCCGGCCGTAGGCTCTTCTGCCACCACACTTGCAGGCTGCGCTAACGATGGGGCAAGCCAAGTGCCGACAATATTCACCCACCCCTCACCGTGTCTCGCCAAAAACGCCGGAAGCCCCAAGAACCCGACAAAAGTGGCACCAAAAGCGAGCACCCAGAGCGGAATTCTCATAGAAATCGGAGACTCATGAACATGATGGTATTCGTCGCTAATCATTCGGGGCTCGCCATAGAACGTCTTGAAAATAAGCCGGAATATGTAAAACGCTGTAAGAAGCGCGGTCAGGGCTCCCACAGCATAGAGCAGTACTTCGCCGAGTGGAGAACGCAGCGCAGACATCAGAATCTCATCCTTGCTCCAAAACCCCGAAAACGGCACGATGCCCGCAAGCGCGAGCCCCCCTGCAAGAAGAGTCAAGTGTGTAACCGGCAGTTTCGAGCGCAGCCCTCCTAGTTTGCGAAGGTCGGTCTCTCCACCGAGAGCGTGCATTACGCTGCCAGCCGCGAGAAACAACAGAGCTTTGAAGAAAGCATGGGTCATCAAGTGGAAGATTCCCGCTGCAAACGCTCCTACACCGGCACCAAGGAACATATATCCGATTTGGCTGATTGTTGAGTATGCCAGCACCCGCTTGATATCGTTATTAACAAGCGCAACAGTAGCTGCGAAGAACGCCGTAGCCACTCCAACAATGGCTACCAGAGTCAGCACCCCTGGCGCGTTAACGTACAACGGGCTCGCACGAGCTATGAGGTATACACCAGCCGTCACCATAGTGGCAGCATGAATCAGCGCACTGACGGGAGTCGGCCCCTCCATTGCGTCCGGCAGCCACACATAAAGCGGAATCTGGGCAGACTTGCCGATTGCGCCTATGAACAGCAGAATGCAGATTCCAGTGAGAGCACCTATCGCAGCCGTGCCCGCTGCACCGAATACTGCGTCGTAGTCCACGCTGCCAAAGACAATGAACACCATCACAATGCCGAGTGTGAAGCCTACATCGCCGAGCCTTGTAGTCAGGAAGGCTTTCTTTCCGGCGGCAACCGCAGAGGGCTTACTATACCAGAATCCAATCAGAAGATAAGAGCATATTCCAACCAGTTCCCACCCTACAAAAAGCAGCAGAAAGTTGTTCGCCATCACAAGAATCAGCATTGAGGAAACGAACAGATTTACATAGGTGAAGAATCTGGGATAACCGTCGTCATCCGCCATATAACCAGTGGAGTATATGAGTATGAACAGACTGATGAAGCTTACTACCACCATCATCAAAGCTGATAGCGGGTCGAGAAGAATCGCAATATCTGCCCTGAAATCTCCAGCCACAATCCACGGATAGAGCACGCTGGTAATGTGGCGCGCTTCAGCCGGAAGCTTCGCCAGATTAACCATCACCGCAACTGAGATCCCCAGTGAACCTGCAACGAGGAGGCAAGCAAGAGTGCCAACCACTCTACGTGGAAGAAACCGGCCTAATATTCCATTAACTACCGTGCCTAAGAGCGGAAGCCCCGGCACAAGCCACGCGTACCACATGATAGTAATCGCCAGCAATCAGCGCCGACTGCGATGCTATCCTTTCATCTCGTTCAGATTGTCTGCGTTGATATCTCCGCCCCGTTCTCTGAAGATAGAGACTATAATCCCCAGCCCAACGGCGACTTCGGCGGCAGCAACAGCCATAACGATAAAGACAAATACGTGTCCATCCATCGAGCGATGCTCTCTAGCGAATGCGACGAATACCAGATTGGCAGCATTAAGCATCAGTTCGATCGAAATGAACATAATGATCGGGTTTCGTCGAAGCAGAACACCGAGCGCACCCGTTGTAAAAAGCACAGCAGATAGTGCAAGGTAGTAGTTGACCGAAAGCACAGTCACTGCCTCCTTTTCGCGAGCACAATCGACCCGACCATGGCAATGAGTAACAGCACACTGGTCGCTTCAAATGGCAATAGATAGCGAGAAAAAAGCAGGGAGCCTACAGCACCGGACTCGCCGAAGTTCGCTGGGAGTGCAGTTTTTCCTGCTCCGGCCAGCGCGCTTCCCGCTGCCAGCATCGACAGTTCAAACAAAAAAATGACACCGAAGCATAGAGCAACTGTTCGATGAAGCCTGAGCTTGTCTGCAACATCCTCAATAGCCCCGGTCAGGTTGAGCAGCATAACGACGAACAGAAACAGAACCATAATTGCGCCAGCGTACACTAGCACTTGAATGAAAGCTACAAACTGAGCCGAAAGCACAAGATACAACGCCGCCACAGCAAAGAAGTTGAGAACCAGCAGGAGAATGGCGTACACAGGGTTCTTCGAGACAACCACGCCGATTCCACTTACTACAGCGATGCTTGCAAAGACTACAAATACAATCAGTTCGGCGATCATCGCTCGGCCTCCCCCAGGCTGGGTTTTACAACCCGAAGTTCAACGATTGATGTCCGCCTTATGCTCCGTGAAAGAGCGTGCGAGAGCCCCACAAATGCCAACGCGACCATAACAATGCTCGCAATGCTCATAACCATTGCAGCATTCTTCGGCCAGAATGCGACCACTCCAGCGGTAACAAACACATTTGCAAGAGCAAGCGGAAGCATAACCTTCCAACCTAAACGCATAAGTTGATCAAAGCGAACGCGCGGCCAACTGCCTCGCATCCAAATGAAAAAGTACAGGAAAGCCATCAGCTTCAGCAAAAACCACACAGGCTGCAGCCAAACAAAGTCGCCGATTAGCCTGTAGCCTCCCCAGAAGAACGTGACTGCTATCGCGCTGACGGTGACCATATTCACATACTCGGCCATGAAGAACATAGCAAATCTGAAGCTGGAATACTCGGTATGATAACCGCCAATGAGTTCCTGCTCTGCTTCCGGCAGATCAAAAGGTGCGCGGTTGATCTCGGCTGTCCCCGAAATCAGAAAAACAATGAATGCCAGCATCTGCGGAACGACAAACCATATGCCATACCCACTCTGGGCTTCGACGATTCCGTTCAGTTTGAGCGTCCCAGAAAGAATGAGCGACCCCACGAGCGCTACACCCAATGGCAGTTCGTACGAAATCATCTGGGCTGTCGAACGCATACCCCCAAGCAACGAATACTTGTTTGCCGACGACCAACCGGCAACGACAATGCCATATACACCGAGCGACGAAAGAGCGAGCACCAGAAGTATTCCTGCATCGAGTTCAGGCACATAGAATCCACCCGGGCCGCGATACTCCCCCATAATCTGAAGAGAAATGTCTCTACCAAGAATGTGGACTGTTCCACCTATCGGAATGACTGCAATCGCGAGCAGTGCAGGGATCATAAGCATTGCGGGAGCGAGCCCGTAGAGCAACTTATCTACTCGCGATGGCGTTATGTCCTCTTTCATAATCAGTTTGAGAGCATCCGCTATTGGCTGCAGAATACCAAAAGGCCCCACCCTGTTTGGACCTATGCGCACCTGCATATCCGCAATGACCTTTCGCTCTAACCAAATGAGAAACGGCACCATCAGCATCCAGAGCATAAAGACCAGGATTACCAGGATTATCTTGACTGCAATGTAGATTATTATCTCAGGCATATCTCATTTATAAGCGCCGAGCAGTTCGAACCCGTTTCGCTCGCCAAACGGGCAACCGCGCTCGGTAATGTGGCGCTCATACTCATCGCGGAAATGCTTGATACTCGACAACACAGATTGAACCGATGCATCACCGAGTGCACATAGCGTACGTGCATTGATGTTATTAGCAACATCGACCAGAAGGTCGATATAGCCCATCTTTGCAGTGCCTGTCTCGATTCTTTCTACCAGGTAGCGCATCCAGGCGGTGCCTTCTCTGCAGGGAGTGCACTTGCCACAGGACTCGTGCTGATAGAACTTGGCCATATTAAGCGTTGCGTGGACGATACAAGTATCCTCGTGCAGCACCATAAATGCACCCGAGCCCAGCATTGAACCGGCAGCAACCATAGATTCAAAATCGATTCCAACATCCACCTGATCGGCAGGCAGCATCGGCACCGAGGATCCACCGGGAATGAAGGCCTTTAGCTTCTTGTCGCCTATTATTCCCCCCGCGTATTCGTAAATCAGATCTCTGGCAGAAGTCCCCATCGGCACTTCGTAGTTGCCAGGGCGTTTGACGTGCCCGCTCATACATACTATCTTGGTGCCGGTACTCTTTTCCGTTCCGATTGAGGCGAACCAGTCGGAACCGTTATTTATGATGTGAGGCACATTACTCAGTGTTTCGACATTGTTTATGACTGTTGGGCTGTCGTACAACCCTTTTATCGCGGGGAAAGGAGGTCTCAGTCTCGGCTCTCCCCTTAAACCTTCAAGTGAATTCAGGAGTGCGGTTTCTTCCCCACAAATGTAAGCCCCAGCGCTGCGGTACACCTGTATTTGAAGAGAATAATCAGAGCCGAAAAGCCGCTCACCCAGAAGCCCCTTTTCGCGGGCTTCAGCAAGGGCAGCTTCCAACTTTCTGGCTGGCTCTACAAACTCACCACGAATGAAAATGAACGCCTGGTGTGCACCTATTGCATAGCAGGCGATGATAATTCCCTCTATAAGCTGATGAGGGTTACGCAGCATGAGTTCGTGGTCTTTGAACGTGCCGGGCTCGCTTTCATCCGCGTTACAGCATAAGAATTTTTCGAGGCTGGGATCCTTGGGAATAAACGCCCACTTCTTACCTGCTGGAAAACCCGCGCCTCCTCGACCTCTCAACCCGGACTTGGTAACGGTAGCGATTACGTCATCCGGGCTCATCCAGCGGATAGACGTTTCGGCAGCTTTGTATCCACCTTCGCGAAGGTAAACATCCAGTTTGTCGATATCTGGGACATCCAGGTGACTAAACACGATCCGCATAGGACGCCTCTAATCCTTGTCCTTGCCAGGGTCTGCAGGCAAAGACTCTGCACTCTGGCGATGGCTCTCCAGTATCGCATCAACGTTCTCATAAGTCAGGTTCTCGTAGTTTTTGTCCCCGACCATCATAACCGGGGATTTCCCACAGTTGCCGAGACACTGAACAGCACTGAAAGTGAACAAGCCATCCGGTGTGGTCTCCCCGACCTTAATTCCGAGCTTACGAGAGAGATAATCAACAATTTGCTCTGCCCCAAGTAGGGCACACGAAAGGGTAGTGCATACGTTAATGACAAACTGCCCCTGTGGGTTTCTGGGAAGCATTGTGTAGAAGGTTGCAACGCCGATGACATCGGAGTGTGGTACTCCAAGAATCCGAGAGATTTCAAGCATACCCTCTTCGGAGACGTAGCCTTCCTCTTCTTGAACAGCGTACAATGCCGGAAGGAGTGCCGAATTCGAGGTCTGGTAAGCCTGTTTACTCTCCAGTATCCGAGCTCTCGTTTTGTCCGAAATCATTGAGGTTCCTCGCTCTTTCGGAGATTGCCCGACGACGGCTGAGCCAAAAGTTACGTCTATTCCCAATCGAGAGCACCTTTCCGCCAAATATAAACGTAACCGACTATCAGAATGGCGAGAAAAGCTATCATCTCCCCAAGCAAAAACAGTTTAGCTGCCCCAGACGACAGATAGACAACTGTCCACGGATAAAGAAAGATGATTTCAATGTCGAAGAGAATGAAGAGAATAGCGACCAGATAGAACTTTATCCGGAACCGCCCGTCAGTGTCGCCGATTGCATCCATTCCCGACTCATAGGGCAGATACTTCTTTGCGTTCGGACTCTTGGGGCCGAGAATGCGCGATAGCAGAATAGCACCACCTGCAAACACTACTGCGACGAAGAACAGAATTATGAAAGGTATGTACTGAACAAGCAAGCTACCAGTCTCCTCGCAGTGGTATTCCCCCTCTGGAGATCATCGAAACATGAGCTTGTCGAGGCACTTGTGACTGAGCGTAATTGCTCCAACACGCTCTGTATTGCAGGTAAGCAACTGAAGTATGTGGAACAATGCTGTATGAGCAGATTACGGAAACGCCGAGACAACCGCCCGCTCGTGGGTGCTCGAAAGCTGAGAGCGTGGGAAGCTGCATGGCAGGAATACTGGACAGTTGGAGGAACAACGAGCTACGAACTCTCCGCCGGCAGTGAAATGAGCCGCGACCGAGACTTTTTGATGCACGTTCGGACACCGGAGCGCGAAGAGACTCGGCTTAGACATATAGCAGACGAGTTTATAAGCGGATTTGCGGCACTTTACGGCTTGGGGCCGGCGGTCACAGTATTTGGGTCAGCCAGATACGGAGAGGGTCACCCTTACTACAAACAGACTGTGGAACTTGGTCGCCAGCTTGCGGAGGCGGGATTCGCAGTGATGACTGGCGGTGGCCCAGGGCTGATGGAAGCGGCCAACCGCGGTGCACAAGAAGCAAACGGCCTTAGTGTCGGCTGTAACATAAGGCTCCCACACGAGCAAGAGCCCAATAAATACCTCGACGAATGCATAGACTTCCACTATTTCTTCGTTAGAAAAGTAATGCTCGTCAAGTATTCGTGCGCATTTGTCATTATGCCGGGTGGGCTGGGAACGCTGGACGAGATGTTTGAAGCAGCTACACTGATTCAAACAAAGAAGATGGGCCCCTTCCCCTTAATCTGCTACGGCAGGGAGTTCTGGGCAGACCTTACGAAGATGCTAAACGGCCTTATCAGTGCCCGAACCGTGGACAGAGAAGAGCTGGAGTTCCTGCAGATGTCGGATTCACCGAAAGAGACTGTGCAGTTGATTCTGAGCGCTCTACCTGAACTGGTACGAAATGCTCTCAAGCCGAACGGCCACTGATCTGTGGGTTTCTTACTATATCAGGCGCTGACAGAACGTTTGCGCATCAGTTTTGTGAGAAGCGACGGTGTGACGAGGGTCGTTACAAAGACGATTAGAATTAACTGCCCGTAGAGATCCGACGGCACAATCTTTTCGCGCAGCCCAATGCTCGCAAAGATGAGCCCCACTTCGCCTCGGGGGATCATTCCAACGCCGACGGCAAGTCGGTTGATGCCGCGCACGGTGACCCCCAGCCCTGACACCAGTTTTCCGATGATAGCAAGAACAAGCAGCCCTAACCCGAGGAGCACAACGCCGCTGTGATCTGGATTAAACGGGTTCATATCTTTCAGGCTAACCTGCAGCCCGACAAGCACGAAGAATACTGGCACAAAAATGTCGGCAACTGGTTTGATCTGTTCGTGGATTCGGACACGGTGCTGAGTGGACGCCAGCACAAGACCCGCAGCGAACGCACCTATTATCTCTGCTAGACCGAGCTTCTCTGCACTGAACGCGAGCACCAGACAGAACATAAACGACAGGCTGACTAGAACCCCGCCAGTCTTGAGTCTCTTCGCGAACGCAGCGAACGACGGGGCGAAACGAATACCAACCCATATAGAGCCAACCAGAAATACGATTGCAACTGCCACGGCCTTGCTGACTGCTACAACATCGGCGTGGCCATTCTTGACAATCTGGAGCACGACAGCGAGAATCAACAACCCCAGGACGTCATCTATGACCGCTGCACCGATGATTATCCTGCCTTCGGTCGTATTCATACGGCCAATATCCGAAAGCACTCTTGTAGTAATACCGATGCTGGTAGCAGTGAGAGTTGCACCGAGGAACAATGCCTGTTGATGGTCGCCTCGCAGTGCGTACGTGAGTGCAAATCCTGCTACAAAAGGAGCAACAACACCCAGAGCGGCAACAAGCATCGCGGATTGACCAACTTTGAGAAAATCACTCAGTTTGCTCTCGAGTCCCACTTCGAACAGCAGAAGCATTATGCCAATGGAACCGACGAAGACTATAGCGGAGTTGTTTACTGCGTGTCGCAGTGGAGAAAGCCCCAGAAGCACACCAAACAACAATTCGCCAAGCACTGCCGGCTGTTTGAGACGCTCCGCCAGTTCTCCACCGATCTTTGCTGCTAACAGGATCAGTATCAGATAGATGAGTGAGTTCCCAGCTTCCACGAATTGTAACCTCCAAACAGCTTCGGTATCGTCAGGCCTTCTGCTGTCACTTAATAGTGTCTCTAATCGCTGCCTTAGGAACCAATGGCAGAGACTTGTGGTGGTACAGCACAAACCCGCGCAGAATCAATCGGCTGGAACACGCATCGAGAGAGGCAACGAACCACCAACGTCAAAAGGGTATCAGATTTTGCAGACGAATGGCAACCCAGAGCATCTCACCCTTACCAGCTTGTCAACACGGCCTCCTGCTGGTAAACTTGGTTTATGCTTGCAAAGAGAATTATCCCTTGTCTCGACGTAAAGGGAGGCAGGGTAGTTAAAGGCACGAATTTCGTGGATCTTCGAGATGCTGGAGATCCCGTCGAGCTGGCTGCGCTATATGACGCCGAAGGTGCGGATGAGCTCGCGTTTCTGGATATTACGGCGACCAACGAGCAACGAAAGACTATCGTAGACGTAGCAAGCCACACAGCGAAAAAAGTGTGCATTCCGTTCACTGTAGGTGGCGGCATAAGCACTGTGGAAGACTTTAGAGCTATACTCCTTGCTGGCGCTGACAAGGTGAGTGTAAATACCGCCGCTATCAGCAATCCGAAACTTCTCACCGAGGCGGCGGAGACATTTGGCTCACAGTGTGTGGTGTTGGCAATAGATGCTAGGCGTGCGATGTCGGGTGGTCTGTCGTGGGAGGTCTTCACCCACGGAGGGAAGACACCTACAGGAAAAGATGCTATCGCCTGGGCTGTTGAGGCCGAAAAGTTGGGAGCCGGCGAGATACTGCTTACCAGCATGGACGGCGACGGAACACAGGCCGGATACGATATAGAGCTTACCAGAGCTGTTGCTGATTCAGTTGGGCTTCCGGTAATCGCTTCGGGCGGTGCGGGAACGCTGGAACATATCTACGATGCGCTCACTGCAGGCGGAGCAGATGCCGCACTGGTGGCATCGATTGTCCACTTCCGAACCTACAGCATTAGACAGATCAAAGAGTATCTAGCTGGGCGAGGCATCACAGTAAGGAGCATATGGAACTGAAATTGTTCGATTCGCTTGTAATGAACGATCAGGGGCTGATCCCGGCGGTTATCCAAGACGATACGTCGGGACAGGTGTTAACCCTTTGTTATATGAACCGAGAAGCACTCGACCGCACCCTTGAGACGGGGCTGGTACACGTCTTTCGAAGAAGTGCAGGACGACTGATGATGAAAGGTGAGACTTCCGGGCACACTCAGACGGTCAAATCCATCTGTATTGACTGCGAAGGCAAATCTCTGGTCATTAGAATTGATCAGAAAGTGGCTGCTTGCCACAAGAACTATTTCACCTGTTATTTCAGGGAATATCTGAAAGATACCGATGAGATAGTGGTAAGAGGCGAACCAGTAAGAGAATAGAATCGCGCGCCTACTTAACAGTATGCGGATACTGGTCTGTTGTATATTGGTAAGAGGAGGTGATTTCGCCGATGAATAACATTATAAAGTTTCTATTTCTGCTTCTGAGTCTGGCACTACTCGCTGGATGCGCTGGGCCAGGCACATGAGGCTTTGCACTCTAGGAACCCAGTTGGGGTTCCATTACCACAGGCCAACCAGGCCAATTGATCCCTCGTGAGGCCGTCGTTTGTGGCGGCCTCATCTCATCGCCAAAGTGGCTGACTATGAGAAGACTGAGCTTCTATCGACTACTACCATTCATTATAGTTGCACTTGTGGCTGTCACCGCCGCTCTGGTTGTTCATTTCTCTCTGCCCTCTATTCCGGTTGATGAAGGAGGCTGGCTCTACAATGGCTCCTTCGAAAGCATCGGAGATTCACGTCTTCCCGACGGCTGGCAGAACAACTCAGAAGGAAGAGGTACCGTTGTCAGGATCACCCGAGATGCTTTCCGGGGCAAGAAATCTGTATATATGTCCAGCAAAGCTGGATCAAGGGCCACATTTGCATCTCTCCCCGTATGGAATCTCACAGTAACCAAAGGGGTTGCGAGCTTCAAATACAAAGCAGTAGCCTCGTCACTTGCCGGTGCAAATCTCACTTTTGCAGTAGTTCCAATTACAGCAGAGCGTAAGGAAGGCGGGGGAAAGCGAACCGTATTCACCGTGCCGCCTGAGCATATCAACGACGACTCATGGCACACCGGAAGTGTTGCATTTGATTATACAGAATGCCCCGCAGTTGAGAGGATAGCGGTATCGTTCGATATCAACTCCGCAAACGAACAAGGCACTGGAGAATGGATCATCGACGACGCCACAATCGAACCTGACAAAGCGTGGCTCGACCCGCAAATAACAATCGTTGGCGCAGCACCTTCCGAAGGGATTCTCCTGGCGTCTTCCGGACGCGCTGAAGGGACTTGCACCATCATAAACAGTGGGCAGAAAGAAGCGCGCGACGTAGAAGTAACGGTAGAGATCTCCACGTTCTCAGACGGGCACAAGGTGGCGACTGTTCGGGAAGAGCGCAGTATTCCATCCATTGCCGAAGGCAGCACTGCCTCAATAAAATGGATTGGCCCACCGCTTCAGAAGGGTTGGTTGCGAGTAAAAGCGACTGCAGGAAACGATTCCTACTCTTCGTGGACTCCCGTGCGAACGAACGTAGCTAAGACTCCAGAAGCACACAGCCTTACAATCGGCGACACCACGAGAAGGCTCATACTCGATCAGGAGCAACCCGCGTTACTTCGGTTCTTTGTGCGAGACAGAGAGTGGAAGGAGGTTGCACGCGCACCTTGGCTGGTGAGAGTTCAGACCGATGATCACAGCGCAGAGGTTTGGACACCCGCCAACGCCACGATTCGCGATAACACGATTACCATAACCGAATTCCGTAAAGCCGGTAGCCTCAAACCAGTGGATTGGAAGGCGGAGATGACACTATTTTTCGATGATAGAAACGGTGAGTTTGTAGTGTCGTTAGATGCGCGTCCACATCAAAAAACGAATCTGCGATTGCTCCAACTGCCGACCGTCCTTGTTGGTGAGGGTTCAACCGGTGGAGAAAAGAATAGCGCAATTTTCCCAGGCGTGGAATTCCTCGGACCTAATGAACGGAGTTCCGGAGTGCGCGCACTCCTTCCTCCCGAGAGCAACAGATGGTCGCCGCACCCATATATGGTTACTATCCCGCTGATGGCTGTTCAGACGGACGATGCCACAGTTGCGCTGAGATGGGACCCGCTCGCAAACTGGTATAAGGGGAACAACTGCCCCACGCCGCTCTTCGCATCGCCTAACTTCCTTGATGGACAACAAAATCACAAGTTATCTATCTTCGTGCCAGCGATTCCGCAATACGTTGCGAAAAACGGTGTGCAGGCTTCAAGACCAATTGCTATCGATGGCAGCATTAGAATCAAAGCAGCCATCCTGATGGAACCGAATAGGACTCCGCTAAGCATAGTTAAGGATTGGGCTACACGATTCCCCGACTGGAAAGACACCACACCACCCAGAAACCGTGCGTCGGAAGCTGAGCTAGTGGCAAAAGCGCTGACAGAAACCATATGGAACAAAGACGCCGAAGCCTGGGAGAGGGTGAAAACCTGGAAGCCCGAAGCAAATGCAGAAATTCTTGTAACCAGCCTGCGTCTCGCACGTAAGATCGATAACAGAAAGCTTCGAGCAAGGCTCATAGACCGTGTGCAGCGTGTTATCAGAAGGCACGGCCGCGATTTGACCGATTTGGATGCAGCCTTTGCTGTAGGAGGGCTCCCTGAGGCAGTTGGCGCCCTAAAAGAACAAGCGTACGAGGCTATATCAAGGCAAAATGCCAACGGCGGATGGACTTTTCAACCAGACAAAGAACACGAAAACCTTGGCAAACGTGGTGACACCGAAGTCGGCATCTCTGCAACTGAATTGATACCGATCCTTCGTTATGCTGAGGTCACTCGCGACAAGAAAGCTATACAATCGGTCAGAATTGCGCTGGCATACATGGATCGGTTCAGCATTCCAGCCGGAGCACAAATGTGGGAGTGCCCGCTCTATGCGCCGGATATGCTTGCAGCGTCAAAAGCGATCGATGCATACCTTGCGGGCTACAGGATAACCGGTAACAAGCGGTATCTGGAGAAAGCCGTCTATTGGGCATCAACCGGACTCCCGTTCATCTACTTATGGGCGGCTCCAGACAGGCCGATTATGCAGGGAGCATCCATTCCCATATTCGGCGGCACACAGTTTACTCGAAGCTGGATTGGCGTTGCAGTGCAATGGAACGGGCTCGATTACGCTTCATCGCTTTACGATCTTGCTGAGTACGATTCCTCCTTCGATTGGGCAGCGCTCGCGCGCACAATAACCTGTTCTGCAATGAGACAGCAAGCTCTCGAAGGCAACAACCTGGGGCTGTATCCCGACGTATGGTCACTCATATCGAACCGCTCTGGCGACCCCTGGCTAAATCCCGCTATCATTTCTAAGAATCTCTGGAAAGCGAAGGGTGACAAATGGGTTACTACGCGGCGAATGGCCGAACTTTCTCTCACACTTCCTGAAAGTGCCGAAGTTCGGAGGAGTGCCAATAGAATCACCATAGCTTTCACCCGCAAACCACTCTTAGAGAGTGACTGCTTACTGCTTTCGGGTGTGAATCACGTCCCCCAAATACGGGTTAACAATAATACTCTCAAAAGGGTGAAAGACCTCTCTGCAGTTAAATCCGGCGTCGCTTTTGATGCAAAAGAGAGACTTCTATACGCAAAAGTGCAGCATTCCGGTGCAGCTAAACTGGTAATTGAGCTGGCAGGTGAACCGGACGCTAATAGATAATAGATAAGCAAAAAAGACAAAGTAAGGAGCAGCAATGAACAGTTTCCATACGGCCAACAGGCCGCCTTTGGCTGGAAGTGCAATGAGCTTCCTACCACTCGGCACTATCAAACCGCGCGGTTGGCTTCAGCGCCAGCTTCGCATTCAGGCTGATGGCCTTTCGGGCAACCTAGCCAATTTCTGGCCGGATCTCGGCCCTGATTCCGGATGGCTCGGTGGAGAGGGTGAGTCCTGGGAGAGAGGTCCTTACTTCCTGGACGGATACGTGCCGCTCGCGTATCTCCTCGAAGATGAAGAGATGATAGCCACTGCAAAGAAGTGGGTCGATTGGGCACTCGAAAACCAAAAAGAAAACGGATGGATAGGCCCTGAACTCAATACCGACTGGTGGCCTATTGGCGTGATGCTCAAAGTATTGACTCAGTACGAAGAGGTTACCGGAGACCCACGGGTTATTCCCATAATGAAGAAATTTTTCGCGCAAATGAAAGAGGAACTGCCTTCTAAACCGCTCGTATCGTGGGCTGTCTACAGATGGGCTGATACAGCCATAAGCGCAATCTGGCTGTACAACCGAACAGGCGATGAGAGTCTGCTCGAGTTCGCACGGCTCATAATGCGCCAGGGTTACGACTGGGCACGGCACTTCACAACGTTCGAGCTCAAGAAGGGCTACAATGGCTGTTTCCGCCACGAAACCCACATAGTTAACAATGCAATGGGCATAAAGACCCCTGGCGTTATGTACGAGCTAACAGGTGACGAGTTCTTCAAACAGGCCGCATATAATGCGCTGAATGTCCTCGACGAATTCCACGGGCAGGCCAATGGTATGTTCAGTGGCGACGAGCACCTGGCGGGTAAGAATCCTTCACATGGCACTGAGCTATGTGCTGTTGTTGAGACGATGTTCTCACTCGAGCGGCTGGTAGGAGTCTTCGGTGATACGTTCTTTGCAGACAGGCTCGAGAAGATCACCTTTAACGCTCTTCCTGCCACTTTTGCACCCGATATGTGGAGTCATCAGTACGATCAGCAGACCAATCAAGTTCAGTGCAAAAACGATGAAGATAACTGGTGGGTAGATAACGGCCCAGACTCCAACCTGTTCGGTTTGGAGCCAAACTTCGGATGCTGCACCGCCAATATGCATCAAGGCTGGCCAAAATTCGTAAGCCACCTTTGGATGGCTACTCCGGACGATGGCCTTGCAGCAGTAGCTTACGCGCCATGCTTAGTTAAGTCGAAGGTAAGGGGCGGTGTTGAAGTCTCGATTGAAGTTGAAACGAACTATCCGTTTGAAGACTCAATCAAAATCAAGCTCGAAGCACCACAGCCAGCGACCTTTCCACTTTGGCTGCGCGTCCCTGCATGGGCTAAAAGTGCCACTCTGCTCGTCGACGGCCAGCCGCACCCAGCAAAGCCGGGCGAGTTTGCGGTAATAGAACGGGAGTGGGGGAACACCTCGACTATCGAACTCGTCTTTAAGATGGAAGTCACAGTCGAGCGAAGGTTCAACGATTCTGTAACAGTGCTTCGCGGCCCGCTAGTCTACTCACTCGTCGTGGGTGACAAATGGGTGAAGCACAGAGGTGAAGAACCACACGCAGACTATGAGCTGTACCCCACCACACAGTGGAACTATGGTCTGATAATCGATACGGAGTCACCGGAAAAATCGGTAAAAATTACGAATAGGCCGGCGGGAGATCCTGTATTCTCGCCAGAAGATGCTCCGATAATAATGAAGGCGAGCGGCAGACTGGTTCCCGAGTGGCAAATGCAGCACAATGCTGCGGGAACGCTCCCTGAAAGCCCAGTCACTTCGGAAGAACCTATACAAGAACTCACGCTGATACCTTACGGTTGCACAAACCTGAGGATAACAGAGTTCCCATTGATAGAAAACAGCTAATTCTATCACTGCCAAGGCGCTTGCGCGGCAGTAGCACTCTGCGCAAGCGTACACAACTTAAGATTGGAAGGCTCCCCGATCTCACCAAGTCGAAGGAAGTTTCTGTTTCCGACGACACGGTTTCTTGGAAAGGGGAATGTAAAGTGCAAAGAACGAAGAATGGATTCACGCTAATTGAACTGCTGGTCGTAATCGCGATTATTGCGATACTGGCTGCGATACTCTTCCCGGTGTTCTCGTCGGCGAGGGCATCGGCGAAGCGCGCATCCTGCCAGAGCAACTTGAAGCAGATTGTTACAGCGGCTCTGATGTATGCCGATGATCACGCTGGCTGGACTCCGGCTCCCATTTACGGTGCGACCATCTGGGGAGACAAACAGGGCTGGACTGAGAGAATATCGCCATACGTTAAATCGCATTACGGCAGAGGACCACAGCCTGGGGATAAGACAGCTGCTCGAACTGTTTTTAGCTGTCCCGAGCAGAAACATTTCTACAGCTATGGGATTACCTGGTGGATGGGCGGACTCCAATTGGGCGGTGATGCTATGACAGAATCCTGGACAAAAGGCTTCCAACCAGCAACCGTGAAGCGTCCATCGAAAATGGTATTCTTCTACGAACTGAGAAAGAGCCATGCGGATGACAAAAACACAGACTGGGTTCTGAACTTTGACTCAGGAATATCAAACGACAACCAGCCTGATGGACCGCAGTACTATCGTTTTGGCGGCAAGGCTGACACGCAGAACAGCAACACCTGCTGGCTCACCTGGCCTGGACCACACGCAGACGGTCACAATCTGGCGTACGCTGATGGTCATGTTAAGTGGTCAAAGGAATGGGATAGCAGCCGAATGACGTTCCGCGGAGACGTAGACTGATTCCATCAGTCATCTAACATCAAAAAGGCCCAGTGCACGCACTGGGCCTCTTCTTTTTTCTTCGATATCATCTACAAAATAATATCATTCTGAGACTTCTGTCGGCTGATCGAGTTGAGAGACCACCATCACAGGCCCCACAAATATCGTGTTGTTGCCATCTTTGCCGAGCATATCAAACAGGAACAGCGAGTCCCATCTGACAGGCTGATTCGAAACACCATTGCCAACTAATGATATAGTTCTGTAACGCCAGCCGGTGAAATCCACTGGGAAGCCGCCTGGTTCGACAAGTCTGCCGGCTGAATCGATGTATCTGCATCTGACCTCGCCGCCACTGTTATCTCCATATGTCCAGTAACCGACCTGAAGAGCATTCTGCGGAATCAGCATTTCGCTAATGGGTGATAGCCTGAAGTACTTTTCTCCAGCTTCAGCAGCATACCAGAGCTTACAGACCTGCATCTTCGGAAGTGCCGGATACATAGTCGCCCGCAGAGCGCCTTGAGCCACCATATTGCCTGCAACGTCCTCGTTACCATCAATGATGGTATCGTATCGGGCAAGCGGTGCATCTTCTACAGCCCAGATGAAGTCTTCTACAATCGTATACTTGCGCGCTGGCGACTTGAAAACAACCTTGTTTGTAGCATCTACAAGCTCGTATCCAAAACAGAACTCTCTCGGCGCCGGTTCATCCAGCGTAAACGGTACAACTGCCTGCGCTTCCACCTCAAACGGCGACATATTCGCCCGCAGTTTAATGCCGCTGACATCAGTTATTCTGAGTTTTCCTCTCATTCTGTTGTTAAGAGGACTTATAACTCTAAACTCGAGTATTCTATCGATGGGACTGCAGACATAAGCATAGACTCTGTGAGCCGTCGCCACCTCTACATTTCGCACGATGGGAGCCAACAAACCCTCCACTGCCATACTCACTTGAACCGCGACGTCATTACTTCCATCCCACGTAATACCCGGCAAGAATTTGTATTTGACACTCTTACCAGGACTCAGGTCAACTTTTCTCTTCTCGAGCTTGTTGCCGGGTGCGCTTAAAATCAACTCCCCGCGGACTCGCTGTGCAAGCGGGTTTGTGACTTCAACGTTTATAGCATCCTGCACACGCCAGCTTGTCTGGAGGCTCGGAACGACCGAAAGTGACTCCTCAAGGGTCAGACGCTTGCTCTCCCCCACTCTAATGTAAACAGGAGACTGGTTAAGAGTGAGATTGACTTTTCCATCTTGCGATGAGACTTCTGTCTGGGTTCCGTCGGCGTTTACTACAGTCACCTTAGAAGCGTCTGTGGTGAGAGCAACACTTCTTTGCTCTCCTGTTGTCCAGGCTGCTATTCTGTAACCTTTTTCGCCGCCAAAGAGCAATAGGTATTCATCGCTCTTGGAACCCAGCCTGGTTACAAACTTGCAGCTCCTGAGCTCGCGTGTAAGCTTCTCAATCGCAGGGCAGACAGGTCTATCCTGAGCCGCTTTCGTATCGGGTTTACATACAGAGGCTTTCACACCGTTGAGAACATTGGTAAGTGTCATCCTCTGGATGCAATCCGATCTGTTCTCAGGTGTCAAATCGCCAGAATCACATATTAGTCCGCTACAGATGATGGGGATGCTCTTTCCGGAGGGCGCAGACTTCTGAATCATCCCTTTCATCAGGCTGTAATCCGCTCCGAGTCTCTCCGGAATAGCCGTGCAGCGAGGGTGGAATGAGACGGCGTCGATCGATTCCAGCATTGCGGATTCCAGACACCTGCTGAGAAAACCGATATCTACTCCCGCTAGCCCGGGGCCGACAACTGTTGCCGTTGCATCAGATGATTTGATGACACTGCTGGCTATGCGCGCTAGAGCAACGTAGTCATCTGCGTTCGGAGTCGGTTTCCAAGAAGCCTCAAGGTTCGGTTCGTTCCAAATCTCCCAGATTATGTTTCTGTCAGCGAAGTGACTGGCTGCCGCCTTTGCAAAAGCGGCAAACGCCGCGCGGGCATCGACAGTTCGGGGCGCTTCTCCGTTGTCATAAAGGGGATTGCCTTCGCCTAGAACCACGATCGGTCGCAGACCTTTCGCACTGAGCGACGCCATAAGCTCATCATAGGCAGAGAAATCGTATTCGCCTCTGGCCTTCTCCACTTTCGGCCAATCAAGGCTAATACTTACGAGGCCAAAACCCGCATCAGCTATCTGGGGTATCGATGAACTGTTCAGATCCACGCTCACTCCGAGCATTTCTGGAACTATCTGTTCGGAAAGCTCTCCAGGAGCGGCAGATGCGGTAATCGCAAACGCAATCAGGGCAAAGCCCAGGCTAATACATAGTACAAGTCTGTGCATGGCATATCCTCCTGTTCGATATTACCATAACGGCTAAGTTTGCACCAACAACGGATGCCCTCAGCCAAAATAACTGAGCAACTCAGAATGTTGCAGTATCGAGGATTCTAACCGGTTTGAAGCCAACGCAGTCCGCCGATGTCAGGTGGTAGCGAATGCCGTTTACATCTCCCTCGAGCGAGCTGCCAGTTCCTTTGTGGACGTGACCATATACAAGGATGTCAACCGAAGAGTCCTCCAGCACCTTATGAAACTCATTTGGCTCCAGGTTCAAATCGTAGGGCGGATAGTGAAGCATAGCAATTCTCATTTTCGCGTTTTCTGGCAGCGATTCTAAAGCTTTCGCAAGATACTTTATTTCGCGCTCGTATATCTTGACATCGCCTTCCTGTGGAGTATCGAGTTCGTAATCCTCAAGCCTCCAGCCTCTAGTGCCTGCGACACCAATGTCATCAAAGACGACGCTTGTACCTTGAAGCAAGGTAATGCTGGGGTCTATCAGATTCTGGATCTTGGTAGTAGCCCTTCGACTCCACCAATAATCGTGGTTACCCCGAATTAAGACTTTCCTTCCAGGGCGCGCTGCGAGATACTCGAGATCTGGCCACGCATCTTCGAGCTTCATAGCCCAAGATACGTCGCCTGCCACGAGAACTACATCGTCCTGTTTCACCAGTCCATCCCAGCTTTCGGCGATCTTCTTGTGATGATCCTTCCAATCGGACCCAAATATATCCATCGGCTTTGGAGCCGCAAATGAAAGGTGCAGATCGGAAAGCGCATAGACTATCATCTATGACTCCAATACTGCCCACTGAAATATGACCAAAACTTAAGTCGACTAACGCTTTTTTGACCTTGTCTGTGCAACACAACCAACCTATAATTGATGTTAGGATAGTGGTTTCCGTAATGAAAGCCTCTATCTGCGGGTTGGGGAGTAGGCCAGGCTTCCCGACCTATTATATTTATTTAACTTCATTGTCACCGCTTTTGCTGCAGATACCACACTATGGCATCCGACACCTGCATATCCGTTGGCTCCGGTACGATCGTTTCCGAGGCAGGGCAGAGGGTAAGCGCGTAGTTCTCCATCGCAACACTGTAAACCGCATCAAGATCAATTCCCTCGGCTCCTGCGAGCGCCACACCATTTGCAGAAAGCTGCATAAGCTGGGCTCCCGTTAGCTTCACCCGAACGATTCTGTTATCGAAGATAACCATTTTCATCACGTCCAGCAGTGTCACTTTACCAGCGGGAAGGCCACTGCCAACTCCGGTCTCGCTTTCTGCACCCACATCGGTACCGAGAGCAGAACGAACAGCCTCCGCAGTCCATTCGGCGGCTTCACTCTGTAAGACGGCATTTTCAAGTTTGCCAACCTGCTTCAGATACGGCTTTACATAGGGTTTCAGCAACTTGTTCAGGTCTGCAGCTTCCGAAATTGAAGGATTAACAGGAATAAGTCCTCCGCGAAAACTCATAACCTGATAACCTTTCTCTTCTGAGCGGCGCAGATACAGTTCGAGTTTGCCGAGATATCTGCCCCATTCCCCATCCTGAACGACAACTGGGCCATCTATAGAGAACGCTTCAGGCTCCCGCACTTTGACAACCGTTGGGTTGAAGACAAAGGTATGCGAGTCTCCACCCACGATAGCATCGATCCCAGGAACACTTGCAGCCAGCTTAAGATCGAGGTCGTAGCCTATGTGGCTTAGGACTATCACTACATCCGACTGACTTCGAACTTCGGGAACGAGCTCTTTCGCCATAGCAATTGGGTCTATGAAGCTCAGCCCCCTGGTCTGTACATACTCGGCGGATCTGATGTGCGTTAGCCCCAGAATCCCTACTTTGAGCCCTTCGATATCGGCAATGAAGTACGGCGGCACGATGCGCTTGCCGGTTGACTCATCGAACACATTGGCGCACACAACCGGAAAAGCAGCTTGCTGCAGCCTATCGTACATCACCCGCTGACCATCCGCACCCTCTGCACCTTTGAACTCATTGTTGCCGATAGTCATCAGGTCGTAGCCGATCAGGTTCATTGCAGCAATATCCGGCTCACCAAAATACTTTCTAATCAGCGGGCCGCGGGTGAAGACATCCCCTGCATCGAGCAGAATAACCGGCCATTTGGCATCAGATTTGATATTTCTGATGAGAGTCGCGCGCCTTGCCACTCCGCCTACATCCCGATCGGATTGGTAGTCGAACGGCAGCAAGTGTCCGTGCACGTCGTTGGTATGCAGAATTGTGAGTTTGAAATACCTGGGTGCAGTCTCTGCTGACGCGAACAAACTCGCAAGAAGAAGGAGAGTTACTACAATAAGAGCGCGCACGCTGCGAAGCTGGATCATATCCGGTCCTCCTAGCAAACCTGAGCCGACACTATTCTGCTTAGAGAATAGGCGGTGATCTACCTTCCCGGGCAGATGCTAAACAAGCCCAAAATACTTCTCAAAGAAGCTCATCAGCTTGTCGATAATCCCCTGTTTCTTCTCGGTGCGATCGCCACTGAAACGCGAAACGGGCGGCAGGATTCCGTCTATATCCGTGCCGGTGGTCTTTAGCATACCGTCACGGAAAGCTGTGTCCATAAAACGGCGGGTCTCTTCGTCTTTCAGGTGTTCAGCCGCTATAAGGGCGACGATGTCTTCCTCTCTTCGCTCTTCTACAAACCTCTTCCAGTCGCTGTTTACGTCTTTAGCAAGGTTCACCTTTGCCACGAATCCATCAATCAGCTCTTTTTTGCTCCGCAGCTCTATGCTTGAGTTTACAGCCTTATCAATCGCCTCGCGTATGCTTTTGTCTTGGCGGTTGGATTCGCAGTATTTTTCGACGAGCATAAGGATGTAGTCGATATTGACTTCAACCTGTTTGATAAGCTCCAGTTCAAAAATAATATCATCGTTGATATTCTCTTTGTCGCTGTCGTGTCTTGGAGCCAGTTCCTGATAGAGATCGATATACTTGCTTTGGTAATCCTGAAAGTCTCTCTCGGATAGTATCTCATTTCCTTCAAAGTCATCGAAAGCTGTAAGAATATTCTTCAGGCGCAGAATCGCACCGTATTGGCGGATAAACTCCTTTTGGGATTCCTCGCCTACAATCTTTTCTTCGATCGGGAAATCCTCCGTAAGCTGTGCTATCAGGTCGACATATCCCGGCATACTCTCGCCTTTTTCTTCGTAGCCGTAGTAGTAGTCATTATACGTTTTCAGCAGTACGATACCGCCCGCGTCTCTATCGCCGAACAGAGCAATTGCATCATCCGTTGCCTCTTTAAGGTCTCGGAAACAGACGATATTGCCGAACGTCTTCACCCTGTTCAGTATGCGGTTTGTGCGAGAATATGCCTGCAGCAGACCGTGTTGCCTCAGGTTTTTGTCGATCCACAGAGTGTTAAGGGTAGTTGCGTCAAACCCGGTAAGGAACATATTCACAACGATAAGCAAATCGATTTCGCGCTCTTTCACTCGCTTGGATAGATCCTTGTAGTAGTTCTCGAACTTATCTGAGGAAGTATCGAAGTTGGAGTTGAATGTGCGGTTATAGTCAGCGATTGCCGACTCCAAAAAGTCTCGGGAGCTTTTGTCGAGTTTATCGTTTTCGAAGCCCTCATCCGGCAGCGCATCCTCCGGATCATCCTCGTTAACGCTGTAGCTGAATATTGTCGCCACTACCAGCCTTTTGTTCTCCTCTGTAAGCTGCTTCTTAATCTCCTCGTAGTACTTCATCGCCATAGGAATAGAAGCAACGGCAAAGATAGAGTTAAACCCCGACACGCGCTGACCTTCAAGAGTGTAAGTGGAATTGCGCTTTGTCTTTTGGTCGAAGTGCTCGATGATGTAATCGACCACCTTCTGAATACGCTCCGGCGCAGACATAGCTCTTTCAATGTCTATCGCCCGCACATCCTTGTCCTTAATATCCTCTTTTTGCCGGATGGTGTTGATGAAGTCGATGCGAAACGGCAGAACGTTGCCATCGTTTATCGCATCAACGATGGTATAGGTGTGCAGCTTATCGCCAAAGGCAGCCTCGGTGGTTCTGAAATAGGGGTTTCCCGAGGTGGGCGCATTTTTCGCAAAAATCGGCGTGCCGGTGAACCCGAAAATATGATAATTGCGGAATGCCTTTATAATCTTCCGGTGCATCTCCCCAAACTGGGAACGGTGGCATTCGTCGAAGATAATGACTACGCGCTCTTTATAGATTTCGTGCGTTTTGTACTTACGGATAAAGACATCCAGTTTCTGAATGGTTGTTATGATAATACGTGCATTGGGGTCGCTCAGGTTCTTTTCGAGCTGCCTTGTGGATGTGTTCCCGTTCGCAGCACCCTCTTGGAAGCGGTTGTATTCCGTCATCGTCTGGTGATCCAGATCCTTGCGGTCGACAACAAACAGCACTTTCTTTACGCTTTCCTGCTCTGTTGCCAGTTGAGCTGTTTTGAAGCTGGTGAGCGTTTTGCCGCTTCCGGTAGTATGCCAGATATATCCGCCTGCATCTGTTGTGCCAGAGACCTTCTTTTTGGAGTTGATTGAGGTTATAATGCGCTGCAAAATCTGTTCTGTCGCGCGTATCTGATATGGCCGCATAACAAGCAAAAGATCCTTGGTTGTGAAAACGCAGTAGCGCGTCAGCACTTTTAGGATGGCGTGCTTTGCAAAAAACGTCTTGGTGAAGTCCACAAGGTCGGGAATGATTCTGTTGTTTCCGTCGGCCCAGTATGACGCAAACTCGAAGCTGTTGCTTGTTTTCTTGCTCTCGCGGCTTGAGTTTTTGCGTCTCTCTTCGATATGGGCTCTTCGGGTTGTGTTGGAATAGTACTTTGTGTGCGTGCCGTTCGAGATTACAAAGATCTGCACATAATCATAAAGGCCGCTGGATGCCCAGAAGCTGTCGCGCTGATAGCGTTTGATCTGGTTGAATGCCTCCCGGATTTCAACTCCACGGCGTTTTAGTTCGACGTGCACCAAAGGCAGGCCGTTTACGAGTATGGTGACATCGTAGCGCGTTTCGTGCGTGCCGCCGGTCTCTGTATACTGGTTGATTACCTGCAGGCGATTGTTATGTATGTCCTTTTTATCTATCAGATAGATGTTCTTTGTGTTTCCGTCGTCGCGTTTAAGCAGTTGCACGTGGTCTGTTTGTATCTTGCGGGTTTTTTCTACAATTTCTTCGTTCTGGCCTGCAATACACTCGCTGAAAAACCGTTCCCATTCGCCATCTGAAAAGTCAATGTTGTTTAGTTTTTCGAGCTGGCGGCGAAGGTTGGCAATTAGTTCGGCTTCGCTCTCTATCTTGAGGCGTTCGTAACCCTGCCGGGTGAGCATATCAATAAATTCGCGCTCTAACTCGGCTTCGCTTTGGTATTGGGTTGATGTTCGGGGTGTGGCGGTGTACTCGGAGACAACGGTGCTCTCGTCGGTGCTTGCAACAACATTGTAACAACCCATTTAAGCAATCTCCTCAAAGGTCAGCAGCTTATCGCGGTAGTATTCGTACTGCTTCTGCCGCGCAGCGATTTCGGCAGGCAGGCCGGCAGTTATATCGGTAGTAAGAGCGTCGAACTTGTCGAGTATCGAAACAATGCGTGCTTGCTCTGGGAGAGAAGGGAGGGGAATTGTGAACCGCTTTATGAGACCCGCATTCAGGTCACCACGTGCACCTTGCTTCAATTTTAACAATTCCCAATATCCGTTGGCAACGCAATGGAACACGTATCTATACAACCCCTTCCTCCTGTCAACCTCAAAAGAGCAGCAGTGCTGATTTGTAACTAACGGAATCCTATTTATGGCTGACCGGCCAGCGGTTGCGCCTGAAATGGCTATGATCACACTGTTGGCTGGAACCCATTTCAGAGATGTCTCAGTCATTGCTCTTTCAGTGACTTTCATTTCAGTATCCCAAATGTCCACAAAGCGCACCTCTTGCGTCCTCAACCACGGAATAGTCCCTCCATTGTAATACTCTGGGTTACCAGCTCGTGGCGTCACCCCGGTGCATACTGATAAACTTATTTCATTAAGCGGCACCATTGGCACATCATCATCAAACGTCAACAGGCTATCCCGATAGTATTCATATTGCTTTTTACGCGCTGTAAGCTCCGCGAAATTGTCCAGAATACGGACAATTTCGCTCTGTACAGGCAGAGGGGGGAGGGGGATAGGGATTTTCAGCATTTTCGCTTTGTTTAGCTTCGCTCTTGTTCCACCTGCCAAATAAGGCACAAAATTAAACGATGTCAAATGGTGGTATAAGAATCGGGAATCCAATTCGCTTCTGCCGTTGACAACGTGCACGTGGTTGTTTGCCCAGAATTGCCCGGTTACGTATTGTATGGAATAGTTGGTCAAGCTAGCGGAGCCGTCTTCCGCAATCAGAACATATTCGCCATCGTGAGTGTAACCTTCTACATAGTCTTGAATGTTGTTTGCCCCATAATATGGTATCTTTCCTGGTAACCTCTCACTTGCTTTGACAGGTTTCCGTTTGTTGTCTTCAACCGAGCAACAATTCGCCAACGGTACAAAACGCACCCCATCCGGGCAATACTGCTTAATCAACTGTTCCAGTTTACTCATTACGGTTACCTGTTTTGCGCCCTGTGGAGCGTCGCTCCTTACGCTTCGGCATCAATCTCCCCTATAATCGCGTCTATCTCTTTTCTCAAAACCTCCTCGCGGGCAACGATTTCTTTAATCTCGGCGTTCAGCTTAACTATATCTATTACCTCGCGGGTATCCCGCTGCTCCACGTAGGTAGAAACCGAAAGGTTGTAATCCTGTTCTTCAATTTCGCTGTTTGGGACAACCCCTGCAAAGTGTTCTATATTCTCGCGGCGGGCGTAGGCATCAACGATCTTTTTGATGTGCTGCGGCTCTAATCTGTTGTTGTTGGTAACACTGACGAACTCGCCACTTGCATCGATGAACAGCGTGCTATTTTCTAGTTTGGACTTTTTCAGCACCATAATGCAGGTAGCAATGCTGGTGCCGTAAAAAAGCTTATCCGGCAGTTGGATGATGCAGTCGATGTTGTTGTTATCGACAAGATATTTCCGGATTTTTCGCTCTGCGCCCGAGCGGTACAGCACACCCGGGAAGCAAACAATCGCCGCGGTTCCGCTGGTATCAAGCCAGGAAAGGCTGTGCATTATAAACGCAAGATCGGCCTTGGATTTCGGCGCAAGCACCCCGGCACGAGCAAACCGCGTGTCGTTTATGAGAAGCGGGTTTTCATCCCCAGCCCACTTGATAGAATATGGAGGGTTTGAGACTATGGCCTCAAAAGGTTCGTCGTCCCAGTGGAATGGGTCTATAAGCGTATCACCGTGCGCAATGCTGAACTTGTCGTAATCGATATCGTGCAGGAACATATTAATGCGGCACAGGTTGAAGGTGGTGATATTGATCTCCTGACCAAAGAATCCCTGCCGCACGTGCCCTTTTCCGAGGATTTTTGCGAAGTTAAGCAGCAGAGAACCGCTGCCGCAAGCTGGATCGTACACCTTGTTCACTTCGGTTCGTCCCACAAGAGCGATGCGGGTTAAGAGCTCGGAGACTTGTTGTGGAGTGAAGTACTCACCGCCGCTTTTTCCGGCGTTGCTTGCGTACATGCCCATTAGAAACTCATAAGCATCCCCAAAAGCGTCTATGGAGTTATTTTTATAATCGCCGAGCTTCATAGCGGCGACACCATTCATCAGCTTAACAAGTCGTTCGTTGCGCCTGGCGACGGTTCCGCCCAGCTTGTTGCTGTTAACGTCAATATCATCAAACAGCCCTTGAAAGTTGGCTTCGCTATCGGTTCCGAGAGCAGATGCTTCAATATCCTTAAAGACTCTTTCGAGGGTTTCGTTTAGGTTGTCATCTTTCGCAGCACGTTTTTGTACATTTGAGAAAAGCTCGCTTGGTAGAATAAAGAACCCTTTCGTTCTAACAAGATCCTCGCGAGCCCGCTCGGCCTTATCATCGGCAAGATAGGTGTAGTCGAAATCCGGGTCGCCTGCTTCGTGTTCCCCTTTGTTTATGTACGCGGTGAGATTTTCTGATATATAGCGGTAGAACAACATGCCGAGAACATACTGCTTGAAGTCCCAGCCGTCAACGCTCCCGCGGAGGTCGTTGGCTATGTTCCAAATGGTTCGATGTAGTTCCGCACGTTCCTGCTCTTTGCGATTATCCGACACTGCCTCATAGCCTCCTGTTTTTTAGAACTTTGGGCACTCTGGCCTTAGGGTGATTGTGTTTTGGTGCGCTTCTTTATATTATCTGCCGATGCCGCACGCTGGTTGCGCAGTTCACTCTTTCGCTTCTGGCAAACCTGAGCCGACACTATTCTGCTTAGAGAATAGGCAGTGATCTACCTTCCCGGGCAGATAGATGCTTGCGGGTGCAAAGGCACACTAATACTCTTAGTCGTCAAATGGGTCGTAGTCTGAATCGAGCAGAACCTCCAGACGACTTTCGCCCGTATTTTCTTCCGCCGTCGGCAGCCCCTTGAATAGCGGTCTGTCGAACACCCAGTCTCTTTCGGTCCAAATGCTGCTGCTCCGCTTGGAAGTCTCACTGTTTACAACCCTTTGGAAGATGTTTACCTTGGCATCGAGGTCTTCCAGGAAGTGAATGATGATAGCTTCCAACACCTTCGGCCGTTTCGGCGCGCCGTATTCCTTCTGACCGTGATGGGAAAGAATAATATGCAGAACAACCTGCCGCAGTAGTGGATCAAAATCGTCAATTGTCGAGATTGCTTTGTCGACCATTGCCGCACCGCCGACAACGTGCCCGATGAGATGTCCGTTGTCAGCGTACTTTATGATGGCATCCCAATTGAACTCTTCTATCTTCCCTACATCGTGCAGAATCGCGCCCGTTATCAGCAGACTTCTGTCTACACCGGGGAAGTGTTCTGCCGCGAAACTGCAGAGCTGCGCGACTGAGAGCGTGTGTTCCAACAGACCGCCGATGTAACCGTGGTGTATCTTCTGCGCAGCGGGCGCGGTAGAAAACTTAGATACAAACTTGTTATCAGTGAAGAAATAATCGAGCAGAGCCTTAAGCTGCGGATGTTCAACAGTGGCGACTATGCTTCTGAGTGCGGATAGCATTTCGTGTGTGTCCCGTTCAGTCTGTGGCAGATAGTCTGCGGGGTCCACCTTGTCGGTGTGAAGCCTTAACGAATCGATTTTTACCTGCAGACTCTCTTTGTATGAGCCCACAACACCCCAAATGTGCACAAACTGACCGTTGTCTACAGATGAAAGCTCCGATTCGTCGGCATCCCATTTGACGGCTTCCACGGTTCCGGTTCGATCGGTGAGCTTCAGCCTCATGTACGGCGAGCCGCCTTTGGTGCAGTCAACCTTTTTGGACGAGACGAGGAAAACGCCATCAACCTGAGTCCCGTTTTTTAGATCCGACACGTATATACTCTTCACGTTTATCTATCCTCCCTTCACACCGTGCGGTGGATTGCTGATGACCCGGTAAATCTACTGGGTATCCTCTTCTGGCAGTTCGTTGCGCTGCAGTGCTGCGAGAGCGACGGCAACCCACACATATGTGAAGGCTGTAGCCGCTGCAACCACTCCCGAATCGTTAAACACCAGTGCCGCACACGCTCCGGCCGTCGCTGCAAGCAACCCGTTGTATACCGGAAGATTACTCTTCAGCCTCATTACGACGTCGGAATGCTTCGATACCACGAACAAAACCGTAGAAGCAACCGATGCCATCAGCAGTTTACTCCACGCGCTGTACTGTAACAGGGTGAGATTCATCGCTATCTTTCGAGAGATGATAACGAGCACCTGCGAAGCTCCTCCCGTCGATATAAGATGGATAGCTCTCCCCATATGACTCTGGGTCCCACCTGATCGCAACAGGTCTATAGCAACCATTAGCCCGATGGTGCAGCATACCACAGCCAGAGCCGCTAATACATAAACCCGATTGATCTTCCGACCGTTCCAGAGAATCAAACCGACTACCACAGCGAAAGCTGCAGAAATTGCTCCTCCAGCATTGGCTCCGAACGACGGCAAACCTACAGCCAAAACCATAATAACGAGGAACAAGCAGATGGCAGCGATTTTAATCGGCCTCTTGCCCGTGAGTGCGGCTGCAATGAAACCCGCAGTAATCACCGATGTCGCAATTGTGCTTCCCATATGCTCGTTTCCGATGCCATAGTAACGAGAACCATCGACCGGCGTGTAACTCATAATAGAATGAGCCAGCAGATTCGCCCCACGTAATGCATCGGCTATAGCCGTGATTGCAACCAACGCAGAGAGCCATGCAAACGCCCTTACAGGTGAACGAAGAAGCAGCCAGGCAAGAAATAGAATGAAGACGGCAAAAAGCGAAAGCAGCGCAACAGATGCGATGATATCCACGTTGGCGATAGCCGGAAGCCAGAGCACCACAAGTATCAGTGCGATTGGAACCAGCGCTAACCAGGACACCCACGCTCTTGGATTCCACATCCTCTGATAAGCTAGGGGAGTTATTACCACCACAAGCACAATGAAAAACGTCGCAATCCCGCGCATTACAGGCTGGCGTTCCATCTGCATTATGATCTTGTTATTGATTGCAGAGAGTTGGGGTGCGTTTCCTTGAGTGGATTCGACTCTCCGACCGACGAACGAAAACGGTGGAGTCACTCCGAAGAAATCGAGCACGGAAGCCGAGATATCGGCATTGGTCACTATTCCCGGCCGCCGTGTGGAACCGGAGATAAGCATCCCCTGCTCTATTCCCTTTCCTGCCACGATTACAGGCGGCAGGTAGTCGAACGCATCCATCGATTGAAACGAAGGGTTTGGTGAGGCAATAATTATGCGGTCTTTGGAAAGATCAAGACGATCTACTATGCTGCCTATGATTCCGTCTGCATTCTTGAGTGCTTGATGCTTCAGTTTGCTTCCTTGCTCTTCAACACAATGTATGGCATAGCGCGCAGCTCTGGCTGTGTCGCCGACATCTACAACAATGAAATCTGCTTTTGCTATAGCTTTGTCGTACTCGCGAAGTAGTGCTCTGGAATCGACTCTCACCCCATAAGGGGCTTTCGCGTCGTGAACAGTCAGTTTTGAGCCAACGTGACCATAATCGATAATCCCTTCGGCATCTGCCGCAATGACTGCTGCTTCACGTCGCTGGTCGGCTATAGTATCGCTGTTGCCGATAGCTGCCGTCTTAAGCCCTACCAAACGGAGTGCAGTGCCGAGTGCGCCGGGTTCTACAGGGTGCTTCGCTTCTGAGTTTATGAATATCAGCCGGTTCATCCCCAGATGGACTACGCTCGCCTTGCCTGGCGGTTCTCCGTAGAACGTCTCGTAGAGCTTGGCAACTGCTCGATCGTCTACCATATCGTTAGTATCGAAGGCTTTTCGCGCATCAACTGACGCTGCAGCGCGAGTTCCGGCGCCGATAGTAACGCATCCACTCTCCATAGAGTATCTTCCTATCGGAACGTCATCGGAGAATGTTTTCACGCTGGCAGGCCGAACATTCATCACGCCGATTGCACCAGTCTCCAGAAGCCGGGAGATATTAGGGAGTCCTGGCGCCAGGATTTCGTTAAGAGATGTGCCACCTGCTACGACAAGCACTAGTTTTCCGTTGCCTGCCCACGCCGTCGAGGCCAGTGTGACAAGCAGTGCAACAATTATTGAGATACGACGCACGGATACACCTCTTTAGTTGCGGCTATCATCTTATTCACAGTGCAATCCTTTTGTGCTCTGCTACGGGTGCAGTTGGCCCGTTTTCGCCCACGGATTGGACAGAGAACCGAAAACGCCCGTCGGAGCAGTAAGAGAATGTCTGAATGCTGTGGTTAAGTCTGGAATGGAGTTCGGTTAAGCGGCGTCTCATTCCTTCTTTAGTCTGGCGAGCAGTGTGCAGAGTTCTTGAGTAGTTCTCGTTCACGATCAGGCAAGATTGTACCACGCTGAGGCAGGAGCGTCAAACCACTGCACTGGGCTTCTATGAATTGTAAGCAGTGAAGGTTGTATGAATAGACAGCTTCTGCCGATAATGACATGGAACCGTGTGCAACCGGTTGCAGTCTTAATATTGCTATCGTACATTCCAAAGGAGGAACTACGTGAGGTATTTCTATGTTCTACTACTCACTTTGATGCCGCAAATCTGCCTGGCTCAGTCTCAGGAGGCATCACTCGCATGGTTTACAGATGCCACTATCGCGAACAGTGTGAAAACGGCTAAGCCTGCAGGTGCGCCGCCAAACGCACCAGGGACAGTCGGAAACGGCGTTTTGCTGAACAGTGCTGTAGGCATAGAGAACCCGCTGCTAATCCAAAACCGAGGAATGATTGAGTTCTGGATTAAGCCAAACTGGAACGGTAACGATGGTGTTACCCACAGAATACTAAGGGTCGGCGATCCGAACAATGGGATGCTCATTGAAAAGTCTGCCGCTGGCACGTTGCGGTTCGTTATGATCACACCAAACCGCACCGCTGCAACTCGCTATGATGTGTCGGATTGGCTGACAGGCAAATGGCACCACATAGCGGTCACCTGGAACGATCACGCAGGGCCTCCTAAAGGGCTTGCTCTTTGGATTGACAAAGTCTGTGTAGATAGCGTTATCTTTGATGGCACTGCATTTATGAATCCGTCTTCGATGTCGGATAGCAAAGTCTATATCGGCGATTCTTCAACTGACGTCGTTATGGATGAATTAATATTCAGAAAGAATTTCTATACATCAAACCCGCCATCCCCCGGACAGTTAGAAATAGTGTATAGAGACTATTTCCAGACTGCTCCTTATACTAATCAGAGAATTGACCCGGATGCAAACGTTATTCGTTCAGATAGTCGCGTAGTGAACGGATCAAAGAAACAGTTCGGACTGGAAGCACAAATCGAAGGCGAGTGGGTGGACATAACCAACTTCGAAGCCCGCGGTTACTGGAACTGGAGCAACTTCGACGCCAAGCCTTTCATTACGTGGTCTACAAGCAATTCAAGTGTAGCTACGGTAGACTCAAACGGCCTGGTAACTGGAAAGTCTATCGGAACATGCACACTTACAGCAAAATTCCGTGGTATGACCTCCACCTATCCGATTACAGTTATCTCCTGGAACCAGCCTGACCTGTGCTTGATGTATGTGGAACGCTTGCCGCGGTATTCCGCCAAAGCAACGAAGAAGTGGCCGAGCGAAGGTGAGACAGTGACATCCGTCGCCCACATCGGCAACTTCGGGTATCAGACGGTTCCTGCTGGGACAGTGGTGCGGTTTGAATTGATACCGGACGCGAACAACAATTTTGTAGTCGACCCCGACGAACACCCGATTATAACCCAAACCGCTACAATCACTTCGGCACTGGCGCCAGAAGCGACTACTACAGTGTCGTTCCCGTGGACTTGGACACAGAGTCCAGTGTTTGTAAGGGTAACAGTCGACCCGAACAATGCCATTTCGGAGATCTGTGAAGCAAACAACGAACGATGTGAGCTGAACATTGCGAGGTCGTTTAGATGGGGCTACGATCCTGTAAAATTCAGCAACGATTACACTGGCAGACGATTGAATCTGGTTGGTTCGTTCAGTGACTACGACTGGTGCAATGCAGAGGTTGACAGGATGGCGCTGCTTATGCGCGATACCATCTACCCGACCACAAGCCTTGTAGGTATAAGAGACTCCATCCGTGTAGACAACTACTACGAACGCCTCTACGGCAACTGGCAGGATGAACCCTGGGTAATCAACGAAGAATACTACGACGGCGGCTTCCCGGATATGGAACCCGAAAACAGCACAGTGATGGACTTTGACCCTGCAATAGGTCACGAGATAGGACACACTACCTACGGGCTTCCAGACCTATATGGCCACCCGACGACCACATATAATATGCTTCTGAAAGACGAAAACGGCACGCCTTACGCAGGAACTAGGTTGTATCCTGCAATAGATGGCGGCCACACGGCAATGTTATCGTCGGGTTTCCTTGGCTATCGGAGCCAGTTAGGACTTGGTTACGCTCCACTTATGGTCAGTTGCCATATGTGGTTACACCCCGCAAATGCGGGGCTCACCGACCACTACAGGCAGCAACGGATAGGACTCCCCGGAGTTCGGTTCGATGAATTGATACCGCAGGACAACCGCCTTACAGTATATGATGTGAACGATCAGCCGCTTTCTGGTGCTGCGGTATATGTTTATCAGATCAGCCATCCGATGGTTCCCCACGCTGATGCAAAATACTTCCCGGATAGAGTGAAGTATATGGGGTATACAAACACGAATGGCATATACGTGTTCCCGAAGAACGCCCACCCAACGTGGGACGACTGGGATACAGATGAGGTAGATGGGGCGATACCCACATGGAACCCATTCGTGCATGCAAAGTCGGGCGCACTTGCACCGAGCTACGTTGCAGCAGAAATCCTTCTTCTGAAAATCGTGACTGGAGATCAGGTGGAGTTCCATCAACTGCCGCTCACAGAGTTCGCTGAAGAGTATCTGAGTGGAAATACCAATTTGGGCACTTACAAGGTGCGTACAAACCTGAGCCCGTCGACGTCTGTAACGCCACTCGTCATTCCTGAGTATCCCGACGAAATCAAGACTATAAACCGCAAACCTGTGGCAGTAATCCCCGAGAAGATCCGGGTTCGACGCGGGCAAAGGTATACGATAGACGCAAGCGGCAGCTACGACCCTGAAGGTCAGCCTCTGCAGTACCGCTGGATGAGTCCAAGCACAGCATTTACACCAATCTACTCGGGCGTAGCTCCTCAAATATACACGGATTTCGATGTTCAGCTTTACGTAATGGACGGGCTGAGAGCCAGTAACCTGGCAACTACCCGGGTGGAGATTGTGGGAGGCAGCCTGGTCTCCGGACGTGTGACTGATACAATGGGAAATCCTGTTGTTGGTGCAGCAGTCGGTATAAAGAAGACACCCTTTGCAACTGCAGACGCTATGATCTATCTCACTACCGACACCAACGGTTACTACGGGCCAGAGTTCGTCTCTCCGGGCAGCTACTACATCGCCACTTGGAAGCAGGGTTGGGAACCATCGGCAGATGCTCAGATTATTGTCCACGATGATACTCCGATCACACAAAACCTGCAGCTTAGTAGACTTGCAGGAAAGAATATCATCGCTGGGAAGACATCCAAAGTAAGCGCCAGTAACTCCGACGGAGGAAACGTGGCAGGCAGGGCTGTAGATGGCGATTACGACAGCGCCTGGTCGACCATTTGGTGGCCAGAAGATCCAACGTATTTCTACATCGACCTAACTACACCAACGAACATCAGCGGTATCACCATTTACAGGTATCTGGAAAACACAATATCGCGCGATGACTATCAGATAGACGTTATGACCAGCGGAACGCCACTTGACCCGGCATCCTGGGAAGGCAACTCGAGTGTTACTACCGTCTATTCAGCGACTCAGACGCTTCACGGCTACCCAGTCCGATCAAATCTGGCAGCAGATGCTTTCCGGATGCCACTTAACGGAATCCGAGGCATTCGACTCAAGTTTGATAATCCATATTGGCCGCCGACTCACGATATACGGGAGATTCAAATCCATTCGACTACAGAGTTTGGCGGTATGGCCTGCGGATGGGTGAAAGATGCCCTCGGTAACCCAATATATAACGCTGTTGTGCAGGTTGGAGGCGTGGCAAGCAGGACTGCTCTTGTAACCGATAACACAGGCTACTGGGCATTCGATCTTGCGCCCGGCACATACGAACTGTTCTCAGATGCGCCGAACTATGGTGCAAAGATCGCAAATATTACTATTCCGAGCCTCGGTCTGCCACTTGTGAAGAACGTTGTGCTTGATAGCAAAGAAGAAATCGGGCAGTACAACGGTGACTTCGAGATAATCGATCCGGCAGACCCCACCAAGCCAGACGGATGGGAACTCTTTGTAAACGACGGTGGAGGTAACCCCAGGATGTACAACTGGGGCAGAGAAGCTCACGACAATACCACACCTGGTGGAACAGCATCGGCGTGGATTCGCACGGGCACACACAACCCGACTGCTCCATACTGGGCATACGCTTGGTTGAGACCGACTGCATCGAAACGCGTGCCCGTGGATCCTTCCAAGCAGTACAACTGTTATTTGAAGTGCCGGATGGAAGAAGGCACCTGGGCAGCAGGATTCTGGGCTTTTGTATGGCGAAGAGCTAACGGCACTGAAATTTCAAGAGCAGAACACCCAGGGCTGATGATTGCTCCTACGAGCTGGACACAGTATCTTTCGGGTCTATACGGTGGCTCCACCAAGCCAATGATCCGAATGACTCCACCGGCAGAAGCAGCAACACTGGAAGTGCAGTTGGGAATTACTAACTGGCCCGGTGATACTGGCGTAGTGTTGGGGCTGTACTTCGACGATATAGTGATAGACAGCGTCTCTCCATTTATGCCGGAGAGCCAAAGACTATCTGATACAAAGAATATGGAAGACGGCGAGTACGTCTACTTGAACGGCAAGCAGATTACAGCCTTGCCAGGTGCCGGCATACCGGCAAAGACAGCTTACATCGAAGAAGCTGATCGGCACGCAGGTATTCGACTTGATCTTTCCACACTTTCAAACTGGACTGTCAAAGTCGGGGACTCAGCGAACATCAAAGGTGTTATGTCTACGACGCCAGACGGTGAAAGATGCATTGCTGTAAGTCAGCTCACAATGGCGTCGAGGACAACCGCTATTGAACCGCTGTTCCTAGGTACGCTCGGCCTCGGAGGGAAATCCTTTGACCTCCAAGAAGGGACTTGGGAGATACGGAACTCGACGCTTACCGAAAGCGCTAGTGTAAACAACATCGGGCTTCTGGTTAAGCTCACCGGGAAGATCACACAGATCGATCCTGCCGAACAGTTCTTCTACATAGATGACGGCAGCGGAATCACCGATGGCTCCACCACCGGCGGGGTCGAAAACGTTGGAATCAGGGTGGGATTGAACGGCACGTCATTTACGGCCGGCCGTGTGATTACCATAACCGGAATCAGTAGTTGCTTCAAGCACACCGATGGCAAACTGAGAAAGCTGTTGCGTGTGCTCAATATTAACTGGCCATAAAAAGATAAGCTGGGGGCGAAATACTGTCCGCCCCAGCTTAAACCACTACTTTGCAGCAAGAAGCTGCTCTAGCGTGACCAGTTTGTAACCCTTAGCTCTCAACTCGTCGATCACCCTCGGAAGAGCTAGAAGCGTAACCTCCTCGACGTTGTGCATCAGAATAATACTACCTGGCACGAGCTCCTTCTTAACCTGGTGGAGAATATAATCCGGCTTAGTGCCCTCGGTATTTCCTACGTTAATTGTCCAAAAGACAGACGAAAACCCGAGTCTGCCTGCCGAACGGTTGAGGAGACTGTTATTGTTGCCACCTGGCGGGCGGAAATACTTTGAGGATTGTCCGGTAAGGTCACGTACAATCGCAGTGGTGCGTACGAGCTCTTTGATGATCTCACTATCCGACAGGTAACGCAGGTTGCGATGTGAATATGTGTGGTTCTCTATCTCGTGCCCATCGGCCGCAATACGCTGAAGCATATCGGAGTGAGCCTCGGCCATACTGCCAACAACAAAAAACGTCGCTTTTACATTCTTCTGCGCCAGAATATCGAGAAGCCTACCGGTATTCGGATTGGGGCCATCGTCGAAAGTAATCGCCGCGAGTTTGAGATTGGGATTGCCTTTTCTAATCTCACGATATGGAGCAATCGGCGCGTGCCATTCTGTGAGAATCTTCATTGAATCCATAAAAGCCGGATTGATACCGACAGTTCGTTCCATATAAGAAAGCGCCGAAGCGTGGTTCTTCAATGCTTTCAGGTTCTTCGCCAGAGTGTAATATGTCAACCTCCGGGAGGGTTTGATCTGGATCAGCTCCCACAGTCGGCTTTCAACCTGTTTCACATCATCAGACTTTGGTGATCCCATTGTGGAAGAGCCAGAGTTGCTCACTGCAACTCTCAGAGACTGTTCTGAAAGAATCGTCCCTGCAATATCGCGCCCTTCTATTCTGATGCTGTGCGGAGTGTTGGCGAACAGTGTAGTATCCCAAACGCACTCAAACGGATGGTGATTTACCATGCCCACCATTATATCGTCCACAAAATAGAGCACGTAGGAAATGCCTTCGGCATTCTCCAAGTCGGCTCGGAGAGTCACTCTGCCACTCACCTTTTTCAGGTTTGGTTCAGCTTCGTTTGGTGTTTTGTAGGGACGAGCGAGTTTTTTGTTGGCAAAAGTGAACGGTTTAGCCGGATCGAAGAACATCACCGGCCCTGTATCTTCGCTAAACCCCTTCCAGTCTTTGCAAATATCGAAGAGGATTTCTGCAGATTCAGCGAATTTGTCGTCTTTGAACAACCCATAGGCAGCAATACTCTGCATTACAGGGTTTTTGGATTCACCTTGATAGCAATTTCCGGAAAGTGCAGCAATGTACGACATAGTAGGTTCGATGTCGTAGGCCGCATCTGTCCCCGCTTGCCTAAACGCTTTCACTGCCGCTTCGTTTCGTCCAGATGACAAATGACAGATGCCGAGGCCGTAGCTTGCAATCGGGTTTTGGCCTTCCGACATCAGAAGAGCCGATTGAAACTGCTTTTCGGCCTGTGCTGATTGAAGTGTGTTCAAAAAGACTATGCCTAACGCCAGTTGAGCCAGCGGATCGTCCGATCTGCGCGTAAGAGCTGAGTTGATTTCGGCGACGGCTCCGTCGTAATCACCTTCACTAATGCGAGCCGTAGCTAAAATGAGGTGTTCAGCATAAGTGCTGCCGACAGCAGGCAGAATTGATGTAACGACAAGACATAAGGCGCCCAGTACAAGGCCAATAGCTCTTCTTTTGCTCAATAAACTCTCTCCACGCACACTTCACAACACATGAACTATGACGTAAAGGGCGATGATAATGTTCTCTCGAATGACAGGCTCATGCTATTGGCAGATATGAACGAAGTCAACCTCAACCTTATTATGCGGGGATTCCTATTGTGGATGATTCAAGAAGAAAACGGAGATAGACTATCGACTGCCTTCCACGGATTCGTTAGGTGCTGGTTCGCTGGTCTCTTCTATCACTATCGAGACTTCACCTGGTCGGACGTAGCCGAGTCTGCGGGCTTCAGCTTCAGCGCCTGAGGGGCTAGCAATGACTCTCTTTTTCTCGAGGAGTTGCTTTTTTTCCTGTTTGGCGTCAGCGAGCTGTTTCTGCATCTGACGGACTTGTTCTCTCTCGGCGAACAGAAGCCCGATGGGTTTTGCTACCTTTCGGATGACGACAAACCCTACCAGTACGACGACCACTGCCACAACACCAAATACAATTATCTGTAAGAGCTGCTGTTTCTTCTTTCGTCGTCTGCCCTGTTTAGGCAGCATGCCACTCTTTTTTGCCATCCGAACAACCTCCCGCGCCGCCGGGCGTTCTTCACTATAGTAGTCGAGGCGAACCGTTGTGTCAACAACCTTTGCCGGACTATACGCACCCATCCGGCAGGCATTCTGCTCGCCATACGCGGGAGCAATGCGACACGGTCAGGGTGCGTGTCAAAGTTACGGAAAAAGGGGAGGCTGAAAAAAGATTGGAATACTG
>CAZCCV010000014.1:0-56432 GCA_964497515.1 uncultured bacterium | reverse complement strand
ATGGGGACATTATCCCACGGCAGTTATGGGGGACATAGTCGCTCTGCATATACACGGCTGCAATACGACGTTGACAATCAGCCGGAAATTCTGGTAATATAACTTTAGCAGTGAGGTAAAACGCACGGCCGTTTTGAGTGTATGATGATTGTAATGAACCACCGGACAATGCATATAGTGGTCAGCGCCATTAGTGGGAACAGAGCACATAGCCTGAGACTACTTGAAGATGGTCAGTTCGTGTGGCTACACTGCGTCAGACGATGACTTATAAGAGTACGAACCCGCTTGGTGTACAACCAAAGCGGGTTTTTTGTTACAGCCCATCTGGAGAAAAGCAGGTGAATCATCCAGGAAATCTAAATCAGGAAGTCCTAGTGCTAAACAGCGATTACGCTCCGCTAAATATAACAAACATCAAGCGTGCGATTGTCCTCGTTTATCTTGGGAAAGTGGATGTTCTGCATTACGACCACGTGAGTGTGAAGACACTGGCCGGCACCATTGAAGCGCCATCGGTGGTACGGCTTAAGCATCATATTCGTCGGCCGATGCCTCAACTGCGACTCTCACGCAGAAGCATACTGGCAAGAGACAACTACACGTGCCAGTATTGCGGTGAGAATGGCAAAGACCTTACTATAGACCACGTAATTCCAAAGCGACTGGGAGGCCCCACTACGTGGGAGAACCTGGTCTGCTGCTGCAAGAAATGCAACACGAAGAAGAGCGACAAGACTGTCCAGCAGTTTGGTCACACACCGAAGCGGACGCCTCGCAGGCCAAAATACGTACCGTTTATCAGCCTGACGAAGTATGCAAACAATATGAAACACAGCACCTGGCGGGACTATTTGCCAATCTTCGATCAGCCGGAGAAGTCGACGACACCCGAAGGCAACTGAACTTAAGAACCTTCAATCGTATGTCTCGCTTGATTCTCGCAGACGTGTTGCTCTACAATAAGCAAGCGGCTCCACGCGTTTCTGGCACACGCAATTAGACACCTTCTGGGAGGAAGAATTTGAGGCTGATTCTCGTTGGATTACTACTAGCTGTTGTCACACCACAACTTTTCGCCTTGCCGGATGATCTCACACCAACAGCATATTACCGACTGAACGAAGGACAAGGTGAGGTCGCTGTAGACTCTGGCACGGCAAAATCCGATGCGAAGATCGTTCATCCACTCTGGGTTTCGGGCGACTGGCTGAGATTCAATGGAATGACCCAGGTTGTACTGGGGAACCCGAAAGGATTAGCTTTTCGGAATGATTTTACCCTCTCAGCGCGGATAAAGCTGTCTGGAACAGCATACGGACAGATCGTCGGCGCTCAGGAGGCTGGCGGACTAGCAGTGAGCGCAGATGCGATTAAGATCGTCTCTTGGGAAAATGACTGGGTAGTCCCCTTTATGCTGCCTGAAGAGATGTGGTTCCATTTGGCTGTAACACACGACAAAGAGAATATCGGACGAGTGTACCTAAACGGAGCGGAAGTAGCATCTTCGGGAGTTGAACCTTGGCCACACGCTGCAAAGCAAGGCTGGACAATCGGCAACTGGGCAAACAGTGAAGCCTTTAATGGCTCTCTCTCCGATGTTGCAATCTGGAACAGAGCACTCTCTTCCTCCGAAGTGAAACTGGTAGCAGAATCACTCGGCCTTGCCACTCCTATTCGATACCCTACGGACGAACCTGCTCCGGTTGAAGATACCCCAGATTCGGTGAAGAAGCTGGCAAACGCCATAGGGCATCTGGCAATTGAACCAGAGCAACTTCCTCGCTATCCGTTGCACGCGATGATGGGAGCTGAAAGAGTAGATGAAGCTCTCAGAATCCGCACGCACAAAAAGCGCGCCGAGACAGCAAAGTGGCTCGCAGATCTCATACCCACCTTCGACTGCCCAGACCCAATCTGGGAGCGCTGTTACTACTACCGATGGCTGCTTGTTCGAGCCAACTATCAGGAGGAAGGCGGCATTCCTGGTTTCTACGAGGGTAAACTCGGTGGTTACACCAGACATATCACTTACAGCACACCTCACATAATGGATGAAGTGCGATGGCTGCGGGATGCCAAATACTCGTACGGACAAGCAGAGATTCTTGGCAAGAGGAGAGAACCTGACGGTCGACGTTTTGGCGGATATACGCACTGGATACCATCGACTCTTTGGGGTACGTATCTGGTTCACCCGAACAAAGAGCGTCTTGCAGAACTGCTACCCGCCTGGCAAGAAGACACTGAAAGTGCATTCCCCGGCAAACTGGATGCAACGCGCCCGGATACAGACTATCTGCTTGCCCCACCCAGCCATTGGTCGACTGGAATGGAGTGGCAGCCTGCATGGTTCTATTTCGACAACTACGATCGCAGCAAAGAGACTCCACTCTGGCGGCCAGACTACACGGCCTACTACTACGCCAACGCGAGAGCAGTTGCTGAAGCGTTGCGGGAACTTGGCAACAACAAGGAAGCCGAAAAATTCGATGGGCTTGCTCTGCGCATCAAGGCTGCCGCAGAGAATATCTTTTGGGATCAGAAGAGCGGCTTCTTCTATTCAGTAAAAGTTGGAACAGATGGCAAAGCCTGGGTCAAGGAAGTCGTTGGCGTCTATCCATATGCATTTGAATTGCCTGACAAATCGAAGGCAAGCGGGCTGTCCACAATTCTGGCTGAAGATGAGTTTTGGGGAGCCTGGCCTGTTACCAGTTGTAGTATGAAGTGCCCTATGTTCGACCCAAAAGTGCATCTCTGTAACTGGAACGGACCTGTGTGGCCGCACGCTAACAGCATTGTCGCTAATGCGCTGGCAAACGGAATTAGATACTACGAAGCACCGCACGTGACACCAGAGAAACTGTATGAGTTTTTGGACTCATTCGTGAAACTGCACTACGAAGACAAAGGCACTTGGAAACATCCGAACCTGCACGAAGAAGCAAACGCTGATGATGGCACGAACTACGGTTGTCCGGATTACTTCCACTCTACATATATCGATTTGATTATAAGACTGGTTGGGGGCCTTGTCCCCAGAAATGATGATACCGTGGAACTGTATCCAGTCGTAGCCGTGCCGTGGGATCATTTCCGACTCGATGGCGTTCCCTACCACGACCGCACACTCAGCATAGTTTGGGACACGAGACCCGACGGCAACCGATATGAGAATACACCCAAGGGTTATACGCTTTACGTGGATGGCAAACTCGTCGGCACAAGAACGAAGCTCGAACACGTAACCTATAATGGAGTCTTGAAGGCGAAGTAACCGCAAAAAACACGTGAAACAAGACAAAGCCGCCGCAGGGTTGATTCCCGCGGCGGCTGTTCTACTAAGTTTGGCTAACGAAGCGTGACCTACGCACCGCTGAACTTGGCGATTCGGGAAGATACCTCATCCGCGAAGCGTTTGATATATCCTTCGATGTATGCACCAACATCCAGCGACGGATCCTCGATGAGCGGAGTGAGATCGACTGCAAACGAGATTCCCGTGGTATCGTCCGTACCGTGAGACTGGAAGAAGGTAGCGTGCGCCCGGCGTCTGCCAAGCGTGGCCAAGTCGTAACGCTTCCCTCCGCAAATCTGTGAATCGAAGACACCTAAGAGCGCTGCAGCTATGTTCTCGTGCGCCGCAACGTCGAAGACCACTTTGTCTGCATCGCAGAGCCAGTCGAGATCGCGCCACACTTCGCACCCATATACTTTCTCTGGTCGTGCGGCTGGTTCAAGCTCTCTTATAGCCTGGATCACCCTGAGTGCAACTGACACGTGTGTGTCGTGCTTATCAGCCAGATTATGCGTATAAACGTGCTTTGGCTTGGCAGCAGCAATCAGCTTCTTTATATCAGCTACTACCGCTTTGTTCGATGAATCCTTAACGGCAGTGCTCGGGAAGTCCAGGAATGCCTGTGCACCGTATTCACCGACGAAAGCGGCTTTTTTCTGCTCGACGCGGCGGATTCGCTTCATATCGTCGTCCGAACAGTCTGCATAGAGATCATCTCTGGGGCTCCCTGCCCCATCGGTGACGACTACGCCCATATACCATTTGTCACTGCGACCGAAGCACTCGAGTATACCTCGATATGTCCCGATTTCCAGATCGTCCTGGTGAGCGCAGATACCCATATGCGTTGTTCTATTCAGTGCTTCGTCGATTGGCATCCCATCCGGAACAAATACCTCGGACGTTTTCTCGTGAAACTCCATCATCTACTCCGTTACTTCAAGGCTGGAAGGCTGGCAGCGGCTACCGCCTGACCAACAAGCCTGCTGGATTCATCTTCGGGAAGATGCAATGCTACCTTTGCATACAGCTCAGGGAACTCCGCTTTAAGCACTTCTCGTGCCTTCTGCATCAGAATGCTTCCACCGCTCCCCGATGTAACTCGTCCGAGAATCAGAACGTGCTCCACATCGTAGAAAGTGGCATAGTGTGCGATACCGTAGCCAAGGTAAATGCCGATGGTTTCCCAAATGGCTTTGGCGCGCTCTTCGCCCTGCTCGAGCAGAGCCTGCACGGATTTCAGACGTCCGGCTGGTGTGAGCGACTCATCCAGATCAATTCCAACACCCTCCGCCAGTCTAAAGACAGCCTGCTGCGAGAAGTAGCGGGCACCTACGCCCTCGTCGCCTGACCATTCATCCACTGGAGCATTCTTCTGAGCATCTACCGGCGCAAAGGCGAGTTCATTCAACCAGCCGGTAATGCTTCCGTTAGGGGTGACATACCCGGCCGCTTCACTCGAACCCATAGCGATTCCAAGCACGGCGTTCACACTGAGTGCCATAGAGGCCGCCAGAGCAGTGACTTCGCCATCGTTTACTACTTCGAATGGAACACCGTTCCACTCTTTCTTCATTCTGATGAAGATGTCCCGAACATCCGAATCGAACTGCTCCTTCGGGACGCCTCTAAAGAGTGACGCAACCTTCACTCGATTATCTATGTATACTCCGGCAGCACTTCCACCGATAGCATCTACTCTAGGCATATGTGAAGCTGCAGTCTTGATAGCAGTAGTGATTTCGTGATGATGATATTTGGCATCCGTCTGATTCCTTGGATCCCATACCACCTCTTCGCTATAGACTGGTTTGCCGTCTATTACAGCGGCAACTTTGCGATCGCTTGCGCCGAGGTCAAATCCAATTCGGCAGCCTTCAAGGTGTCGGCCCAGTTCAACCGTCTCTTCTTTGGTTACTGGAACTTGATCTGCTTGAACAACATCCACTCTAAATTCGTGCTCGTAAACTCCACCCATAAAGTTGGCGTCGAAAGCACGCGCGCCAGTGGGAGAATAAGTCTTGCGAATATGTTCGCCGATCTCAGCCGGCCCACCAACAATCACTTTCCAACCGCCCCTTTGCCACAGAAGGGTCTTGACCAACCGCTCTACGTAAATGAGGTTGTCTTGTTTATCAGCAGGGCCACTGGATACGGCAGTTTCAAATCTTGAAACAGAACCATCACCGCGCTCCAAAGCTATAACTAACGGCACTGCAGTACCTTTTGAAGTTACCTTGCTTACGAATGCTCGATTAGCTACAGCAAGTGGGCGAAAATTGGGATCAAGGGGGGGAACAATGCGCGGAGTCGCCGCATCAACAAAACTCATCTTCAAAATCCTCTCTATGTCGGGAACCCAACAGACGTAAGCCGGGAGCAAAACTCCCGGCCAATACGTCTGAAGAACAACAATAGGCCGCTTTGTTTAACCGGCCGAGTGACTCGTATTAAACAGTGGCAGGCTCCTCTTCCTGGCTGATGGAACCGCTATCAGTCAAACTGACTTCGATTCCACCGCGCTTACTCCAGAGAGTAGCTCCAACGAGAGCCGCCAGAGATAACACAACGACAATGGTTCGAACGGTGTCCGGGAGGTCATGGATTACGATCGGAGCAATAAGAATCGCCACCAGGTTCATAACCTTAATCAACGGGTTAAGGGCTGGTCCGGCAGTATCCTTGAACGGATCGCCGACTGTGTCGCCTACTACCGTAGCTTTGTGCTCTTCGGTGCCCTTGCCGCCGAACATTCCGTCCTCGATCTTCTTCTTCGCATTGTCCCAAAGGCCACCTGCATTAGAAAGGAAGACAGCCATCAACTGACCCGAAAGGATCGATCCTGCAAGGAAACCACCGAGTGCAGCAGCACCCTTAAGGGGATCGCCATAGCCAAGCGCAAAACCAACAAGAATCGGGGTGCTAATTGCCAGCACTGCAGGGCTCAGAAGCTCTTTCTGAGCAGCAGAAGTGGAGATAGCTACACATCGCTGATAGTCAGGCTTGCCTTCGTCGGAACCGGATCGTGGATCATAATCCATAATCCCCTTGATTTCGCGGAACTGTCTGCGAACCTCTTCAACTAGCTGGAAGGCAGCACGGCTGACCGCGTTGATAGCAAACGAAGAGAACAGGAACGGAACCGCTCCACCAATCAACAGTCCGATGAAAACCTGCGTGTAGTCTATTCGTATACCGATATCCAACAACTCGGCATCGGCCATAAACGATCGGAACAATGCTGTAGCTGCGATAACTGCAGTAGCAATTGCAAGTCCCTTGGTAAGAGCCTTGGTAGTGTTGCCTACTGCGTCAAGCTTCGCAACGATCTTGTTAGCATCACTGTCCTCGCCCTCATCCTTAAGTGCACCGGACATCTCAAAAATACCGTTGGCGTTGTCGGCAATAGGACCATAAGTATCCATAGCCAGCATATAGCCGGTCGTTGTGAGCAAACCAAGACCAGAAAGTGCAATTCCGTACGCGGAAAGAGCAAGATGACCCTTGAAGAGGATCATTGCAGCCAGAATCGCTACAGATATAGCAACAATTCCCCATACGCTAGACTCGAGGCCCGAAGCAATTCCACTGAGAATGACTGTAGCCGGACCTGTTTTCGCAGACTTAGCAGCTTCAACTACAGGCTTCTTGTTAATTGCTGTGAAGTACTCGGTCATCTTACCGATGGCGAGTGCAAGGATGATTCCTACAAGGTTCGCTGCAGCGAATCTCCACCACTCGAATCCCTCGATCGGTACCAACGTAAACACATAGTGCGAAATGGCGAAGAATCCAACGGATGCTATGGCAGAAGAGATCCAGAACCCAACGTTAATTGGCTGCATTGGGTTCATGTTCAGATCGTCTTTGCCCCGGACGCAGTATACTCCAATGATGGAAGCCAGCACACCGATAGCTCTAATGAGCAGCGGGTAAACGACCAAAGCGAGAACATATTTGCCCCCGCCCACTGCAGTCGAAGCAGCGGCACCGAGGATGATTGCAGCAACCAGGGTTACTTCGTATGACTCGAAGATATCCGCCGCCATACCAGCACAGTCACCGACGTTGTCGCCAACGTTGTCAGCAATTGTAGCGGCGTTTCGAGGATCATCTTCAGGAATATTCTGTTCGACTTTACCTACCAGGTCGGCACCAACGTCAGCAGCCTTGGTGAAAATACCCCCGCCGATTCTCATAAACAGAGCGGCAAGACACCCACCAAAACCGAACCCGATAAGTACTTTCATCGACTGATCGCCAAAGAAATAGAAGACCAAACATGCGCCAAGAAGCCCCAGACCAACAGTGGCCATACCGGAGACGCCTCCAGCACGGAATGCCACATACAGAGCTCTCTTGAAGCTTGTAAGCGCGGCGTTTGCAACACGAGCATTGGCTCGAACAGCCATCATCATACCAACATATCCTGCAAGGTACGATGCAGCAACCCCGAGCACAAAAGCGACGCCAACGCCAACATAGACAGGGATGACACCAAACAGACGGTCAAGCTGTTGGAATTCATCCAACGGCTTGTAAAGATAGATCAGCCCGATTGTAATAACAATAACGAACCAGATCATCGTCTTGACCTGGCGCTTCAGGTAAGCCATGGCTCCTTCCTGAACTGCCTTCGAGACACTGACCATCCCCTTCGATCCCGGATTCTCGCGCATAATAGCGCGGAACCACATACCGCCAAAAGCCAGAGCGATAAGGGCACATATGAATACGGCCAAAATCGATGGCCACATAATGTCCAACTCTTCGAACTTGGGTAGATCGATCGCTTCGCTGGCTCTAGCGAACCCCGGGAAGGCTACGAGCACGAGTGCGGACAGGCCGACGATTGTCATCAGTCGCCCGACTAGCGCCTGTCGTGTTATTCGCAACATTCAACCTCCTAAAATCTGGCACAGTTTTTCGATCTGTCGTACACTGAAAATTGCCGCGCATCCGAATACTTCAGGACTTCGCGGCAGTGCAGCAAATCTCGATATGAGATGCCAAAACTCCAAACAGATTATAGACCTAGCTTAGCCGGGTGTCAAATGACACTTCCGCATATAGAGCTTTAGTAAGAAGGAATATATGTTGCTTGCACTTCGCACAGATAGATAACTCAACTGCAATTTGCAATTCTTGTGAATGTACCTTGAGGTCATTGGTGCATGGTATAATAGGCTTTGGATGCCGGGCGACAGATTTGCAGCGTATCCGCGAAGAGTACTCCTGGTTAGAAGCCAGATAGATATCGTGATTTGTCGATCGTGAGAAAGGAGTCAATGTGGAAAAGATTGCCTACGGAGGCTGGCCAAACTGTGTAAGACTTACAAATGGAAAGATCGAACTGATCGCTACCACCGACGTTGGACCGCGGATTATTCGATTCGGGTTTGTCGGCGGAGATAATGAGCTCTTCGAAGACAAAAGCCAACTGGGAAAGACCGGAGGCGATGAATGGCGTGCCTACGGAGGACACAGATTCTGGCTTGCTCCAGAAGTTAAGCCGAGAACCTACGAACCAGATAACAACCCAGTATCCTACGAGATGCGCGGAGACACGCTGATCCTCACTTCCCCAACTGATCCTCGAACCAGAATGCAAAAGCAGATTGAAGTAACGCTCGACTCCGACGAAAACCGTGTGAGCATTCTGCACAGAGTCACAAACCACAATATGTGGGATGTCGAAATGGCATTATGGGCACTTTCAGTTATGAACAGCGGGGGAAAGCTGATTATTCCACAAGAACCATATGCTCCCCACCCAGACATCCCCGACTATCCGGGGCAGAAGACAGACCCGCGATACTATTTGCCGGTTAGAAGCCTTGCGCTTTGGTCGTATTCCAAACTGAGTGATCCGCGGTATCTATTCACTGACAAATACATCATACTGAAACAGGACCCCAACGCGACTACTCCAGAAAAGATCGGTGTTACGAATGAACAAGGATGGGTAGCGTATGCAAGAGGTGGGCACATGTTCGTGAAAGTGTTCGATTACGAACCGCTGGATGTGGCGATGCTCGAATATCCCGACAATGGCTGCAACTTCGAAACGTTCACCAATGCAGATATGTTGGAAGCAGAATCGCTGGGCCCCATCGTGATCCTCCCACCAGGAGAGAGTGTGGAGCATCTCGAAGACTGGCGGCTGTTTGACGGCGTTCATTTTGAAGATACCGATGAGAGCATCGACGCCAATGTTTTAAGTAGAGTGCAATCGGCATTTGATTGATAACATTTGCTTTTGGCTGCAGGCCAACTGTGGTACGCAGCATATTGACAGGAAAGGAGTCTTAAGTAGCGTAAGATGCGAAAGAGTATTAGCATAAGTTTAATAGGCATTCTGTTGATTGTTTTCTGCCTGGCTGCTTGCCTGGCAGAGGACGAAACTACCGTGAGAGCTCCGATACGTGACAGCCAGCCCGTTTGGTCTCCAAACGGCAAACAAATCGCGTTCTCATCGAATCGACTTGGCAAAGGCGAGACGAAACAATCACAAAACATCTGGGTCGTCGACTCCAACGGAGAAAACCTGCGCCAGCTTACTTCTGGCGGAGTGAATGTGCTGCCGTCGTGGTCGCCTGATGGAAATCAGATTGCGTTTCAGGCCGATGGGCAGCTCTGCACGGTCGATGTGGCATCAAGTGCACTCACTCAGCTCACAGATGGCAACAGAGGCTGGCTCGCTCCCGACTGGCATCCAAACGACATCGCGAGGATGGTTTGTTCCTACCAGACATTCATCAAAGAAGACAACGACCTCGCAATTGTGAACCCGCTGATTTGCCTTACCAAGACATCTGGATACCAGTATCTTAGAGGCAGAGAAGGAAGCGACGACCTTCCCCGGTGGTCGAGGGATGGCAACACGATAGCCTTCGTAGGAGAAGTGCTGAATACTGAGACTGCAGAGAGCAAATGGTACCTGATGACCATCAAGCCTGACAGCACCAGACTGAGGACGTACTCTCTTCTGGCGAAAAACAGTGGACGACCTTCTTGGCTTCTGGATGGCTCGTCAATTGTGGTCGACGACAATATCTGTGACCTCGAGACAGGCAAGGCAACTAAACTCGCCAACAACCCAAAGGATACAGACGTCGCGCCTGATGGCAAAAGGATCGTTTTCAGGCAGTTGGCTGACGGCGGAGAGTTCCTCTTCACAGGCAGACTGAACAAACCTGAGAAGCAGCAGATTACACATCCTGAGTAAGACTATTAGGGAGGGATGATTTCATTCCTCCCAGTTCATTCAATCCGGCAGGCTACGTTAGGAGCTAACCACCTCGTCGAAAAAACTCACTCCGCACTCGGGCCTCTCGATATCAAGCGCCTCTGCAACAGTCTGAGCGACATCGCAAAAAGAGCCCCTCACGCCTAGGTTGACACCCCGTTTTATCGCATTACCAACTACCAGAAGCGGCACATACTCGCGGGTGTGGTCAGTGCCAGTTGTAGTTGGGTCGCATCCGTGGTCGGCCGTGAGAATCAACATATCATCTGAACGAAGTGAAGTAAGGAGTTTGGGAAGCTCCGCATCGAAGGCTTCGAGGGCCTGAGCATACCCTTCGGCGTCGTTTCGATGACCGTAAAGCATATCGAAATCCACCAGATTCGAAAAAATGAGCGAACCCTTATCAGACTGAACAGCAGAGATTGTGGCTTCGATTACACCGCTATTTCCGGCGGGGTGCAACGCTTCAGTTATGCCTCGGCCTGCGAAAATATCTTCGATTTTGCCGATTGCAGTAACTTCCCCACCCTTTGCAGTTATGCTGTCCAGAATTGTCCTGCCGATAGGTGGAAGTGAGAAATCCTTTCGGCGTTCTGTACGTGTGAACTCGCCTGGCACGCCGGTAAACGGACGGGCAATCACACGCGCCATACCGTGTTCTCCAGTGAGCAGACTCCGAGCGATTCTGCACCACTCATATAACTGATCAATTGGAACAATCCCCTCGTGAGCAGCGATCTGGAAGACGCTATCGGCTGAAGTATAGACGATCGGTTTTCCTGAGTTGTAGTGTTCGACGCCAAGTTGGTTGATTACGTCAGTTCCCGATGCAACGCAGTTGCCAAGGATGCCCCGCCCGATAGCCTCGGAAAACCTGTCGATTATTTCGTCTGGAAAACCGTTGGGGTACAGCGGAAAAGGCTCTCTGATAACGACACCGGAAAGCTCCCAATGCCCCGCAGTTGTGTCTTTGCCAATCGAGACTTCGGCCATCTTGCCGTAGCTTGCTTCTGGGTTCTCAACTGGGGGTACACCCACAATTGGAATAATGTTGCCGATTCCGAGGCGCTTCAGATTAGGCAGATTTAACCCACCGACGGCTCGTGCAACGTTGCCAAGTGTATTCGCACCTGAATCCCCATAATCGGCTGCATCCGGCAGTTCCCCTACTCCAACTGAATCCAAAACAGCTATTATTACACGATTGACAGTATTCACCATTAGTCACGCCCTCGGATGCGACTTCTTATAGACACTCCGCAGCCGTTCCCGCGTGACGTGTGTATAAACTTGTGTTGTAGCGACGCTGGCGTGTCCCAGCATCTCCTGAATTGATCGAATATCCGCGCCGTGCTCCAAAAGATGGGTTGCGAATGAATGTCGAAGCACGTGGGGAGTAATATGCTTTGTTATACCTGCTGCAACAGCATATTTCTTCACGATTTTCCAGAATGCTACACGGGTCATCGGGCCACCTCGCTTAGTAAGGAACAGGTATTCACTTCTTACACCTTTGGAAAAGCGGCCACGAGCTTTGTCGAGGTAGAGTTTTATAGCCTCTGTTGCCACCTCACCAATCGGCACAACGCGCTCTTTTGAACCCTTTCCAGTGCAGCGGAGGAAACCTACGGCCAGGTTCACATCGTCGGTGCGAAGACCGATCAACTCTGAAACACGAAGCCCTGTGGCGTACAGGGTCTCCAGCATCGCTTTATCTCTAACCCCGTTCGGTTCTGACATATCCGGCCGACCAAGCAGACGGGTGATCTCGTTTTCGGTAAGAGTCTTGGGAAGTGGCTTAGGTGGTTTAGGGTTCTCTACAAGCTCTGCAGGATCCCGCTCTACATCCCCTTCACGCTGCAAGAACTGAAGAAACGCTCTGATTGCCGCTAGCTTTCGTGCAACACTTGTTCTTGCATAACCGTTGCGGTTGAGTCTGGCAAGGAATGCCGTTAGCAGTTCCTCAGTGATGTCAGAGACTGTTACAACATCCATTTCTGAGGAAAAATCCGCAAACTGAGCGATGTCACGGCCATAGGAGGCGATAGTGTTCTGCGATAGCCCACGCTCTACTAACATATAATCTAAAAAACGCTGAGAAGCCTGATCCATCATTTTCTCCGATAGACGTGGATCGTTGGTGCCATATATTTTAAGTCGTGTGGAAGCTCCTCTGCTGACCCAAAACAGACACCAAAAACTTCGATATTGCGGCTAATCGATAATGATCGCTTGTACCATTTGTCGAGTAATGCAAAGTATTCGGTTGCGTTCTCCCTTTTAAGCCGAATCGGGTCTTCGTATTCGAAATCGGTTACAACTACGAAATCAGGCTTATTATCACGAATTGTGTTTGGATCCCACTCGTCTTCTGGGTCTGGACTCGTGAGAATCACGTATCGCGCACTCGTCTCTGAGACTGAATCGTACCTCGCCTTACGCGAAAGCGCTGTGGTCTCCGAAGTATATGGCGGTGAGTAGAACCACGGAACTGTCGGCACTCCAATTGTCGCGCCTTTCGGCACGTGCGTTTTTATCCATTCTATGGACTTATCGCGCGCATCTGGTGGAGCAAAGAGTCTGTCTATAGCAACAGAGTATATGCTTGTGACTACTATCAGCCCTGCGCACGCAGCAATCCATCCGGCTCGCATGATCCGCGCGCCCTGATCTTTAAGTGTGGAGTGCACTTCGGTTATCAATCGACCGCAGAGAATCGCTAGAGGAGGTATCATCGGGATGGCGTAACGAGCGAAACGCACCTTGGCGAAGGCTATCATCAAAAAATACGGAACAAGGAATGAGAGTATCACCCAATCTGCCGGTTTTCGTCGAACGATGGCCAAAGCTGCGGCCATCAAAAAGAACAGCAGAAGCAGCGGTCCCGTGCCATAAGCAAGACTGTTTATGACATCCAACCAACCGGACCCCTTGCCCTCGAATACAAGCCCGTGACCTGCGCCAGCGTGCCACGTCTCGTAAGCGAACTTGCTTGAGTATTCGAGAGGTTTGATCAGTATCTGCGGACTCGCGACGAGAAGCCCTGCAACAAACCCCACAACCGATAGCCACAGTCTGCGGTCGCGTATCCGAGACAGTGCACCACTGAAGTCCGTTCGAACAAAGTGCGCTACGATTACAGAAACAAGAACTAAGCCAGCGTTGTACTTAGTCCCAGCCGCAAGACCCGCCGCACCTCCCGCGAGAAGATAAGTGCGAAGCGTTGGACGCTCCAGAATGACTATCGCACCGAATATGGCAGCCGCAACCCAGAGAGTTGCCGGGACATCAACAGTTGCAAAATGAGAGTGAACGATGTGCAGAGGAACTATTGCAAACACTATAGCTGCTATCAACCCGGCAGCGTCTCCATAGAACCTTCTTGCAGCAGCAAACACAAAGGGAATAGTCAGCACTCCTAGAACAACCGTCAGCGCGCGAGCAGTAATGTAGACGCCTGTGAGAGTGCCATCCATTGTAACACCCCACGCAGCAGCGACTCGAACCGCTACTGCGCCAAGGTTCAGGTAGCCTGCGGGATAGTTGTAAAACCCCGGATCCAGAGCCAGACTCCCGGGTTTAATTCGGAGCATTGCTCCTATCTGCAGAGCTTCATCGGGATGGTAAGAGAGTTGATGCAGTTCGTTCGGCAGTCCCCATCGAAGAAACCAGAATCGCGCGACTGCCGCAACAACGGTCACCAGAAGAATGGATACGAGGCTGCAAACCTTCGAATGTGAGCATTTCGTGGTCACTTTGCGGAGAGCCTTTGCTCGCAGCACTTTGTGCACTTAGGAGGACACATCGTCAGTTGGATTAACAAAAATACGCCGATGGCCATCAGAACGTCGCCAGGACTCAGTATGGCCTGCAGTGGTTCAAAGCGTGACGGCACAGGAATAATATCTGCAAGGAAATTCAGTTTTGTCTTGGCAGTCATTTCAACGTGTCTGAGGACTGTGCCTTCCGGGATCTTCGCCCCAGTTACACTAGCAGCCCACACTGAAACAGGCATCTTTCCGTGGTTAGCGATGATCGGCAGCAGATTGAGCGCCCACCCTCCAAAGAGCCATTTGACTCCGGGAAGCACAATATTAGCAGCCAGAAAGACCAAAACAGCTACGTTTGTGACTATATGCAGCCAGCCTGAAACAGGAACCCAGAAGGTGCTATCGCCAGCCAGCCTTCTTAGGATGACCGTAAAGACGATGAGTGCTGCGGGAACATAGGCAAGCCAAAGCCTTCTGACCTCCAAATCAGCGAGTCGAGAGATCCTTCCGCGCCTGATAAGTGCAATGATTACCGAGAGTATTCCAGCTTCTAGAGCCAATCCACCATCACCTGATACCTCTGGACTGAAGGACACGGAAGAATGAGTCCACAATTGCGGGATCGTATCGAGTTCCACGCCCGCTCTTCACTTCGTTAATAGCTACTTCCGGCGGCCGAGATTCGTGATATGGCCGATCCGAAACAATGGCATCGTAATCCGTTGTCACTGCTAGTATACGAGATGCGAGCGGAATATCCTCCCCAACTAACCCATCTGGATATCCTGAACCGTCCCAGCATTCGTGATGGTGTAGGATGATGTCCGAAAGAAAAGCGAGAAACGGAGCCCTTGCTACTATCTGCGCGCCCAAGCTGGCGTGCTCTTTTACCTGTTCCCATTCGTCTGGAGTCAAAGGTGTTGTTTTGTTCAGAAGCATGGCGGGAACGTTCACTTTGCCGATATCGCGCAAGAGAGCAGCATACTCAATTTTGAGTCGCTCCTCCTTTTTGACTCCGAGATCGTCCGCAATAGCTACGGCGTAATTGGCGACGCGTTCTGCGTGTCCGATAGTGCCGGAGTCCTTTGTCTCAACTGCCGCTGCTAAAGCATACAGCGCTTTGTGATACGCCTGCTGCATTCTCCTCGGCTGATAGACCGTAAGATAATATATACTGCCAAGCGTTATGAAGACAGAAGCCGCTATAGTGATTGCAATTGGTGTCCAATGAAGGATAGAACTAGGCGACACTCTCTAACCCCTCTCTATCGACCATCTTGAGAAATGCCTTTACGACATCAGGTGAAAACTGCGAACCGACTCCCCTCCTGAGCTCATCAATCGCCTGCTCATAAGAAAGTGGTTCGCGATACATTCGCCGTTTTGTGGCTCTACATATCGGGCAGACTACTGGACGATCGCCGTTATCTGGTTTGAATCCGCAGGAGTCACACACCCATTCCACAGTGCTCTCTCTGTCATCGGTCATTGCGTCGAAAGCATCGGCTACAGCGATTATGGCAGCCTCTACAGGCACATCGCCGTTTTTGGTGCCGTCATCCGGGTACCCGGAACCATTTGCCCATTTGTGATGGTATTTGATCCAATCTACAGTCTTGTTCAGGAACTCCAGATGCTGAACGATCTCAGCACCTTTGACGGGATGTTCCTTTATCGCAGCCCATTCTTCGTCTGTGAGCTTTCCAACTTTGTCTAATATTTCTTCGGAAACCCCTACTTTTCCAATATCATGCAGCAACCCAGCATACGGCATCAGCACTATGACCTCAGCAGACAGACGGAGTTCCTTTGCTAACCGCTCAGATAGCTCCGATACGCGCTTCAGGTGTCCTCGAGTGTAAGGATGATAGTGCTGCATATACGTACCAAGAGTAGCGATGGTATCCATGTAGACCGCCTGCTGCTCTACCGCCCGCTGCACCGACAATCGGAACGACAGGAATGGACCTAAAACAACCAGTCCGCTCCAGAATCCAACGTGAACGTAGAGATAGACCATAAGAAGCGTCACCAACGGCAACAGCAGATACTGTCTCCACGTGAGCGGAACAGTCTCCCTAAGCAGGATTCTCCACCTCAGGAAGAAACTGTACCAGTCCTTGGTATCTTCAGGGCGATTCTCACCCAGTATCCAGGTGGTAACGAGTTTGGCTTCATCCACCAGGAAGTTTGCTGCAACGCCAGCAAAGAACGGAAGCACTATCCGGAAGAGTATATCGGCGCTTGATGCGCTGCTAATTGACCCTGCAACCTTAACTCCGCCCACCAAATGGTATGTTACGGCGGCACAACCAACGGAAATCATTTCCAGACCCGTGTTAGTGAAGATGCTGCGGAACATCCAGCCAATTGGATAGTCGATTCTATCTTTCCACGGACCCGCTATTGCAGAAAGGACCCCCCTAAGCTTCCCAGAGAACCGCTCTTCTGAGACGTGCTTGCTGATCATTGCGCTAGTCCAGCCAATGAAGCTGGCTGTGAAGAAGGCGATTGCAGCCACGGCCATTGCAGTAAATGGGCCATAAAGCAACATTGTTGCCCAGATAATGGGGAGGGTGATAGTTACCTCTGCGAAGTTGGTACGCACGCTGACTGGTGCCAGCTCGGATAGCAGAGCTACAGCGGCAAATGCCAAAACGCCTATCCAATCCCCCGATCCCGGAGGAATTGCATAGTACACAGCCACCATCATGGCAAAGGCAGCCACAATGGATACTCGGGAAAAGATCTCGTAGAGCTTCTTACTGCTTGCCATTCGATCCACGGAAGGCTATAGGCTCCGTGCCTCACCTCGATCCAGCGATCAGCTGATCCTCAATACAAGATTATGCCATCCTGGTCACTAATCTTGATACGCAAGAGGCTCCGGAGCGAACCATCAACAATTTTTAAGCAAAGCCAACAGCGAGAGCGACACGGACAAGTGGATAACTTACGTCTTGGGAACCTGCTCACCCGGTCCACAACTTACCTGGACTATGGGGGAGGCCACGATCTCCAGCTGGCTCCGCAGGTTGCAGCCAGTGTCGCCAGAGCGATCAGTACCTTAAACAGGCGTTTCATCTCGGTTTTCAACCCCTTTCGCGTGATTCTACCCCTGTACCGCTCATAGGGGCGATAACACCGCTTCGCTCGGGATTGCTTTCCCGCTCGTGTCCGTGCCGCTCACGCTGTTGGCTTATTTTTCTGTAACTAGTCCTCAGTAGCCAACGTTACGCGTCTGTTGATGGCATCCAAAGTAGCATTCACCACAGCCTTCCACATATCCTGCTTAACTACAGCAGAACCAGTGAGGAAATCTTCCGCACGGTCAGTTACAGCACTGATGAGAATTACAACTATAGTTTTTCCGCCGAGAATAGTATTTACAGACATATCCTCGATGACCATAGTGCCGTCGACTGTTCCAGAGTCCTCCACAGCGCGAAGAGTAGCTGTAGCGATCAGCCGCATCTGACTATTCATAGAGCCCAAGCCCGATGCATTACCTGAGAATGTACAGCCATCTCTCGAAAGCCGAACTGCAGCCTCAGCGTGGCTGCCATTTAGTGAAATAGAGACATCGGAAAACCTGAGTCTGCTAATTTCGCGTCTGCCGTTTCCCTGAATCTGCGCAACGCTGACCTTTCTGTGGTCGAGTTGCACACCCAGCTTCGCCATCAACGCAGACTCTATATCTCGCACAACCTGTTTCGGAGTTCGGGAACCCTCCGTTAGTACATGTACTTCGTCGATATCGCCCGTCTCTCCTGCAACTACGCGCGCCGAAACGACATCGCGCAGATGACAGATGACGGACTCGACATCGGCAAGAGTCTCTCTTCTCTCAACCGCCATCTCTTGCTCTCCTTTCCCGCTCTCTTTGGAGCAGTCGCGCCGGTCAAACGCCGGCTGCTCAGAGGACACTATCCCCTGAACTTGGCGCCGAACTCTGAGATAAGCGCAGACTTAATATTGCCCAGCACTGTACCCACCTCATCGTCGGTCAGTGTCCGATTAATGGCGCGGAAGGTTATCGAAAGCGTAAGACTGCATTCATCGCTCTCCACCTGCTCGCCCGTGTAAACGTCCTGCAGCTCAACACCCTGTGTAATCTCGCCACCAGCGTCAAAAATCACACGCTCAATCGTGGCATACGGAACGCTTCGATTAGCGACAACAGCCATATGCCTGTAAAGTGCAGGAAACTTTGGAAGATGCTTATACCCCACCGCGAGCGGAACAAGCGGCCTCAACGCATCTACCGAAAACTCAAAGATACACGGCCTTCCACGAAGGTCGTAACTTTCGATAACTGACGGTGCTACTTCGCCGATAATGCCAATCTCACTGCTGCCCACCATAACCTTCGCTGCTCGAGTAGGATGCAGCAACGGGTGCTCCACGGGAGAGAACGTAACATCATCGAGGTCCAATCTGCTCAGAATGGCCTCCAAAGCACCTTTGACCAGAAAGAAGTCAGCTACAAGAGCATCCTTGCTGAGATTCCACATACCAGCCCACTGGCTTCCGACCATTGCCGCCGCCGCAGAACAGGACTCGTTCACAGTACCATCAGGATTCCATCTGTCGACCTTGCCGATTTCAAAAATCCCCAAGTCTCTGATCCCGTTAGACTGATTGCGGGCAATGGCCTGCAAGAGGTTAGGAGAGAGCATCACCCTAACGTGTGAAGTCTCCTCGCTAAGCTGATTGCGAACCAAGAGTGAGACGTCACCCAGCCCGGTGACCTCCACGTTTCGCATATCAGTCAACGTGTGCGTGAGAACCTCCTGAATGCCGCAAGCCATAAGCATTCCCCGAAGCCGTTCGACGAAAGCACCAGCCTCGCTGTCTTTGCCCTGCATCGGGGTTGAAAGTAGTGTTGATTTCAGATTCTCATAGCCGTAGATTCGGGCAATCTCTTCGATAACATCAACTTCCTGCACAACGTCAGGCCTGTGCGTAGGGACTGTGACTTCGATACTGTCTCCAACCAGCTCTGCCGCAAAGCCGAGCCTGCGGATAAAGGAAATCATAGTCGGTGCATCGAGTTCAGTGTCGAGAAGCCAGTTCGCCCTATCGGGTCGCGCCACGATTTTGCGAGGCGGAGCCTCACCGGGGAACACATCGATAATTCCTTCTGCTATCTCGCCGCCAGCCAAGTCTCGCATAAGCTCCGCAGCTCTGCGAGCCGCAAGCGCAGTGATCCCAGGATCCACCCCTCTTTCAAAACGATAGCTCGATTCAGTGACAAGCCCTAGTGTCTTAGATGTTCGACGAACCGATACAGCGTCAAAGTTGGCCGATTCAAGAAGGATATTCTTGGTGTTGCCAGTGACTTCCGACTGAAGCCCTCCCATTACGCCAGCAACGGCCACAGCATTGTCTCTGTCAGCTATTACAAGCATATCCGGGGTGAGTTTTCGCTCCACATCGTCGATAGTTGATATCTTCTCGCCAGGATTAGCGCGGCGAACGATTATCTCTTGCCCTGCAAGGATATCGCAATCGAAAGCGTGCAGCGGTTGGCCAAGCTCCAGCATCACATAGTTGGTGATATCAACAATATTGTTGATCGGACGCATCCCGGCACGAATCAGTCTGTTCTTCATCCAATCGGGGGAAGGCCCGATTTTGATGTTGCGGATAACCATTCCGGCATAGCGATAGCACAAATCGGGAGCAGTTATGCTGATTCGGATGAGCGATTGAGCATCTGGAGCATTTCCTTCTGCCTTTGGATCCGGCATCTGCAGATCCTTGCAAGAGACAGCCGCAACTTCTCGAGCTACGCCAAGAATCGAAAGCCAGTCGCCACGATTTGGTGTAACCTTTGTCATCAGAACCCGGTCATCGCTGCCATCTGCAGCCCCGCCCATCTGCACGATTTCGTCCGCTCTGAGGTGTTCGATTTCCTCAACCTCAAGCCCGACCATCGTCAGACTATCCGCAAGCTCATCGACAGCGGAACCTGTCTCCACATATTCACTCAACCATTCAACTGGAACTCTCATTTACTCCTGGTTTCCGACGAGCCTAAGGCAGGCTCCAAATGAATTACGCTAGAACTGTCTCAGGAATCTGACGTCACTTTCCATAAACAGTCTTAAATCATCGATTTTGTGCTTGATCATTGGCATTCGGTCGATACCTAATCCGAATGCAAATCCCGTATACTTTTCTGGATCGATGCCGCACGCTGACAATACATTCGGATGAATCAGCCCAGCACCACCGAGTTCGAGCCATCTTCCGCCGCCGATACTCACGGCAATCTCCGCGCCGGGTTCGACGAACGGGAAGAAGTCCGGCCGGAAACGCACATTTGTATCCTGCCCGAACATCTCACGACAGAACTGATCGAGTGTGCCCTTGAGATCGGCCATAGTGATATGCTCATCTACAGCAAAGCAATCGACCTGGTGGAACGTATGACCGTGCGTAGCATCTACGGCCTCATTGCGATAGCACTTTCCAAGCGTGCAGATGCGAAGAGGTGGTTTGCGTTCCTCCATAACCCGAGCCTGAACAGCAGTAGTCTGTGTTCGAAGCAAGTACCGATCAGTAATGTAGAACGACATCTGCTCATCCATAGCAGGATGCTCTTCCGGATAGTTCAGTGCTTCAAAATTGTAATGATAAGACTCGACGTCCGGGCTTTCAACCACCTCGAACCCAAGGCCAGTGAAGATCCGCTTAATCTCCGCCATAGTCTGCACTAGAATATGGGGTCGGCCTACTCTGTAGAACCTCCCAGGAAGCGTCACATCCACCGCCTCGGTCTGGTGCCTGAGCCCTGCTTCGCCGCTTGCGATTACGTTCTTTCGTTCAGCGATGACTCCTTCGAGCGATGTTTTGGCTTCATTCACACGCGCACCAAAGAGCGGCCTCTGGTCAGCCGAAAGCCCGCCGACCATTCTGAGAAGCTGGGTCAGCCTCCCTTTTCTGCCGAGGTACTCTATTTCGATCGCGTCTAGCTCTTTTGTCGAAGTAGCAGCAGCGATTTTGCTGCTGGCTTCCTGTTCGACATCGATAATCTTATCGAACTCCGTCATACTGTAAACTGCACCTACTGGTTACGGGACTACTCCAAAAAGCCCAACGTCCAAAAGCCACAGCGCCTTTCCTTGCAAGCATTCTACTCTTGGAAACGGCGTATATGTGACCGTTGGACGTTGGGCGATGTTTGGTGTGGGCTCATCGGGTCGATACCCCTGAACCCATCATATTAATTAAGCCGACACGTGCGCTTTGGCCTGCTCTACCAGCTGAGCAAAAGCCGGCGCATCGTGAATTGCCAATTCCGAGAGCATCTTTCGATCCAGCGTGATTCCGGCCTTATTAAGGCCTTCGATGAACCGGCTGTATTTTAGACCGTTCTCACGGCAGGCAGCATTGATTCTGGCGATCCACAGTCTGCGGAAATCTCGCTTGCGATCTCGCCTGTCACGATAGGCATACTGCATCGAGTGCTGGACAGCTTCTTTTGCAGTCTTGAATAGCCGACTGCGGCCGCCCCAGTAACCCTTTGCTCTATCCAGCACCTTTCTATGGCGCTTATGTGTCATTGTGCCGCGTTTAACGCGTGGCATATCTGTGTTCTCCTACTCTCCGTCGCCGGGCTATGTGCCGGCCAGCATCCTCTTAATCCTCTTCAACTCACCCTTTTCGACAGACGTCTCTAATGACAGTCGGCGCTTGCGAGAAGAAGATTTGCTAATCTTCAAGTGGTTCATTCTGGCATGACCGTGCATAACCTTACCACTTGCTGTAATCTTGAACCGCTTTGCAGCAGTCTTTCTTGTCTTGATTTTTGGCACGTTTACCCTCACGAACAATAGCAATCAGCGAGCGCGCAAACTGGAATCTGCAGTCTCTCACGAACGCCGCAATAAACAGCCTACGATGGTGTTGAAATACTCCTCGGACTAAGAATCATAGTCATAGTCCTGCCTTCCATCGAAGGCGATTTCTCTACAGTAGCAATTTCTTGCGATTCTTCGGCCATCCGTTGAAGCGACCTTCTAGCAAACTCCGGGTGAGTGATCTCCCGACTTCTGAAGATGACAGTGACCTTCACTTTATCACCTTCGCGAAGGAATTTCAGAGCACTCTTCAGCTTAAACTGAAAGTCGTGTTCATCGATGCCAGGACGCATCCTGATTCTCTTGACTTCAGATGGTTTCTGTTTCTTGTGGGCCTCGCGTTCTTTTTTCCCCTGCTCGTATTTATATTTGCCGTAGTCCATAATGCGGCAAACCGGAGGGTTCGCTGTAGGCGCCACCTCGATAAGGTCCAAATTTTTGTCTGCAGCCATCTCAAGCGCTTGCCTGAGCGGTAGAACACCTACCTGAGCACCAGAGTCGTCGATTAATCTGACTTCACGGGCGCGAATCCGCTCGTTGACCCTGAAATCTCCCTTGTTAATAGTCTTATCACCTCGAGTTCGGTCGGAGGCAACTAATGCCGCCCACCGGATTTCCTAGATAGTATAACGAACCTTCAGGAAGCTGTCAACTCCCGCTTGAGGCTATCCGCGAAGTCCTCGAACGGTTGCGCTCCCATATCTCCCTGGTCGCGCGAGCGGACAGACACCTGCCCTTGTTCGACTTCCCTGTCGCCAACTACCAGCATATAAGGTATCTTGTGCACCTGCGCTTCGCGGATCTTGAACCCTGTCTTCTCGTTTCGAGTATCGACTGAAGCACGTATGCCGCACGCTTTCAGCTTATCTGCTATGGACAAAGCATATTCCTGATGCCTGTCGGCTATAGGCAGCACAATCACCTGAGTAGGCGCGAGCCACAGAGGGAACGCTCCCGCACAGTGCTCGACCAACACGGCAAAGAAACGCTCGATAGCCCCCAACAACGCCCGATGAATCATTATCGGCCTATGAGGCTGTCCATCTTCACCTATATATGTAATATCGAACCTTTCGGGCTCGTTAAAGTCTACCTGAATGGTGCTGCACTGCCACGACCGACCGATCGCATCTTTGATTTTTATGTCGATCTTTGGCCCGTAGAACGCCCCACCGCCTTCGTCAACATCGTAAGGCAGTTTAAGTGATTCCAGTGCTTTGCGCAATGCGTCAGTGGCCTTGCCCCAGCCTTCATCCGTTCCGACGGACTTCCCTTCTGGACGTGTGGAAAGATATATGTCGTATTCGCTGAATCCGAACTTCTGCAGCATCGATATCGAGAACTGCACTGTGCGTTCGATCTCCTCGTCGAGCATTTCAGGAGTCGTGAAGATGTGCGCATCATCCTGTGTAAATCCTCGCACACGCAGCAGCCCATGCAGCACACCTGAGCGCTCGTAGCGATACACTGTTCCTAGCTCTGCCCAGCGTATGGGATACTCTCGATAGCTTCTCAGCCTGCTTCTGTATATGGCCAGATGGAACGGACAGTTCATCGGCTTGATTCGGTATGGCTGACCTTCGACCTCCATTGCGCCAAACATATTCTCTGTGAAGAAATCCAGATGGCCGCTGGTCGCCCAGAGCTGCTGCCTTGCGATGTGAGGAGTCTGCACGAGTTCGTAACCACCATTCAGGTGAGCATCTCGCCAGTAGTCTTCGATCACCTTGCGCATTAGTGCGCCTTTCGGATGCCAGAGCACCAACCCAGCACCGACTTCTTCATCAAAGGAGAACAGCTCCAGTTCTCTACCGAGCTTGCGGTGGTCGCGCTTTTCGGCTTCCTCGAGCTTATGCAAATAGGCGTCGAGTTCCTCCTGTGCAGGCCATACAGTTCCGTATATCCGCTGCAGCATCGGTCTGTGCTCATCGCCTCGCCAGTATGCTCCAGCAATCGACAGCAGCTTAAATGCACCGATCTTGCCAGTGCTCTCCACGTGCGGGCCTCTGCACCAGTCGACGAAGCCGTTTTCTTCGTATACAGTGGTTACATCGTCCTCGATTTCCCGAATCAGCTCCAGCTTATACGGCTGATTGGCGAAAAGCTTCTCGGCTTCGTCTCTAGTAACCTCTCGGCAGACGAATTTGCTATCGGATTGGACTATCCGAGCCATCTCTGCTTCAATCCGTTCGAGGTCTTCCGGCACAAACGGTTCGGACTTTTCAAAATCATAGTAGAACCCGTCTTCTATCGAAGGACCAATGGCGATCTTCACACCGGGAAACAGATTCTCTACAGCGTGCGCCATTATGTGTGCCGTTGAATGCCGCATCGTTTCCAAAGCTTTGTTATTCTCCACGTGGTTCACCTCAGACTACTGCGACAGATACCGAGCTGCCACTGCGCAGTTCGCACTAGATATGCCAGTTACTTTGAATCTTCGAACCCGTTGGGATGGTTCTTGTGCCAATCCCACGCGGTTTCAATTATGGTCGTCAGTTTGGGGTATTCGGGACTCCATCCGAGCTGTGCTTTGATCTTCTCTGAGCTCGCCACCAATCGTGCTGGATCCCCTGCCCTTCTTGGTACAGCAACTGCAGGAATGCTAATGCCGGTTACTTCTTCCGCAACCGCAATTACTTCCTTCACGGAGTACCCGTTTCCATTCCCCATATTATACACGTTACTCGGAGCACCATTTCTCAGCGCTTCGAGCGCCAGTATATGCGCCTGCGCCAAATCGGTAACGTGAACATAATCTCTTACGCACGTGCCGTCAGGAGTCGGCCAGTCGGTGCCGAATATGGATACCTTTTCTCGCTTCCCGAGCGCCACTTCAAGCACGATAGGAATGAGATGATGTTCGGGAGTATGATCCTCTCCGATAGTGCCAGATGGATCTGCACCCGAAGCGTTAAAATACCTAAGCGCCATCCATTTCAGCTCGTATGCGGTATCGTACTCTGCCATAATCTCTTCCAGCATCAGCTTGGAACGCCCGTAAGGGTTGGTCGGATCCTTCGGATGATCTTCAGAAATCGGCACCGCTTTTGGCTCCCCAAATACAGCCGCTGTAGATGAGAATATAATATGCTTCACATTTGCAGCCAACATCTCTTGAAGCAGCACCAGGCTCTTCGCGATATTGTTGATATAGTATTTCTGGGGATTCTCGACTGACTCTCCTACCGCAGTAAATGCAGCAAAATGCATAACAGCATCGATGGAGTGTCTGGAGAAGATGTTTTTCAACAGCGCTGCGTCACCAATGTCTCCAATCACGACTTCGCTGCCGCACGATGCACTTCGATGACCATACGACAGGTCGTCGAGCGTTACTACCTTTTCGCCGCGGCCCACCAGAAGCTTGACCGCGTGCGAACCAACGTAACCGAGTCCGCCAGTTACAAGAATCGCCATACTAACCCCCCTACGGCGCAAAAAAATACAAAGGCGCTGATTCACTCGCGCCTTACGAGTGTCATTATAGCACTCTGCTTTAAGCTCAAGCAACCGGCAATTTGTTAACGTTTTGGCACAGTCTCGGAAATAATGCTTGGCAGTGACTTTTGTTTAACTCGTGATCTCCACCTTCCGCACCCCTGCAAACTCGCGGACTGAGTCGAGGATTGTAAGAACATCGGTCGCACTGGTGGTGTCGAGCACGAGTTTCACACTGCATTCCGCAGAGTCTGCAAGTTTCTCGATGCTAACCTTGGTAACAAGAGCACCCGTCGAATGTACTTTGTCCTCAAGCTCCGATATTGAGACTGAACGATCGACTGTAATATTCAGCGTATGCTGCTTGCTTTCGACGCGCAATCGCCTCTCAATCGGCCTAAACGCCCATATAACAGCAACAATCAGAGCGGTGGCAACAATCGACGCGAAGTACATCCCACCACCAACTGCAAGCCCGACTCCCGCCATCGCCCATATACCAGCGGCGGTAGTCAGCCCAATTACTGCATCGCGACGAAATATGATTATACCAGCGCCCAGAAACCCGATTCCACTTACTACTTGAGCTGCAACTCGCGAAGGGTCAAGTTCGGTCGCTGCCTTGCTCCCCAAGACTTCATCGAACCCGTACGTCGACACCATCATCACAAGCGCGGAACCAACCGAGACAAGCATATGGGTGCGAAGCCCGGCTGCTTTGTCGTGTCTCTCGCGTTCAAATCCTACCACGCTCCCCAACACAGCAGCCAGAACCAGTCTGATAGCAACTTGATCAATTGGCAGCATGCATAACCTCCTTGCGCGCACTCCCCACACAGCACTTGGGTGTAATACACCACCATTGTACACTAATCGGACGAAGCGCTGTTGGTCTGGATAGTGAAGATACCCGATATCGTTGACACTACCACACTTCCAAAGTAGAATTGTCTTGGAGAACCAGGCCGTGGGGAGTATACCCGCGGCTTTTTTCACGTAAAATGCCTATAGTAACGGTATCCAGTCTCAAAAAGTCTTACGGCACTCAGGATCTGTTCGACGACGTGTCCTTTTTCGTCGGCGATAGAGAGCGCGCAGCCCTCATCGGCGCAAATGGAAGCGGAAAGACGACGATTCTTAAGATAATCAAAGGCGAGATATCAGCGGATGCGGGAAACGTAAGCAAGGAACCCGGGATAACGATAGGCTATTTGCCACAAGAAGTGGATCTCCCCGATATTGCTGCGCTTCACCTAGCAGTGATGAGCGTCACACCGGAGCTCTTTGAGTGTGCATCCGAGCTTGCCAGAATCGAGAGCGAAATGGCAAATGCATCGGGCAAGCAAGCTCGACTGCTCGGTCAACGCTACGCCGAAGTTAACGACCGTTTTGATGCACTGTACGGGTTCGACCGTCAAATAGAGGCGACAGTAATTCTTAAGGGTCTAGGTTTTGACGAATCAGACTTTAACAAACCTGTACAAACACTCAGCGGAGGGCAGAAAACCAGAGCAGCACTTGCCCGACTACTCCTGCTGTCGCCAGATATGCTACTCCTTGATGAACCTACTAACCATCTGGACATCGAAGCGTGCGAATGGCTGCAGAGCTTTTTGCTGGACAGGTATCAAGGTGCAGCACTGATAGTCAGCCACGACCGCTATTTTATGGATCGTGTAGTAACGAAGGTAGTTGAACTCGACCGCAAAACGGCATTCACATATCCAGGGAATTATCACGCTTTTGCTGAGCAAAAAGCTCTAAGAGTCGAAGAAGAGCGGAAACAGTACAAGCTGCAACAGAAAGAGATCAATCGGCTGGAACAGGCTATCCAAACGCTATTCTCCCACCGAAAGTTCAACCGGCGCGATAGCAAAGTGAAGCAACTGCAGCGCATTCAGCCGATCGAACGCACGAGCGAACAGCTTTCGATACAGACTAATCTGACATCAGCAACAAGAAGTGGGCACGAAGTTGTGAAGATCAACTCGCTATCGAAGAGCTTTCCTGAACAGATGCTCTTTGAGAATATGGATTTCACGGTTCTGCGCGGACAGAAAGTTGGAATCGTCGGCCCAAACGGTAGTGGAAAGACTACACTTCTCAAGATTCTCGCTGGCAGAATACCTGCCGACGGCGGCGACGTGGTCTTTGGTCACAACGTAGAACCAGTGTATTTCGCGCAGGAGTTCGACCACCTGGTACCGTCGCGAACAGTTCTGGAGGAACTCCTCTCGGACGCCAACATCACTTCACAACAGGCTCGCGATCTTCTGGCGCAATTCCTGTTTATGGGCGATGATGCTTTCAAAAAGGTGGAAGTGCTCTCCGGCGGGGAGATGTGTCGTCTGGCGCTTGCAAAGGTTCTGGCAGTTCATCCGAACCTCCTTCTGCTCGATGAGCCGACCAACCACCTGGATATCCAATCGCGTGAGGCACTCGAAGAAGCACTGCGCGCCTATAGTGGGACAATCGTAGTGGCATCGCACGATCGGTACCTCCTGGATACTGTAACAAATGAGATTTTGGAGATAAAAGACGGCGCTTGGAAGAGCTTTCTGGGCAACTACTCTTACTATAAGGAGAAAACATCTCCTGCCCCAGAGCAACCCGAAAAGCGTGTTGCAGTACTGAAGGGAATCATAGAACCAGCAAAACGCAAGGACTCACCGTTGCGAGCGCTGGAACGAGGACTTCGAGAACTCAGGAAGAAGCGGATAATCACAGAAGACGCAATAGCCGAGATTGAAGGGCGAACACAGGAGATCACTGATGCGCTTGCGAGTGAAGAGACCTACAAGGACGGCTCATCCGGAAGGTTATCGAAGGAGTACAACGAGCTTTCGATGAAGCTCGACAGTCTGTATCTGGAGTGGGAATCACTCTGCGAAGAAATTGGCAACCACGAATCTCAGATTAGAGAGATTGAGGGGTCGGTGGAAAGCACCGACCCCTAACAGCAGCTATCTTGGGGTGGCTGCTCCGATCATCCGTATGATCGGAAACACATTCTCACCATCTTTCTGGCAAGATACCACACCAACAACGCTGACGAACTGCTGCTCGTCAGGTAGCTGAACGATTGCAGGTGCCAGCACCTTAACAAGAGAACCCGATGGCATAGTCGAACCATCAGATATAAAGAACGAGCGCTGGTTTGTATTGACGGAGCTCACCTTTCCACAGACTGTAACCAGCAGTCCGATATTGTTCGTACCCTCGCCGCCAGTTACACCACGCTGTCCCTGGCCTGTCTCGCTGTCGTAGTGCCAGTCGGCACCACCCACCGAACGGCAGTTGAGCGCAAGCGGATATACAGCACCATATCCGTCTTTGCTCAAGCTGATTGCAGAGATGAAGCGCTCACCCGTATTGTTGTTGACGGAGACTCTTCCGGAAACCTGCGCCGTCATACCAGGCTGCAATGAGTGGTATGGCGCATAGACACGTATTCCACAAGTCCTGTTAGGCTCCTCAATATAGAAGAAGTCCGCCCCAACCACAGTAACCGGCTTGTTAGCAAGCGATACCATCATATCTGTGCCCATCATCTTCGCTTGATCAATAGTCGTCTGAGCAAATACAGCCGTCAAACTGGTCGCTTCCGTCAGAATCACACTGGTATTGGCCGAGTATGGATCATCGACCGGACCATCCCACCTGACAAACGAATATCCGGCAGTTGGAGCTGCCGAAACGGGTATTGAGACACCCGACGGATAGACGCAAACTCCAAGCGGCGGTGTTACAGTGCCACTCATCGCAGGAACCACATTCATATCGAGTGTGTAGTACGGAACCGGATTAGCGGGGTTCGGATGAAGTGTTGGATCTCCAATCATAACCATACCGTACCACCATGCCGGTGCAATATCGGAGTATTGAACCTCATTGAACCATATGCGAAATGATTCGCCAATGCAGTTTCCCTGTCCCATCGGAACATAAAAGGAGTTGTCGTTCCACATTCCGCCAGTCTTGGTGCTACCAATAGCAAAAATGCCATCGGCCTGCGGGTTGTAGGCCGCGATTCCTCCCAGGAAGTTCTTAGTAGTATAGTCGCATCCGCTGCAAACAAAAAATGAATAGAACGAAGCGTGTGGATCGATTCGACAGTAGTCCGAAGTGGTTACATAGTCGAATATGCTTTTATCTGCCCTGTAGAACCCATGGCCACCAGGATAACCGTGAGACCTGACAAGATACCATCTCGTGCTGACTGGCAGTCTATTCTTGAAATCTGCAGCAGTTGTCTCATCAGGGTCATTGACACCAACAACCGAGTTTGCGGGGAAGACACGTTTTACCGCGCGGAGGTCACCACCGAGCATATCGCGCCAGTCGTCATCATCGTAGACAACAGCCTGCAAATCAGTCGTGCTGGTTCCGGCTCGATAGGCTCTATTTCTGGCAAAATAGCTATTGGTAAGGGCTGCTTCTGAACCAATGTCACTCATGTTATGGGTTCGTATACGCCCTACCCAAATCTCGAGATCAAGGTTGCCACTGCGGGTATCGTATTTGCCGTTATTTGGCTTTACACTACCTTCTGAGAGTGTGTCGAGCCATTCGCCATCCAGATCCATATAGAATAGATCACACGGAAAGTCGTCGTACTCGGCCGGTGCGCCCCCTGGACCATCCCAGTCCTGCATTAGCTCATATATTACATATGGAATATCGCCAACAAATATAGCGCCCTTAAGTCCTTCGGGGCTACGGTAGAGCCCCGCAAGATACTCACGCAGCGCTTCAGGTGTGCCTCCCGTAAACCTGTAGATAGTAGTCGAGAATCCGACAGCCTGAAGATCCATTGCAAATAGGTTAATAGAGCTCATCACGCTGCCGAAGACAGAAGCGTGGACTACAATTGCAACTCTACCATTTGCAGCAAGTGCAGGGGACGGATGCATTCCGTGAATAACTTGAGGCGGGCTGCAATCCGTCATAATAAGAGGTCCGAAATACTGAGGGACTTCGTGAACAGGTTTCGCGGTCCTCTCTGGTGACATCCATTGTGTTGGCACTGGCTGCGATCCAGTGTAAGGAATCAGGCCAGGGATGTGGCTATTGGCAAATCCAACCTGAAGCGAACAAAGAAGCAGCACTGCAAGAACGACTATAGATCCAATTCTCAAACAACGCCTCCTGAGGGAGTCCCTGTCCGGTGATGAGAAGCGTGAACAAGATAACACACCACCAATCAGGCACCGTATTATTCTCATTATGGCTCGGCCATTGACCCAAGTCAAGGCGTGTACAGCCATCACGAAAGAAATCGGGAACGACGAATCTCAGATTAGAGAGGTTCAGGGGTCGGCGGAAGACACCGACCCCAAAAAGTGACTATCTTGCAATTGCTGCTTCGCCCGACAGAATCAACGGCACGACTTTGTCGCCAACTTTCTCGCAAGTTACCGCACCGGTTACACTGACGAACTGATTATTCTTGGGCATCGGAAAGAGTCTAAACGGCATACTCACCCTGATACGATCCTTAGTGGAACCATCAGAAATGTAGAACGTACGATTGTATTCGTGAAGGTCGCTCACTCTGCCGCATATAGTTACCAGCATCCCCATGTTGTTCGCTCCACGACCACCAGTTACACCAACCTGACCCACACCACCTGCGCTGTCGCATTTCCAGTCCTCGCCACCTAATGATCGACACGTCATTGCTATTGGAGCTATAGGAGTGCACCAGCCAACTCGTCGAGCACGGTCTGCGTGTATATAGCGTTCACCCGTCTCTGGGTCTTCACACATTATTCCACCAGCTAGTGCCAACATACCAGGATGCAAACTGTGAAGTGGTGCGTAAAAGCGTAGGCCGCACGATCTGTCAGGTTCTTCAATGAAGTAATTGTCGGGTTCGCTCATACTGACTGGCCTGTTGATGATAGTTGTATGTGTGCCTACTGGTAACGCCTTAACCTGGTTTAGAGTCCTTTCGGTGAAGTGAGCCACCAGATGAATGTTCGATGTAATCGTCACTCTAGTCTCCGCAGAATATGGATCTTCCACAGGCCCTTCCCATCTGACAAAGTAGTATCCTGGCTTGTCCTCCGCCGAAACAGGCACAGTAAGACCTGACGGGTAGACTTCCACAGTTCCAGCCCGAGGTGTTACAAGTCCACCGTCTTTTGGATTTGCACCCGCAGTCAGTGTGTAGTAAGGCGTGAAACTGGCAGGGTTAGGGTGTAGTGTGGGATCTCCCACCATAGTCATCCCATACCACCAACGCGGCGCATTTTCATAATACTGAACAGTATTGAACCATATCCTGAATGATTCGCCAAGGCAGTGCCCCTCGCTCAAAGCAGTGTAAAAGTGGATATCATTCCACATTCCACCTCTCTTGGTGCTGCCTATAACAAACAGCCCCGGAGTCCGGCTGTTGAAGGCAATGGTTCCAGCCAAATAGTCACTCGTCGTGTATTTGCACCCAGCACACCCAAATAGCGAGTAGAAGGAAACACGAGGATTGATTCTTCGGTAGTCAGAGTTGCAAACATAAACGAAGTTCTGTTTCCGGTTTTGGTAGAATCCGTTACAGCGAGACTCCCCGTGAGACCTGACATGATACCACCTGGTACTTACCTTCAGCCTTCTTTGATAATCTTCAGCATTCGTTAGTTCGGGATGGTTCACACCTTCAATGGATTCTTCTGAGAAAACCATTTTCACTGCGTTAATGTCATCGTCAAGCATATCGGCCCAGTCGTCATCAATATAGACAAGGGCTTGCGCGTTTGTGACATTTATCCCCTGTCTATAATTTCTGGTTCGCCCCAAATAGCTGTTAATAAGATCCGTCTCTGCACCCAGTTCCGTCAAGTTGTGAGTCCAGATTCGCCCTACCCATATCTCGAGATCCAAGTTGCCACTACGGGTATCGTATTTACCATTATTTGGCTTTACACTACCATCCGTGAGTGTATCTAGCCACTCACCATCGAGATCCATATAGAATATGTCGCACGGAAAGCTAACATACCCATTTTCTTGCATCATCTCATAAATGATATAAGGAATATTGCCTATAAGAATCGCACCCACAAGCCCCTCAGGACTATTGTAAAGTTGTGCCAAGTACGCCCGCAATTCTTCTGGCGTGCCGTTTGTAAACTGATAAACTACTGGCATAAATCCTGCACCCAGAAGATCCCTTTGGTAGTCGTGAAGAGATTCAGATATGTCGTTGTATATTGCTGAGTGAACAACAACGGCAACTCTACCAATTGTGGAAGCTGGTCGCATTGATGGATAACACTTAGGCGGACTGCACTCCTTGATGATTAGAGGTCCGAAGTAATGGGGGACTTCGTGAATGGGTTCCGGGAGTCCATCCGGTGAGAGCCATTCCGTTGGAACAGTCTGCGGTTCAGTGTAAGAAATCAGGCCAGGGTTGTGGCTATTGGCAAATCCGACCTGAAGCGAACAAAGAAGCAGCACTAAGACAATGATAAGTCCGATTCTCATAATACGCCTCCTGACGGAGTCCCTGTCCGGTGATGAGAAGCCTGAATTAGATAACACACCACCAATCAGGCACCGTACTAACCTCATTATGGCTCGGCCTTTGGCCGATGTCAAGGCGTGTGCAGCAATCGCAGAAGGTTAACCGCACGCAATTGCCGAAGGCATGTATGGCTCCTTTCAATATAACAACAGACGAAAGGAACGAGACAAATGCTCAAATGCGTCATTACAGCAGCAGCAGCTATGCTGATATCCAGCGTAGTGCTCGGCGCACCAATACCAGACATGAAAACACCTAAACCCAACCTACCAGATCTTACGGTAACCTTTATCGAACGAAACCCTAAGTATCCTGGAACCAAAGTTGAATACTTCGACTTCAACGAAGGGCCAGATGGAAGCCAGGGGCCAGCACACGCCAAAGTGTTAAATCCGTCGGTGCAGAAATGGCCACTCCCTGGTGAGACTGTGAGATTCACCGCTCACGTTAAGAACAAAGGATCAGTGACAGCTCCCGCTTACGATTGGCACTGGCTGATCGACGGGAAGGACCTAAGAAGTGGAATGGCCGAACCACTTGCACCGAACGCCGAGGCTACCTTCGAAATCGAATGGATCTGGCAGGAAGGCGACCACTACGTCTCTTTTGAAGTCGATAGAGCAGGCATCATCCAAGAGATTACGAAGAAGAACAACTTCGTTGTGGATCAGATTAACGCCATGTCTTTCCATTTCTTCGTGCAGCAAAGCGTATACGACTGGTTCGACACGATCAAAAGCGGCATGGACAGCTACAGTTGGGAAGACTGGGCACAGTTTCAAGTGCGTGAGATGAACCGGACGTTCCGTGACGATATATTCCCCGCTGCCCCTGAAGGCATTAAAGTGCGGGTAAGGATAGATAAAATTGTTATCCTTCCGAACACCTATGAGGATCCGGGAGGCACACACGCACCTTCGGATAACGTTGATGGGGGCTGCGATGGTGTGTGGGGCTTTACTAACGACTTGCTCAAGAAGAATGAAAACGGACTGAACTTCTACGAGGCGCGACCTCAATGGGTTTTCGGTCCGGAATGGCCACTCTTCCACGAACTAGGTCATCAGCTCGGCCAGCCAGACTACTATCTGCTGCCGATTTCTAAAGAAAAAAACAAAGCCGTTCCGGGCATGGCTTACGATCCTCCACGGGAATTTAGGGATATAATGATGTTCTCCGGCAACTATGCTCACGACGAGAACATCGGTATGGACAAGGTAAAATGGGACAGCGGTTACAGATTCTGGGGTCAGCACACTGCCGCCTCGTTTAACCGAGACCTTGGAGTCCGCAGAGGCTTCTTCGGGACTTTCTTGGTAGACGTTCCTGCAAGCCAGAGATTTCTGATAGTCGATGAATCTGGCAAGCCCATCCCCAATGCTAAGGTCGAGCTCTTCAGATCGATTGGACAAGGGTATGCAAACGCCACCATCCCGGAAAAACCTTCCATCGTCAGCAAGACAGATGCCAGTGGTGTGTGGGCACTCGACGAGAACCCTTACAGCGTGATTTTCACGTGGACATCGAATGGCACACTGTTCTTCCGGGTGACTTCCGGCGAAACCGTTCGGTACGGCTGGATGAACATTACCGACTTCAATCTGGAATACTGGCGTGGAAACACGGAAGTAGGAAACTACACTCTGCAAGTGGAGCCGCAACAGGCAAAGCAATAGCCTTAGTGCTGCAACTGAAATAGAAGAACATGCGGTTAATACGAGTGAACCCCGTGAGCGAAGCATTGCCCACGGGGTTCTTCTCAGGAGACTGTTCAGTTAGTCATTCTTTCGCTCTGGACTGGCAAAATCTGCATCCAGAAAGAAAGGCTTGCCATCCCACATGCTATGACTATTACGCACCGAACAGCGATTTAGTTCTCTCTCTCCTGCAAAATACAAATCAGCGCATTATGAACACGAGAGATTTTGCGTAGAAGCCACTATCCACACTGTCTACTGCAACGCCGTTTCGAGAGACGGACGAGTGCACAAAATAGCCATTACCCAAATAGATGCCGCAATGATCGATATAGTTGTACTTGCACTGGAAGTACAGTCTGTCACCGGGCTTAGCGTCTTTTCCTGAAACCGGAGTGCCAACCAACGCCTGCTCTCGGGCTGTTCTTGGAAGGCTGATTCCGTGCTGAGAGTATACAGTGCGGACAAACGCTGAACAGTCTAATCCACTGCTGGGGTTGTTACCACCCCACACATAAGGCACACCCATATACCGCAGAGCAGTCTGCACAATTGGGCTGTTGCCATCCGTGCGGGCGTCGTAATCTCCTCGCGACAGCCCCGTGCCGCGATTTGCCGATGTCGTGTTTAGAACAGTGGTGCAATCGAGAAGAGTGACCTTGCTCGCTTGAACCCAGCCAGTGCTCCCATCAACCATCATAACGCCATACCAATCTTTGGTCTGCTTGATAACGGCGAGGGACACGTCTTTTAGACAAGAGGAATAGACACGAGACTTTGTGCTCTGTTTCGCATAAATAGAACACTTACTTGCAGTTACAATACCTACGCGCGCAACCGGGCGATTGACGCCAGATCTGTCCGGAGCGGCTTTGGGTGCCGGCTTTGCGGTAGATGTCGCGACAGTCGTCACTATACGTCCGGGTTGCTCTGCAGATGCAGTAAGACCAGGAGTCTCCAGATTAAGAGTGATAACATCATCGGCCACAGCAAATGCTGCGAAGCCAAAAAGCGCAATTGCGCAAAACAGTGCTTTCGTCAACAAAATCCCCCGAAGCAACTAAATTAGGGAGGTCAACTGCTCCCATTATGGATTATCGGAAAAGCAGTTACCTCTTTAGAGACGTTACAATTGCGGAGCCAGTTCCTGCATAGCATACAATGGGCTCATTGTAACGTTAAGATGAGGTGTCGTCAAGGGCGTTTGCACATTCAGTAGAGCTGCCAACAGAACAGAGACGCTAACAGCCCGGCGCGCAGTTGCAGCACCGGGCTGATAAGCTATAACAACGCCAAGCTGCTCTGAAGAAAGCAGTGCAGTTGGCAACAGATTCCGATCTTAGCGCTTCGAGAACTGGAAGCCCCTTCTTGCTCCCTTGCGTCCGTACTTTTTGCGCTCTTTGACGCGGGGATCGCGAGTAAGGAATCCCTGTCTGCGAAGCGGAGTTCGCATATCGTCAGCGACAAACGTCAGCGCCTTAGAAATGCCGTGACGCACAGCACCGGCCTGGCCAGTGATCCCGCCACCGAGGCAATGGGCTTCGACATCGTATTTGCCGACAGCGCCAACAGCTTCGAACGGCTGCATAATCAGCATTTCAAGGGTCTTGCGGCCCAAATACTCAGACATCTGGCGACCATTGATAGTAATCTTGCCTTCGCCGGGGGTCAGCCACACCTTAGCAGTGGCGTTCTTTCTATGACCCGTAGCGTAGTATTTTGCGGTCTGCTCCAAAGACTAATCCTCCTACTGAATCTCCAGCTTGACAGGCTGCTGTGCCTCGTGCGGATGCTCTGATCCAGCATACACTTTCAGCTTGCGAAACATCTGTGCACCGAGTTTGTTATGCGGAAGCATTCCCTTAATTGCACGCTGAGCAACGCGTGCAGGGCGATCCGAAAGCATCTTCCCGCGTGTAACACTTCGTAACCCACCCGGATACATCGTATGCCAGTAAACCGGTTCTTCCGATTTGTTGTTACCGGTAAGCTTCATCTTAGCGGCATTGATAATGATGACAAAGTCCCCTGTATCAACGTTCGGCGTATAAATGGCTTTGTGCTTCCCGCGCAGGATCTTAGCGACCTGGGAAGCGAGCCTGCCAACCGGCTTATCGGCAGCATCTACCACATACCATTTTCGCTCTATCTGCAGCGGCTTAGCCTGATATGTTTTCATCTAATACGTTACCTCCATCAGCACCAACCCCTGAGGTGGTGCTGTCTTGCCGGCCAGCCGCCGGTCCTTCGCATCCAGAATCTCTCTAACATCCGCCGGGTTGAGCTTGCCCTGCCCAACATCGACCAGTGTTCCGACAATAATCCTCACCATACCCCGAAGGAACGCATTTGCTTTCAGGGTGAAGACCACCATCTCTTCACACCGACGGATCGACAGTTCAGCAACGTTCCTCACCCGCCCCGGCGTATCCATATCGACCGCCGAGAACGATGTAAAGTCGTGTTCCCCTATCAAGAACCCTGCTGCCTCCGTCATTCTGTCTACGTCCAGTTTGTAAGGCACATACCAACTGTACCTTCCGAACATAGCAGACGGAACGCTGTCGTTCAGCACAAAATACTCGTATGTCCTGGATTTTGCAGAGTACCTGGCGTGAAACTCCGCCGGCATCTCTGCAGCATCCCTGACCACAATATCTCTCTGAAGGATCGAGTTCATCGCGACAGGGATCTTCTCTGTCGGAATCGTCCCTTCAGTATTAAAGCTCACAACCTGTCCTCGGGCGTGGACTCCTGCATCAGTTCTCCCCGCCCCCGACACCTTCACCGGCTGTTTTGTGAGCCTGGTAAGTGCCCACTCCAGTTCGCCTTGAATAGTGCGTCTGCCAGGTATTCTTTGAAATCCAAAGTAGTCCGTTCCATCGTATTCGACGACCACCTTGATGTTTCGCATAGCTCCTGACAATAGGGCCTAGATCCCGGCCGATACTACTCTTCGACAGCCAGCTCCAGTTTGACCATCGGAGCAGCGTCTCCGCGCCTATAACCGATCTTGGTCATTCGGGTATAGCCTCCCGGACGATCGGAGAACTTCGGCGCGATCTGATCGAAGAGCTTTTTTACTAGTGTCTCGTCGTTTAGAATCTTACGAGTCTGCCTGCGCGCGTGCAGGGAATTATCCCTGGCAGTAGTAATCACTTTCTCAGCGATTACCCGCACTTCCTTAGCCCGCGTTTCGGTAGTCTCTATCTTTTCGTGCTCGATGAGGCTTCGAACCAGACCTCTCAGAAGCGCGAGCCTCTGATCAGTAGGCAGACCGAATTTCCTCCCAGCTACTCTATGTCGCATTACAGATTAACCTACCTCTTCATCCAGGTAGCTGTGTCGGGCACCAGCCCGCAGCACAGCAGCTATTCTTCGAAACCTCCGCCGATCTCATCATCGCCATCGGTATCAGTCACAATCGAGATTGTTGGGCCGCTCTCTTTGGCGTTCCTGAGGGTCAGACCAAGCATCTCCAGTTTCTCGAGCACTTCGCTCAGGGACTTCTTTCCGAAATTGCGAATATTCATCAAGTCGGTCTCGCTGTATTGAACCAGCTCACCAATTGTCAGAATATTGGCCTTCTTCAGGCAGTTGTACGTTCGAACTGAGAAGTCCAATTCCTCAATTCTTGCATCAGGTGCCTGTGTTCCGGCTGGCTCGACCTCCGGACCAAAGTCCAGTAGACCTAGCCGCTGGCTGGTCGAGAAATCGAAGAACATCCTGAGATAATTGTCCATAATTTTCGCAGCGTCGCTAATGGCGTCGCTCGGCGAGATAGTACCATTTGTCCAGACTTCGATCATAAGCCTGTCGTAGTCAGTCCGATGCCCAACTCGGGTCGGCTCTACTGTATAGCTTACTTTTCGAACCGGAGTAAACATAGCTCCAACCGGAATCAGTCCGATAACTTGCTTTACACGCTCCTGCTTGTCTGGTGGCACATACCCCGTACCGACCTCGACAGTCATCTCCATCCGCAGATGCGCAGTCTCGTCGTCCAGAGTAGCAATATGCACCTCCGGATTAGCAATCTCAATCTCCGGTGGACACTTAATGTCAGCACCAGTGACATCGCCGGGGCCGTGAACGTCGATCTCGATAGTCCTCGGCTCAAATGCCCCTGCACCATCGTGATGCAGCTTTATATTGACCTCTCTCAAGTTCAGAATAAGGTCTGTAGTATCTTCTTTGACGCCAGGGATCGTCGAGAATTCGTGCAGCACACCATCGATCTGAATCGAGGTTATAGCTGCACCAGGTATCGACGAAAGCATAACACGGCGCAGCGCATTACCGATTGTGTTACCGAATCCGCGCTCCTGAGGCTCTATAACGAACTTGCCGTAAGTCTCGTTCTCCTCCAGCGTTTCAATACGTGGCGTTACCATCTCCATAGTCAGTGCACCCTGCCTATCTCGAGTAGAACTCAACAATAAGAGACTCCTGCACGTCTGTATCGATTTCGTCGCGCACTGGCGCCGAGACAACGGTGCCTCTCATCTGATTTACATCGAACTTCAGCCAAGCAGAAATTCCCCTACCACCGGAGCTTTCGACAGCTGCCGCGAGCGGCGGCATCTTTCGTGAAGCTTCCACAACATCGATTACCTCACCCGGTCTTACGATGTACGATGCAATATCGACTCGCTTGCCATTAACAAGCACGTGTCCGTGGTTAACGAACTGTCGCGCCTGATCTCTCGAAACTGCGAGTCCCAGTCGGTATACCACATTATCCAGTCGCATTTCGAGCAACTGAAGTAGCACTTCACCGGTAACTCCTCTGCTTCGGATAGCTTCCTGCATGTAGTTCCTGAACTGCCGCTCCCTAACGCCGTAGATACGGCGCATCTTCTGTTTTTCGCGAAGCTGGATCGCGTAGTCAGAGAGCTTTCGCTGCCGCCCCTGCCCGTGCTGACCCGGCGGTGTTGGCCGCCTCTCGACCAGACACTTTCGGGAGAAGCACTTATCACCCTTAAGATAGAGCTTCCCACCCTCGCGTCTGCACAGCCTGCAAACGGGCGTTCCTTGAGTTGCCATATTCTATATCTTCTCCTTGGAGCGTTAAACCCGGCGCCGCTTAGGCGGTCTGCATCCGTTATGCGGAATCGGAGTGACATCCTTGATCATAGTCACATCGACCCCAACAGCCTGTAGCGAGCGGATAGCGGTCTCACGACCAGCACCAGGTCCCTTTACGTATACATCAACCCGCTTCAGCCCGTGCTCCATAGCGCGTCGAGCAGCAGCTTCCGCTGCCATCTGGGCCGCAAACGGGGTACCCTTCCTGGATCCCTTAAAACCGACTGTTCCGGCGCTAGCCCACGATAGTGCATTGCCGTTCGCATCGGTTATTGAAACGATCGTATTGTTGAACGTGCTCCGGATATGAGCAACGCCCTGAGCAATATTCTTCTTTTCCTTCGGCCGTACTCTTGAAGTTGTGCCTTTTCTAGCCAAGCCTGAATCCCCCTGTCAGAGTGAAAAGCCCTTATTGCAAAAGTGACTCGCGCAGCTCGGTAGCTTTAATAAACGACCGACATTTGTGCGAGCGACACTAATCGCTGGGGCCTTACGCTCTATTTGCCTTTCTTCCTTCTGACGCCAACTGCGCGTCTCGGGCCTTTCCTCGTGCGAGCGTTGGTACTTGTGCGTTGCCCACGAACGGGCAATCCACGGCGGTGGCGAAGACCACGGTAACTACCGATCTCCATAAGCCGGCGGATATTCATCGACAACTGCCGTCGGAGGTCTCCTTCCACCTGATACTCACGCTCAATGACCTCTCTCAGCTTGGCGATCTCACCCTCGGTGAGGTCGCGCACACGGGTATCCGCAGATACGTTCGCGGCTTCGAGTATCTTTCTGCTCGATGTTAGCCCGATACCAAATATGTATGTCAGGCCATATTCGATACGCTTGTCTCTCGGGAGATCAACTCCCGCAATTCTTGCCAAGTCTCGCCTACCTCCATCTGGAAGCCCCCAGAGCAACACTCAATCTCCAAAACCCGGAGTTTGAGTCCAGTTCCTGGGACCTGCTCCTAACCCTGCCTCTGCTTATGCTTAGGATACTGTTTGCAGATCACACGCACGACGCCTTCGCGCCTGATGACCTTGCACTTGTCGCACATTTTCTTAACTGAAGCTCGTACCTTCAATTTCATTCTCCTGAAGTGAGCAGCATAGCACCGCAACCGATAGTGTAACTGCCCCACAATAGCAGGGCTTATCACTTCGACTTTCAGCGCAGCACGTCACTTATATCTGTATATGATTCTACCGCGAGAGAGATCGTAAGGTGACAGTGACACAAGGACTCGATCACCAGGCAGAATCTTAATGAAGTGCATTCTGATCTTACCTGAAACGTGAGCGAGCACAGTATGCCCCTGCGGCAGCTCTATCCGAAACACTGCGTTCGGCAGAGTCTCCTTTACGACGCCTTCAACCTCAATCGCTTTCTCTTTGTTGGACACTACGTCTACTGCCTCACTTCTTCATCACTCCTAAGAGTGAGAATGTCTGGTTCACCGTCAGTAATAGCCACCGTATGCTCGAAATGCGCAGACAGCTTGCGATCGGCTGTAACCACCGTCCACTTGTCTGCAAGGCTCTCGACCTGGTACGTACCAACGTTAACCATCGGTTCGATCGCTAACGTCATACCCGCCTTGAGCACAGGACCTCTCCCCGGAACACCGAAGTTTGGCACCTGTGGCTCTTCGTGCATCTGCGAACCTATTCCGTGCCCTACCAGATCACGCACTACGGAGTAGCCGAGCTTCTCCGCATACGACTGGATAGCATGCCCAATATCACTTAGCCGGTTTCCGGCTCTGGCCTGGGCAATCCCCTCAAACAGTGCTTCCCTCGTGACCTTAAGCAGCCGCGCAGCCTCTTTCGAGACGTTACCGACAGCAATAGTCAGCGCGGAATCACCGTGCCAGCCATTCACAATAGCTCCGAGGTCTACACCCACAATATCCCCATCCTGGATCACACGATCCCCGGGAATCCCGTGGACGACCTCTTCATTAACTGAAACACACGCGTTTGCCGGATAGCCTCTATAACCCTTGAACGATGGTATCGCGTTCTCTTTGGTCAGAAGCACCTGAGCGAGGTTATCTATATCTTTCGTCCGAGTGACACCCGGGACAATCGATTTTGCGATAGATTCAAGCGCTCGTGCCACAGCCTGGCCAGCAGCCCTCATCCTCTCGATTTCCTCGCCAGATTTGATTTTAATCATCCGACAACGCTTTCACAATTCTCGCAAACACATCTTCTACTGAGCCGACTGCGTCGATGCCCTTCAGTAGCCCACGCTCACGATAGTAGTCTACCAGCGGCTGAGTCTGAGCAGCATAAACCTGCAGTCTATTGCGAATCGCGTCGGGCTGGTCATCAGATCGCTGAATCAGCTCTCCTCCGCAGGCTTCACAAGTTGCCCCCTGCTCAGCGTTTCCAGATTCCACAATCGCCGGCTTGCTGCACTTGGCGCAGACTCTCCTACTCGACAGTCTTCGAACCAGTTCGTCATCTGCAACTTCCAGGCTTACCACTGCGTCAAGCGGCATCCTAAGATCAGCAAGAGCAACATCAAGCGCCTCAGCCTGCGCTACCGTGCGCGGAAACCCATCCAGAAGGAACCCGGTTACACCGATCATCGCAAGCTTCTGTCTGGCGATTTCGATAACCACTTCGTCTGGAACCAATTCGCCCTGATCCATATAACCCTTGGCCTTCAGACCGACGTCTGTACCCTTTGCGACAGCTTCGCGAAGGACATCACCCGTCGACACGTGCCCCATACCAAATTTCTTACTCAGAAGACCCGCCTGGGTGCCCTTCCCGGCCCCAGGCGGTCCGAACAGAACAATTCGCAATCCTGCTCCCCCAATAGTAGAACCATCTGAGTGAACCGTAATCATTCATCAGCGATTGCAGCTCACTCAGTCGTGCAATCTTACTTAATAAACCCTTCATAGTGGCGCATAAGCAACTGCGCCTCAATGGCCTGCATAGTCTCCAGCGCAACACCAACGACAATCAGTAGCGATGTTCCACCGAGCAGCGTAAAGCTCCGGACTCCTACCCACACCGGCAAGTAGTACTGTGCTAGCGCTACGAGCGCCAAGAATATGGCACCAGCCAGAGTGAGTCTGGTAAGCACTTTATCCAGATATTCCATCGTCGGCTTTCCAGGTCTGATTCCGGGGATGAAGCTCCCCCACTTCTTGAGGTTATCAGCAACCTCCGGCACGTTAAACGTAACAGCCGTATAGAAATAGGTGAAGAATATTACAAGCCCACCGTAAAACAACGAACCGAACCAGTTCTCCCCAGGGTTAAACCACATAGCCACTTGCCTTACGAATCCCGCAATCCCGCCTTCCGTCGCCGGTAAGAACTGAGCGACAGTAGAAGGCAGATACATTAGTGACACAGCAAAGATGATCGGAATAACACCAGCCGAGTTCACCTTCAGTGGCAGGAACGAGCTCTGTCCGCCGTACATCTTGTTTCCGACGACACGTTTTACGTGTTGGATAGGTATCTTCCGTTGAGCCTGTGTCATAGCAACAATCGCCATAACAGTAAGGATGAATACAACCAAGAGTCCGAACACGTTCCACCACTGGATCGAGCCACCCTTGACTTCTTCATATACTGTCGCCATCTGAACCGGCAGGCTCGCCATAATACCCGCAAAAATGATCAGGGATACACCGTTACCGATACCCTTGTCGGTGATCATTTCGCCAAGCCACATAAGGAACGCAGTTCCGGCAGCAAGTGTGACAACCACCTGCACCCACTGAATCCCCTGGATGCCTGCGCCGCCTCTGTTCAGCCACACAGCCATACCAAAAGCCTGTACAATCGACAGCACCCCAGTCATCCATCGGGTATAAAGCCTGATCTTCTTCTGGCCGGGCTCACCCTCCTTGGCAAGCTGCTCGAACTGCGGGACCGCTATAGTCAGAAGCTGCATAATAATCGAGGCGTTAATATAAGGGATAATCCCCAGCGCGAATATCGTAAACTTCTTAAATGCGCCTCCTGTGAAGGCGTCGAGCAGCCCCATAAGGCCACCCTTCTCCGTGAGAGCTTCCAGCGCCTTTCCACTCACGCCAACCGGAATATGCAGCCCGATAACGTAAACGAAGAACATAAGAAAGACGAACTCAATCCGCTTCTTCAGTTCCGGCACTCGAAACGCAGCCAAAATAGATGCTAGCATTTTACGAGAGTACCTCCGTACTTCCGCCCGCGGCTTTAATCTTTTCTTCAGCACTCTTGCTGAACTTATGCGCACGGACAGTGAACGCTTTTGTGATCTCACCGTCGCCGAGAACCTTGAGACCGTCCTGCAGCTTCTTCACGATACCACTATCCATAAGCAGATCGGGAGTGATCTCCGTGCCAACGTCGAACTTCTCGATATCATCAAGGTTCACGATGGAATACACCTTCTGGAACCTGTTTCTGAACCCTCTAAGCTGTGGCAGCCTTCGATGCAGCGGCGTCTGTCCGCCTTCCAAGCCCAATCTAACCGTATTGCGCGCCTTCTGGCCCTTGTGGCCCTTACCGGCGGTTTTTCCCTGTCCCGTACCGATGCCGCGGCCTACGCGCTTGCGATCCTTGGTGGGGACCGTCGGCCTGAGGTCGTGTAATCTCATTATTCGCTACCCTCCACAGGCTCCTGCAGCTTCTCGACTGCGAGCAGATGACGTACCTTGCGTATCATACCGTTGATTGCATCGGACTCTTCCTGCACGACGGATGAACCGACGCGCCCAAGTCCGAGCGATTTAACGGTCTTCTTCTGTGTTTTATCGAATCCGATCACACTCCGTTTGAGAGTAATCTTAATCATTGGATAATTCCTCGCACGCTCCGTGACTCCAAGAGTCTACTATTCGGCCGCAGCCGTCGTCTCCCCGGCCTCTTCTACAGCCTCTTCCTGCACAGTGGCTTCAGGCTCAATTGCAGCCTCAATTTTGGAAAGCCACGGAACCATCTCTTCTACGCTCTTTCCTCTGAGCGCACTAACCTCTGCCGCTATCTTGAGCTGTTTTAGCGCCTCAATCGTCGCCCTCGCAGCGTTAACGGCATTTCCTGATCCGTGCGATTTCGCAAGCACGTCTCTAACGCCGGCGAGCTCAAGGATCGGCCTCATAGCTCCACCAGCAACAACCCCGGTTCCTGGAGATGCAGGCTTCAGCAGTACTCTCGAAGCTCCCAGACGGAGTTCGATTTCGTGCGGAATTGTATCTGCAACCAGCGGGACTGTTATCATATTCTTTTTCGCATCTTCAATGCTCTTGCGTATGGCGTCCGGGATGGCGCGAGCCTTACCAAGGCCCACTCCGACGTGCCCAGCTTTGTCGCCGACTGCAACGAGCACACTCCACGAGAGCGTTCGGCCGCCCTTGTGAGTCTTCTGGACTTTGTTAGTCCGAATGACTTGCTCGGTAAGATCCAGCGTATCCGTAATAATTCTAGGCATACGTCCTCCCTAAAACTCCAACCCGGCTTCACGGGCAGCATCCGCAACCGACTGTACACGGCCGTGGTACTGATAACCGCCACGATCGAAGACCACTTTCTTCACACCCTTTTCGATAGCCCTTTTGGCAATAACCTCACCGACTACCTTGCTGGACTCAATATTGCCGCCAGATTTGATCCGACCCTTAACCTCAGGGTCGATCGTAGATGCTGAAGCCAAAGTCACAGCCTCACCATCGTCGATGATCTGAGCATAGATATTAGCCAGGCTGCGGTAGACATTAAGTCTCGGCCGCTCAGCGGTGCCAATAACCGTCTTCCTAACTCTTCTGTGGCGCCTTTGCCTAAGCGCCTCTCTTTTGTCCATACGCTTTCTCCAAGTGATGAGTGATGAGTGATGAGTGATAAGTTAGGGTCTACTCTCGCCGCCCCTACTCGTAACTCGCGACTCCTCACTCTAAACTCACTACTTGCCTCCTGCCTTGCCCTGCTTACCGGCCTTGCGTCTTACGTATTCACCCTGGTAACGAATACCTTTGCCCTTGTAAGGCTCCGGCGGTCTTACCCGACGTATCTCAGCCGTCTGCTGGCCAACAACTTGTTTATCGATTCCACGCACCGTAACAATCGGCTGTCTGGTATTGACTTCCTGACCGACCTCAAACGAGATACCTGGCCTCGGCACAATCTCCACCGGATGCGAATAGCCGACGTTCAGTACAAGGTTCGCTCCGTCCAACTGGGCTCTAAACCCCACGCCTTTGATCTCGAGGATGCGCTCGTAACCTTTAGACACACCTTCGACCATATTGGCGATCAGGCTTCGGCTCAGACCGTGCAGCGAACGGTGCGTATTGTCGTCCGACGGTCTTTCGACAAAGATCTGACCATCTTCTACACGCACACTTATATCCGGGTGCACATTCAAGGACAATTCGCCCTTGGACCCCTTCACTTTAATGCACTGGTTATCCGTCGTTACATCGACTCCAGCCGGTACAGCGATCGGTAACCTACCAATTCTCGACATCCATTACCTCCGACACTACCAGACGTAGCAGAGCACCTCTCCACCGATTCCACGGCGTCTGGCCTCTCTGTCGGTCATCACGCCCTGGGACGTGCTGATAACGGCTATTCCCAGCCCTCTCAAGACACGCGGCACATCGTGGCGCTTCGAATAAACCCGAAGCCCAGGTTTGCTTACGCGCTTGAGGTTGGTAATGACCTTCTCCCTCTTCTGCCCGAATTTCAAATGGATCTTCATGGTTGGGAACTTCGCGTTCTTCACCATTTCGTATCCTTTTATGAAGCCTTCAGCCTGAAGAATCTTCGTAACTTCAAGACTGAGCTTCGAAGCGGGCGCCTCCACAGAATCGTGATTCGCCGAGTTCGCATTGCGAATTCGGGTGAGGAGGTCAGCCACGGGATCCGTAACACTCATACCTATTAAATCCTCCCACGGGACAGGCGCCACACAAAGATTAATTTTATCATTCCCGACGTCGTCCCGTCAAGCACAAACTCTTATCCTGGCTACCAGCTAGACTTGGTAACTCCCGGAATCAACCCTTTGTGTGACATCTCTCTGAAGCATATCCTGCACAGTCCGAAGTCTCTTATATAACCCCTCGGCCTGCCACAGATGCTGCATCTGTTATACCGGCGCACCTTAAACTTCGGAGTGCGCTTCTGTTTTTCTATCAAAGCCTGCTTTGCCAATTACTCCTCCTTGGCTTTCTTAGCTTGCTCAATAATCTGCTGCGCGACGTGCGCAGGAACTTCCTCGTAGTGAGAAAACTCTGCCTTAAACGTTCCTCGACCACGAGCAAGCGATCGCAGATCTATAGCATATCTCAGCATCTCGCTCTCTGGTGCTGTCGCCTTAATCCTCTGCTTGCCGCCACCGATCGGCTCCATACCCATCACTCGGCCACGCTTGGTGTTCAAGTCGCCGATTACGTCACCCATATAACCTTCGGGGACAACGATCTCCACCGCTGCAACCGGCTCCAGTATGACCGGGTTAGCTTTGGCAGCCGCCTCCTGAAACGCCAGGATACCAGCCAACTGAAACGCCATATCAGAAGAGTCAACGTTGTGGAAAGAGCCATCGTAAACAGTGGCCTTAACATCGACTACAGGGTTGCCAGCCAGTATGCCTCGACCGAGAGCTTCCTGTATGCCCTTGTCAACCGACGGAATGAACTGTCTCGGAATACTGCCGCCGACGATAGCATCCACATACAGATAGCCTTCGCCTCTCGGCTGAGGTTCGAGCCTGATCCTGCAGTCTCCGAACTGTCCGCGGCCACCTGTCTGCTTCTTGTGTCGCCCCTGAGCCTCTGCCTTCTGTGTGATTGTCTCGCGATACGCCACCTTCGGTGTCTCGACCTCGACCTCAACTCCGAACTTCCTCTTCAGACGATCGGTCACAATGTCGAGCTGTGTATCACCAAGTCCAGATATCAACGTCTGGCCAATCTCGGCATCGCGGCGAGTCTTAAACGTAGGATCTTCATCGGCCAGCTTGCCGAGTGCAGGTCCTAGTTTGTCCTCATCAGCCTTGGTTTTCGCGCGGATAGCGAGCGAATACACCGGCGCAGGGAAGTCAATCGGCGAGAATACAATCGGCTTTGCCTTGTCACACAGGGTATCACCTGTGACGGTCTCAGCCAGCTTCGCTACAGCGCCAATGTCTCCAGCGCGAACTTCGTTTGTCGCATCCTGGTGCTTGCCACGTATGAAGTATACCTGACCGACTCGCTCATCACGACTCTTCGAAGAGTTGAAAATACTGGAGTCGGACTTGAACGTTCCCGAATAGACTCTAAAATAAGTCAGTTTCCCGACATACGGGTCTGCTACAGTCTTAAAGACCAATGCAGAGGTCGGCCCATCAGCAACTCTGGTCTCATCCTCACCACTCGGAGACTTGCCCGTCACTTCGCTTACTGAAGCTGGAGACGGCATTGACTTAACGATGAAATCGAGCAGCGTCGTAAGTCCGATCTGCTTCATACCGGAGCCGCACAGCACAGGAACAATGCTGCCCTCGCGGATTCCGCTCTCCAAGCCACCGATAATCTCGGCCTCAGTGAGCGTTTCGCCGTCCAGATACTTCATCGTCAGGTCGTCATCGCCTTCAGCAACTACTTCGATGAGAGCTTCGCGGTGCTCGGCAACGCGGTCAGCCATATCCGCAGGAATCTCTCCCTCGACGGGTTTGTTGCCCTGCCACTGATAGGCTTTCATTCCGACTATATCAACTAGCCCAGTGAACGAATCCTGCGATCCTATAGGAAGCTGGATAGGCACAACGTTGCGTCCAAATACTTCACGCAGTTGTTCGAGCACGCGATAGAAGTCAGCGTTCTCGCGCTCCATCTTGTTAACAAAGATCGACTTGGCGATACCACTAGCAGAAGCTGCATCCCAGCCGGTTTCAGTACCGACCTCGACGCCACCAACCGCGTCGACCGCGATAACGCAGCCTTCGACAACCCGGATTGCGCCAATGACATCACCAACAAAGTCAGGGTAACCCGGGGTATCAAGCAGGTTGATCTTCTTCCCACTCCACTCCATCGGAGCAATAGCGGTATTGATACTTGTCTTGCGCTTAATCTCATCCGGATCGTAATCAGTAGTAGCGGACCCGTCATCAACCTTGCCGAGCCTGTCAATAGCACCGGCAGTAAGGAGCAGAGCTTCTGTCAGGGACGTCTTTCCTGAACCGCTGTGCCCTACCAAAGCCACATTCCGAATTGCGTCGATTGCGTAATCTTTCATCGTGTGCCTACTCGCTAGCCTCGATTCCTACGATTCTCTAAACGGCATTCCCAGTGCGCGAAGCAGCGACCTGGCCTCTTCGTCGGTCTTCGCCGTCGTAGTGATAATGATATCCATTCCGCGGGTTCTGTCTACCTTATCGTAGTCGATTTCAGGGAAGACAAGCTGCTCTTTGAGCCCCATCGCAAAATTCCCTCTTCCATCGAACGAGCTTGGGCTAAGTCCGCCAAAGTCACGTACGCGAGGGAGAGTAATATTGGCGAGCCTGTCCAGGAACTCCCACATTTTATCTCCACGCAGGGTTACCTTGCAGCCTACGCGCATTCCAGCCCTGAGCTTAAAGTTCGATATCGACTTCTTCGCCTTAGTAACAACAGGTCTCTGGCCGGTTATGATAGCCATGTCGTTAACTGCTGCATCCAACTGTTTTGCATCCTGGATGGCAGTCCCAACCCCCATATTCACGACGATCTTTGTAACCCTGGGCACCATCATAATATTCCGGTACTCGAAGGCCTTCATCATCTGGGGAACGACTTCCGCTTTATATTGTTCTTTCAATCGTGCAGACATTGGAAGCGTCTCCTCATACATCAATGAGCTCGTGGCACTTGAGGCAGCGGCGGCTTCTCTTGCCGTCCGATGTCTGTCCGGAAGAAATCCGGGTCGGCTTGCTGCACTTTGGGCATACGAGCATAACTTTTGACGCGCTCATAGGCGCAGGCATCTGAATAAGACCTGTCTGCGACTTTGGAGTAGCGCGAGTTGCACGCTGCGGCCTGTGATGACGAACAGCGATATTCACACCATCGACTATAACCTTTCCCTCATGAGGAATGGTCTCGATGATCTTAGCTCGCTTGCCCTTGTCATCGTAACGACCCGACAGCACAACGACCTCATCGTCCTTTTTCAGACGGAACTTGCCCTCATACTTTGGTTTGTAATTCTTCTTCATTGTCTTTATCTCCGCAGCACAACTGGTTTTCGTCGGCAATGCACGCCAAGTGCCTAGTCACCGAAGACCACACCGCTGCCTCTACAAGACCTCCGGAGCAAGCGAAATAATCCGCATAAAGCCACTTTCACGGAGCTCACGAGCAACCGGCCCAAATATCCTCGTGCCACGCGGCTCGTTTGCGTTATTAATAACGACGGCCGCATTCTCATCGAATCTCAGAATCGTGCCATCGGCGCGATGAACGGGGTTCTTAGTTCGAACCACAACACATCTGACGATTTCACCCTTCTTCACGGTAGCATTAGGAAGTGCCGATTTCACTGTGCCGACAAATATATCGCCAACACCCGCATAACGGCTCGCGGAGCCTTTCATAACTCTAATGCACATGATCTCTTTTGCACCAGAATTATCCGCCGATCGCATCCGGGAATACAGTTGTATCATTCTAAATAACCTCTCATCGGTCGCGGACCCACAGCCAAAGGATTACAGAAGCAAAGCACAGCCTGAAATCCATCAGCTCGCTGCCCGCGCCCACTACTTGGCTTTTTCTACTATCTTCGATACACGCCAACGCTTCTCACGGGAGAACGGTCTTGTCTCAGTGATCTCGACAACGTCTCCCTGTCCCGCTGTGTTCTCTTCGTCGTGAGCCTTGAACTTAGTAGTTCGGCGCATAATCTTTCCGTAGAGCGGGTGCTTCACCAAAGTTCTGACAGCTACCACGACGGTTTTGTCCATCTTGTCGCTTATGACCTGCCCTGTTCGGACTTTTCTTGCTGTTCTCTCGCTCATTACTTAGCCTGTTCTCCAGCCTCATTAAGCTCGCGCTCGCGAATAGCAGTCAGTAGGCGGGCAATTCGCTTTCGTGACTCACGAACCGCGAGCGGGTTGCTGATCTGTTTCATTGCAATCTGCTGACGGAGTCCGAACAGATTCTTCCGTTCTTCTCTCAGCAGGTTTTCCAGCTCTCTACTCGAGCTCTGCCGCATCTGCCGCTTGAATTCCGACCGCTTCACTTATCTCACTCTGCTCTTTCCTAGTCACAAACCTCGTCTTAATCGGCAGCTTATGAGAAGCAAGTCTCATAGCTTCCTTAGCGAGGGCTTCATCTACTCCCGACATCTCAAAAAGCATCCTGCCTGGTTTGACTACGGCAACCCAGACTTCTGGAGCGCCTTTTCCGCTTCCCATCCTAGTTTCAGCCGGCTTCTTAGTAACCGGCTTATCCGGGAATACTCGGATCCATATCTGACCGCCTCTGCGGATATGTCTTGTCATTGCGATTCTGGCAGCTTCGATCTGGTTGGCAGTAAGCCAGCAACTTTCGATCGCCTGAAGTCCGTATTCGCCAAAATCGATCTTGTTACCGGAGCTCGCTTTTCCAGCTCTTGAGCCCCTGTGCACCTTGCGATGCTTCACCTTCTTTGGCATCAACACTAGCGGCCGCCTCCTCTCTGCTCGCCACCGCTGCGGCCACCGCTACGGCCGCCGCTGCGACCACCGCGGCCGCCGCCAGATCGTGCGCCGTAGCTTCCGTCACCTCTCGGGCGTCTTCTCTCTCCGCGCTCCCTGATCTGTCTGCGACGTATCTCCATCAGTTCTTCTTCAGTCGGTTCAGCTCTGCGTTGTCCCGGAAGAATCTCGCCCTTGTAGATCCACACCTTTATTCCGATATGGCCATAGGTGGTTTTTGCTTCAGCGAACCCATAGTCGATATCCGCACGCAGCGTCTGCAGCGGAATCTTCCCAGCTCTATCAACCTCTACTCGAGCCATTTCGGCGCCGCCCAAGCGTCCAGCCATTCGGATTTTGATCCCCTTGGCACCCATTCGAATAGTGCGGGTGATCGACTGCTTCATAGCTCTCTTATAGGCAATACGCTTTTCGATCTGCTGAGCGATAGACTCCGCAACCAACTGAGCATCGGTCTCTGGCTGCCTTACTTCCTCGACAGCGATATGGACCTGCTTGCCCTTGGTGAGCTTCGTGATTTCGTCTCTAAGCTCATCAACGCCGCGTCCACCGCGACCAATAATGAGGCCGGGCTTTGCCGTATGAATGACTAACTTCACTCTACCAGGTGAACGCTCTATCTCAACTCGAGAGATTGCAGCCTGCGACAGCCGTTTTCGGATATAACTACGAATAGCAGCGTCCTCGGCAATCAGAGCTGGCATCTCCTTAGTAGCGTACCACCGGCTTTCCCAGTCGCGGATCACGCCAATTCTAAACCCTATTGGGTGAACTTTCTGCCCCAATTACTCTCCTCCTTTGCGCTGACGCCGAGTCGGCTTCGGCTGCTCACCTTTAGCGGCAGTTGCCGCTGGCGAGGCTGCTTCAGTGCTTCTCGGTTTCTTGCTGCCTTCTGTCCGAGTGCCAGTGCGACGAGTGGTCTTGGTGACCGTTCGAGCCACACTCTTGCTACGTCCAGCCTTAGGCTTCGCTGCGAGCTTCTCGCTCTCAGCCAGTCCCACCGTGATGTGGCTGGTTCGCTTCAGAATATGGTAAGCACGTCCCTGAGCTCTCTGGCTGATGCGCTTTAGAGTCGGTCCTTCATCAACGTGGACATGCATGACCTCTAGCAGGTCGCCGTCCATTCGATGGTTGTTCTCTGCATTGGCCACAGCGCTTCTAATCAGCTTGTGGACAGTCTTTGCAGCAGAGTTCGGGACAAACTGCAAAATAGCCAGCGCATCTTCTACCGATTTGCCGCGGATGACATCCACCACAAATCTACACTTTCTCGGAGAGATACGAATGAAGCTAGCGACAGCGGTAGGTGCCTGCACAACCTCAACAGCGATGTCTCGCCCGAAATGGTTTTTCAGCTCCTTCGTCAATCGCTCGGCAACTGCCTCACGATTCTTGCTGCGAGAGCTGGTCAGCCTTTCCGGTTTGTCCGGCGTATGCAAAGTGACCTTGGCACTATCTTCCGACAGCGTCACACCGACGCGCCACACACGTTCCCCCTGCAATTGTCTTCTAGTAAAATCGCGTACTTTCGCGACTGTAGCTTCCATGTCCAATCTCCTCGCGGCCTACTTCAGACCAGACGATCTCTCAGCACGATTGCCGTGGCCTCGATACAGCCGTGTCACAGCAAACTCGCCGAGTTTGTGACCCACCATATTCTCAGTCACGAACACCGGAACATGCTTGCGGCCATCGTGTACGGCTATCGTATGACCGATCATAGACGGGAAGATCGTCGATCTCCTCGACCACGTCTTGATGATCTTCTTCTCGCCCTTGGCGTTCATCTGATCGATCTTCTCAAGGAGCTTTGGCTCTGCGTATGGGCCTTTCTTTAGCGATCGCGTCACCAGTTAATCCTCCTACTTCCGTCTTCTCACAATCAACTTGTCGGAAAGCTTCTTCTTTCGAGTCTTCTGTCCCAGTGCGGGCTTACCCCACGGGGACATCGGAGTCTTGCGTCCGATAGGTGATTTACCCTCACCGCCACCGTGTGGATGGTCTCTCGCGTTCATAACCACTCCGCGGACCCCAGGCTTGATTCCAAGCCATCTGGAGCGTCCAGCTTTACCGAGCGTAATATTCTCGTGCTCAGGGTTCCCTACCTGGCCAATGGTGGCCTTGCAGGTCAACAGCACGTTTCTCATCTCGCCAGACGGCAGTCTAAGGGTAGCGTATTTGCCTTCCTTAGCCATAAGCTGCGCACCGCTGCCGGCGCTTCTTGCAAGCTGTCCACCTTTGCCCGGAGTAAGTTCGATGTTGTGAACCATCGTACCTACCGGGATATTCGCAAGCGGAAGCGAGTTGCCCGGTCTGATATCAGCTTCCGTCGAAGCAACAATCTGGTCTCCGACCTTGAGTCCAAGAGGAGCCAAAATATAACGCTTCTCGCCATCTGCATAGACAACGAGGGCAATGCGAGCCGATCGGTTCGGATCGTACTCAATAGCGCTGACCTTTCCCGGAACCCCAGCCTTATCGCGCTTGAAGTCGATAATTCTGTACGCCCTCTTATGGCCACCGCCGACGTGCCTCATCGTTATCTTCCCCTGAAAGTTCCGTCCCCCGGACCTTTTCAGCGGCTTAACGAGCGACTTCTCCGGCTCCTTCTTCGTCACTTCCTCAAAGGTCGACACCGTGACGTAGCGTCGCCCTGGGGAAGTGGGCTTAAACTGTTTCAATGCCACTGGAAAATCCTCCTGGCTTATACCACAGGAGAGGCGTGATACCTTTGCGCGCTCGGAGCTACACCACCCTTAGCGCCAGGTTCACCGCTCATCCTACATACTATCAACGATCTCTTTAATCCTCTCACCGGGAGCGACCGTAACAATCGCCTTCTTGATGTCGGGCGTCTTACCTTCCGGATGTCGCCCCACTCTCTTCTTCTTGCCTTTCACAGTGATGGTATTGACCTTCACTACATTGACTTTGAATAACTTGGCGATTGCTTGCCCAATCTCGATCTTGTTCGAATCAGGCGCAACCTCGAATGTATACTTTCCTTCGGCAACGCCGTCCATGCTCTTTTCAGTCACGATCGGACGCCGCACTATCTCGTAAGGATCTCTCACTTTGCGAATGCCTCCTCCAGCTTCTGTGCGGCGGCTTTGGTCATTATCATCCGGTTGCTGTCGAGTACTTCCGACACACTAATTGCCGGAGCGACTCTCAGCCATACATTCGGAACATTTCGCGCAGCCAAGACCAGCTCGTCGCTAATCTCGGAAACCACTACCAGCACCTTGCCCGTAACTTCCAAATTAGTCAGTATCTCGACAAACTTCTTGGTTTTGCCTTCGTCAACGGAAAGATCATCAACCACAACGACCGCTCCATCTTTCACCTTTGTCGACAGCGCGCTTCTAAACGCCGCTTTCCGCATCTTCTTAGGCATATTCTGCTCGTAACTGCGCGTCTGCGGACCCCAAACAGTGCCGCCTCCCGGCCACAACGGTGACCGAATGCTTCCTGCTCTCGCTCTGCCGGTGCCTTTCTGCCGGTACGGCTTCCTGCCTCCGCCTCTTACCTCGCCGCGAGTCTTAGTATCTGCAGTTCCGCTGCGCAGGTTTGCCAGTTCCTCAGTTACTGCCTGGTGCATCAGGGTGACGTTAGGCTCGACATCGAACACTTCCCGGCTCAGATCGAGACTGCCAACCTGCTCACCGCTCTTCGATACAAGGGTGACTGTAGGCATCCTAATCCCCCTTCTCCATCTTCTTAATTTCGACGATTCCACCGTTAGCGCCAGGTACAGCACCTTTGATCAGCACCAGATTGCGCTCTGCGTCCACTCGGAACACAGTAAGTCGTCGAACAGTTACTGTATCTCCACCCATCCGACCAGGCCGCTTTCTGCCCTTAAACACTCTTGCAGGGTCGGTTGCCCCACCGGACTGTGGCTTTCTGTGAACCATAGAACCGTGGGTCATAACTGCACCACGGAAATGCCATCGCTTGATAACTCCAGCGAAGCCTTTGCCTTTGGATGTGCCCGTGACGGCAACAGTGTCGCCATCCGATAGTACTTCCTCGGCCTTGATCTCGCGTCCGACCTCCATGTCGTCAACACTGCTTATCGGCAGCTCGCGCAGATGGCGCATCGGCTTTACACCGGCCTTCTTCAGGTGGCCAAGCACCGGCTTGGTTACTCGGTTCTCCGCGACTTCGTCAAACCCAACCTGCACACCATCGTAACCATCGGTGGCGACAGTCTTCTTCTGGGTGACTACCATCGGCGTCGCGTGAATCACGGTAACGGGTATCAGCCGTCCGGATTCATCAAATATCTGGGTCATTCCCAGCTTCTTACCTAAAATCGCTCTCAGCATTAGAAACTCCCAAGGGTCTCGGGGCTTAGGGCGGGTTAGTCACCTGCTTACGTGACGCCAGCCTTCACTTATCCCTGTACCCTACAGCTTGATCTCTATGTCCACACCGCTCGGCAGGTCGAGTCGCATCAGGGCATCGATAGTCTTTGGACCCGGATTGAGTATGTCGATCAATCGTTTGTGAGTCCTTACCTCGAAATGCTCCATCGACTCCTTGTCGATATTCGGCCCGCGGTTGACGCAGTAAATGTCTTTTTCCGTCGGCAGCAGTACTGGACCGGAGATTTTTGCACCGGTTCGCTTAACTGTGTCGACTATTCTTTCGGCCGATTGATCGAGTATTCTGTGGTCGAACGCCTTCAGCCGAATCCTTACCTTGTCCTTACGCATCGTTACTCCTTGGGATCAGTTATCCATCATCTCTGGGTTGGCCGAGGTTTTCCCGGCCAACCATTAAGATTGATCTAACAGGTTCCCTGTTTCCTATTCGATAAG